>JBCCSC010000068.1:0-28511 GCA_039200705.1 Chloroflexota bacterium
ACCGTTTGTTGTAAGTAATGCCCTGTTCCCACTGATTGTCCCTCCCTGTATCTACTGGACTAGTCCAGTATACGATTATCACACTATAGTCCTATTTAATAGTCATGTCGAATATAAAATACTGTTTTTATCAACTTTTTTATTATTTAAAAATAAATTTCAGCATATAGTCTTTGCGAACATCATAGATGTTACCCGCTTAGCAAATTAGTTAGCTAAAATGCGAACTGAATTTTCGACTTCTCACCGTAGGGCAAGCATCAGGGTCGCGTGTTGCTAGCGTCAATCCACAAAAACAAAAGTCGTGATATGGTACAGCTATGATTATGATAATTCACAGAAAGACGCTTGAATGCGACACGTACTCATAATATTGCTTTTATCTTGCTTAGGGATGAGCATCCACGCTCAAGATGATATGCCTGATTTAACCGAGTCTGTGCCACTCATTGATGTCGGCGACCAAACCATTACCAATATTTTGCTGATTGGGGCTGCCACTGAATACAGCGAGAGCAACCCTGGGCTGACCGATACATTGATGGTTCTCTCCGTCAATCAGGAAACACGCCATATTGCGATTGTGTCGATTCCGCGAGATTTATACGTTTATGTGCCAGAACATGGGATGATGAAAATTAATCAAGCACATTTCATCGCCGAACGTGCCGAAGCAGGAACAGGTGTTGATACCCTCAAAGCCACTGTTCGTCATAACCTCGGCATTGAGATTGATTTTTACGCTCGCGTCAATTTTGATAGTTTCCCTGATTTAGTCGATTCCGTTGGAGGCATAGACATCACTGTTGATTGCACCATCGAAGATTGGCGACTCAAAGAGCCTGACCTCGATAAAACTGTTGAGGATAATTGGGAGATGTTCACCCTGTGGGCGGGCTTACATCACATGGATGGCGATACAGCTTTATGGTATGTTCGTAGTCGGCGCACCAGCAACGACATTGACCGCAATCGTCGTCAGCAAGATGTGTTACGGGCTTTATGGCGACGCATTAGTAGTGATGGTTTGCTCGAAAATTTCCCGCAACTATGGGAACAATTCAACGACATTGTCGATACCGATATGACACTATCGGATGCGGTGCAATTTCTACCGACTGCCGTTGAGCTCGATGCAGCAAATGTCGATTACTATCGTTTCAAAATTAATACGCATGTCACACAAGGCTACACGCCTGATGATGCCCAACGCTTTATTCTGATTCCAATTCCCGAAGCGGTTGCCGAAATGATGCAACAAGTCGTTGCGCCCACCACACGCTCACGGGTTGCATCCAGTGTACCGACAGTAGCGATTTACAATGGAAGCAATGTCCCAGGGTTGGATTACGTGGCAGCCCATCGAATCGAACGCGAAGGCTTCCGTCCGATCATCACAGGTGAACCTGCTTCACCACGCAACTTCAACCTAATTGTTGACCACACAGGACTCGCACGCAATAACCCAATTGACCGCTTGCAAAGTGTCCTGCGAACGACTGATGAAGGCGTACAAACTGACCCTGACCCCGAACGTACCTATGATTACGAGCTTTACATTGGCGCGAATTATCAATTTTTCGCTTGTACTGAACCTGTTGAGCAACCATCGCGTAACGAGGATGGAACGGCTAGCACAGAATAAGTGTCCTATAATGTAACTATCTCTGGGGCGATTATAGTATAATCGTCCTTTTCACATTCAGGGAGAAATCACATGCGTCTATCGTTGCTTTTACTCATTATTGTTAGCCTGTCTGCGTGCAACTTAGGGTCATCACCAGAGCCAACCGAACAAGTCTCAGATGCCCCCACTACGACACCTTCGCTTGATCTTGCTGACCAAGAAGCAATCATCCCTTATTGGCAATCCTTTGGCATTGATGCTATCACACCCACTGAGGATGATTATGTTTTTATTGAGCAACTCGTTTTACGACGCATGACACTCGAAGCTGACCCATCAGGTGATGTCTCATCTGATTTGCAGAGTGCACTCGGCACATTAATTGGTGCAGATAATATTTGGCAAGCCAATGAACTCTATATTGACGTTTTGACCGTCGAAGGTGACCTTGCTACAGTCGCACTCACAGGTGAAGTTCAAGCAGTCGGAGGCGCAATTTTATCGATTGTCCCGACACAATTCTTCTTGACGATTTTCGAGCAAGTGACAATTAATCGTGCAATTGTCACTCTCAATGGTGAGGCACTGTATAACATCGGCATTGCGAATGATACTCAAGCGCGTCCTGCGGATTTTGTGACAACACGCGAGGCATTTTTCAGCGATTTATCCCAAGATTAAATAATGTTGCTTTGTGTCGATTTTCACGATGTATGTTGAAGCATCATGACCTTCATGGCATAATTTGAGCGTATTATTCAATCAGGTCTTATACACTCAAAAATCATCGCAATCATGCAATGGATTGTTTAAATAATGAGGGAATACAATGGCTGAACCAACAGACGCAAAGCAATTAACTATTTTTATTACAGGTGCAGGACAAGGGGCTGGCTTAGCAACCGTCCAATTAGCAACGCGTGCAGGGCATAAAGTTGTCGGCAGTACTGAACTTGGTAGCAAGGGGGCATATCGGATTCGTCGTGCAGGGGGCTTGCCTGTCTACCCAGATTTGACTCGTCAAGAAGCAATCTATAGCGCACTCCAGATGAGCCAAGCTGATGTCATCATCAATGCTGCGCCACAAGTAGTCAATGGGATGCCACAGCATGTCCTTGATTATGATGACGTTCTCGCATGGCTCGAAGCTAGCACAAGTGCGATTATGACGGCAGCAGGTCGTGCAGAAATTGACCGCATCATTCACCTTAGTGCAGCAACTATCTATGGTGATACGCATCACGACGCTGTTGCTGAAGATGGTCATCTCACACTCGATAACAAACTCGGTGCAAGCCTACACGAAGCCGAAGAAACAGTCTTAGATGGTGGCGTACCAGCTTATATTTTACGCACAGGCTACATCATGGGTACGCACGAAGCAGGTGAAGGTGTTGCTAACGCGCTTCGCAATGGCAAGGGTATTCCTAATGGCAAGCACCACACGGCATGGGCGCACGAAGACGATGTAGCATCAGCAGCCCTCGCCATCGCGGAAAAAACTGAGGATGAGGAACACACCACCATCTATAATATCGCCAGCACAGAAAATCTGACCCCCGATGAAGTCATGCACAAATTTGGTGCACAATTCGGCACAGGCGACCCTAGCCCATTAGCTGATTTCTTGTTGCAATTGCGTACTAGTGCCATCCAACGCTATCTGATGAGTATTGGCACATTGCTTGATACCAGCAAAGCCCAAGCCGACCTTAATTGGTCACCAAAAGGCAGTATCGATGGTGCGATTGACAAAATGTTGCTAGTGTGGCGTTCGGAAGAAGCACAAGTGACGGTCTATCACCAAGAAGAAGACAGCCAAACGACAGGAATTGTCAAAGCATGAGTTCCCCTGTCAAAGGCGTTTTGTTCGATTTAGATAACACACTCATCGATTGGCACAATGCGATTGGTTGGGATGAATCTGAAAAACTGCATCTCAGTAAAGTGCATCAATATCTAGCGGATAAGAAACAGCCTCTAAGCTGTACCGTTGAAACTCTAACAAATGATTTCCGCAATCGTTCCTACAAAGCATGGGATGACTCGCGTGCGACCTTACGCACACCACAAATTGTCGATACGCTACAAGAAACACTCGCGGAGTATGGCTTTGCACCCGATGACACTATCACGATGCGCGACATCATTGAGGCTTACGAGTGGGGTATCGAAAACGGTGTCGTTGTCTTCCCTGATGTGCCTGATGCCCTACAAAAGCTGATTGATGATGATATTCAAATTGGAATTGTCACCAACGCATGGCAACCGATGTGGATGCGTGACCCTGAACTCGCTCATCATGACTTGCTCAAATATTTTCCGCATGAGAATCGTCGCATTTCGGCAGCCGATGTTGGTCATCTCAAGCCTCACCCCGCGATTTTTTATCATGCACTAGAACAAATCGGCACATCACCAGAAGAAACTCTTTTCGTTGGGGACAATATCTCTGCGGATATTGCTGGCGCACAAGGGATTGGGATGCGAGCCATACTGCGCGTCAATTATGGTCAAACACCTTTGATGAGCAGTGTACTTGCCCCCGATGCTATTGTAGAAGATTTCGAGCATCTCTTGCGCTTAGTTGATGATTGGGATACAGCCATTGCTGAGTGAGATATCATGAACAGATTATGGATGGCGATACTTCTCATACTCTCTGCAATTACGGGGATTTTCTATTGGCAGTATCGTCGTTGGCTTGCCTACCACGCCAAACGTGTTTCGGCAGATAGCGTCATTGTCCAGACGCGCCTCGGCACAATTGAGTATGATATACGCGGTGCTGGACAAACGATTTTGCACTTTCACGGTGGCAATGTCGGGCATAATGGCTGGTTTATGTTGTCACATTTGTTAGAAAAATTCCAGATTATCACACCCAATCGTCCAGGCTACCTTGGCACACCTTTAAACGAGAATGGTTCTCCTGGAGCCCAAGCCGATCTGATGGCAAGCCTACTAGACACGTTACAGATTGAGCGAGTTATCGTTATCGGGGTCTCGGCAGGTGGACCTGCTGCTCTACAATTTGCATTACGTCATCCCAGCAAAATCACGAAGTTGGTGCTGTTATCAGCAATTACTAAGCAAACATCGCTCACGGATGAGCAACTCAATAGCACACTTGGCAAGTTGGTGATGACACGACAATTCCAGAATCCAGCCTATTTTCTCATCCATCAAGCGATGACTCATTTGCCTAAACTAACTCTGCAAGATTTTGTACGAACTGAAACCACATATGATATGTCAGAAGGTAAGCAATATATTGAGCGCATTATGGCAGATACACAGCAAATCGAGTTGGTGCAAGATTTAGCTGACGCGATGATACCTGCTTTGCCTCGCTTTGAAGGTGTGATGAATGACTTACATGTACAACAATCACTACAACCTATACCACTAGAAGACATCACCGTTCCAACCTTAATCGTACATAGTCGATATGATGGCGATGTCCCCTACGAGAACGCCACCCATGCAGCCCAAGCTATGCCCAATGCCAAACTCATCACTGTCAGTCAATTCGGACATTTAATTTGGCTGGGTGATGGTGAGGTTACTCGTGATTTCCAGAACCAAATTGAAACATTTTTGTCGGATAATATATCATAAATTTTGTCTGCGTTTTATTTATCTCAGGGGCTTTGCATCAAGATTTCTGTGGATACTCCCCTTCCAACAAACCAAATTGCCACAAGCTGAAAAATTGTCCGCGTACATAAACTTTATCGCGCCAAGTGCCTTCGTGTGTGAATCCGAGTGATTTCAGCAAGCCAGCCGATGCCTCATTACCTACAGTCACATCCGCTTCGATACGATGCACAGCCAATTGCTCAAAACAGAAGTCCAGCACCGCATCCACTGCCTCCGACATGATGCCTTTGCGCCAATGCCCATGGCTCAGTTCGTAGCCAATCTCGGCACTGCGATGATGCTCACTATAAACATGGAAACCACACGAGCCAATCATCGTATCATCGGGCTTGAGCGTGATTGCCCAGCGAATTCCTGATTTCTGTTTAAAAATCATCTTTGTCCAATCAAAGATACCATCCATATCCTCAAAGATAGGATTATCCTCAAAGTCAATTAAATAGCGACGTACTTCGTCATTCTGGAAAATCGCTAACCATGTGGCTTTATCGTCAGTGGTAATTCGTCGTAAGCGCAAACGCTCAGTTTCTAAGATGGGAAAATCCGAAAAGTCAAAAGGTGGCATTATCTTTCCTTTTATCTTGATTTGTGACACACTATCTTAACAGTGAAATTAGATGAACACACGAGGGAGCAACCATGCCTATTCAATCACACCGCATCGCCAAAGGTATTTATCATCATCAATATACAGGGAATCTGACCAGTGATGAATTTCTGCAAGGCGCAAGCATGGAAAAACGATGGGCAGAAGATGATAGTGTCGAAAAAGTGGTCATCATCATGGATTGTAGCCAGCTAAAAACCTTCCCTATGAATCTTGGCAAATTGATAAAAGGCTTCAACGGTAACGAACTGGCTACCCTCGTCTATCGCGCTGCCCCCATTGCAGAACGATTTGGCGAAATTATCGCAAAAATCACTAGCGAGCCGATTGAATTTTATGATAATTGGGATGAGATTGTCGCACGCGCTCATCAAGTGCTTGATGATGCGAAAGTAGAATAAGCATTTACCAAACATAGCTCATTAGGATATACGATATATCAATTGTGACAAAATTCACAATATAGTATAGTGAAGAAAATCACAATCAAACAATGAGGTTTATCATGCACAGCAATACACCCCCGACAGTCTCAGGTCATTGGCTTTGGGGAAACTTGCGCCAATTCAATGCTGATAGCCTTCGTTTTCTCGAAAAAGCAACGCAAATAGATGATGTCGTTGCAATACGCTTTGGTCCACTAACGGGATATTGCATCAACCATCCTGACCTCGTTCGCACGATTCTCACCTCACCCGAACAATTCCAGAAGCCTCCATTAGTTCAACGCGCCTTGTACGATATTACAGGCAGAAACATCTTTACCAGCAACGGTGATTATTGGAAATATAGCCGTAAGTTGATGCAACCTGCTTTCCATGCCCGAACGATTGCGAATTACGTTGATACGATTATTGAGTACACTCAGCAAGAACTCGCAACATGGCACGATGGAGATGTCATTTCCTTTGATGATGCCATGACCAACATCACTATGCGTGTGATAATTAAAACGATGTTCGGCACAGAATTAAGCCAAGAAACAGCCCAATTAGGGACTCTATTTTCTTCTTTATTTCAGTTGGTGTATGGTCGGATGGAACGCTATGGATTAGTCCCGACATGGTTGCCGACACAACGCAATCAGCGCATCAAGCACTATACATCGCAATTACGCCAGATGATTGAAAACATCATCGCTAAACGCCGTGCTAGCAATGAGCATCATGAGGATTTACTCGCTCTACTGTTAGATGCTCAAGCCAACTCAGGCGGTATGTTGGATGATGACGACATTATCCGCGAGGCACTAACGATTTTCGGGGCAGGCTACGAAACCACCGCTTATGCGATTATCTTTGCCAGCTATGCCCTTGCTCAACATCCTGAGTTACAAACAGATTTTGCTTATGAGATTGCATCGGTTGTTGGTAATCGTCCGATTAGCTATGATGATTTAGCCCTATTGCCTTCATCAGAAAATATCATCAAAGAAGCACTGCGTCTGTATCCAACAGCATGGGGCTTTTCTCGTTGGACAACGGAAGCAACAACACTAGGTCATTATCACCTGCCAGCGAATCGTACCCTGCTGATTTCCCCTTGGACACTCGGACGTGATGCCCGTTGGTGGGATGTGCCATTAGAATTCAAGCCGAGTCGCTTTGACTCAGGCGATTATCCGCGTTATGCTTATATTCCATTTGGAGGCGGGGCACGTATTTGTATCGGCAATCAGCTTGCGATGCTCGAAGCACGCCTGATTCTGACGATGATGGTACAGCAATTTTGCCTCTCCTTAGCAGATGATACGACCATGCGCCCAATCAACGCAGCGTTCACCTTACGCCCAGAAAATGGCTTATCGTTACGGGTGACATCACGCCAATTTGTGCCAAGTGGTGCTATAGAAAAATCGCAAAATCCACTACACTGATGCGATGCACACAGCACAGATGAGGTTCGCACATGGCACAATCTGAGCAACGAAGACTCTTCCTCGCACGGATTGCGGTTTCTGTTACATTTTTCACCGTTGGCGCAATTTTTGCTAACTGGGTCGCCCGTATACCTGATGTCAAAGAGACGCTGAATCTGAGCGAAAGTCTGCTTGGATTGGCACTGATGGTCTCATCCTTTGGGGTGATTTTTGGCTTGTTGATTACAGGCAAGCTCATCGCCCGTTTTGGGAGCAAAGCTGTCAGTTTCTATTGTGCGATAGGACTTGCGCTCTCGTTAGCGGTGGTATCTTTTTCGACCAATCTACTGACCTTATCCGCCAGTCTCTTCTTTTTGGGTTTCTTCAATAGCACTACTGATGTCGCCATGAATGCTCAAGGGGTCGAAGTCGAACGACGTTATGGCAAGCCGATTATGAATTCGTTTCACGCCTTTTGGAGTGTGGGCTTGACCACTGGCGCGTTGATGGGATCGGGTTTTGCGGGTGCGAACATTAGCTTTCAGCAACACTTCTTGATTGTGCCTGTGCTGTTCATTCTGCTGATGATTATCGTGCGTGGCTGGCTCTTAATCATTGATGGCGAACAAGACACCGCCGATACCGAACCGACTTTTCAGTTGCCTCCGCGTGCCTTGTGGGGATTGGGTGCGCTGGCTTTCGCGGCTGGCTTGAGTGAAGGCGCATTGATTGATTGGAGTGCGCTCTATCTAACCGACATTGTGGGCACAAGTGAAGCATTGGCTGCCTTCGGACTCGCTGCATTTTCGGCATCGATGGTGGTGATGCGCTTCGCTGGCGACACTGTGACCGAACGCTTAGGTGCGGTGCGTGTTGTCCGCGCAGGAGGGATTGCAGTTGTGCTGGGCGTGGGAGTTGCCCTCTTAGTACCCAATGTCTGGACAACCATCATCGGCTTTATGGTGGCTGGCTTAGGACTAGCGGTAGCGATTCCGTTGGCGTTTAGTGCTGCTGGTAAATTGCCGAATATTCCACCTGGGCGAGGCATCGCTGGTGTGGCGACGATTGGCTATGCAGCATTTTTGGTGGGTCCGCCTGTGATTGGCTTCATTGCCGATGCGACCAATTTGCGCTTATCGTTTATCGTGGTGATGTGCCTCGCAGGGACGATGGTTTATAGTGCGAATGCCCTCAAGGTTGGAAAATCCAAAGTAAAGGCATAACGTTATCGCCTGATTGAAGCGTTTTTGGGGTGATTTTGGTGCTATACTCCCAAAAGTAAAAGTTTCCGTTGGTTTTTGGTTTGTTTTGACCTCACCCCTAATGATATATCCGCAGACACCCTCTGTATCGCGGACACCAATAGGAAACCATAATTGACAGATTGTTAACATGCGTATCTCAAGAGTAGCACAGATTGCATATCGGGTGTTGTGCATATGAGCGGTCATATGTTCGGGATTTTTGAGATTAGCATGTGATCGGCAAAAATGTCGTCCCTACGAAACCCAAGTTGTGATCTTTGGTGTTTGATGTGATTACACATCCTCTCAATGCGGAGGGGAGGCTTTTACGTGTTATAATTGAGGGGTATTACATAGTTTATTCTCCTCTAAATCCCCTCGATTATTTAGAGGGGGCTTGATAAGGGGTGTTACATAATTTATCCCCCTCTAAATCTCCCCCACTGCATAGGGGAGACTTGAAATTAGGATTATTGCGATGAGTGATGTGAAGATTAAAGCGGATGATAGTGCCTTTGATAATTATTATGCGCGATTGGGCGCGCTGAAAGGCAATTTGAAGCTGAAAACGGAAGGTAGCACACGACGGGCATTCAGTGCGCTATTGGAAGAGACGGCGAAGGTTCGCAGTTGGACATTGGCGGAGGAAGTGACACGCCGACGCAAAAATCATCGGATTCGCTTGGATGGGGTGTTATATGGCAAGGGGAATTTGCCACGCGGGTATTGGGAAGCCAAAGATGAAGGTGATGACCTCAGCACAGAAATTATCAAGAAACGCGCGAAAGAATATCCTGTTGGCAACATCATCTTTGAAGACACGACACAGGCGATTTTGATACAAGATGGCATTGAGGTGGCGACGGCTGATGTGCGTGACCGCGATGCGTTGGCATATTTGTTGACGCGCTTCTTCAATCATGAGATGGAGCCGTTTGAAGAATTTGATAAAGCAGTGGATTGGTTCGCGGATGTTATCCCTGATATTGGGGGCGAACTCAAGCAAAAAATTGATGACAACCACAAAAGTAATCCTAAGTTCCGCACTGAATTTGAAGACTTCATGGAATTATGCCGTAATTCCTTGAATCCGAATATCAGCAAAGAAGCCGTGAACGAGATGCTGATTCAACATCTGCTAACGGAACGCTTGATTCGCAATATCTTCCAGCGTGATTTCACACGACGCAATGTGATTGCTAACAAAGTCGAAGATGTGATTGACGCGCTGACTAGTCCACTCTTTGACCGCAGTGATTTTCAGCAAAGTTTGGATACCTTTTACGATGCGATTGAAGGGGCTGCCAATAGCCTTGCGGAAAATTTCCAAGAGAAGCAAGAATTTATCAACACCGTTTATGAGCAATTTTTTCAGGGCTATAGTGTCAAGACGGCTGATACGCATGGGATTGTCTATACGCCACAAGAGATTGTGGATTTTATGTGTGCCGCTGTCGAAGAAGTGCTACAGGATGAGTTCGGCAAAAAGTTAGGCGAAGATGGCGTAGCAGTGCTTGACCCTGCGACAGGGACAGGCAATTTCATCATCAATTTGCTGAACCGCGTGCATCCGCGTTACCGACGACAATTCTACAAGAACAGCTTATTTGCCAATGAAGTGATGCTGATGCCGTATTACATCGCCTCGTTAAATATTGAGCATGAATATTATGACCTTGAAGGCGAATACGAACCCTTTGAAGGGCTGGCGTTTGTCGATACGCTGGATTTAGCTAAAAGAGTAGTTGATACTGCGGATGGTCGCATGACCCAAAACCTTTTAGGAGGTATGTTCACTGAGAAGAACAGCGCACGGGTGCAACGGCAACAGAACACCGACATCACCGTGATTATTGGCAATCCACCGTATAACATTGCTCAAGTTAACGAAAATGACAACAATAAAAATCGTAGTTATGATGTGATTGATGAGAGAGTTAGACAAACATACGGAAAAGACTCAACTGCGACACTTAACAGAGCATTGTATGACCCTGTAGTTAAATTCTTTCGTTGGGCAAGCGATAGATTAGGCGATAATGATGGTGTTATTTGCTACGTGACAAATAATAGTTTCGTCGATTTAGGTTCGTTCGATGGCATGCGAAAACATCTATTCCAAGATTTCCAAAGAATTTACCATTTAGATTTACATGGTAATGTACGACGAAACTCTAAATTAAGCGGAACAACACACAACGTCTTTGGGATTCAGACAGGTGTTGGAATTACTGTTGCAATACGAAAGAAATCATATCAATCATCTAAGCTATATTATTACAGATTAGGTGAATATTGGACGAGACAAGATAAACTCAGCTTTTTAAGGAAGCATGTTGAGAAAGCAGGTAGACATAATTCTTTGAATACTGTCGAATGGGAAGAGCTAGAACCAAATAGTAAACATACTTGGTTGTTATCAGAATTCGCCAACGAATTTGAAGATTATCTGCCAATTGGTAGTAAAGAAGACAAAAGAGCAAGTCGTGGTGAAGCTGAGTCTATCTTTAAATTATATGGTGCAGGTGCTTTAACTGCTCGCGATGACTGGGTATTAGCCTTCACACAAGAAATCTAAATAAGAAAATGGGAAAGCACATTGATAACTACAATTATGAAGTTTTCAGATATCAGAAAACCAATCCCAAGCCTAGCGATATCGATAACTTTGTAAACAATGAGCCTAGCTTTATTAAGTGGACAGATAGATTAAAAGATGCGCTAACTACTGGTCAGACTTTAGAATTTTCGACGGAGTTTTTTCGGCTAGCTTGTTATCGTCCATTTACGAAAAAGTTTATGTATTTTGAGAATCTACTTATTCAAAGACGTTATCAACAACATAGATTCTTCCCTCCGATTCAAAGTATACCTGATAATAAAGTCATATGCGTTACTAATCATTCACAAGTTCCGTTTGTTGTACAAATGGTGGAAAATACAGCAGAATATGCCGTTGGTGGTCGTACTACTCAATGCTTCCCCTTCTACGTCTACGATGAGGATGGCAGTAACCGTCGCGAGAATATCACGGATTGGGCGTTGGCGCAGTTCCGTAGTCAGTATGGGGATGAGAGCATCAGCAAATGGGATATTTTCTATTATGTGTATGGTTTGTTGCATCATCCTGATTATCGGGAGCGGTATGCGGATAATCTGAAGCGCGAGTTGCCGAGGATTCCGTTTGTGCCGAAAGCGGTTGAAAATCCCTCCCCACAAGTGGAGAGGGACTTGAAAAGCGGTGGCTTTTGGATTTTCTCGCAGGCGGGCAAGCAATTGGCGGAGATTCATCTGAATTATGAAACCCACAAGCCTTATCCGCTGGAATGGGTCGAAACTGAGGATATGCAAACGGATTGGCGTGTCGAGAAGATGCGTCCGCGTAAGAAGCGCGATGCCGAAAATGGCAATTACAAGGTTTATGATACCCTCAAATACAATGAATTTTTGACCCTAACAGGCATCCCCGAAAAAGCCTTTGCCTATCGCTTGGGCAATCGCAGTGCGTTGGATTGGATTGTTGACCAATATCGCGTCAAGACCGATAAGCGCAGTGGCATTGTCAGTGACCCGAATGGCTACAGTGACGACCCTCATTATATTGTCAATTTGGTCGAAAAAGTCATTCAGGTCAGTGTGGAAACAGTCGATATTGTCGAACAGTTGGCGCAGTTGCCCTTCCGTGAGGCGGAGTAAGTTTGCTCCAAAAGCCATTATCTCACGGTAGGCGTAAACTCAGTGCCATGCTGGCGCGATTGCATAAATTTTGTCCGCCAGCACGTAACCATTCATTGAGGGTGTCACTATTTTCTTGGTAGGCACTCGCATCCTGATAAATGCCCACCCCCCAAACATAATAGCGTTGTGTCTCGTGTGCCCATGTATCAAAATTGCGCCATGTCACAGATGGTCCGCCGTTATAGCACGCCAGCGTTAGCCCGACATCACCATTGGCATAGCCTGTACACTCACGGATAAAATTCGCACTCCGATAGGCATTCATATGAGGGTCAACCATATTCTCGCCCGAAGCAAAGTGAAAGGGCATCACCTGAAATAGACCTTGTGCGCCCGCAGGACTCGCCACCGTTGGGTGTCCACAGGATTCAATTTGCATAATGGTCGCCATCAAATTCGGGTCAATTTGATATGCCGTTGACCAGCGCATGATGTCGCGTTCCCAATATTGGATTTGGTCGGTAAACAGGGGCGCGATGTCGCCATTGCCCATCGGACGCGGTTGCAAGTAACGCATTGCAAGGTTCGCTGTAAAGGGATAAGCGAACAGACAGAGTATCAATATCACGGCGATGACACCAAAATTGAGGAAACGAAGACGCTGAATGAGAATCATTAGTAATCACCCATAAGAGAACTTGTGCTTATCAATAGTGTACGCAGAAAAGACAGATTTTGTTGCTTGCGATTGCGTTAGAACTTGGCAAGCAAAACAAATTTAAGGCAATGGATTGAGTGTTTCGCCTCCAACGGCTTCAAACGCTACGAGTAAATACTCATCGATTCGATTCGCAACGGCTTCACGAGTCCGTTCTACGGGGATAGTCGGTATTACACCAACGGTATATAAAGGACTGCCATCGAATTTGGTCACATGTAAGGAGGTAAATATTAAGCGTAATCCCCCACCAAGTGTTTCAATCGCAACATTGCCATTTGCACCTGCGGTTGATTCGCCGACAATATGACCGAGTTGGTAGCCTTCAACAATGCCAAGAATACTCTCTGAATAACTGATTGCTTGGCTATTGGTGATGAACGCGACATCATCAGGTAAGTCAAAACGCCCAGCTTGTATCCATTGTGATGTATCGATTTGATAAAATTGTATATCGTCATGATTGGGTTGTGTTATCACAGCGATGAGGAAAGGCGCACTCGCTAAATCACGACCAGCTATTGAACCAAGCAAGCGTAAGGGCATCCCATCCACTGGATAGCCTCGCAAATCAATAACCAAGCCAGACGCTTCGGAATCATCCTCAATTGTATTTGCTGCGCTGATGTAATTTGCCTCACTCATCCGTGTGGCATCCATGTAATAGATATCATCTCCTAATTGTGCAAATGTCTGTGGACGATATTCGTGTTCATCAAACTCACTCAGTCTCGTTAAATTACGATTACTTGGCGCAACGGATAGTGTTTCAATATCTCCTGATACATAACGTTCAACCGTCAGTTCGACGGTATCTTGCCCTCTCGCACTGAGTAAATTGATTAATAGTTGAAAGGTATCATACCCATTAGTCGGCGACATATAGCGCCGTTCCTCAGCGAGATAATCCGATGGGGATATACCATTAACAGTGAGCACAACATCGCCTTCGCTCAAGGGGCTACCATCAAATGTGGTCGTGATAGTCAATTGGTCTTCAATCATACTCCATGTAAATGGCAGATAATCTTGCCCTGCGATTAAGCCCTGTGCAATCCACTCCCCGCTCAAGTCACGAGGTAAGATGATAGACCCGTGTCCATCATTCATTGTTGATGTCATCGCTTGCAAGGCACGGTAAAACTCAAAAGTCGATTCTGCTTCTAATGCCCCTTGTAAACCATCATAGAGTGCTGTTTCCCAATTGAAATCAAAGCGAGTTTCTAGCACCTCATGATAACTAAAATTATGTTGCACAAAATTCCATGTGTGGCTAATTATTGCAATTCGTAAGCCAATATCATCAAGGGAATAGTCTGCAGACGATGGTAAGGACGGTATCGTATCAGCATCAACAGATGGTAATGAGCCAGTTTCATCTACAAATACGGATAGAGGCAGATGCAAAGTCAAATCATCATTGAGTGGCAGGATAAATGCTTGACGTGGGTCATGAATTGGAATGTCTATTTCTATCCCATCGTCACCAAGTGAACGCTGAAATGTGGCAGTACGAGCAAAGATACCCTCATCAATCGCTTGTGTAAATGCGATAGGCTCATAAATAGGCAGAGACGGATTATCGAATTGTGAGAGCGGTGTATGTACCCACTGCCGAACTCCTGTCGCCTCATTGATGTCTGGTATATCAACTTGAACGAACGCTCCATCTATGCTGATTGTCGCTGTTGGGGCGTAGGCAATCAAAATTGGAAATAAAACATCTTGAAGTTCAGAGGGAGATTGTGCGTTCTCAACAGAGGCATGATATGCAATGATGACAGCTTGCCAATCAACATCTTTTGCTGTGTCTGAAGGGTGAAAATACTGCAAATATCCTACTAGACGTGAGAGTGCCACAAGATTATTAACAGATGTGCGTTGTGCTTTACTGGAAGGATTAGCGATTAATGATAACAACACTACGACAGCGAGAAGTATCTGTTTCATCTGATTTTTTCCTTCGTCAACACTAATTATGTGTATGCTGTACTATCAGTATCATTATAACTACGTAATACACATGATTGTAGGTTTGCAAGAGAATAGTAGCTCTACAACTGACACTCACTTAGGTTGAACAATAATCAAGGTACTTACAGCTTACAATAGAACATAAGTTCTGTAAAGATGTGAATAAAAAAGCGACCTCATGGTGAGACCGCTTCTGTAGTTGAAAATTAATTCATTTGCATCTGACTTATGGATTGTTGATAGGGTCAGGTGTTGATGTTGGTAACTCATCAAATGGAATTGGATCAACAGGTTCAATCACGAACGGCGTTGGTGTTGGTGGTACAGGGGTTGGCTCAGGGTTATTGAGCGTTACACGTACCTCACGGAAGATGAAGCCACCACTTTGCGAGAATGCTGCCAAGCGTAAGATATACGCACCATTTTGTACCGTAGTCGAATCCCATTCGTATAAGATTGACCCTGCCGTTGGAATTTGGCTAGTCGATGCTTGTGGCATAATCGAACGGAAGTTATCCGTGCCAACTTCTGAGATTTGCAGTTCCCAGCGTTGTAATTCTGCTGTGCTAACCTGACCTGTAACCGCAACAATGCCTTCCAAGGTTGTGTTCTCTTGTGGGAAATTAATTTGTACCGTTGGTAACGCTTGCCCTTGCTGACATTCATTGGTCGGTGGCGGTGGCAAATTCGCTGGTAAGTTAAGCAAACTCAAGATATTTTGACCTTGTGTCGTTGTATTCAACCAATTAACCGCGAATTGATCACTGATATTGGCAAAGGTTTCTGTCACCACATTTTCAGGACACCATTGATTTGAGCGTAGACCCGTCCAGCTATCAATTGGCACGACCGCGACGAAGCCATCTTCCTGAGCAGGTGGTGGTTGGTTTTGCGCATAAATTTCAGTCACTCTTTGCGGACAGGTTGCGTTTTGTGGTGCGAGTGTGCCTGTCAATTGGCAAACAGCATCTTGGACAACACCACTTGGTGTATCGAAGCTACCAGGATTTTGCCCATTGATTGCTTCGCGCATAATCGCTTCCCAAACAGGAGCTGCTCCTCGGAAACCTGTGATTTGTCCTGTGAGCGGTGTTGCTTGATTAAGTGACCCTAGCCAAACACCAACACTGTAATTATTGGTGAAACCGACTGTCCATAAGCGACTCGGTTGATTATTCACTGCTGTGTTATTTGTGCCTGTCTTGGCAGCGACTTGACCTTGATCGTTCAAGCCAAAGCGACTACCACTGATGAGGCTGTTTGCAGGGAATGTTGATGGCGTGCCATTGACGGTTGCTGACCGTGCAACATCATCACTCAAGATATTTTGCAGTAAGTAGGCAACTTGTGGACTTAAAATTTGCGTTTGTTCTGGGCGCACCAGATTGTTAATCAACTCGACCAGCTGTTCATTGCCATCGGTGTTACGTTCTGCAATTGCTTCGACACTATACGGTTCAACAAATGCACCATCATTGGCAATCACACTGTAGGCTTGGGTTAAATCCATCAGGGTGACTTCGGTTGCACCAATCGCTGTTGGCAAGCCAAAAGTCGGTGTTAAATCGTCATTCGGTTGGTCGAAGACAATCCCCATTGCAGTGGCTGTATTGACAAAATCTAGTGAGCCAAATTGAATGTAGGCTTTAATCGCTGGCACGTTCAAGCTCTGTGCGAGTGAATAACGCAGAGCTACAGGACCTCGGAAGCGACCATCAAAGTTCGTAGGCGCATAGACTGTACCATCAATGTTGTATTGTGTCGGGACATCCCACAGAATGCTAGCTGGTGTCAGATAGCCATCTTCTGGTGTGCCTGCTAATGCCATCGCATAGACAACAGGCTTAATCGCGCTCCCTGGTTGTTGTAGAGTCACTGTGTTATTGACCTGACCATCAATGTCTTCATCGTTGAAGTCAGGGCTACCGACCATCGAGACAATTGCGCCTGTGCGTGGGTCAAGCACTAAAGCTGCACCTGTCCGCACACCATTGAGCGCAAATTGGTCAACGCCTTGTTCCAGAGCAGCTTCCGCAGTGTTCTGAATGCGTGGAATCAATGTCGTTTGAATCGTGAAACCACGTTCAGTGTACGCACCATTACCAAAGGCTGCATCGACTTCTGCCAGCACATAGTAAACGAAGTGTGGATAGAGAATATCCAATTGACGTGGCGTATAACGGCGAGTTTCGACTTCTGCAATTTGTAAGGAGAGGAAACCACCATAGCTTCCGTCAGGATTTTTGCGATAGAGCAATGTTTCGCCACCACGACCATCATCAACGCGCAAATTCTCGTTGAAGCAGAATGGGACACCTTGCGCTGACCATTGCCCATGCTGGAAGTTCAAGCACTCAGCTTCTTCCATGCGGTCTAAAATCACACGCATATTGCTGAACGAGACTGTTGGCGCAACAACAGGGTTGGTATCCGATGGGCTTGGCAATAAGCCAACTAATGTCGCGGATTCCGCAGCATTTAACTCGGCAGCCGTTGTATCGAAATAAAATTCAGCAGCCGCTTCCACACCATAGGATTGTTGTCCGTAGAAAAATTCGTTGATGTAAATATCAAGAATTTCGTTTTTACTGTAGGTATTCGCCACTTCGATTGCGACCAATGCCTCGACAAATTTACGGTCTAGCGAAACGACATTGCTACCGAGAACACGGTCACGCACGATTTGTTGCGTAATGGTACTCGCGCCAGATGTGACTTCGCCAGCGAGGAAATTCTGTACAAAAGCACGCAAAATCGCTAAGAACGACACACCAGAATTTTCATAGAACGTTGGGTCTTCTGAAGAAACAATGGCATGAACAAAGAAAGGAGACACATCGCCATTTTCAATGCTGACAATTGTCCGTGCGCCTTCTTCGCCTGTTAGTTCAGCAATGATATTGTTATCTGCCGCGAGAATCGTTGCGGTTTGGAAGTCGAAATCGGCTGTGCCGAGGGCATCAATTTCATCACGCCACTCATTGATAACCTGATTGTATTGGTTCTGAGCTAATAAGAAGACACCCCCAAAGAGCAAAATACCGAATACAGCAATGACAAACGCTCCAATGCCGATGAAAGCCAGTACGCGATTGTTCGCTTCGCCTTCAATATCATCGACAGTAGGCGTAGCAACTTCTGCGCCATAATCTGTGAAACCTGTGTCTCGTGGCGCGGGTTCAGCTTGTGGAATGCCTTGATTCTCGTAGCCATCATCATAAACCAAATCACCTAATGAAGCTGATGGCATTGTGTTTTGTCCACCACTAGCGAACGGGTCGCTTTGAATGGTGGCATTGGGGTCAACTTGTGGGAAATTCTGATAGGTTGGGTCAAGCCCAATCTGAGTCATATCAGCACTCGGACCAACCATCGTCAAGTTGGGGTCAACTTCAGGTGGTGGTGAATATCCCGCTTGCGAAGGGTCTGCACCGTATTGATTGCTGTAATTATTTTGTGCTGTGTAATAATCTGTTGGGTCGTATTGTGTATCTTGGTCACTGAATTCCAGTGTTTGACTGCCATCATCAGGCAAATATGGCAAAGAATCAGGCATGACATCAGGTGCTGTTTGACCAATGCCTGTTTCGGTTCGCATTTGACCAATATTTAGCGGAACAGGGGGTTGCGCTTCATCCCATGCGCCTGTTTGGTTGTTATAGCGATACCATGTATTGGTTTCGACACCGATATTCCACCATGTGCCATTTTGTTCATCATAAATCGCAAGTTGTTGCAGACGTGCTTGCAATTCTTGGGGGTCAATTTGACCTTGCGCTTGCATCTGACGCAAGACTCCTGCTTGACGTTGTGTCTCACGGAATTGTTGCGCTAGCTCGATTTCAGCAGTCGAATATTGGGGTTCTTGAACAGCTTGTTCTTGTCCGAAACCACCAAATTGCTGACTATCGCCCTCATTTTGTTGATTGAGTTGCTCTAACTGTTGACGCGCATAATCTTCTGCTTGACTGGCAGGTTGTGCGCTGGTGTCTTCCATTGTGACAGTCGCATCTTCTGGGATGTCTGGTTCGCTCAATTGTTGCGAATCCATCTCATCTTGGATGTTGGAGGCGACATTGAACATGGCACGTTCAGTGGGCGTTAAATCGGCAGCGTTCAAACCAGCGAAATCGTCTTCATCGCCTTGTGCCAGACTAGCCAACGCCAACATCGCACTGATGCTGGTATTGCCTTCTTCATCATCATCGAAGGGAACTTCGTCAACCAGTAGCGTATCGCCTGCTTGAATGGCATCGGCTGCTTGTGTTGCATCCTCGTCATCACTGGATGAGCCATAGTCAAAATCTTCGGGATTAGGAACATTAGCTTGGCGTTGCGTACCACCGATAATCTCGGCGATTAAATCTTCAGGACGCACTGAGGCAACAGGACTAGTCGCAGCGACTTCGCGTGGCTTATCGCTCACTTCGACAATATCTTCATCTGTGAAAATGGTGTCGTCATCATCTGGACGATGCCACATGCCTTGTTCGGCGGGTTCTTGGTCGAGTTCTTCTGGCAATGCCGACATTTCGCGCCATGCGACCCGTTCTTGCACTTGGGTTTCGGGTTCTTGCCAAGGGCTTGCACCGCTGGGCGAATGCCATCCGCCCGATGGGGTAAGGTCTTGATTTTGGGGGTTTTCAGGGCGTTCTGACATAATAAGCGACTATCCCACTGACTGTTAATAAATGAAACGGTTCATAAGCTGTAAGTTTACCGCATTGTAAGCATCTCTACCAATCAAAAGTGTCAATGCGATGTCAACATTATACACAAGGTTTTGAATCCGTGTGGGATAGCTAGCGGTTTTTTAACATGAGATAGATTCTATAAATGAAATGCGTAAATTTTCTAAGATATTACCCCTATGAATTGGGGGTGATAAAGAAGGTCTATCAGTAATAGCATATTAAATATATTCAAGAGAGCGGGGGTTGTGTCGGTGTCTGATACAGCTATTAAACTAATAATGTAGTTATAGTTCTCATGAAAGTCGAGTAATTATCAGTGACGAACGATACGAAACAAAGTGTTATAGATAATGAATCCACGTTAAACGAGATAAACACATTTATTAAACCTCTTATCGATCAAATATGCTGGAAAATCACAAAGAGTTATGGAGGTGCTTATATACTAGATTTTGGTGAATCCATTAGCTTTGGTCAATCTATTCTTGGAACTTGGTTCATCAACACTTATGGTACAAACTTTATACTCACGGATTCCAATGAACAAGTGTTGATTAACACACAAGGATTAGATATCGAGAACCCTAGCACAGAGCAAATTATCGTAAATGCTCTGGGAAAATTGAACAAAAAATCTGTTGCAACCATCAACGTAGACTATGACACATTGCAATTAAATCTAAAATTTGATGATGAAACAGTATTTAGAATAATTCCAACATGTGAGGATGACCAATATGAAGACCTTCCATATTGGCTTATACATCGCCCTGACAATAATTACTTAACAGTAGGACCAAGTAGAAAATTCTCTATCAACAAGAAAAATAGTAATTGACACACAATCTATATTGTAGATTAGAGCATCGAACACATGCCCGATGCCCTGTTATGTTAGCTTTGGTTCAGCGCACGCCAATCATCTTCAAGGATTGCCATGCCGATGGCATCAACATATTCGCCATCCCAGAAGAGTGCATCGCGCAAGATACCTTCGCGTTGGAAACCAACTTTTTCGTAAACACGAATCGCACGCGGATTAAAGGCATAGACTTCGAGCGCAATCCGATGGAGTTTGAGTTCAGTAAAGCCATGAGCAACAGCCAATTGCATCGCTTCTGTGCCGTAGCCTCGGTTGACCTTATCTATACCGTACATCGCAATGCGAATCCATGCACTACGGTTATTGGTATCAATATCAAGGATAATGACTTCGCCGAGTGCCTCAAGATTGTCCGAATCGGAGTCAGCAATCACCCAACCGACACGACTATCATCTTCGGCAAAATTGGCAACGTAGCGTTCAACTTGTTCACGAGTGAATGCGCTATTGTGTGTGCCTGTCAGACGATTGGTTTCATCGTCGCCGATAAGCACGGCTTCAACATCATCAGCGCGGAATGGGCGCAGGGTAATTTTACTGCCTTTTATGGTTGGCATATTGGAGTAACTTTCTGTTTTTAGTGTCATCATGTGAATGGCTTACTGTGTGAATAAGCAAACATCGCGTAGATTTTCCGTAAAAAATCCCGCACGACTAAATTCATTCATGTGTGATGACAACTACATAACAGTACCCTGCTTTCTTGAGGATGATGCACCCTATAATAGCCAAAATGAAGCATGTGTAAATAGTTGTTCTACGATTAGTGAATGCTACAATCTTCAAACTTCGTATAATTTGCTTCGATATTAAGTTGCCGAAAATTTTAATTCCCCTCACAATGAACATCCGTCTTTTTGGACGTTTGTCTATTTACATCGTAGGAGATGCTATGTCGAAGAAAATGCTATTCCGTGTTCTTATTATGGTGCTTGCTTTGTTCAGTACCGTCTTGGTTGCTTCCGCGCAGGGTGGTGATTTACCTGCGGGCACAGTCGTGACGGAAACATTCAACGGCACACCGATTATTTATACTTTTTCTGGTAATGCTGATGAAATTGTGACACTTTATGCGATTGGTAGTACAGGTGTACAACCCACAATTGCACTCGCCAGTAGCAGTGGTCAACCGATTGCCTTCAGTGATGGCGACCCCTTAACACCGATGAGCAATGACACACGCATCAGCGCACGCCTCACCAGCACTGAATTGTACATTGTCACTGTCAGTAGTCTTGATAACGTTGCAGGGTCATTTAGCTTGATACGAACTATCTCACCAGCCGTCATCGCAACACCACTCACAGAAACAGTCGATGCCTCTGTTGCGCCTGATACCCCTGAACAGGCTTTTGCTGTACCAGCTAATCCAGATGTCCCACAACAAATCACGATTTCTAGTCCTAACGCGGACTTTACACTGCAAGTTATCACAGCCGATGGCACTGTTTTAGCTTCCATTGCAGGTGGCTTGGAATCTATCACATTTACTATCCCAGCATCCTCAACGGAGACAACCATCATCATTGGTGCAGTTGACCCTGCGGTTGGTACAAGCGTTCAAATATCCCCATCAGGAAGCACCAGCAGTTCTGCTTCGACTGCACCGACAACACCAAGTGACCCCAATCAATGCGTCGCAGTGGGCAATGGTGTCAATTTACGCAGTGGTCCTGGTACAAATTACAATGCCCTTGCATCTTTGACGAGTGATGGTCAAGTCATCGTGACAGGTCAAAATAACGGATGGTACTACGGCACATATAACGGTCAATTCGTATGGGTTGCGTCCAGTGTCGTCACACTAACAGGTAATTGTGATAATTTGGCATTTGTAGAAGCCCCACCTGTCCCTGATGCACCAGCCCCACAAACTACCGAAGAAGTCACAGGTGATAGTCCAACAGCAACCACAGTGTCACCAACAGCTACCACATCATCTGAGGCAACGACACAGCCGACGAATACATCACCAACGCAAGCACCACCCACAGCCACAACTGCTCCAACAGAAGTACCATTTGAGGTCGTATCATTGACCTGTAATTACTTCCAGAATGAAGGCGCGACAGTCTTCTTCAATGTGACAGGTCAACCGAATAGCTCATTCTTGGTCGAAACACGTTTTGGCTCGACCACATACAGCCAAACACGCACCATGAATGACCAAGGTTTCCTCAATGCCAACCAACGCTTTGGTCAAGTTGGGAACTCTAACTATCGTGCTTACATCGTGTACAACGGACAAGATGTCGCTAGCACTGATTGCTAAACTATCGCCAAACTAAGTAAATCAAAAAGAAGTCGTCCAAATTGGGCGACTTTTTACGTTTATCTGTTACTATGAAAAAAGAGAGTTTAGTTAATCAAAATAGCGTATCAAAACTATCGCTACCTTCACCATAGATACCAGCCGAGGGAGTCTCTTGGGTAGCGAAGGGGTCATCATTATTATCAAAATTATCGAGTGATTTGTTGATACGGGTAACGCTTAAATAATCGGGATTCATTGGCACTGTCGGTTCATCATCGCTACCAATGTGTATATTGAGTTGATTTTCTGCTTCATCTTCGGAAATTTCGATTTCGATCAAATCAGCAATCACAACAATTACGCTGACATTATCTTTGCCACCCCGTTCATTAGCCAGTTCAACGAGTTTGTTTGATACAATATTGGGGTCATCAGAGGCAAGAACAGTATCGAGAATCTCATCGGCTTCAACGTGTAAGGTCAAGCCATCACTACAGAGTACAAGGCGGTCTCCTGCGTGAATCCGCACATCAGGGATAACATCAACATCGAGGTCTTCGGCTTGTCCTAATGCACGATACAAAACATTCTTCATAGGATGAATCGCGGCTTCTTCATCCGTGATGTGCCCTGCATCAACTAGAGCTTGCACGAAGCTATGGTCGGCTGTCAGTTGCCTAATCACTTTATCTTCTGCATCGACATAATAAGCACGACTATCGCCCACATGCGCCAAGATAACATCGTTGTTGCGAGCAAATGCCATTGTGAGGGTTGTTCCCATCCCTTTGAGTTCAGGGTCAGAGCCAACTTTATCAATAATGTTTTGATTGGCTTCGCGGACAGCTTCGTCTAATAAATCAGCGAGATCATCCGCATCATAGTGGCTGTAATCATCGGGGCTACGATAATAATCAGTTGCCAACTTGCCATGAACAGTTTCCACAGCGATTCGACTGGCTTCTTCACCTGCGACTGCCCCACCCATCCCGTCAGCGACAACCGCTAATACTGATGAATCTGCATCCCACAAATGGATATTATCTTCGTTATTTTGCCGAACTCGCCCACGGTCACTCCGTGCGCTACTGCGTAAACGAATCTCATGCCCCGGTCGGTGCATAGCCGACTCCTACGATTACATCTTGGTCTCTACTTAATTGTAATAAGCTGTCCTCAGAATGCAAATGAGAGAGCATGATGTATTCTGGATTATGTCTCTCATGTAACACCTAAATTCAGTATAGTACAATTTTGATGTTTTGTGTGCGACAATCTCGTTAGCTTTTCTACGAAGGGCTAGCCCTTCACAGATATGGCTACTTTATGGCACGATAGGATGTTGCCCAAATAAAGCAATATGAACACAAGAACCAAAGCGAGAAAGACTTATCATGGCACAATTGAGCGCAACTTACCGTATTGACAATTATATTGACACATTCGCCCTTGGGCATTATGCGCGTGTGCTATCTGCCGAAAACTTAGAAACTGGTGAAACCGTTGCATTCAAAGTTATGCGCCCAGAACACATCGAATCTGATGGTGAAGCCAAGTGGGAATTCCGTGCTTTTGGCAATGAAGCGCAAATTCTCAGCACCCTCAATATTAGTCCGCATGTGGTTAAGTTGCTTGATTGTGGGTATCTATCAACCGATGCCGAAGCCCCTGAACGCGGTGATATTGACTCCTTTGGGCAAGATGTCGATGAATTTGTCTCTCATATGACAACTTACGCCCGTGCTGGCTGGCGACCTTATCTTGCACTAGAAAATTTGCCACGTACCGAAAATCTCTTCTATGCGATGAAACCTGCCCAACCTGGTAGTCGCCGACGCTTACCGAGTGAAGAAGCAATTACACTCGCATTGCAATTTGCCAATATGTTAACGATGGCACATACGCGAGGGATTGTCTATCTTGACCATAAACTAGAACATGTTTATTGGGATGGTACGACCCTCAAAGTGATTGATTTCAACAGTAGCAAACAAATCGGACGCGGTGGCTCGGCATTAGAATATACTCGTGATGTACATAATCTATGTGTTGGGATTCTCTATCCGCTCTTCACAGGGATGTCACCACAAAAAACCGCCCTTCGTCCACAAGCTGGAGGCATGGATGTTGTGGAGCGTCGCTATGCCGATGTGCAAGACCTCGACTTCATGATGGAACCACTGCTTAGCCCTGCTATTCAAGAGCTACTACAACGAGGCGCACGTCAAGAGATTGCGACTGTCAAAGAATTCGTCGCAGAGTTGAATCAGGTTGCATCGTTACATGGGCGCGATGTGCCTAATACGGAAACATCCCCTGCTAGCCGACAAGCCCGTGACAATATTCGTCAAGGTCTGAGCAAACTCCGTGAAGGTGAAGAAGCCATGCGCGAAGCCCGTGACCTTCTGCGTGATACCCTCATCTTGGATGGTATTTCTGAGGACTTAGAATCTGAACTACGCCGATTAGTAAAATCTGTCAACGATGCCATCAATAATCGGGTGATTCCATAGCTCATCTCACACTCATCTTAAACTATTGACCTTACCGTTATGGTAGCCACTATCCTTGGGCTATCTACAGTAAATGAAATGGAAGGTCTATACGATGCGTGACAATATCAGATATGCAATAGTTGGTTTTATTGTCTGGGTGATTGTTCTGGCAATTGTGCGATTTTTAGGTACAACTGTCTTTAGCGCAGGCAATCCACTCTTAATTCTGTTCTATATTGTGACGTTTCCACTAGGAATTGCTTTTGTGACGGCATTTCGTGCACTTTTCAAATTACCTATGAGCGAGATGATGCACCCAATGGTCATTTTTGCGATTGTCGCATTAATGATGGATGGTTTCTCATTTGGCTTTACTAAATTTTATGGGGTTGGTGAGCATGAACTATACGCAGCAGCGTATTTATTGTGGGCACCAGGGGTCTTCTTACTCTGTGCATGGTGGTTAGTTTCACGCGCAAAGCAATCTACCGCCACTACATGAGATAACTGAGTTCGTTAGCACAGAAATCACTTTATGTATTTGACTGCCTGTGTCGTCTAAACTACTTCCATAGTACACTAACTTCCCAATACAATGCCTTCCCAACGGTCAATAATAGCATAGACAAGGTCATCTTCTTTGATGTCTGTTGCATCCAGTTCATAGATGCCCTCGCGCTTACGAATCGCCCATTCCCGACGCAACTTCCCTAGTTCGACACCACGCTCATATGGATTGTGATACCGTGAACCAAGTGTCAAATGAATCCGTTGCAGAATCGCATCCAACCGTGCGACGAGGCAAATTACAGGACCTGTCTGTTGTAACTGTGTCAGATAATCGGTATTGGCGAGAATACTGCCGTTGATACGAAGCAGACTATTCCGATGCAGAATCATCTCTTCCATGATTTCATCTTCGACTGTTTTGACATGCCGTTCACCAAAGGTCTCGCGTAGCACCTCGATACTATCGCCCATACGGTCTTGGATGCGTTCTTCAATATCGATGAAAGGCATATTGAGTTGTTGCGCCACAAAACGCCCGATACGCGGTTTATTAGGTTCGATGTAGCCTGTCAGAATCAGATTGCGATCGGTTAGGTTAAAGCGTGATGTCGTGACCATAATATGTTCTTTGTAATTCGCCAATTGGTGAAAATCATAGCATAAGTCGGTCGCGCAAAAAATATAGCATCGGCTATACTTAGCTTATAGCAAGCCGAGACGAGACCCTATGGCGCGGATTCTAGTGGCTGAGGATGACGACCTCACCCGTTACCTCTTACAACTGACACTTGAGCAACATGGTCATACTGTAGACACAGTCAGTAATGGGCGTGAAGCGATTCAGACCGTGATTGCTAATCCACCTGATTTGATTATGCTTGACCTGATTATGCCTGGCTTAGATGGCATGGATGTCATCCGCACCGTGCGTGATGTGCCTGAGTATGAGGCAATTCGCATTATTGTGGTGACAGGCACAGCTACTCCCGAAAATTTCCCCGAAACCACCGAGGCTGATTTAGTTCTGCACAAACCGATTCCGATTGATGAGTTGGTTGAGCAGATTGAAGGCTTATTGTGAGTCTTATCCTGATGCTCAAAAATTACATTTTCATCACGGACGCAATACATCGCGTCCCTACGCAACAAATATCTTATGTAGGGACAGGATGTATCCTGTCCGAGTGATATGTCATTTGTGTTCTTGACCTCATTTTGCTTGCGAGGGCGATGTGCTTGGCATACAATGTGGGTGATGTATGGCTTGGCTTAATGCACATGGACAACACCACTCATGACCCGACCTGAAAAGACCGTTTTTATCAGTTACCGACGCACGAATATTGGCTACGCGCTGGCTGTTTACCAGAATTTGACTAGCAAAGGCTACGATTGCTTCTTCGATTACAACAGCATTGATAGTGGCGACTTTGAGCAGATTATTTTGAATAACATCGCCTCACGAGCACATTTTGTGGTCTTGCTGACTCCATCGGCATTGGAACGCCTCAGTGAATCAGGCGATTGGCTACGGCGCGAGATGGAATACGCGATTGAGATGAAGCGCAATATTGTCCCACTAACGATGGAAAACTTCGATTGGGATAAAGCCAGCAAATACCTGACAGATGGACTTGAACCGATTAAAAATTATAATGCTCTACGTGTGCCTACCGACTATTTTATGGAGGCGATGGAACGACTCAGTTCGCGCCATTTAAATGTGACACTAGATGCTGTCATTCATCCACGCAATGTAGTTGCTCAACAAGCAGCTGATAGAGCACAAGAAGAAGCAGAATCGCAACCACAAGTTACTGAGGAAGCTATCGAAAACGAACTCTCTGCTGAAGAATGGCTTCAAAGAGGCTTTGATTTGAACGATAATAGTCAAGAAGAGCTTGATTATTACACTCAAGCCATTCAACTCAAACCTGATTATGCCGAAGCTTATAACAATCGGGGGATTGTTCGCAAAGCACAAGGGGATTTAAACGGTGCAATACAAGATTACACAGAATCTATTCGATTAAATAATTCCGAATTGCACTTACCTTATAACAATCGCGGGAATGCTTATGAAGTACAAGGGGATTTAGACACTGCAATACAAGATTATAACCAAGCTATTCAACTCAAGCCCGATTATGCGGATGCTTTTATTAATCGTGGAATTGCACACAAGGCACAAGGGGATTTAGACACTGCAATACAAGATTATAACCAAGCTATTCAACTCAAGCCCGATTATGCGGATGCTTTTATTAATCGTGGAATTGCACACAAGGCACAAGGGGATTTAGACA
>JBCCSC010000069.1:0-27613 GCA_039200705.1 Chloroflexota bacterium
ACGAGATGTGATGAGTATAATATTCACCATAATCGTTAATCATTTCGTTATGAATAGTAATAATATAATTATAACGCATCCCTAAGATTATGGAATATTAATTATTTGAAGGGTGTGTATAAACCGATTTCACTCTCGATTAGATATACTTTCCGTTCCATTGTCTCCATTTTTCCAAATTGAAGGCGCATTGAAGGCGCGGAGGACGGAGTGGAAATACTTAGATGATTAGTCTTTTGCTCTGAGGGCATCACGTACTCGTCGAACTGTATTTCGCCCAACCTTGAGATTTCTGGCAATTGCTTTGATCGGTGTGCCTTCCTGCAATGCGGCGACAATTTGAGGATGTCGTTTGAGCAACGACGCCTCTGTATCCTTTGGTCGCCCAAGCGTAACACCTCGCTCTCGCGCTCGTGCTAGTCCCGCTTTTGTACCTGCGGATGTCGCTTCTCTGTGGCGTATGATGTACTCATCCTCTCTGATGACAGATTCGATGTACGCTGACTCCTGAGCCAATATCTGACCCAAAAGCCCATTGCGTGTGTACTCACCAAGTTTTGGCTCATCTCGGCGAATGTCATAAAAGTACCATCCATCTGTTGGAAGATGAAGATCACCCAGCGATGTAAAATCTCGTCTTACGTTCCGAAGGAACTTTTTGGGGAATTCAAAGTATTCGGTGTGATTACCTATAAGCTTCTGATAGCTTCTGTAACGATGTTGTGCGTACCGCTCTACAGCTCCGCGATGCTCGCATAAGCGATCAACTTTGATTGATTTGACATCAATGAAATCGCGTAAGTCGCGGCGAATCTCCTTAATACGCTCATCAACATCTCGGCTCGTAACCCCAATTTTGTAAAGCTCACCATCTGCATGAACAATTTTGAGAAGATATAAGTGTAGCCCGTAGAAGCGTTCAACTTGCGAACGAAAAATGTTTAGATCCGCGATTGCAAAGTCGTGTGTGTCTCTGGCGGGCTTAATAAGCCAGCCAATTTGCTGACTATCCTTACCCCAGCCCCGAAATCTTGGCTCGCCAAAGTAGGCGAGCCGTGCCACGTCACTAAGCTGGTTGTGCCTCATGTATACCATTCCGATTTGGAACTCACTAAATTTGGAGAGTGTTGCCTCCCCAAACGGTATTTTGCCCTCATCGGTGAGTTCAGGTGTTCGATGATAGTCAAACCCCTGTCGAATGAGTGGTGGATCATGATTGTAGAGAACCGAGAGACTTGCCCCAGAAGAGATATGAAATCTCTGTAGCTCTTGCCACGCTTTGGCAGAGATATAGATGTTGAAACGGTCATAAATCGGGAGTTCGAGCTTGCTAAAATCTCGATGATCCACCTGAAAGCAAGACTCGCTATTGTGGGCAAAATGGTGGGACATCTTGCCGCCTTTTTTGGCTGTTAGCCCACCACCACAAAATGGGCATTGTAACGAGGTGATACCACTGGTTACCTGTGATATGTGGACATATCGACCACTTGCGTTGACACCACTTAGCAATCGGACATTTGACATTCGCTCTTCCTTCACAAAGATAGCATCCCGATTAATGGACCCCCTGCATTATCTCAAATTTTAGGGGTCTGAAAAACGGGTATCTATTTATTTTGCTCCAATATACATTTGTCAGAGAATTATAAAACCCTTGTACTAGCAGTTGCACAGTAATTGGTAATTGTCAGTGTCAGTAGAATTTTACATCAAGTGCCCAATTGCGCTGGTCGCTCTCTTTGGCTGCGCTACATTCTTACGCCTTTAAACCTAAAATTGAGTGCTTGACTTTTTACCCTATTGGTGTCTTTATCCCAAATTTTTCTCCAATTATTTGTAAGTGGCTGGCGACTTGTTGAGATATCTTTGGATAAGACTTTAATTCTTCCTCGATTTTCGCATAGCTTATTACTTAGTTGGTCTCAGATTAACAATTTCTCTGATGGTTGCTAGTCTCAGCCTATGCCCATATGTGCTATAGGTCGATTGATATGGTGTCAAATCATGATAATGATTGCTATATAGGAGATACATATGATAGGTTAGACTTCCAGGAAATTGACCAGATACTTCATATATTTCAGCAATGCTATACACATCGGAATCCGCTTCAGTTAATATTACTCTATCACCTATTTTCATCAGGTTACAATCGGAATATTAGGGAGAAAACTCGGAAGCAATAATACCTGATAAGGATATGCTGAAGTACCTGAGGTCTTCATAATCTCATAGAGTGGCGTAATATAAAACACCATTTCTTTTTGCTCAATTAAGTGGGGCAACCACTGAAAAATACGAATATCATCTGCAGTATAAATACGAATCTGAAGGAATAGATCATCGCAATTTTTGGCAGTCATAGAAAACAGCTCAAATTCTCTGCCATCCCACGTCGTTCGATAAAAGGTTTCTAAGAAGGCCTGTCCTGCTTGTTGCTTTGTTGCAGATAGGTTAGGCTCAGAATCTGACAGGAGATTGATTTTGAATTCCCAATCTGTGAATGGCTTCCGAGATATCAACATGGCTAAAGCCTCCTCTCTAAAATACGCCCCAAAGCGTATCTAAAGTTCAAATTTGTCTACTCTGACGTTTGTGGCGCTTTTTGCCTGCAATCCAATGTAGTAATGTACAGGCTACCTGCACAACTTAACTATAAGCTAATCACTAAAAATAGTCATCCATATCAAAATACATCTAACTATCATCTGTAGAAGTCCCAATAATCTTACCCATTACTGCCAAGATAACCGTAAATACGACAGCCAACAGACCTGACCCCGAGTAGATTACAAGCGCGCCCGAAAAATTATCATTCCATGCAACGTTAGCTAAGACAATAAAGCTGATGAGTATGTTGTTACGGAAAAACTTAGATAAGTTCTCAGGATCACGGCTCGGAAAAAAACGATTACGTACATCAAGACTGAAGATCCGCACAAGGATCGACACAAAAGTGAAACCGTGGAGTCCACCTGATGCAATAATTGCGATTAAGAGTAAATATTCCATACAGCTCCTTTTCTATTCAAATACGATGAACTGCACGGTTCAGTTAAAATCTTTGAACCCGATATGAGATATTGTACAATTGAAAATAGCCGTTTACAATCTACATTGTGATAGATTATTTAGGAGGCATTTTGACTGATTTACGGCTGAAAACTTCATTACCGGATAAAGAACATCCAGCAATCGTCTATCTGAATAGCCGACGAAGCAATAACACAAAAACAAACATGAGGCGTTATTTGAAGCAAATCGCACAAATTCTCACTGGTGATGAGGAAGTGACTGAAATGAACATCAACTGGGGAGGTTTGCGATATGCAGATGCAGCCTATGTTCGTTCAGCATTGATAGTCATGTCAGAAGAGAAAAGATACAGACCTTCCACGATCAATGGGATGTTGACTGCATTGAGAGGTGTTCTCAAACAAGCATGGCTACTAGGGCAAATACCAGAAGCTGAATACAGGCGTGCAGTAACGATTGAGAATCTAAAAGACAATGGGGATGATGAGGCTGGTAGGTACATCAGCTTTGGTGAAATTCAGGCAGTATCAAATGTCTGCTTCGAGGACAAGGGATTTGCTGGAGTACGGGATAGTGCAATTATCGGGTTAATGGCAACTTGCGGACTTCGACGTGATGAAGTCGCAACTTTAACACTCGATCATGTAGATATTGACAGTGGAGCAGTAGTGATTGTATCGGACAATGCAAAGAGCAAAAAAAATAGGACAGTATGGCTGCGAGGAGGGGCATTACTAGCAATGGAAGATTGGTTATTTTTCAGAGATGCAAACCTAGAAACATCTGCTGTATTTGTTCCAATCAATAAAGGAAACAAGCAGCAAGATCGACCCCTGTCAGCACAGTCCATGTACGACATTATTAAGAAGAGAGCTGACGAAGCGAACGTCTCTACCTTTAGTCCTCATGACTTCCGTCGGACACTCATCACAGACCTACTTGAAATGAATACTAACGTCTTCACAGTCATGAAAATTGCTGGTCACGAAGATCCAAAAACTACAGCTAGGTATGATCGACGAGGTGAAAAAGACAAACAAGAAGCTGCTACACGGGTACACTACCCGCATCGGTCACGTCGTCAAAAAACACTCATATAAATGAAGAAAGCGAATGAAATACGGGAATTTGCTTAGATACATTTTCCGTTCCAATGTTCCCACTTTCCCGTAAAAGCGTTTGGCATTAATCTTCTACTAATCTGCATGGGGGTATTTTGCACGTACCTCGAACGTAAGCGTGTTTGTTAAATATTTGCAGGATGTTTTGAAGGCATAAAACAAGACAAGGCCACAAAATCAAATATTTTATTTTTTGTCTCCATTTTCATATTCTGTTGTTGCATCGATGATAAGCTGGCGATAATGGGCTAGCCACCGCGACTGCGATTTCCAAAATTGATTATTACCAAAGCCATATTCATCTAGTTGATAGTCAGCAAGATTATCCATCCGCGTAATTGTGGTTTGATATAAGCTAAAAAATTCAATGAAAATATCATTCAGCTTATGCACACCACTACCATTGATAAGTGAGACATACCAGCGCCCTTCTCGGAACTTCAATTGTGTTGAAACAATTGTGAGTTCCTCGATGAGTTTAACTTCAGGAATGGGGAGGTCCGCATACCCAAATGTTTTATCGAGTAGGTCAAAGGATTTTTTGATAAATTTAATAATCTTTCTAACCGTGGTGAGATAGCTATTAATTCGATTTTTATTACGTTCTGCATTGATATCACTCTGGCGACGTTGTTCCAAACCTAAAAGAACTTTGGCTTCGTATTGCCATTCTTGAATAGCTGAGATTGTCAAGTACCCACCATGATAAAGATTACCAAGAATATGGCTTGGGTCAGCTGCTGACAAGTCATCTAAAGATATGATGTCAAGATCATTTAATTGATACGCACGTCGCTGTCCGATGCCTTTAACCAAGGTAAGTAAATTTATATGAGTGTCGTTTTGTGCTTCAACATCGTGATTACGACGAACAGTGTACTTAGATGGATTATTTGATGATGTTGAAGCACGAGATGATCGCTCTGGGAGAACAAATGGTGGTAAAACATCATCTGAAGAATAGGTATCACTCTGAGATTTCTCCTTGTCTAATCGTCTCCAAATAACGTCTCCAAGAACCAATGAAACATCTCCTAAAATTCGACGAGACGCTAGACGTTTACACGCTACTGCTACATCTCCACGAGATAGTAACTTGAGAGCAATACCTTTAATCGCAGGATAACGCTTACCATCAAGGCATTGAAGCCATTTTCCTGGTGTGACATCATTTGAGCGTGGTTGACCATAAAAGTCTTCATTATCGACGTTCTGCCAAGATAGAGGCTCATAACCATAAATAGGGATTGTTTTGACACTAAGTTCTTTGTCATAACGATAGGCTGTTCGAGCATGACATCCTAGACGGTTACCATTATAGGTAGCTGATGTTTCAGGAGTCACACGACGTATATATTGCTCATGAAGAGCCATACGATATGCTTTGGGAGTTTTTAAAGCCTCATAGGGGATCGCATCCCAAGATTGTGCGAGAACGCCAAATATAGAACATAAGTGTTCTATATTTGGCATCACGAAGTAATTTCTAGTCTTACATCTCTTTGAGAAATGATCTTTTGTTTTATTAATTGTTCTATTGTCATAGTCCCCAACATGGGTGGGGGTCTTTTGACTATACGAATAATTAGTTAGTTTTTGAAATAAGTGTTTTCCGTTGTATTGTGATAATCTTCCTCGTAATGCTTCAAAAATTGACTTAGAACTTAACGATACTTTTTTACCTATTTGGCATATACTTTCATATGTCATTACTGTCCCTGGTTCAATGCCCTCCATAAATAGTGCTTCAATTAGTCTCCCTGGTATTGTTGAACCATTGACTATTATTCCTTGCTTGTTTATTTTTCCCCAGGCTTGTAGTAATGCCTCTCTTAGTGCTGTTGGTACTAATCCTGTCATTGCTGTAGATGTTTTTGGTGCTTGTAACAGCGCTCTTGTACTGTAGATCTGATATCTGTACGCACTTGTAATTGTCCTGATCCCTTCAGCTGACCGTTGCTTTTGCGACTCTCTACGGTGGTTACTGTATGGCTTTGCCTGCGTGTGAACTGGTAGTAATGTTGCTATTGTTTTCTCGTAAGGTATGCCTCGGCTCATGCTAATACTCGCCGCTCGATATAATCCAACATTGCGACTTTTGCTGGATTGCCCATATTTTAGATACATGCGAACTTGATATTCACGTAGCGCGTTTGGATCGTTTGTTGGAATGTGTTCAGCTAGATCGTTAACCTCTTGTTTATTACTTGATGTTGTAATTGATGATTGCTTCAGCTCGCTGATGATTTTTTGTACGTCTGTATCATTGATTACTTGAATGTTTGCATTAATGATAATTTTATAGGTTGTTCTGTCTACTAATGATTGTGGCCCTATAACATATGATCCCTCACCTAGAAGCTCCATATGTCCTAAGTGTTGTGTTCTTGGCATTGTAGTCATCGCTCGAAGATAAACATGATAACCACGTCGTGTCTTGACGGTTAGAGTATTCTGGGCAAGCTCTGGAAATGCTTTTGTAAACTCTCTATATCGTCTCACTTTGTCGAAGTCAAGCACGAATAGATTTTTAGATATTTGACCACACAAAACTGCGTAACTATTAATTGTTGGATCTTCTAGCATCTTTCTCAGCAGGTCTGTATCCATTGGCATATTCCAATATTGTCGCGTCTTTCCAATGCCTGGATGAGGAACTTTTCCTAAAGTTGGGAAGATTATAAGACGATGCTTATTGATGAACTTCATAATTTTTCTATATAATGGCGATAGCATGATATTATTGCTCTCCACCATTTTTAATATTATGTTTCCTTGTTTCTGTTCTATTCATACTGTATAATGACCTTATCAATCCGAATCCAACATTCGGCATTCGTTTATTTATCTGTTTACTGACCAGTTCGCAGATGAATCGTTCTGTGACTTATTCGGGACCGTCTTTTCGGATAAGTCCTTTTAGTTTAATGGATCCTTACACTTATATCTTGTGCTCTAGTCAAATTTATCGATCATAATAATAGATGCTCTATTGTGTAAGCCATTCTCAATAACATTTCATATGTTAATTGATATTATCTGATATTCAGCAATTTTGCTCGATACCTTATATTGATACACATCGTGCATAAATCGGATTGCTCTGGTCATTTTGTGAAAATTTGGATTCTCACGATCGATGACAAAAGTCATACTATTTATTAGAGAATGCTCAAACAGTATCTCGAAGTTCTCCAATATATTCAAAGATGAGATATTTATAGCTGAGTTGATATATACATATATATCAATGTCTTTTGGATTTTGTAGCATTTGATGAATTTGCGAGGCTAATGTAGAAAATGAGATTGATTCAGATAAAAAGATATGACCTTGGCATGATGACGCTGATATATCACTCAAGAAAAACTGAATCATTCTAACCTACTCCAATCTATTCCAAAATTTCTTCTACTCTTGGGGAGATTTTTCTATTGTCATTTGTAGCGTAGTGTCAACAATATTTTTCTGCAAGATCTTTTTCACTAGAAAAAATTCATTTCATTTATAGAACATAGAATAACATTTTGTCAAACGAAAATCAACTAACAATTATATAGATAAGTTTCGTTATTAGCTCCCATGCCTTATCTGCACATTTGAGGCAAAACACCCGCTAAGGAAACTACTCACAAATATCCAGGAATTAGGATCAAAAAACTCAGGAATTTTTTACAGGTATCCGAGTATTCCCCTAGTACTCTCTCATTCCACACCTTGAGAGTGTGGGTGTTCCCGCTCAGATTCATAAGAATCATTGATTTAACTATTCGACTTACTTCTTGCTTGACTTCTGAATTTCAGTATAATTCGTCTATATATCTATTTCTGTAAATATATGAGTATTAGGATCGAGATGAATAATGCTAAAAACCGAAATGGTAAGAAATATTTACAAAATAAAAGAGAAATTATTGATCAGAGCGTATTGGGGTATGATCGTCAACTCGAACTCGTAGAGTTCCACTGTGCATGCTCCAACTGCCCTTACTGCCATAATGAAACGCTATGGGCACATCCTAATCGTACTTATTGTGACCCAGAAGCCATGCTCCTCCATCGCCAACGAATCAGAAACTTAGAAGCAATTGCAGCTGGACGAATACCAGGTAAAAGAGGACGACGTAGCAAAAATCCCATCATCAACATTATCTATATGTTTCAAGCCAGTGAAAGTGACTTCTACAAAATTGGTTGGGCCATTGACCCAGAACATTATCGGAAAATTGCTGAAGATAACCAAGCAGCTATCCCCAAAGGCATCACGGAAATTTTCATGAGTGAGCGCGAATCAGGTCAAGTTGTTGTCGAAGCCCTTTATGACATCTATGGACAGCAGGTCATCAATAATAAATGGCTTGAACTCTCTGAAGAACAAGCTCAAGAAATTAAAGCTCTATTTATCAGGGAAGATTGAGGCTTATTTAGAGAGTGAAACACACAATCGTCCCTGATAGCGAACATATTGTGTCAGCCTATCTCATCTTAATACCTTTTAGGAGCAAAAGATAATGACAATTCATGTTAAGTTTGCAAATGACTATATGCCATATGATTTAGAATCACTTGAAGGGTACAACGGATTGTGTATCTGCATGGAAACCGAGATGTTTACGATTCATACTAGCCATGTTGGAGAAGTTGAACTAACAAACAATTGGCATAAACTCTACTTTGATGTATTAAAAACTCGGATATATGGCAATGATGTTGACATTGTTCTAGCTCCTGAATTAGCGGATTTAACAGATTCTCTTGACCTTGCCTCACTCTTTGACATTGAATTGCGAGAGCTTATCTCGACATTCAGTATCAGCTAAAGCCTTGCAACTCAGTACCTAAATTGATAGATTGGCTTTTCTATGAATGAAAAATCCTCCCACATGGAAGGACTTTGTCGAAGACTATTTTATCTCTATTTTTCAGTTTGTCGGAGACTATTTTATCTCTGTACAGCTCATTTAATAGTATCAGGCTGGAAATTCTGTGTGTAGCGACAGGCTGGGTAGGCAGTACAAGCTACGAATTTATCGTCCCTATCTTTTTTGGAGCGCACACAAAGTTGTGCCTGACATTTAGGACATTTTTGCCCAATTAGAACAGGTTTAGCGGCTTTGACATCGCGCGAATACTTACACTTTGGATAGCGATTGCATCCAAAGAAACGCCCTTTCTTTGAGGACTTCAATTGCAACTGCCCCTTTGAGCAAACAGGACAAGTCTCATCAGTGAGTTGTGGCGCAACTCTTTGAGGTGTTGTATGTTGCCATGGCTCAATTAGGGGTTCAAATTTTTCCCAGAATAAACCCAAGAATTTACGAGTATCCAACTCTCCTAGTGCAATCTTATCAAGGGCATCTTCCATCGTCTTTGTAAAGTCATAACTCATGACTAAGGCAAAGTTCTCGTTGAGGAAACCAATAACCCGTTGACCTAACGCTGTTGGCACCAAACGACGTTTGACGAGCTTAACATATTTTCTATGACGAATCGTAGAAACCATCATGCTATAGGTAGAGGGACGACCCACCCCTGCTTTTTCAAGAGCATTGACCAATGAGGCTTCACTGTAGGTTGCTGGTGGACGTGTAAAATGTTGCTCAGGCGCAAGCAAAACAATGCGACAAACTTGATCTTGTGCTACAGGTGGTAAGACAATCTCTTGCTCATTATCCGTTTCATCGTCGGAATCTAAATCATTGCCATAAGTGTAAACACGCAAGAAACCATCGTATTTTAGCGTCGAATTGCGGGTCATGAATAGACTATGACCGCCAGCAACATAAATGGTGGTGCGTTCATAGTGCGCGGCTGCCATCTGACTGGCAATAAAGCGTTGCCAGATTAAGCGATACAGCTTTGCTGAGAAATCATCGAGTGTTGTACTGAGATCAGATACCGATAAATCGGTCGGACGCACACATTCGTGAGCTTCTTGTGACCCAGATTTTGCTTTGTAAATCGGTCTTTTTTCAGGTAAATAGACCTCACCATAATTCTGGCGAATGAGGGTTTCTGCCATATCCGCTGCTTCATCACTAACTGCAGGGCTATCGGTTCGCATGTAGGTGATATGACCCGCTTCGTAGAGAGCTTGCGCGATTGACATGGTTTTATCAGGACTGATCTTCAAATGCGTTGAAGCGGCTTGTTGCAACGTACTAGTGGTAAAAGGTGCAAAGGGCTTACGCAAGCGGTCTTTGACCTCGATCTTTTGTATCTTAAAGACAGTATCAGTCAGACTAGAGATCGCTTGTTCAACCTCAGCTTGGGACTTGAAGGTATCCATCTGCCATTGATGCCCTTGCCAGATAATCATCTTGGCATCAAATTGACCTTCAGGTACTGCAAATGTACCCACAATGCTCCAATAATCACGTACCTCAAAGGTATCAATCGCTTGCTGACGCTCAACCACCAATTTGAGGGCAACACTCTGAACGCGTCCAGCAGACAAGCCACTTTCATCTAAGCCTTGCCATAAGGCAGGAGATAACTTGTAGCCCACCAAGCGATCCAAGATTCGTCGAGCTTCTTGAGCTGCCACCAAATCCATATCAATTTGGCGTGGTGTCGCAAAAGCCTCTTGCACGGCAGATTTGGTAATTTCATTGAAGCTCACCCGATAGACAGGCACAGTTGGATGTGTAACTTGTACCAGATGCCATGCAATTGACTCCCCTTCGCGGTCAGGATCAGCAGCTAGATAAACTGCTTCTGCCTCGGATACTGCCTTGCGTAGCGATTTAATCTTGCTAGCCTTCCCCCTACTGGTCACGTAATGCGGACGAAAGCCCCGATCAACATCAACACCGAGTTCCTTGGCGGGCAAGTCGCGAACATGTCCCAGTGAGGCTGTGACCCTAAACTGCCCGGATCCATAGATGCTCCCCAGTAGCTTAGTCAGCTTTTTCTGTTTGCTGGCGGATTCAATAATGACAATTTTCATGCGTTTGTGATCCTCGCTTCAATTGCAATTTTTAAGTGTTGGATGCTCGTGCTTTCAAATCGTAGCCATTGTCCTTCAAATTGTGTGGCAAATTGTTGATGCAGTATTGGCATATCTGCCTGGCTTAGTCCCTGTTCAAAGATCCACAATTCTTGAATATTAGGATTGCTATCCTGGTATCTTGCCAAAGTTTGTTGGTAAGCTTCAAGATCATCGCTGCAACCTAATAGATACAGATCGCTCGCTTGCAGATGCAGAACATAGAGGAGTACAGCGCGTGTCTGTTTCTTCGGTCGCCCAACCTTACCAGGTGTACGACCCGCAAGTAGTGCTTGCTCACGACGTTTCTGACGACGGGCTTCAAGCATGGCTTCATGTGAACAATATTTGCGATTGACGTGTCCTGTTAGTGGTTGATTCTGACAATGGGGACAATTGGGACAAGCACAGATATACTGAACGGAAGGGACATTACGGCTGTAGCCCTTAACTTCTTGCTTAAGCACTATTTAGCTCCTATTCTCTATACGTATTCGTGAAAGAGACGGGTAATTTGAAGACATAGAATTGCGCGGTAGTCGCATCAGTTGAGACTGCAACCACGCGTAGTAGATAATCTAGAGGTAAAGCGATGGGATCAGGGGCTGGCTCTCCTGCGATGTAGCTCACAGTGTAAGTACGCTCATCAAAGGTGGTTGAGAAAGTTAGATCGAAGCTCATGTTAGTTAAGCAAGGTGTTGTATCTACACAAGTTGACTCATTTTCAATAGCCACAAGACTGATCGCAAAATCGTCAAGATAGCGTGTTTCGCCCACTTGAATATCAAGTGGCGGGTACTCATCGAGGGTTACGATGTAAGCAAAGAAACTCGGGATGACTAAAAAGATCAAGGCAGCAGATGCAATTAACATCAAAGCCAAACAGCCACAACCCCTGCGCAAAAAACGTGGAAAGACGTATTTGGGCAGATAGTCGTTGATGGCACTCAATTTATCCATTACTTATCTCCAAATAGATTTGTACGATCACCAAGATCAATTCGCGGTTTCTTGCTTTTAGGCTGTGCCAGGTCAAGATCGCTCGATGGACTGTACCAATCTTCGCTATCCGCACTGGTTTCCACATCTAACAAACGAGCAGAAACTGCTTGCCAAGGCATGACAACCGCCTCATGAAAACTTGCCCAGACTTTAGCCGCATTGAAGACCATGCTGCTTGAATAGCCTGCTAAGGCTTGGTTGAGCTTCTCACGGGCTTTTTGCAAATAGTCGCGATTGTCATAATGCACGCGCATCAATTCCGCGCGTTCATATGTGCCATCGACCCCTTGGCGAATCAGATCTAATACAAAATCATGTTCATTATCGAAAGCAGGTGCAGCACGAAAGAAGAAACGAATGCCCGCGATCATCTCACGATCAGGCAAATCATAAGGATTTAAATGATGAGGGATTGGAAGTCCCAAGCGTAACAACAATTCCAATTCCTCTGAGTCAACCACCGGGGCTTGTTCAGCTTCAATCTGAGTGATCATTTCAGGGCGTAAGCCTGCCGCATTCAAGGTTTTTTCAAGCTCTTTTTTCTTGAGGCTCAGAAGCAAATGCCATTGGAAAAAGCTCTTACGGCTTTGTTCTTGTACTTGTGCCATATCAGCCATAATGACCTCCTATTGTCTAAGTTACCAACTCTATTGTTCACCGACATTTATGAGCTACCAAAACGCTGAATCTCGCCCATGCTAGGGGCGAAATTGAGATAGTATATCCCTTGATCTTGTATATCTAAGATGAAGTGTCCGCGACGCAAACTAGAAATAGTTTCGAGATGTTGTTCGGTCATGTGCTGAAAGGCGACGTGTTCCTGAAAGACATCCATCCCATTGCGCTGATTAAAAATCACACGGATTGGACAATTCTCAAAAAGTAACTTGGCTTTTTCTGAAGATAAGAAAACACGCATTTGCTGGTCAATCACGATGACCTTTTTACGACGTGTCCGAAAAGTCTTGACTGCTTCAACTAAGAAATCTAAGAGCGAGGGATGGCGCATCAAGCGATAGACCTCATCGACGACAATTGTGCGTGGTTTATCATCTGCTAAACTGTCACGACGAATCGCTGTTAACACTTGGGTATAAGCAATCGCTAGCAATTCAGGATCACTGGACATCTCATGGAAAGAGAAAATACGCGGTGTTGATTTACCTCTAAAACTCAAATCAAGATTGGTACGCGCATTGACAAAACGCGAATAAGGACCTGAGCCAGTACACAAGCCACCAATCTCATCAGCAATATCGCGAGCAATCGCTTGGATATGAGGTTTGGCTTGAATCGAAGACAGTGCCGTACACAAATCTTCTATCAGAGGAGTCTCAGTCGCTGTTAGACTGAAGAGGTCAACCCCTTTATTGATGCCATAAAGCAGTACTAAGGCTTGTCCAATCAAGGCCTTTTGATGATTACCTTCTTGTGAGCCACTGAATTGACGACCGAGCATGGTTTCAATCAAACGAATGACATGCGTGATCTGTTCAGTCACATCAGGATACATGACATCGAGTGGGTTGAGATTGGTGCTATTGGGTGAAGGCACAAAGAGTGGTGCGCCGAGTGCCTCAGCGACAATATGCCCATGCCCCATTGGTTCAAGCAAATCAAAAGGCACTCCTTGTTCTAGATATTGGCGTCCCAAGAAACAATTGGTACTGAAAGTCTTACCCGCGCCTGTAATCCCGACCACAATTTCATGAGTGGCAATCTTCTTACCTTCGGGCCAAGAGTTGAAGAAAAAAGGAAATGCACCATCTGCAGACTGTCCGCGCATCGTACCTTCAAGATTAGATAACTTACGAAAGCCCACAGGACCAAACATCAGTGCTGCCTCACGGCTGGTCATTTGCCAAGTGGAATCATCATTACCAATGTATTTACTAGGAGTGTCACTGAAGAATTTAGCGGCATTGGCTTGTTGCATCCCCACATCATGCCGTAATTTAAAAAAGGGTTTGGTGCGTGAGATGATGTCATCACAGGCACGCTTCAAATTTTCGCGATCAGGGGCAGCCACCGCGATGATAATCTGCACCTCATGCAAGAGATCCCCTTGATTGAGTTCTTCGAGTGTCTGACGGCAATCGCTGTACTTTTTACCACTCTTGCTATCTTCAGCTGTGCTGGTACTCAAATGAACGCGAGTGGCGAGCAATGTGCCTTCAACTGCGGTAATAGCATCACTGCGTTCATGTGTTTTAGGAAAATCAACACATAAGCCCAAAGGATAAGGCAAAGCGAGAATTTGTGAGAGCGGACGATAGAAATTCCAATCCACGGGCAAAAATTCATAACTACTCAAAAAAGCGAAATAATTGCGTCCACCCGGTCTGCCAATTGGACGCAGATGCCAATTACGAAATGTGCCATGAGCTTCAGAAAGACGATAATTGCCTTCAAATAATTTGGGCCAAGGCGATACCCAAGCAGGGGTATCAAAAGAACCTGAAACCATCCGTGCCACCCCTTCTGAGGTCATGGAGTCATCAGTCCAGAGTGCGACCCCACACAAAGACCGATGGTAATTCGCTCCATTCTGGAGCATCTCATAATTGCGACGACTTTCCATCAGCATTTGCTTCTTTAAGACATCATTTTCACGTCTGGAGAGATCAGCAACATATTGAATGCGTGAACGTAAATCAGCGGGCATCTGCCAATAGACAAAGCGGGCAGGAAACGCCAAACCACGCATGAAGGTCGCAAAACGATTTTGTAAAGAATATAAGCCTTGTCCATCGCGAGTATTGAACATCGCAATATCAAAGGGTTCAATCAAAACGGTGTGCGGTGATAAATCGACCTTTTTTTTGAAACTAGCCATCTGTTTGCTCTTTTACTTGACTGACATCAATTGTCATGAATAAGTCCTCATCCGTCACAATTTCAAAGCCGCCAGCATCAAGCGAGTCAGTCTCCAAGATTTCAAGTCCAGCCATATTGTCATCGAAGGAAATCCCAATAGTGGCTGTGAATAGATGGTCGCCATTGATGACGACATCGGATGTAGTCCAGCCAGCTAACTTGGCGATGCGTCCAGCTAATGAGTCGGGATTCCGACGAGCTGCAATCAAGATCTTGCCCTGCCAGCTATAAACAAAGACCATATAACGAGGCACACCGCCCTTCTTACCCGTGAGCCAGATGAAGAAGAAAAACGAGAAAATGATGGCAGGGATCTGTAGTAGCCCCACTTGTATGATTCGACACATGGCATAGACGAACCCTGTTGCCATCCCTGCAGTCATCATGCGGTTCATATCAACCGCCCCAAAAACTTTTTCTTCGCGAACGGTCACGAGGCTCTTAATACGGGCTGCCATCGGTAGAACTCCTCTCATTTTTTATCAAAATATATTTGAAAAAGGCGCAGACGATAATTGCCTACGCCTTACACTATGAAAATCCGAATCATACAAACTTAATGAGCTATATCGACAAAATAAAAAGAGCTGTAATTTGTATTTGTCGTACCTATAATTATATATGTATATAATTTAGAAGCTCAATAAACCAACCAGACCGCCACCACCAACAAAAATCAAAATGATGAGTCCCGTCATGACTGAGCGGGCTGCTTTGGGGTTCTCTTGCTTCCATTCAGCGATAAATGGAATCGATGAGCCAAGATTCATCAAAGCTAAGCCCAGAAAACCAATCACAGCTGCAGATGTAGCCACTGCGACCATCAAATCTTCAATTGTTGTGAAGAAATCTTCGACTTGGGCAACAGGATCTGCTTGAGCATAAACAGGCGATCCTATGATAGCTAAAACAAAGATCAGCGTTAGCAATGTGATAGCACGTTTTTTGAACATTTTCCGCTCCTATTAAAATTATATATACATGTGTTGACGATTTAAATAGTACACCAAGATCATGCACTTGGCAAGCAAATTAGAGGCTCTACTTGTTTACCTCAATCACTAAATAAGGCAATCGACCAGACGCGCCCAGCTAAATCCAAACGTGCGAAAGGATCATCAGCATTCCAGTCCCAAGCTAAAGTCAAATCCAGAACATAGTCAGGGTCGAAGGTGACTGCCTGATAATCAAGTGGACGACTCGTTGCACCTGTGGGCATCGGGCGAAACCCGAAAATCATACCTATATCGTCTAATTCAAGTGTAATAGCGTCTGCTTGTGGGTTATAAACGCGCACATCAACATAAATTTGAGTATCTGAACGACGAATACGTCGTAATTGAATATCAAGATGCTCAACAAGAAGCTCTATAGTGGGTTGAGTAAGCGTCACTGAGAAGGACTCACCTGCAACACCCGGGGGTGAAAATAAGAGGAGTGCATTGCCGTCAAAGCGATGGACTAAAAAGGGGATTGAGACCTGCAGGCTTTGGTTGGCAAGTAAGATAGCAGGTGTCAGTGGATGAGTGGTGCTGATTAAGGCAGATAAATCAGGTGAATAGCGGGCATCACGCGCATCTAAGAACCATTGATAATTGCTGAGCGCAACATCATTGGCATTAGCGGTGAGCGTTAGATCAAGGATTGCATACATGAAGTCATCAGATGCCGCATCTGGTACTGCTAGCGTATAGGCATGATCAACCTGAATCGACAGATCAGGAAAGTCCACGGTCTGCCCCATCGCAATCGGTAAAGCGACCGCACTGGAGAGATCGACTTCTAGGCTTGGATTGTATGTGCCTGTGACGAAATAGCGAGAGGAGGTCGGTAAGCCATCTAAACCAATTTCACCAATTAAGACTAAGACAATCCCAGGCTGATTCTGGCGGAAGAGCGAGGTATCTTCACGTCCCAATTCTTGAGCAGATGAGAAAGTATATTGCAATTCACTCCCAGTATTCATGCGAATGCTGAATTCTGTGCCCGAAAGTAGTGAGTTTAAGAAACGCTCATTGGTCTCTGAATATGGAATACCAAAGACAGGACGAACCACTGTGCCACTGATCCAGCTAGCAACATCGGGATTGTTATCAAAAGACCATTCTGTCAAGTCAATGGCTCGCTCTTGCACGATGAAAACACGCGGTTGGATCTCATCAGGACGACGGACTTGAACTTGGACAGGAAACCAATCGCGATCACGTCCATCCCCTGCTTCAATGAAGGAATCCGATTCAATTAAGGCAATCGGTGTCGTTGTGGGTGTTGGTGTAATCGTCGGTGTTGGTGAAGGCGTAAAGGTCATCGTTGCTGTAGGAGTTGGGGTCAGTGTCCCCTCGACTAAAACCGCGTCTTCTGAGTTGCTACCCATTATGCGTGAGATAACAAAAATAGCTAGAAAAAGACCAAAAACAATGATGAGAGCATTCATCCAGGGAAAGCTGCCGCGATCATCATCATCAATTTCTGCTAAGTCAGTTTGACCTGATTTGAGTTGCTGGCGACGACTGGCACTGATGCGTACCCACTGGTCACCTGCAGGCACAAGTCCTTCGTAGACATAGCGTTGCAGATATTGGTCTGCCATTTGAATTTCTTGCTCATCACTAGAGATACCATGGGTCTTAACACTTTTGCGATAGCGTCGTGTGAGATAGTCGCGGTCTTCAGTCGGCACTAAATCCCAAATTTGCTCAATCTCAGCAAGTGTCATGGTCTCTAAATCAGCCAGTTCATAGTATTCAAAGGCTTCATTACCGTCTAAGCCTTCATTGCCAAGGGTGCTTGTTGGTGGCTGTACCACTGTCTAATCCTCACGCTGTATGGATGATTTAAGTATTGCTGGCTGTTGTCTGAGGCTGGTTCGAGCCAGCCGTGGCAGTCTCAGCTTCAGTGGGCGCTGCCCCCCCTGCCCCATTGAGACTATTGGCAGCACTGACCAAACTACGGGCTGCTCCTTCAAGCAAACCCACGGCTTGTTCCATGCCTGCATTGTTGAGTTGTGAGCCATTCGCTAAAGTCAAAGTTGCGAGTGATGCCCGAATCGATTGTCCAATTTCTGCGCCAAGTGCATTATTATTTTGGACATCTTGAATTACCGTTTGAGCTTGTTGCTCATTCAAGCCCATCGCGGAGGCGACTTGTACAAATTGGCTGGATGCTGTTGTATTTGGTAGCCCTGCTTGGGAGGCAACTTGTTGGGCTTGGGTACTAGAAGCGATCCCGCCACTAGTTGAAGCTGAGCGGATGGCAGATGCAACCCTATTTGCCAAGCGCACACCATCATCATTGTTGACGGCATCGCCTGCCGCGGCAATCTGATCAGCACTGGGCACAGATGCGCGATTAGCAGGTGGAGCAACATACTCTTGTGCTTGATTGATGAGAAAGCCTGCCCGTCGTTGCCCGATGCCAACTGCGGCAAGGTCTTGAGAACTAGCATTGGCTAACTCCCCTGCTGTGCTGATGCCTGCCCCTGCTAATCGTGCTTGTGTGGCTTGTCCAACCTGTGGCACATTGGTCACAACATCGCCTGTTAGATCGATTTGAACAGCATCAGTTGAGACACTCAAATCAGGTGTCTCATTAGGTGTAACTAAGTCTGCGCGTCCTATCGCTTGCGGATAATCTTGCTCGATTGATGACAGGAAGGACTCACGCGGAGACGACGGCTCATCGACACGATCAATAAGTACAGGTGATGGGGTGTTTGAAGACTCTGTATCATCAGTATTCGTACCGGTGGGTACACCATCTGGATAATAGGTTGCCACTAAATCTTCACGTCCAGTTGCGCCTGGATTCGCCAATTCAATATCTAAGAGAAAGGCTTCGCTAGCTGTTGGTTGTCCACCTGGGCGTTCATCAATCACAGGTGCAGGTATGTCTGAGTTATCATCACTAACTGTTGCTGTGCTGAGTGGTTCAACACGCGGTGCTAGTGCTTCATTACGATTAGCATCTAAGACACTCAATAAACGGGCATTTTCCTCATCATCAGAAGCATCGATGGCAGCAAGACTAGTCTCACTCAAAGCAAGTCCTGAACCAGAAACATCTGCTTCCGCAACACTAGTGTCAAAATTGCGACGGGCATCACGTTCAGCTTTAGCACGATTGCGATCGCTGGGGATATCTTGGTCATCGGTATAAACCCGACTGCCATCTTCATAGGTGCGAACACCATCGCCATTATCTTGCACGCGAAAGGCATAGGGTTGATTGCTTACCACATCAACGCGTGTGTCTTGCCCTTCACTAGCTAAGGCATTGAGACTTGGAAAACGGTTTGGGGATACGCTATTGACTGAATTGTAAGACTGCTCCACAGCTTGAATCGGTGTTCCCAGCGTTAAATCTTCGACCCGTTCTCGATTAGCCCGTCGATTGCTATACCCGAGAGCTGCTCCACCAATGGGACCCGCATATGAGGCAGTTGCGCCCTGTGCAACTTCATTTGCCATCCGTCCGAGCGTCGTACTTTCGCCACCAAAGGCACGCGAGGCATAATAGGCTTGTTGTCCTGTATTGGGACCAAGGCTTGCTCCGACTGATTGAGCGATTGTGCCCCCAGTCGCTAAGGTTGCGCCACCGGTTGCCGCTGCCCCGACTAATTGAGTAACTGTACCAGCGGCACTCAGATTACCGTTCGTAGCTTGCCCAAATGCTCCCATCAAGCCATTCAGTGCCCCTAAAATAGCTTGCGCTGCCCCAATCAATAAAATCACGACTAAGATAATGCCTAAGAAGCCTACACCCAACAATAGTATCCCATTGCCTGTCGCACCTGCGACACTGACAAAAGCCAGCACTAAGGCTAAAAGTAAGGAATTAATAATCGATTGTATGAATAGCCCTAAAATGATATCGAAGACTGCCCAGGTAACAGGCTCAGTCTTTTTGAAGAAAGCAAATAAGATCGCAATGAAAAAGGAAGCAAAAGCAATCCCAAAAGCAACCGTCAGCAACAATTGGATGATTTGCTCTAGTAAACCAAAAGTTGAGACCACTGTTCCTGATAAAGCCACCCAAATTGCACGAGCTGCCTGATCCAGCGAGCTTTGTCGTTCAGCTTGGGTCATGCCATTGCCATAGAAAAAAGCATGATCGGTAATGTCTAAATTGCCATCTGAACGATACCAATTGAAAGGCATACTCCCTGCTGAGCCATCGGGCATCGACTGATAAAGACACCCAACAGCTCGCAAGACATCACAACCATTGGCATCTAAATAAGCTAAGGCAATATCCAAGCCATCAATTGAGGTATCGAAACTCAAGTATGGACCAAAGTTATTCGTGGGCGGATCAATTTGCATATCACCACCATCGCCAACTTGTCCCAAGCCTTCAATTGTGCCTGATGACCCAACAACATCGTTGAAGACTGTGCCGTAGAAACCGCCACTTAAATTGCGTCGAAAGCTTTCAAAGCCTAAGTAGATTTCAGGACCAAACTGAAACCACATGACGGCTACCGCACACCAGATCACCGCAGATTTAAATTCAACCACGCGGAAAACACCAAATGTGCCTAACAAATAAGTGATCCCGAGTGTTAGCATTGCCATCGTGAAGACAGGCAATAAGAGACTATCGGTTGAGTTGCCAATCGATGCAAGCAAAGGCTGAAACATCTGCTGGCTCAACCAAGATGTGATGGAGAGCACATAATACCCTACCAAGAGAATTGCCTGATTAATGCCCCAGAGGGTCTCAGCAAAAAAATACAAGAAACTGTAAACCATTTGTTGTACTGGTATAACAACGCCATCTAACATAAGACAGATCCTACTTTTTTAAATTTAATATAGCTGTATTGACAAATTTAAATGACAGTAAAAATGTACATTTGATAAACACACATTGCTCTAGGACTACTGAGTCGGATTAACTGCGAAAGAGATACTAATCAGACCTGAAACGATTCCTAAGAAGATCACGAAAATGAGCAATGACACCATTTTCATCTGGCGATGCAGAAGACCTGCAAAGAAGCCAAACATAAAAGCGAAAATCATCGGTACGAAGGGCAACATAAGTCACTCCTGTCTAGGAAAAGGCTTGAAATTCAATGATACCCACAAAGATGAGACCCACAAAAATGGCAATGAATAAACCAATGATCAGCAGACACCCTGGACGCATCAGGCGATTACTAAATTTCAAGACTTGTTGACAGAGAATGGTCAAACCCACTCCCACTAAAATCCCGAGCAATAACTGATTTGTTAAAAACATAAATCACCTTAATTCCCTTGAAAATACGGTGTGTGTGTATAGGTAGCACTTGGTTGTGGTGTCAGATTAGCTTGAGGAGTATAATCTACCCCTACACGTCCACCACATGCCCCACGTGTACCTGCTCTCCAGTACGCCACATTACCCCCTGCAATTGTGCCATCGAAGGTATTGCCATGTGGATCAAGAATGTAAGCTAAAGCTGTTGGCTCACCCAATTGAGCATACGCAAACATATCAAAGCGCACCGTTTGTCGTGGTTCAAGCACATAGACATCTAAGGTCGCTTCATGAGCTTCAATCCCTAACTCACGACTGGCTTCCTCGCTACTAAAATGACTGAGCAAGTTGCCATCGATCTCTGCTAAATAGATCTGAAAGCTGGAGAAAAGCACATAATCTAAGCGTCCAAGATTACGAATCTCAACAGTCCACGCGACAATCTGTTGATCAGGACGCTGACTTGATGCGAAGGTACGCACATTCCCGAGCGCAATCCCTAGTGTCAGATTGTCAGACGAAGGATCTGTGAAGACTTCTTCATCAAAATAATAGGTAAAAGAAGACAAACACGGTGTTGCTGAAGGATACGGTGTATATGTGGGGCGTGGTGTACTCGTGTTACCTGCGATGTAGCCACCAGGATTTGAGTAGACTCCCCCATCTGGTGTGCGTGTGGCATAGTAACAAACACTAGCGGTTGCATTACACACATAGATCAAACTTGGATTAGGGGTATTTGTCATATAACCTGATGGTGGTACATAAACGGGTGGCGCAAGTGAGGTCGCCACTTGGGTATGCGTGGGTGGTGGTGTCGAGCTGGGTGCAACGAATTGAGGCAAGCCCGAAATCGATTGGTTAACAGGATCAAGCGCACCATTTTGAATAATGTCGCTGGCTGAACCACCACAAGCAAGGATGGGCAATACAATACCCATTACGAATAAAGTAACGCGCCAATGAAACAAGAAGGGTCTCATAGATCCCAACCAATCTGGTTCATGAAAGAACATAAAGGCTCTCCAACGAAATAAGTCTGACAAATATCCACATCAGTAACGAGCACATAAATGACAAGTAAAATTGCAACAATAATCAACACAAAGCTATTGCCTAAACAGCCAGAGAGTAAATCAAAGCCCTTACGCAACAGAAAAATGGGCAGATAAATCAGAGCGATTATTAAGCAAATACCGCCACAACATATGAGAAAATATGACACTGAGGACCTCCCCTATTAAGGAATTAAGCCTGGAATGTTGACAGGATCAAGTAATAAGTTCCACGTCTCATTGAGGGCTTGCCCACGATTACGCAGATAGAAACTCTCGCCCAGAGCAGGAATCAACAAAATAAGATCACTGGTGCTTGAAGTGGTGATACGCACGAACCCTGAAGCATCAGTCATTGAGGTTGACAGTAAGCTATTGTCTGCAACATTCACAGCACGAACGGTCATGCCTTCGATGCCTTCATTAGCGTCCACTTGACCATTAGCATTCAAATCCGCGCTGACAATGACATCCACAGTGATGACTGAAGCGGCTATCGCTGCGCTGGTCGGAGCAAGTGTAGGTGGCGCAGAGACTAATTCCACCTCACTGACAACAACGAGCGCGTCATTTTCAGGAAGCGGCAATGCTGTGGGTTGTGAGATGACAGGAATCGGTGGACCAATGAAGACTTCAATGTAATCAATGTTACATCCTTGTGAGCCTGCCCCATCAGCTAGACACATCAGATCGACCAGGTGATAGCCTGTATCAACCCAATAAGGTTGCGTGACGAAACTCTGGCGCAAAGGCTCAAGCTCAGGGTCAATCGCTAAGAAATCGGTTTCGATGACGTTGACAACTTCACCATCAAGTGAAACTTGGATCTCTGCCCCATTAACTTCACTACGATAACCAATTCTGAACCCATCGCCTTCAAAGGGATAACGTAATAAAGCCCCTGCCTCGCGCGATTCGTGATATGCTCCATCTGACGCATTCGATATGCTCCGCAATTGCCAATTGCCAATGACTTGAATCAGATCAACACTCTCATAGCGTGTCCAACCGTAAATATCACTAGGCGCAATCCCATCTGGTAAGGGATTGTCGATATCAGTTGTTGAAGGAGATGAAGTGTCACTAGGACTCGTTTCCCCCTGCTCTACTGGTGCAGTAGGTGCAACTGGTAGACTGGTTTGCGTCGAAATCACTTGGACAGGAGGTACAGCTGTAGGGCTTATCGTGGCACTTGGACTAACTGTGATGGCATTAGCTACACTTGATAAAGCCAGTGCGTGAATATTATTGAATATATTAGGATCAAACTCGTTCGCTACCACACTCGCAGAACTCACAATATTGTCAGATGCCCGATTGGCAGTAACCGAGACTAACCCGATATAAACCTCACTCGGCAACAAATCCCCAATCTCACAACGAATTGAGTTATTGACTAAGGTGCAAGTATCTGAGCTGATGAATGTCAAGTCAGAAGGTAAATCATCGGTGATGATGACCTCACTTGCCAGATTAGGTCCTAGATTACTCACTGTATAAGTGATAAGCAGTGACTCACCCATCGTAAGTTGTGCGTGAGTGCTGGTCATCGTGAATTGTAGATCTGCAGAATCAGGCGGTGGCTCATTGATGATAAAAGATAATGAGACAGCATTGTTATTGGTCTCTGGATCATCTGCGAAATGACGGGTGATTGCTGAAATGGTCACGGGATTCGTTGCAGTGAGTGCTCGCACCACCAAACTAAGGCTGTGCATTGTGTTACTGGCAATTGTGCCTGCCTCACAAATAATGATTGTACCTGTCATGCGACAGTTGTCACTCGAAATAAATTCAACTTGAGCTGGTAAGACCAATTCAAGCACTGCGCGATAAGCATCTGTGTTACTCACATTCGTGAGTACGAAATTAAGGGTCAATTCCTCACTAATATCGAGTTGTGGAGCGGAGACTGAACCTGATAGTGCCACATCAACAGGTTCTGGCACAACAACATCAATGCTAGCTGAGGCGACATTATTAGCCGTATCGGTCTCCGTTTCAGCAGCTAATACTGAAACTATATTGCTAACGGCAGTGCCTTCCAGACTTGTACGAACCATATAGCTGAGAGTTAGCGACTGCCCTGCTTGCAAATCACCAATGGAACACTCGACATTCGAGCCTGTAATGACACAAGCATCAGGGGATGAGAGAAAAACAATTCCTAATGGTAATTGGTCGGTCACAGTCACGAAACTAGCATCAGATGTGCCTAAATTTTCGACCTGAATCATGTAAGTAAAGTTAGAATTGATCGGTACAACACCTACATCAGTTGTCACTGTGATTGCTAGATCGATGTTAGCTTGCGCGATTGCCTGTGGCTGAATGATGAGCCATAGGCTAGTCAACCCGATCAAAAGAAGGCTACAAAGAAGTGGTTTAGTAGTCATTGCTGGTCTACCCTGCTTTTAAATAATCTTCACTCTCTTATTATGCTTCTTTACTAAATATTCGTCAACACACCTCTATAAAAATTAAACACATCTGCACAATAGGAAATAAAAGAGCAGAGGTCTATCGCCTCTGCCCTTTTTCTAAATGTTCGGTTACCTAATTGTTTGCTAATTACCAGCCGCTTGGGTTGCAGCAACCGATGTTGCTGTAGCATTTTCATAGCGTGCTGTGGCAGATGAATTTGCGAGGGCTTCCATTGTCACTTGTTGAGTATGAAATGCAGAAGCAGTAGACATCTCTGTGTTTGATGTCGCGGTCAACTCGATCAATGGTTGTGATAATAAAGGATCTGGTTCTGGGGTTGCTGTATAGACTGTCTCAACTACATTATCTCCTGTGGTCGAGAGCGTCGCATTAGTAGTGTCAGGACTAAACCAGAACCCCAAGAAGAAGAAAAGTGCTGCACTACAGATTGCGATGCCCGCTACCTGAAATTGCGAAAAACGTCGAGGAGTCTTTGATAGACCGACTTCATAATCGTCTGCAAAGCCCATGCGTTCTCGTAAATCATCGCCACGAGGATCATTGATGCTCTCAATTAACAAGAATGTGGCGTCTCTACGCCCTTCTTGCCATAGAACTTTCGCAGTCTGCAATTTCATCTTGATAATTTTCTCTGCTTTAGCGCGCTGGTTCATCATGTCATACTCCTTTTGATCCATATAATCTAGTAGGATGTTATGCCTCTTTCGAGTGTTTCGATGTGTCCCAAAACTGTCAATACATCTATATTAAAATATTTATTTAGAAAGTATCCCATAATTTTGGCTATCTGACAACTTACTTACAAATAAAAACGCTTAGCTGGAAAACCAAGCGTTTGACTAAAAGATATGACTAGACTGGTTAAAAAGCTAATTATCGTGCTAATGCGAGGCGAACTCTATCAAAGGCTTTTAACTCTGTTGATAACACATTAGTGACTATTGTTCATAATTGATACCTTATGACTGTTATGTAAGGGAATAAAAAAGGGTCAGACTCTCAACCCTGACCCCTCAGATTACCAAGTTGTAACGATTATGCACCGTGATGTTTTGCCAGACGAATGCCACCTTCAGCATTAGCAAACAGAGGGTCTACATTGTCAAATTGAAGGATTTTCTCGCCATAAATTTGGATAAGGTGATTATCCACCATTCTTGCACCTCCACCAAAAATAACAGCAGCTTTGTAACCTCGCATGCCATCGAAGCGAGCATCAAAGACATTGTTTTTAATCCATTGAGCAAAGCGAGCAAAAAGATTTTCAAACAGTCGCTTTGTGTCAAAGTTTTGATTTCCAATCGTAAGATTCCAATCATTGACACTCATGCCTGCCCGAAGAACAGCATCAATGTCATAGACGGTCAATACTTGGAAATCGTCTGATGTACTATTCTTTTTGATGTATTCAAGTGCAGGTTTCAAGATATTATTCATGATACCACTATCCTCAAAGGTCGCTTTTTCTACCTCATCAGCATTAAAGTTCCCGTTGACAAGAGGCATCGCATCTAAGGTGTGCATCCCAATATCAAGAACCACAATCTCACCATCCAGTGTTGAGCTATCTTTGATACGTTTCCCATTCGCATTAATTGCAAAACATGTGATTGCTCCCAAGCCTTCAGGCAATACTTTAACATCACCCCATTGCCATTCACGAGGCTTATCTTCATTTTTGAACTGAATTGAGCATGTGCCAGTAAAGGCGTTTTTCAAGATTGGCTTGTTTCGCTTATACATCCCAGGAGGAACAAATAGAACTAAATCAACAACGCCTGATGTAACATTCAATTTTGAACACGCTACTGCTACAAGAAAACGATGTACTTCGTCGCCATAGCGATATGCACCACGATGGCTATCCATTGTTGATCGATTGAACATAAGTGCATCGTCACCATATGTCCATCGAGATCCTTCAAAATCAGCCCAATCATATTCAAGTAATGATAATCCGCTATCATCTAGGTCAAGTGTTTGACCAGAAACGCGATTGCGGATTGAAGGAAATGATACATAGTGATTGTTCTTGGGGTTCAGCTTAACAGCATTTACCCCACCGTTCCCCGCATCTACTGATACTATGTGCTTTACCATGTGTTATAATTCTCCTGCTGTGTTATTCGATCAATTGGAATGCAGCCAAAGGCACTCATCGCACGAGTGCCTTTTCATTTTCACTAGTCCCACGCACTAGCCATGCCAGCAATGAAATTCTCATTAGAATTACCACTTCTGACAGGATCATCGCTAATGTTTAGTAAATCATCATCCATATCGTCAAAACGCTGACTTTCTGGTTGGGGTAAGGAATTAGGATTTTCAAGCAAATATGCTAGATTATCTAATTTATACTCCAGACGTTGTATGTCTCGTTTGTTCTCTTGTTTTGATTCAGAGAAAATACGACCAATTATCTCGTCTAGGTCCAGATCAAGTTTATTTGGTTTTGGTTCAACAGATTCATTGATCAATTGACGAATAGGCTCTGGCTGCATGATGATAGGTTCAACTTGAACCTTCATCTCCCCTACCCGTTGCTCAACCAACTCAGCAACTAAATTAAAGACTGATTCTTTCACCCAAGGAAACACCTCAAATAAGGGTTCAATATTTCCATTCATGAGTGCAGGAATAACTTTTAAGGCTTTACGGGCGAACTCTGAAAATTGACGGTTTTCTGTCAACTTTGCAGAAGTCTTGATAAGTTCAAGTTCAGTTTTCCAATTTAAAGAGAAGGTCATAACTTTAGTGTCTTGACCTTTGCTTTTTCTTTTGGATTTCCACTGCTTGATCTTCGATTCTCGCGCCATTTTTCACCATTTTTAGTTCTTTAAAGA
>JBCCSC010000070.1:0-27425 GCA_039200705.1 Chloroflexota bacterium
ATATGTGAGATGGCAAGAAGCAAGAGATAAGCATCAAGAAGCTCATCAAAAGAGATTGTTCAATTAAGTAGAACCGATATGAGAGCGCCTTCTAGGCGCAATGTTAAAAGCCACCGCTTTTAGCGGTGGATCATTTACTTGGCAAACCACAGACAAGCGCGTAGCTCCAATTACAGTCCTTTTCTAGTCAGTACCGTGAAATATCGTTATAATAGGTATATAGACGTATTTTGATAGCTAGGCATTTATTCCATGGTACATGATGAAACAAACACGACTGAGAAGGATACTGACCAGTCTAAAGATACAAAAACGATTGTTGAGCAGACTGTGCAAGGATACTCGCGCCAGATTGAATTGGTGAAGTTCGTATGCCGTTGCCCAAGTTGTCCTTACTGTAATCAGGAACCGTGTTACGAGCATGTCAACAAGAAGTATTGCACGCAGGAAGCCATGCTCCATCACCGACAAATTCAGCGCAAACTTGAAGCACTAAGAAAAGGTAGAAAACCAGGGCAGGTGGGTCGTCCACGCAAGGATGTTGCCAAACAAGTTCTGTTTGTTCTACGAGCAGGAGAGACTGACTTCTACAAGGTTGGCTTCGCTGAAGATACTCAGCAATTTGAGAGTATGCACAAGATGGAACAGCAAGCTGTCCCGCGTGGAGTTAAACTGATTCTGAAAGTAGATCAGCCATATTGCAAAGAGGCTGTTGAAGTCATCTATGATGTTTACTCAAGATTTGTTGTGAATGAGCAATGGATCGAGTTATCTGAAGCACAGGTTGAAGATGTCAAAGAATTACTTGAATAAGGTCTTACTCATACTACCCATATTGTTGATTGTGATGTCTATTCCCCAATCGATAATGCCTCCTTTTTCGGTTGATAAGCGTTGTAACAAGGTTTCTATTTGCTCAGTGAGTTCTTGCTGTCTGATAGCCTCTTCAGGATTAAGTGTCTTGGCAATCAGCGCATCCAAGATAGCCTATCTCTTCATGGAATTGATCGAGTGAGACTAGGCGACTGCGTTTTTTGCTAGCCCATTGCGCAGCATAAACCACACTCCACATGAAGTAAGGCTCAAGAGGGCGCGCATTATCAAAGCTATCAATGACTTTGTGGATGTCAATGAAGGTCGATTGCACGACATCTCGCGCAAGGCAGTAAGCGATGTGCGATGTTATACAGAGGCCTCATCTGTTGCCCACGCTGAATTTTGCGTGCTAATTCTGTATTCGCAAAACTACGCGGTTCATGTTTAAGTATCTATCCGAGAAATCATTTGGGACTTGAAAAGAGAGATGAAACTCGCTGAAATTGGACTTGTCCAAAACCCCAAAGAAGCGAGTTCATCATGTTTAACAATGATAATGAAAAACCAAAAATGTCGATTACTTTAAAGTACCAAAACCCTTATGGAAGCGAATTAAGAAACTTTTTCCTGAGCCAAACAAGAAACGTGGTAAAGGTCGTCCCCTAGCCGACAATCGTGCGATATTGAACGGGATTTGGTATGTGTTGTGGACAGGATGCCAATAGAAAGCGGTGAAACGCAAATGGTTTGGTGTGGCAAGCAGTGTGTTACATAAACATTTTCAAACATGGCAAGCGAGTGGTTTATTTGAAAAAATTATGAAGATCATGGTCAAGTTCTATAAGCAACGTCGCAAAATCAAGTGGAAGTGGCAAGATATAGATAGCAAATCCTGTCCATCCCCACTGGGTGGCACTCAAACAGGCAAAAATCCAACAGATAGAGGTAAAAAGGGGGCAAAGTTACATCTGTTAGTTGACAAGCGCGGTGCGCGACTAGCAGTTCACGTCACAGGTGCTAATGAGCATGATAAATGGTCTGCGGATGACTTGATTATTTCAGTGGTTGTGCCATGACCCAAGAAGAAAAAGCAACATCTGTGTGCTGACAAAGGCTATGATGCTCAGGATGTGCGCGATTTTGTTGAACAAGAACGCTATATCATTCATATTATGCATCGCAGACGACAGGATGAACCTGTTGTTGAAGAATGTCCCATATCTGGTGAGACACAATATCCAGCCAGAAGATGCGTGGTCGAACGCACACTTGGTTGGCTTACCAAACGACACAGTATTCGGGTTCGCTGGTGCAAGAAATTTGAAAATTGGAAAGCATTTATTCAATTTGCTTGCACCCACATTTTGTTCAATTTAGCATTTTACGGATAGATACTTAGTTGTGTGATTTCGTAGAGACCATTTGTATTGGTCAACAGGGTGCTGAGGGTTACTCGTTTTTCATCGGTCATTTGTTGGCTGATGATCGCAATGAGACGGTCTTGTTCGTTCAACAAAACCTCACCAATCATCTCTTGAAACCAACTGTAACCGAGTGCAATCCAGTGTTGCTGAGCGAGATAAGCAAACAATTCGCGCAGGATGTAAATCGGTTGACTATCGATGCGAGCTAATTGTTGTGCTTTAAGGCACAGTTGATCACGCTCAGTTTCACCACAACGATGATAGCCTGTGAGTTCCAAAATCATATCACGCTGACGATCTGTGGTTGCCTGAGATAAGTTTTCTGCTTCAACTTATATGTCGCTAAAGTAACGCGCATGAATATAGTTCAAATCATTTTCTACTTCAGCTAGTGAAAACTGGAAAAAGCCATGGCGAGCTTTGAAATAGCCCAACTGTAAGATGAAGTACAGTTGAGAAGTTGGTTTCCCCAATTGAGGTTGAATATTGGGCGTGCATATAGCACATCAATTTCATCAGCTATCGAAATCGCTAACCGACTTGAAGAGGTGGCTCGCTCATTTTATTAATTCCCATCTTGTCTCAAGAAGTGCAAAACCTGAGACGCATTAAATTCGTGTCTTTTTCTATGTCTCATAGTATACTTCTCACAAGGTCTAAAGTTATTTAAGACAAAGAGAATATGATGGCATTGGTGGGCTATGCGTGGGTGAGTTCTGTTGGACAGAGTTTAGACATTCAGCTGGATAAACTACAACACTGTGACAAAATCTTTCAGGAAAAAGTCAGTAGTCTGTCCTCAAAGCGTACTCAGCTTCAGACTTGTCTCGAATATGTTCGTGAGGGAGATAGTCTCATTGTTACCCGCCTTGATCGATTAACACGCTCGACTCTGCGTCTCTCCAAAATTGCTGAGGAATTACAACGTAAAGGCGTTAACCTTCGGGTCATTGACCAGAATATTGATACTAGTGATGCCACTGGCAGACCGCTCTTTAATGTAATGTAAAAAATCCACTACCTCTGGTAGTGGTGGTATGAGAAGGTTCAACCATGATGTAAAGCGAGTAAGATAAACCATCCTAAAAGGTGCGAACTTAAAGGAGGTTTATCATGACTCGTGAGTTTAAGAAACTAACACATACCTTGTATCAATGTAAATATCATATTGTGTTTTGCCCAAAATATCGGTTTCGGATATTGACGGGTGAAATCGGAGCCTATGTGTATCGTGAGATATACCGATTGTGTGAACAAAAAGATAAGGTAGAGATAATTGAAGCGACTGTGCAAGCGGATCATGTGCATATGATTTTGTCGATACCCCCTAAATATTCTGTGTCGAACATAATGGGATATCTAAAAGGGAAGCTTGCGTTTCGCGTGTTCCATAATCATCCATCAGTCAAGAAGCGTTTGTGGGGTGGCAAATTATGGTCACGCGGCTATTGTGTCAGCACAGTTGGGATAGATGAAAACAAGATACGCAAGTATGTACGCTGGCAAGAAGGACGTGACAAACATCAAGAACAATCGCAAAAGAGATTGTTTGATTAGCTAAAACAGTATGAGCGCACCTTCTAGGTGCAATCATTGAAAGCCATCGCTTCTAGCGGTGGATTATTTACTATGCTCGGAGCAACTGGGCAATTTGAAAATGAGATTCAGGCAGAGCGTCAGATGGATGGCATCCTCAAAGCGAAAGCACGCGGGGTTCACTTCGGACCGCAGCGCAAACTGTCCGATGAACAACTGATTGAGTTGAAGCAAAGACGTGAAAATGGTGAGTTGGTGAAAGACCTGATGTCTGATTATGGTATCTCTAAGGCTACACTCTATCGCTACCTCACTGAAGAATAGTCTGTTTAAAATACTTCAACTAGGCATTTTCGGGAGAGTATACCCCCCCAAATGCCCCACCCATAGAAGATACACTGTATCCAATGCAATGTGGGGCAATGTGTTGGAACTGGACGAACTATAGTCATTTGTGAGCAATAAATCGCAAAAACGGTGGTTGTGGTTAGCTCTGTGTCGGCACACAAGACAAGTCGTAGCATATTGGCTAGGAGATCACAGTGAAGACAGTACCATCCGCTTGTGGCAACGACTTCCTCGTGAGTATAAACGCTGTGCCTCATTCAGCGACCAGTGGGAGGCTTATCGTCATGTTTTTGATGTCCCCAAACATCAGATGGTCGACGAAAAATTGGATGAAACCAATCATTTTGAAAGATGGTTGAACATGAATATGCAAAACGCAAATAATGGTAACGTATTTGTCAACTGAAGGTCGAATCTAGTGTAGAAAGTCACTAGGGTTCGACAGTCAAAGCAGCTAATTCGACCATGGTAGGTTGCTTTTCCATAAATTTAGAGACATCTATTTGAAAAAGTAGATTTATGGAAACTAGCAGTAATATGGCTTCAATGAAGAATACACTAACGTAGCCCATAGTCACATTACCGAAGGTAATTGAGATAACATCGCGCACAACCCCACCCAGTAACATGCCGACTCCACGAGCAAGAGCATCTGCGACGCCCCATGCACCAATGAATAAGCCTGCCTGTTCAACTGTTGTCATATCTAACATCAGACCAAGATTGGTCGATGTCGCAATGCCTGTACCAAATCCGAGAATTGCAATACCGAGCTTGAATATTCCCTCAGCAGATACTATACCACTCGCGCCAATCATAATGAGACCCATTGTAGCGATGATGCCTCCAAGCAATGCACCTGTTTTCTTGCTCATATAGCGGTTTAATACAAAACCATAAGCTAGAAGAGAAATCAAAGTCATGCTACCCCACAAAGCTGTCAGTTGTGTCGTTTGTTGAACTGTCATGTTAAATGTGAATGCACCATACGGTTCAAGCAAAATATCTTGCCCTAGAATTGCTACCAGCATCAAAATTAAATAGACGAAGAAAATGCGTGCTTGTGGATTGTTCAATACAGCTTTGATTGCTACTGCCTGACTGTGTCGTGATTGCGGTGTGACAATCTCATGACGATTTTCTAAGCCAATCAGACCAATTACTGTGAGGCTGATACCAATTCCTGCTGCGATATAAAATACACGGAATAGTTGTGCTTCACTGTAAGGTTCGAGTGACCGTCCAATAACAATCGCTGAGATGATAATTGCAACAATCATCATAAACCACATCACTGCAATGGCTTGTGAGCGATTATTCTCCTCTGAGAGGTCGCTAGCCAATGATAAATAGGACACAACAGCTAAATTATAGCCCGCACCCCATAACCCAAAGGCGACCAAGCCGACAGCAATACCCATCCAGAAATTAGATGCGAGTAATAAAGCCGCATTAGGTGTGATTATCATTCCTGCAAAACATAGAACCATGCCAATTGCGATATAAGGCGTGCGTCGATAACCTAAAATTGGATGTGTATCGGAATATTGTCCAATCCATACTTGTGCTGGCGACAAAACATACGGAATGACGACCAATATCGCCACAACTGTTGATAAGATACCGAGGTCATTAATCATGATTCGATTTAGCACACCGTTAATCGCCACAAACGTAATCGCGACAGCAACGTGTAACAATCCTAATTGGAAGTTCTTCAATATACTCATGCCTGAGCGACTTGTTTTCGTCTTTTGCCCTACATTTATCGCAGACATCTTTTGTCTCCTAATTTATGACTTAATGCCTTCTAGTTGATCTTCTAAATTGCCATAGATTGCTCGTAATTGGTCGAGAATATTTTCATCAGCATCCCAGTAACCACGTGCTTGTGCTTCCAACAAGCGTCGGGTAATACCTGCGGTTGCATGTGGATTCGATTCCGCTAACCGTTGGCGCATTTCTTCATCTAGCAGATAAGTTTCTGCTACATTTTGATATACCCAATCTTCGACTGCATCTGCCGTCGCACTCCAGCCGTAGGTATTGCTGACTCGTGTTTCAATCTCACGCACACCTTCATAACCATGCTTTAACATCGCTTCGTACCACTTAGGATTGAGCATCTTAGCGCGTGATTCTAGTCGCACCATTTTTCCTAGAGATGTTAAGCGGTCTCCCTGTGACATCGCATCTGCCACGTAGATAGGCGGACGTTTACCCCGTCGTTTTTCGACACTTTTCGACACACCACCAAGATATTCGTAGTAATGATCGATATCACTGATACCCATCTCGAAACTATCAATATTCTGAAAGGTCGCGTCAACTGTCCCGAGTGTAAGTTCCATAATCTCACGTGCATTATGCCATTCACCATGTTTGCCATAGGCAAAACTCTTACGTTGTATGAATGCTTCATCTAGTTCGCTATCATCTTCCCAATTGCTACTTTCAACGAGATGATTGACATTCGCACCATAATTCCCTGGTGCATTTGAGAAGACGCGTGTGGCTGCTTCATCTAATGGTATGCTTAACTGTTGCGCTTGTTCGAGGCTGTGCTTCCGCACAAAGTTAAATTCGAGTGGTTCGTCGGCTTGTGCCGCTAACTTGACAGCTTTATCAATTAATTGCATCTGATGACTCAGTAAATCACGGAAGATACCACTGACTGTCACTACAACATCAATGCGTGGACGTTTCGTTTCTGATAGTGGTATCAATTCAACATCTGCTACTTTGCCCAATTCATCGGTGATAGCGCGTGCACCAAGTAATGCTAATACTTGTGCAACACCTTCACAATCGCTCTTGAGATTGTCTGTACCCCACAAAACTATTGCAATCGTTTCAGGGATACCATCTTTAGCTCGCTCCATGCGGTCTAACATTTCCAACATTAATTGCTCACCTGATACATGTGCAGCAGGTGTTGGTACGTTGAACGGGTCAAGACCATGAATGTTACGACCTGTCGGGACAACGGCGGCATTGCGTACCACATCATTACCAGGTGATGGGGTAATGTAGCCACCCTCTAAGGCATGGAGTAATCCTTTGATTTCTTGTTCGTCAATCAGACGATTCAATAAATCATTCAGATAATTCCAGATAGGTTGCAACTTGCCTTGTTGAATATTGGCTGTTTCGTGCAGATAATCATCGACTGTGGTCATATCACGAGGAGAATTAACAGGAGCTTGTACTAGCAAACGCATTGTTTGGCGTGTGATGTCATTGAGTTTTTCCCATTTGGATTGTGCATTGGCATCGTGCTTAATGGCATGTCGTAAATCCTCATAATCCCAACCCAAACCTTCTGCAATCAGTTGCGGTAGGGGGGACATATTGTAACGACGCTTTGGTAATGATACGCGCGTGAATGTAGCGACTAAAGCCAAGATATCGACCAATTCATCCTCAGGTGTTGTTTCACCAAGAACATGCAAACCCATTGGAATCATACGATGCTCAACTTCAATTAGTTCATGTGCGAGTGCTGAAATATACGACTCCCAATCGTCAGAAATATCGTTCATTTCGACGATAATGCCAAGTTTTTGTGCTTGTGTTTGAATATCCTCCGCGAGTTCATCGGTTGCACGTTGTTGATAGCTATCAATGCTGTCTTTCAACAGACGTAAACCCTTGTAAAGTCCAGCTTGTTGTAATGGTGGTACCATGTAACTGATGAGTGTTGCTGCACCACGTCGTTTCGCAATGGTCGCTTCACTGGGATTGTTGACACTATAGTAGTAATAGTTTGGCAGACTACCCAATAGGCGCGTTGACCAACAATCACTACTCATTCCAGCTTGTTTGCCTGGCATGAATTCCAAAGCACCATGTGTGCCAAAATGTAAGACGGCATCCGCATTGAAGCAATGTTCAATCCATGTATAGAAGGCTGCAAAGCCATGATGTGGTGTTGCATCTTTTGCCATCAATAAGCGCATCGGGTCACGCTCATAACCGAAACTCGGTTGTAATCCGATGAATATATTCCCGAACTGCGCCCCTAAGATGTGAAATTCATGCCCATTGGTAAGCAATTCGCCAGGTGCTTCTCCCCATACCTTTTCAATCTCATGATAGGTAGGAAATAATCGACGATAATTATCAAGCGATAAATTGGCACCGACATTTCCATCTGTGCCATATAACATTTGATTACCATCGACAATTTGCTTCTTGAGTGTTTCTGGGGTGTCGGGAACGTTGACAGTATAGCCTTGTGCTTTGAGTTCATTCAGCAAGCGATGTACACTGACAAACACATCCAAGTAAGCTGCTGTTCCTGCGTTACCTAGATTGGGCGGAAAGTTGAATAACACTATACTCAAGCGTTTCTCTGCATTGGTTTTTGTGCTTAAGCGAATACGCCGTTCGATACGCCTGACAAGCAAATCAATCTGACTTTGTAGTGCAACGAATTTATCACTGCCATGCGTTGGTCCCCCGTAAACCAGTGGTTCAGTCGCACCATCAAGTTCTGGGATAGCGATATTCATTGCCATTTGCATCGGTGTCAGACCTGTATGATCGTGTTGCCATTCTTCTACACGCTGAAATGCTAGTGGAATCATATCAAGGTAAGCGACATCAAGAGCTTCAAGTGATTCACGCGCTTCATTGGGTCTGCTTTCTGCCATGCCACCCACCAATGAAAAGCCAGCACCATTCAGGAGAACATCAATTGAGGAAAATCCATCAGTATCTGTGTAGAAATGCTCTATGGCAGGACGAAAATCTAAGCCTGCACTGTACGCAGTGCGTGCTTCAATACCGCGTGCTTCCAGTGAGCGAATAAGTGCATCTAAATGGTTAGTGTTATTACTAAGAATAACTGTCCGCAATGAGAGTAAACCGACACTACCTTTCCATTTTGTCTGTTTTCGTTTACTGCGCCACTTTTGATAAGCACTAACTGATTCAAAGGGTTCATGTGCGTCAGGATGATAAATCGCTGCATCGGGATAACGAACGGGGTCATTGAATGCTAATTTTTCTTTATATGATGTGACGTAGCGGTCAATGAACATCGCTAGCATCTGCTTGAGATTTTCAGGAGATGCATGTGTCCAGTAATCATGTACAGCAATATAGGTATGTAAATCACGCATCTTACCTGGGATGAACTTCATAATTTTGCCAAGATTACGTAACATCGTTAGTTGACGTTTACCTTCTCCGTGCCCTCCTTTAGGACGAATTTTGTTCATCCATCGCTTGAATAGACCAGGTTCATTAACCTCTTTAGATTTCTGTAGAGAAAGATCGTTCAGATGAGTGCAACGGATGAGTGTTGGATTGCTGATGATCACACAGATAGGGGTATCTATGTCACTTAATAGGTTTTCAAGAGGGCGAACGAGTTCTTCACCAAATAACATCGCGCCGAAGATAAAATCTGCACGTTGAATCTCATTCTCTAGTTGTTTGAGAGCATCTTGCCCGTGTAATTGTGTTGCATTGAACAACGATAAATGAATGTCAATGTCATGGTCGTGATTGAGTTGCTGTGCAGCTTCGTTCAAAGCCGCACCGTGATTGCCATCCATCGTTAGGAATAAAAAGCGCATTGATGAAGTCCTCCATGTCCCTGTTTATGAATATTATTTTGAGTAAGGTGATATATCGCTGTTCATGATGAGAGCAACGTAATGTGTTGCCCTCTAATGTTAGGAGTTACGATCAATCACCAGCAGCAGCAAGGTCAGATCCTAAATATTCAGGGAATCCCTCTAAACCTTGCCATTTGTTCTCTTGCGTTGTGACCTTTGGTTTCATCAGATAGATACGCACGATACGACTAGCAATAGCAGCTTTATAACCCAATTTTTGGATGGCAGATAAAGGATTATTACTCTCACTGAGAGCTTGTGCTTTCCTATCTAATGCAACACATTCATCGAGTAAAGCGAAGAATTTTGGATTATCAACAGGCATGGTTACAGGGAACACCTGTGTGATAATGTCGTTGCACAGGCGAATGACTTTTTGGTCGTATTCACGCCAGTCAAGCCCTAGTGCAGAGTAAAACTCATGACGACGTGCATCATTGAGGTACATAGTCGCATAGACCGCTAACTGGAAGAATCGAATCCAGTTACGATTACCGCCAGCCAATAATTTCGGTTGACTACGCATCACAATTGCGAAGAATTCCCCGTGACGATATTCATCATTGCACCATTCCTTGAACCAACGGAAGATTGGATGAATCTCACCTTCGGGATGGTTTTGCAGATGATTATAGATTGTGATATAGCGTGCATAACCAATTTTTTCAGACAAGTAAGTTGCATAGTATATGAATTTTGGCTTGAAGTGCGTGTACTTTTTGCGTGTTTGTAACGCATTGAGGTCAATTGCCACGCCTAAGTCGCCCATTGTCTTATTCAAAAATCCTGCATGACGACCCTCATCACGGCTCATCAGTTGAAAACATTTTTTGAGGACAGGATCTTTCAGATTGCGTACCATCTCGGCATATAGCAAGCAGCCACTAAATTCCGCTGTGCAACTACGCTCCAAGAATTCGATGAACATATTGCGCGCAGGCATGTCGTCAAAACTATTGTTGAATTCCTCTGTGCGGCGAAAGTGTGTTTTGTTGTAATCGTGTGCGAATTCATCCCGAATCCATTCCATTTCGTGACGCATATGCTCGTAATCCATCGCGTCGACTTCATCAAAGTCTGTTGTGTAAAAACGTGGGTCGAGGATGGCTTCTTTTAATTTTCCGTTTTGGTCATAACGAGAGCTACCGCTGAGTTCAGGCATTTCCATTTTATTAAGTCCTTCCCTAAATATTCTTTACAATTTCACGCTGAGTCACGGATGGTCAACGAGTTCAACGACTTCCATTAGACTACTGCTCTTAGTCAGATAACTTTGTAACCAACTCGCTTTGTGTAAGCGCACGGGACTGGTATATGTTCGCTCACCATCAGTGCGTCCTGCGTCAAGATCATCAGGAACACTTAGGATATGCAAGGTGTCACCAGGCTTAATTTCCATATGGTCTGGTAATTCCACATGAAAATGAAAATGTTCGTGTTCACTCTGGAGATGAACAGTTGCCTCGCCTGTTTGGATATTTTCGGTGTTGTACCAGTACACCAATCCGACTATGACGATGGCGATAACAATCAGTGTTAATAAGATAGGCATATTTCCCCCTTAAAAGTAATACGTACTAATAACTACATAGCCAAGATGGTTGACTTATGAAGCGAAAGCCTGCACCAATTTAACATGGTAAAAGCCACGACTGACACTGGCTGAACGATGAATCCTCATACCAGCACTTGCGAGTGCATTGACAACAATGGTATCGGGTGTCATTTGAATTTCAGTGCGTCGATTGTCCTGTGGAAACCATCCACCAATGCGATGCAAACCAGCAAGAAAGCGATTATAAGGTGCATAGGTTAATAGGAGTGTCTTACTACACCGTTGTGCAAGATGGTTGACTAACGCAATGAATGGGTCAGGTGGATAATGCACAAGGACATCGAAGCAAGCAACCGCATCGTAGTGCATTTGCAAATTTTCAATATCACCAACGACAAAACCCATATTATCAATGACATTCGATTGTTCCGCGTATTGACGTGTTTTGCTGACCATCTTTGGCGAAATATCGATTGCTGTCACAGCATAGCCCTGATTTGCCATCGCAACGCTGAATAAGCCTGTGCCACATCCCGCATCTAGGACCGTGTCAACATCGGATGTGTCGGTCAACCATTGATGTGCGATCGCCAGCATTTGGTGATGTCCTTGTGCGATGGTCTTGCGAACGAAGGATAAATTCTCTGCATCGCTGTAGATGGCTGCCCAGCGGTCAAAGCCTTCTCCATCAAAGTAATTCTTCAAGTTTGTTTTATGTTGACTAATCTCTTTGGAAATCATTATTTCCAACCACCGATTACATCGAAAATTTCACGGTCGTGATAAGGCTTTGGAATAGATGAGGTTGGATTATTGAGCAATTTTTCTGCTAAATCTTCAAAGGGTTGAATGCAATCCTGAAGCCCTTCGCCCTCCATTTCGAACATTGTTTTCCCAGCAAGGCGACTACGGCGAATCAAATCATGATAAGGAATTTCTGTGAGGACTTGTGTGTTCACATTTTTCGCAAATTCTTCGAGCAAACTCACGCCACCACCGAATTCATAATCGACACGATTAGCAATAATCCCTGCAAGCTTCACTTTGTGACGTTGACTCTTCTGTGATAGGGCAAGGCAGAGGCGGTTGGCAGCAAAAATACTGTCGAAATCGTTACAAGCAATAATGAGTCCAAGATCAGCATGGTTCAATGGTGCACTGAACCCACCACAGACTACATCGCCCAGCACATCAAACAAGATGATGTCGTATTTATCGTATAAATCAAACTCATGTAGCAACTTGACAGTCTCACCGACTACATAGCCTCCACAACCACTACCAGCAGGTGGACCACCTGATTCCAAAGTATCAACCCCTGCATAGCCAGTCATAATCACATCTTCTGGTTCAACTTCTTCATGATGAAAATTGACATTTGAGAGTGTGTCTATCACAGTTGCCTGTAACTGACCTGTCAACGGAAATGTACTGTCGTGTTTTGGGTCACATCCAATTTGTAGTACTTTTGCGCCTTTCCGTGCAAAGGCAGCCGAAAGATTTGCGCTGGTTGTACTTTTGCCAATGCCACCCTTACCGTAAACCGCTAAAACTAGACTCATGATGTTGCTCCTTGATTAATTATCGAACAAAGTCTTTCTTGTGCCATAACGATACGCTATCCGTTATCGAATTAATTAGAAAACTATCAGCCTCCGAGTGCTTCGCGTGCCGCTTGTAGAACATCTGCTGTGATAGTTTGATGTCCATGCTGGTTTGCAAACTTCTCTGTGTTTTTGCGAACACGTCCACGCACAAAAAACGGTACTTTACCAAGTACTTTCTCAGCATCTGTTGCCCAAGTGATTGTGCTATCAATGGTTACCGGGTCGTGATGTATAGTCTGTTGTTCATGTTCACTTGATGTTGACTTGTCATAATCTAGTCCTGCATCACCAAACATATCAATGAGATGTTTTTCAAGTCCAAGGGTAGCTGTTGTATAAACTTTGTCTGCAATGTAATCAGCCCCGTCAAAGCCTAGCATGGGTGTATACCCTAATAGATGATTTTCAATATGAGTCGGGGGCGCAATCACCATACAAGGCACATCCAGCTTACGACAACTGTGTCGTTCCATCTGCGTGCCACAGACTAAGGCAGGCATCAAATCCTCAATGCGTTTGGCTACATCCTGAAATTGATCCGTCACAAGAAACTCTGAGTCATCAGCTAGATAGTCCGCCAATTCCTCACGCATCCAATCAGCTTCATGCTTGAGATATGTCCCTGCACCAGCAATTGGCATTGCAAGTTCATCCGCTAAGAATTTAACGAGTCCAACAGTGTGAGTAGCATCGCCAAAGACGAACGCAGGCTTACTGCTAAAACTCTCCATATCGGCAGTACGAGCGAACCAAGGCACACCACTCGGCGCACTCTGCCCATCCAGCGAGAATTTTGTCAGGTGGGGTAGGTCAATTGCTTCCTTACCGAGTTTGATAGCAACCTCATTGAGCATAGCGACAAGTGTTTTCAACCATTTCAATGTTGGTTGAACACCAATCGGTGCATCATATAGGGTTGGTGTCTCAAAGGTGTCTTCAAGATAATGTGCAGCATGATGACCTAACTCACGGAAGGGTGCGATATTGACCCAAGCAGCAGGTAAATTACGTAGGTCATCTAGTGTTGCCCCAAGTGGTACAGTCGCATTGATTGTTACACCTAATGTTTGCATGATGCGTCGCAAAGCGATCATATCAGGGCGAACATGAAATCCCAATGACGCTGGACCGATGATATTGACTGATGGCATGTCAGTAAGAGGCGTTTTTTTTGCAAAGCGTTTGATGAGTAAGCTAAATAGTTTATCTGCTGCCACAATTTCTTGCATAATATAGGGGTTCGCATCAAAGACGAGGACTTCTGCCTCTGTTTGTGCTGATTCCGCCATCACTTGTAGATTCTCTTGCAACAAAATCGTGCTACAACTAGCACAAATGATGAATAAGTCAGGCTGTAATTTTGCTTCGATTTGGCGCAATGTTTCAGGCAGGCGCACAGTTCCCATCGCCAAGTCTTGTCCACTAACCACACTGGTTGTCATCTGTGGAAAGGCAGGGGTACGTTCAAGCATCGTGAAAATAGGGTTCACATAATCATCGCCTTGCGGGGCGTGGAAAACAGCATGGACTTTTTGCAAGCTATTTGCAATACGTCCCACACCATGATGGGCTGTGCCTTCGTACATCCAATATGCTAATTTCATGATTACTCCCTAATCACTGGAATGCTTGCTGGCATGATACCCACACGCCACACATCATCATCTAATGGGTCGAGTTTAGCGTGGCGACGAATACTTTTAGTGAACATGTTTGCCAGTGTACCCACACCTGTCCAACCATGAATCGGCATGAATGCAAATTCTGTACTCCATTTCGCCACAACACCTTGCCCAACAAGTGGATTCGTTGTCGCTAGTGTGCTAATGACAATATCAGGTTGCTTATTAGCAATATCTTGTAATTGACGGTCAAAGTTCGGTTGCTCAACGATGTGTACTCCTTCAAGTGCTTCCAGTTCAGCTTTGTGAAAACGTTTATTGATATAGGTACTGCTACATTCAATTATTTCTGTACCTGCTGACTGTAAGAATCGAGCTAAAGGCAATTCCATTAGGTTATCTGCTGTAAAGAAAGCTTTCTTATCACGTAATAAATCGACGTGTTCACTGATATTGTGCCATGCACGTGCTTCGCGTTCACTGAGGTCAATTTGCATACCAAATTCATATGCGAGGTCTTCCCAAAAACGACGTGTGCCATCTGGTCCGAATGGAAACAGGGATGATAAGACTGTTGCTCCTCGTTGACGCTTTAGCCGTTTGGCTACTTTTGCCAGATAAGGCTGTAGAGGTGCGATTACTGTATTGGGACCGATTCGGGGTAATTGGTCAAAACGATTTGCAGGTAAAAATCCAGCGATAGGAATGCCAAGTTTTTCTGCTTCTAATTGGAAATCGCCCGCAATTACATCGTTGACACTGCCAAGAAACACTACTTCTTGAGGGTCGTCTTCTGTTGCTTCTGGACAGAAAGGGATAAGAGCTTGCAGTACACTATCTTCTGCTTGACTAAACGTATAATCAAGTCCACTGGCAGGTACAAATAATACAGGCAATTCAGGACGAGTCAGCGAATCAGCTAATCCTTGGAATTCAACTTTCATTACCTCTGGTGTACAAGAGGACAGTAGAAAAATGACAGATGGTTTGTGGTCATTTAGGATCTCATCAATCAAAGATTCGAGTTCTGGAGCTTGCTTACTAAGATCTTCTTCTTCTATCAATGCAACAGCAAAGCGCGGTTTTGCAAAAATCATCACCCCAAGCGTGTTTTGTAATAGATGAGCACAAGTATGTGTACCTAAAATTAGGAAGAAGCTATCTTGAATTTTTTGATAGAGCCACCCGACACATGTTAAGCCACAAAAGCTATGGTATGCGCCATCTTCTCGGATAATATTAGTCATAAAAGTCCTTATAATCAGTAGTTCGTATTTGGTACTACATGGGTATGTAAAGACCACTTTATCGTAGAATTATCACTATGATGATTTCACATATAGCAAGTTCTTCATCTTATAAATATTTTGATGTGGAGGGATGGCTATATCTGCACTCATTAAGAATGACACACAGGTCGCTCCATGCAATAACTTGTTAGACAAAGTAGTAAGATTTTGTTCCCGAATAGCCATAACAAGACAGAGTAACTTTCTCTCTTTAAGAGAAGTTTTCTGACAAATATATTCAATTACATATAGTTATAACTGCAAACATAAAAACGCATGATGATGAATGTCATGGTTCGATCATGACGTTTGTCATGTGTAGTATAATTCTCGCACTACAGACAATATTTTGTGTATACAAAATAGATTTAAATAAGAGGAATTTGGCATATATATCTTGTTCAATAGCTACAGCGAATATTTATTTGCTGGTTTAATCTCACACTGTAAACAAGATAACAAGCCCACTGTGACACTTGATCCAAATGAATATCAAGTTCTTATTATACAATGAACTTATCCGAGATTCGGGTAATATAGCTAAATACGATTCTCTGTTACCACGAACTCACTCTAGTTGTAGAGTTGAAATGCGCCAATTGGCTCTGACCCGTTCCAGAGTAGCATCCCAATCCAGAACGCCACTAATGGCATCGTGTGCTTCTACATTACAGGCACCTACTGCACATGTAACGTCCAGTGCTTCATGGGCATCTAAACCATTGAGTAGTGCAGCAAGAAATCCACCGTAAGCAGAATCACCTGCACCAGTTGTCCCAACGACATCCACATCATAAGCTGGATGCCATAAATCTAAATTGTGCCAACTATCTATTGATTGCCCAATATTCTTTAAACGTATCAATTTTTGATTATTGTCCGAAGTTCTTAGGTAAAAACCGAGTTCGCCCAGCTTAAAGCCAACAATAATTGACCCCATCGAGAGCAATTCATCTGCCAAATGACGAAGATAGTTTTGACTCACATTCTGCACGATATTGCCGTTCCAATTATCATAATCTGATTGTCGAAACATAAATACTATTTCTTCGATACTCGGCAAAAATATATCAACATAGGGCAAAGTCTCTTCAAGTACCTGTTTCCAGTTAACCTTTCCGCTAGAGCCATTTGGGTCAGGATGTGCCATATCTAAAGAGGTTAAAACACCGTAGTCATATATTTGTTGATAAATTTCCATCATCTCTTGCCCACCATCAGCATATAATTGTGGTAATAAAGGCGGATAACCTAAATGGAATATCTTGGCTTGTTTAACCACATCAAAATCTATATCTGATTTACCAAAATGCTGATTGTTGCCCGTACAATGCAAAATAATACGGTCTGTATTCTGCGGTGAAAGAATAATAGAGTAAGAACTAGCTTCGTCCTCGCGAATAGCAATCATATCACCGAGAGTTGGGTCACGGTCTTTAAGTTTAGCAATGATAACACGTCCCAAAAGGTCATCACCAACTGTTGTCATCATGCCGACCTTGATTCCCAGCTTATGAAGTGCCAGACCTGTATTTGAAACCGAACCTCCTGTTGCGATTTCAAGGGCATCTACCTCAAACAGTTTTCCAGGAGAGGATAATGCAGATAACGCTAGATTAGAGGTTTCGGGCAACAGGTCAGCACATAAATGTCCGCTAACTACAATATCGTAAGGCATTTATGCACCTGCATCGTCTAAGATTTCAGGCATTCTTTTTATATCCGCATCAGTGAATAAATCTGCTTCATCGACGCTGCGTGTGCTGAACTCGCTGACAACTGCGCCATCAGGACCACCTTGAAACCAATGCCAAGTTTGCGGTGGGATTGTATATTGTTCGCCAGGTTTCAGAATAATCTCGTGCCAAACTGTATAAGTCTCTTTTCGACTTTCTGGGGGAGTTGCTTTTGGATTGTCTACAGGGTCACCTTCAACGTATAAATAAACTTCTCCCCAACGACAGCGAAATGTCTCTTGTTTGCCGATATAGTTCATTTCGGGAATTGGTGGATGTTTATGCTGAGGACAGGTTTGTTGGGGTAATAAAATTAGTTCTTTTGCACAGTATTTTTCATCATTGTAATATGTCACTAGAGCTAACCCTGTTTCTAGGAATTCGCCCAAGCCGAGGTCAGCGATTTCGATCTGCTCTTGTTCTTGTGGTGTCAGCACAATACCTGCTTTGTCCAAATAGTCTTTAGCAACTTTTTGCCACTTTTGATGTTCTTCTTGTGTGAGTGCCATAAAAATCCCTTATAAATACTATAGAATTAATCATTAGTTTTCAACTATAGCATGATAACTGCTTGTTCTTTTTGTGATTGTAATGCTGAAGTCAAAACTTGATGATGTTGAGCAGTTTCTTCAGGGGTTGCACAATGAAAATCTTGTTGCATACCATCACGACCATGAACTAACTCATCACAGAACGCTGCCCACATTTGCAAGATGCTATCAGGTAATCCAAACTCGAAAATGCCACCAGAAATCGTAGCATAGGCACTACTATATCCGAGGCTCTCCTCACTCCAGACTTGATTTGCCCCTGCTTGATACGCCATCGTATAGAGTGATTTTGGGTAGCGCGTTGAATAGTGCAGACTGAATTCTGTCCCTAAAATTTTGATATACCATGTATTGGTTTCACCAGGTGCAATGCGATATGTTTTTAGCGTCATCGGGAAGTTGCCACAATCTTCATGCTCAACTTCACAAGCCAGCGTCGCATTATCCCATGTTTCACAAGGGACTTTATTGCCTGACTTATCATAACGCTCAGTCATGATATTCGTGAGCAATGCCCTCACATTTTTAGGCATCCATCCGAACCGTAATGGGATATGCAAAACATGCAAGCCAAGATCACCCATACAGCCATATTCCCCGTTAATGGCAATCATGCGCTTCCAATTGATGGGCTTATCAGGATTAATGTCACTACTGTGTAAAAATCCAGCTTCTACATCAATTATTTTGCCAAATGGATTATCACGAATCGTGTTAATCACACGCTGTGCCGCAGGATAGAATGGAAACTCTGATGAACAGCGAACCAGCACATCAGGATGTGCTTCAATCGCTTGCATAATGGCTGTGTTTGCCTGTTGGTCAATGCCGAACGGTTTTTCGCCGAGTAGGTGTTTACCTGCTTGCATAATGTCAATGTAGAACTGTTGATGAAGATTATGCGGTACAGCACAATAGATTGCATCAATGTCGTCATTGCTGAGCAAATCATGATAGTTGGTCGATTTAACTGTAATCGTATCAAAATTATCCGTAAACCAGTCGAAGAGTTGCTCATTTGTATCACAAATTCCCACTATAACGGGAGTAAAGTCTAAATCTAGGAGGTGCATCCAACGTGCAACAGCACTTCCAAATTCGCGCCCCATCAAGCCTAAGCCAATGATGCCAAAACGGATTTTACGTTTAGCCATTGTTTGCATCCTCTATGATTGCTAATGCAGTTTTAGGTGTGGCATCATCATGAACAACTGCCATGAGAGCTTTTGTCATCGCTGATGGATTATCATGGTGAATGACATTACGTCCGTACACAATACCTTTTGCCCCTTGCTGCATAAGGTCGTAAGTACGTTGGAGGATTTCCTCATCAGAGACTTTGCCACCGCCTCTAACTAAAACAGGTTTGCCAGCAGCAACTTCGATAACGCGATGGTATTCGCTAACATCATCACAGGGGTCTGCCTTGATAATATCTGCACCGAGTTCAACAGCTTGACGGACGAGTGGCATAATTTTGTCAATATCACCGTCAACCATATAACCACCTCTCACATCATTCGCACGCATGACAAGTGGCTCAACCATTAATGGCATGCCATAACGCTCGCAAAGTGGCTTGAGTGCCATGATATTCTGTACACATTGCTCCCAAACATCAGGCTCGTTAGGTAACATAAATAAATTAGCTACTACACAGGCTGCATCAAGCCGTATCGCCTGTTCTAATGGCTCGTGAATAATGCGACTGAATAACTTCCTTGGTAAATCGCTCCCGTACAGATTAGCAATATCAGTACGCAGAACCAGTGCAGGCTTGTGTTTACCTTTAAACGACTGCAACAAAGGTGCTTGACCAATGCTCAATTGAATCGCATCAGGATTCGCGTCAATTAAGGTTTGTACGACATGGTGCATGTCTTCAATGCCCGTCAGGAAGCGCGTCTCCCCAAAAAAACCATGGTCAACTGCCACATCAAAGCACTTACCATCAGGTGCAAATAGTCGATTTATACGATATTCAATGCTCATAATTATCCCTCAGAATATGTTTTGAACCAATCAGATGATGAGTTCATTGCAGAATAAAATTCAGACCATGGGCGTGATTTCTCGCCAGCGATATCCAGCAGTTTCTTGAGGCGATCGGTTGCTGTTGTCGATAAGAATTCTGTACGGTCTTCAGTTGACATCGTCGCGGCTTCTTTCCAGATAGCACGTCCAGCGAGGAAACCACTTGCACCACTTTCACAGGCGACTATGACTTGAGGAACAAACTGCTCGAAATCAACCCCTGCGCTCAGTAAGACCCAAGGTACAGCCGATGCTTCACTGAGTTGTTCACAGTATTTGCGCCATTCAGCTTGATTTTGGTTATATTTTATATCAACAGGAAACTCCATTTTGAGGACATCCGCACCTGTTTTGGATAACCGACGAGCGGTCTCGATAACAATTTCGGAACGTTCTGCTGCATAGTCCGCACTATCTTTGCTAATCTCAGGATTCGCACTATATGACATCGGTTCTAAGAAAACAGGTAAATCCCATTGATGACAATCATGCACAACATCTATAACTAGTTGATCCAGTTCGTCAGCAAGTTCTTCATTTTGAGGATTGTAGTAGACCATGAATTTCACAGCACTTGCCCCCATCTTACGGATTTTTTTGGGTGTCCAACCCTCTTGTAACTCGGTTGTGCGATAGCTGGAATCGCCACTATAACCACTTTTTTCGAGCGACATCAATAAACCTGATTTACCTGACATTTGCATAGTTGCGTATAAACCATAAGTTGGGTCAGTCAAGATGGCGGTTGCGTTGAGTGCAAGTGCGCCAATAATTTCATTTTTAACTTGCACAAGATGCTCATAGCTTGAGCCGTCTGGCATCATACGACGGTAACTACCACGTTGGTCGAAAGCGACGATACCAAATATATTTTGTGTTGCTAGACTCGTAGTCTTTAAACCGCGATAACGTCCTGGGCTGATTTGCTTTGTCATACGACACCTTATTTCGCTTGATATTGTTGATAAGCTGATAAATTACAGCCTCTAACGGCTGCTCCCTCTTTCATTAGAGCTTGAATATTTTCTCGGCATTGCTGTATGTGTTCTATCCCATTAATGATTTCAATAGATAGGACGAAGTCTTTGCTTTCTCCTGCTTGCAACATCACGAGGCGCCCTGATTTTTTGGCAGCATTTTGACCTTCAGGAATACAATTGCCAGGTTCGACACCACAGACATAGATACCTTTTCGTGTATTCTTCCATTGTGTGTGGTAGGGCATATTTTGGGTGGACCATTTGAATTTAAGACCCTGCTCTTGATTTAGTAATGCAACTTCTGCAAAGATACTTTCTGGATGCTTCTTCTTGACATGATGAAAAAAGACTTGCTCTCGGTAAGCAACTGAAGCTGAATCGTAATGATTCCATGTTTTGAGTCCTGCTCTGGCATCTGCGTCACGCGGATAAACATCACTAGCAACTAAGAATTCAGTACCTTCGCGTATCATTGGATAGCCAATATTACAGTGATAAAGCAACATAAATGGAACTGGTTCATCTCCCATATTTGTCACACGATCGACAATCTGAATTTTGGGATCGCCAAGGCTGATGCTAAATTCGCGTTGCAGGCGTAATTGTTCACCAAAGAGAGTAGATTGGTTAATCTCGCTTTCAAGTTGTAGATGATAGTTATTATCCTCATCAATATCACTAAATTCTCTTATTCCTTTGATAGTGGCACGCAAGCGGGTGTAATTCCCATGAATATCGCGCCCATCTTCTGGAGGTCCTACATGAGTTAAACCACAGGTTGTAAGTAAACCACCATTGAACAGGCTCAACCAACTTTGTCCATAATCAGGCGGATGAGGTGATGCAGGTGCAATCCATGTCAGAGGCATTCCATTATAGTCTGCAGTCCAAATATCCATGCCTCTATCTGGCAAGAGTGTAAATGTGAGACCACTGCTATTATATGCGTCAATGATACGCATTCCATTTGGCAAGCGTGACTCACGAAAATCTATGAACTGACGCATATCAAGGCTATGTTGTTTAATCTGCTCAAGATTTAACCATGACTTATCCATCATAGCCATCCATGAATGCCTGAACATGTGCTAGTTTCGCTGCACCTGCCATAGGTCCTTGTTTTGTTACAGCTAACGCACCACAAGCATTTGCTAGGTAGGCAGAATCGTACAAACTTTTACCACTCAACCAACCACTCAAAAAACCTGCATCAAAGCAATCACCCGCGCCTGTTGGATCAACTTCCTTGACAGAAAAACCAGTTACTTGCTCTATTTTATCCTTATGATAGATAGTGCAACCTGCTTTGCCCTGCGTGATAACAATAATCCGCGCAGGATTCGCTTCCATGAGTAACATAATTGCATTATCAACAGTTTTACTATCTGTTAACGATAATAATTCATCTTCAGTAGGGATTAATACATCAGCCGCTTCAATGAATGGTGCAAAAACAACCTTGGCTTTTTCGATAGGCATCAGTTCGGGACGTAAGTTTGGGTCAAAACTAAATTTTGCTCCATTGGATTTAGCAAGTTGTAATGCTTTTTTGCCTGTGGCTAATGCTTGTTCACTGAGTGCTAAGGTTGATCCCATTAAGTGTAGACAACGCAAATCTTTGAATAAACTTGGTTCAAGTAAGGTTTCAGGAAGATATTGCCCTGCGCCAAGGCTAAAAACAAAGTTCCGTGAGCCGTCCGCATTGTATGCGACAAATGCAACACCTGTGGTCTGATCAGACATTATTTGAATATAGTCAGCATTGATGCCATCTTCTTCAAGCTGATTATGTAGGCATTCACCAAAAGCATCATCGCCAACAGATCCAAGTGCCACACAATTCATGTTCAAACGAGCAGCCTGTACAGCAAAGATAAATGGCGCACCACTCGGATAAGGACCAATAAAAGGTCCTTGTCGATTCAATGGTTGGTCAATGTCAGTACGCATGACTTCGACCAATACTTCCCCGATAGTCAATAAATCAATCGGCATCACCATTTTCCGATGCGCCGATAATATGTTTGATAATGAGTTCTTCCGTCGCTTCTTCACGGGGCATATTTGCTGCAACATTGCCACGTCTCATAACCACAATACGATCTGCAACTGCCATAACATCGTGCATGGTATGGCTAATGAGTATGACAGGAATATTCTGGTCACGTAATGACCTGATGAGTTCCAAAACTTTCCGTTGTTCAGGAACAGCGAGCGCGGCAGTTGGTTCGTCCATAATGACCAACTTAGCATTCCAGTACATTGCTCGTGCAATAGCCACTGCCTGACGTTGCCCACCAGAGAGATTCACTAATTTTTGCTTTAGTGATGGAATATGTATATCGAGTTCATCTAGCACTTTTTCAGCTTCTTCTCTCATATAGCTGTCGTCAGTTACAGGGATAAATCCAAATAGTCGCTTAGTCTTTTCCTTACCCAAAAAGACATTCGCACCCACATCCAGATTTTCAGCCAGTGCTAAATCTTGATAAATTGTCTCGATGCCACGATTCCGAATATCAGCAGGTGCATTGGCAGTAATGTCATGTCCATCAAACATTACTCTACCTTGTTCGGGGCGATAAACACCAGAGATGCACTTAATCAGAGTGGATTTTCCAGCCCCATTATCACCAAGAAGGGCAACGACTTCACCAGGATAGACTTCAAAATTCACTTGATTGACAGCAGTCAAACCGCCGAAGAATTTACTAACCCCTTGAGCAGTCAGAATAGGTTCAGGCATTGGCTTGCAACCTTTCTAGTGCTTCTTGTGCTTGATTGACGAGAACAGCAATAATAATCACCACACCCACGACAATAAATTGCCAGATTGGGTCGATATTTAAAATGACGAGACCTGTTTGTAGCACTGCAATAATCAATGCACCAACTACAGCCCCCATAATATCACCTTCACCACCGAATAAATCGGTACCGCCAATTACAACTGCAGCGACGGATGATAAGAGAGCCGCTTCACCTGCTTGTGGTGCGCCTGCCGTAAAACGGAAAAGATGCAACACACCTGCAATGCCCGATGTAAAGGCACAAATGACATAAATGATAATTAAGTGACGATCAACGCTAATACCAGAGCGACGTGCTGCTTCTTCGCTACCGCCGATAACGTAAGTGTGTCGTCCAAATTTTGTTTTTGCTAACACGAAGGCAAAGATAGCGACAACAAGCGCAGTAATGAGAACAGGATATGGCAAAAGTTGAGACGCTGTCCGTAGTTGAATTGGTTCCAGACCTTCGGGTAGGGCAAACCATGTAAATCCCAAGTCAGGGATGTAGTAGAGCAAACTACCGTTTCCGATTGAGCGTAAAGCCTCACGTAATTCTGGCGATAAGCCACCCACAACTTGTTGCCCATCTGTGAGCAAAAACGCCGCCCCTCTGATGATGCCAAACATACCGAGTGTGGCAATGAATGGAGGGACTTTTATCTTCGCTACTAATATCCCATTGATAATGCCTGGTATAAGCGCAACCAACAAACCTGCCAAGATGCCAATAATCATCGCGTAAGCGACATCGTTACCACTCTCGACTAAATCTCGCATGACTCTAGCTGTGGTAACCGATGACAGTCCGACAGTCCATCCAATAGATAAATCAATGCCTGCTGTGATAACCACATAAGTTTGACCAACCGCCATCAACATAATGAGGGTGCTTGTCGTCAATATGTTAGAGAAATTGCGAATCGTAAAAAAGCCCGTTCCTGTAACAGAGAAATAGATTACAATCGCGAGCAAAAATAAATAAGACCAACTGCGAGTCAAAAATTCTATCAAGCGAGTATTAATTACCATGTTGCGATTGGTAGTAACATTTTTTTCTTTAGTTGTCATGCGTTTTGTCCAACAACTTCATCGTAAATAAAATGGAGGGTGAGCAAGGTTGCCTACCCTCCATTGGAAGATATTTAGTTACCTGTGTAGATAAAGCGTGCTACATCAGGGTCATTGACGTTATCTATGTTGATAACAGCATATCCTGTTGGAACACGAGCAGGCATCGATGTTACACCACGCAAATTAGCAATTTGTGCAACAACACCGAGGTATCCCATGTCAGCAGGTTTTTGAGCGATAACTAATGAAACGATACCGTCATTCAAGAAGCCGATATTTTCTTCGCTAGCATCGAACAAAGCAACTTCAATCGCGCCTTCTAGACCTGCATTCTGGATTGCTGTTCCTGCGCCAAGTGCGCCAAAGGTATTGGTTGCAAACATCCCTGCGATTTCTGGGTTCGCTTGTAAAACAGCCGCAGTTTGTTGTTGTGCAGTATCCGCACTATTTTCGTTGTAATCAACACGAACCACTTCTAAACCCCGTTCTTCGGCTGCCATGATACAACCTTCTTCACGTTGGTCAGTTGTGCTAATACCTGGACGTACATTTTGAATGTAGATTTGTGCGCCTTCGCCGAGTTGGTCAGCCAATGCAGAACACGCGATGAAACCACCCTGAACGTTATCTGAACCAATGTAAGTCAATGGGAAGGTGACTTCACCATCAGCATAGTTACCATCGCCTATGAAAGTATCAACAGTCAAAACTGGGATACCAGCATCATTAGCTTCTTGGAGTACAGGGATAGATTGTTCACGGTCATTTGGTGCAGTGACGAGGGAATTAATATCACCACGAGCAATCAATGCTTCGATAATTGGAGCAGAGACTGTTACATCAAAGCGTTCTGGGTCTTGTTGGATAACATTGATACTAAAGCGTGCTGCTGCTGCGTTAACCCCACGAGACATTGTGATATAGAACGGATCAGGATTAACACCAGGAACAAATGCTAGGTTATAACTATCGTCGAGTGCTGGTGCTGGATCGCTCGTATTACTGGTGTAGATAAAGCGTGCAACTTCAGGGTCAGCAACATTATCGGCTGTGATAACCGCATAGCCAGTGCCGATACGAGTAGGAATACTGCCAACGCCGTCAAGATATGCAGTTGCTAAAGCAACACCGAGATACCCCATGTCAGCAGGTTTTTGAGCGATAACCAATGAAACGATACCGTCATTCAAGAAGCCGATATTTTCTTCGCTAGCATCGAATAATGCCACTTCAATTGCACCTTGTAGACCAGCATTTTGAATAGCTGTACCTGCACCAAGTGCGCCAAAGGTATTGGTTGCAAACATCCCTGCGATTTCTGGGTTCGCTTGCAAAACAGCCGCAGTTTGTTGTTGTGCAGTATCCGCACTATTTTCGTTGTAATCAACACGAACCACTTCTAAACCCCGTTCTTCGGCTGCCATGATACAACCTTCTTCACGTTGGTCAGTTGTGCTAATACCTGGGCGTACATTTTGGATGTAGATTTGTGCGCCTTCGCCGAGTTGGTCAGCCAATGCAGAACACGCGATGAAACCACCTTGAACGTTATCTGAACCAATGTATGAAACAGGGAAAGTGACTTCACCATCAGCATAGTTGCCGTCACCGATGAAGGTATCGACTGTGATTACAGGAATACCAGCATCATGAGCTTCTTGAAGCACAGGAATAGATTGTTCACGGTCATTGGGTGCGGTGACAAGGGCATCAATATCGCCACGAGCAATTAAGGCTTCAATAATTGGGACAGAAACGGTCACATCAAAGCGTTCTGGGTCTTGCTGGATGATGTTAACACCCATATCTGTTGCAGCTTGGTTAACACCTGTACTCATTGTGACATAGAACGGATCAGGATTAACACCTGGCACGAAAGCGATGGTATAACCATCATCATCTTGAGCAATAGCACTGGGCACTAATGCCATCACAAAAAGTAACAATGTTGCAACTATAAAAAACTTTTTCACGGTAGAATTCTCCTTAGTAAATCATAGTACAGAATAATTATTTGTTACTAAAATTTATTTGTATCTCTCTAATCCTCCTTTTTAAATGCCTTTTTGAGAAAACTATCAAACGCGCAAAACATCTACTTCTGCATCTTGTAGTGCTTGCACGTCTGTATCACGTAGTTGGTAATCTGTTATGATAGTGTCAATAGCACGAATTGGTGCGACTTTCAAAGAAAGTGTCCGCCCAAATTTACTGCCATCGGCAGTCAAAATGACTTTTTTGGCATGTGCAACCATCGTTCGCTTCACTTCGACTTCTAGCAAATTTCCAGTCGTCACACCATGTTCGAGGCTGAATCCACCTGATGCGAGAAACAAAATATCAGCATTAAACCCCTCTAACGACCGTAATGTTTGAGCACCTATCAAGGATTTTGTTAAATTTCGGAGAATCCCCCCAGGCATGACCAGTTCAATAT
>JBCCSC010000071.1:0-27387 GCA_039200705.1 Chloroflexota bacterium
ACATATAGTAAATTGATAGTACTAGTCTCGATGATAGTATTATTGCTACCTACTCTTCTAATTACAGCACAGGATAATACAGAATGCGAAGACGGTTTTCGTCTATTCGACCATGAGTTATTGGCAACAGATCCTGTGTGCATTCCTGAGACTCCTCAGCGGATTATTTCGCTGGAACGTCTCAGCTTTGAAACACTCATGAGCATTAATTACTTACCAGTTGCAACAGCATCAGGTTATTTGGAAAATTTTGTCATTGATTTTCCCACTATCTCAGATCGTATCGAAAGCATCGAAGATATTGGTACAACCGTTAATCCGAATGCAGAGTCTTTGCTAGATGCTCAACCAGACCTCATCTTTGGCTCAGGACCACGTACACTCGAACTATATGATGAGCTATCGAGCATCGCACCCACATTATTATTTGAGTTTGACCATAGTGGGCAATGGCTTGATATTGCAGCGTTTGTTGCCGATGCTATCGGGGCAGAAGATGCTTATCAACGATTACTTGCTGATTATGAAGCACGTTTAGATGCTTTGCGCGATGAACTTGGTGGGAACTCACCCATTATTTCAGTTGTTCGCATCAGACCATCTGATGTTCGCCTCTATGTAACGGATTCATTTTCAGGACAAGTTATCAATAGTGCTAATTTACCTCGTCCAACATCACAAGACTATACGAGTGATGAAATGCAAGCTGAGTTTGGTCAGCAAACATTTTATCCTGTCTCGCGTGAAAATATCCCAATGGCAGATGGTGACATCATCTTTGTCTGGATAACAGGGTACACACCAGAAATTGCAGCCCAAGCAATAGACCGCTTAGAAACGTTACAAACAGACCCTTTATGGGGGGCATTAGAAGCTGTCCAAAATGGAAACCTGATAGAAGTCGGTGGTTATTGGATTGGGTCAAGTTTCATAGCCGCCCACTACATGCTTGATGATTTATTCGTTCATGTCGCAGGGGTTGATCCACAAGATGTATCAACAAATCCCTTTTTAGATACAAGTACAGAAATTAACGAATCTGGAGACTAAAATATAATGAAACGATTTGTATTACTTTTAATCTTACTCATGCTCTTGATGCCATTCACTGTATTGGCGCAAGATGAACCAGAATGCGAAGATGGGTTTCGCCTATTCGACCAAGACCTACTCGCAACTGACCCTATCTGCGTACCAGAAAACCCTGAGCGGGTAATATCACTAGACGCTCTCTCATTTGATTTGATGTTAGCATCTGGTCAACAACCTGTGGGTGCTGTTGGCTATCTCGATATTGTTGTTCGCTCAAACTTCCCCTATTTAGCTGACCAAATTGATGGGATTGCTAATATGGGCTTTCCTCCTAATGTGGAAAGTGTACTGGAAGCAGAACCCGACCTGATTATCATTACAACCCTTGATGTTGAAATCTATGATGAATTGAGTGCGATAGCACCAACAGCTATGTACGAATATGATGCAAGTGGTGAATGGCAAGAAAGTATAGTCTTCCTTGGTGATTTGTTGAATCTAACGGAAGAAGTCGATCAATTATTTGCCAATTACTATGCCCGTCTTGATGTACTGGCAGAAGCACTAGGCGACCCATCTGACGTAGAAGTATCTATCGTCCGCATTCTGCAAGATAATATCATGCTCAATCTGGTCAACTCATTCCCAAGTGTTGTTATTGAAGATGCAGGTCTTAGTCGCCCAGCATCACAAGCCTACATAGTCGAAGAAGCACTAGACATTTACAGTGAAGAAATTGGTGTTTTCATCTCTTTTGAAGACCTACAACTAGCAGACGGTGAACATATCTTCATCTGGGGGCAGATGGCAACAGACACTGAAGATGATGAACTCCTTGGTGCTTATACCGCCGATGCCAATATGCAAGCTCTACAAGAAAGTCCTCTCTGGCAAACACTTGATGGTGTACAGAATGAACAAGTTTATCCTGTCGGTGGTTATTGGGTTGGTTGGGGTTTTGCTGCTGCTCACGCCGTCATTGATGATTTGTTCATTTACTTAGCAGATGTTGACCCAAGAGAAGTATCACCTAATCCTTTCCGTAGTGAGCCTGTTGAAAGTGTAAGTGCCGATACTTGCGAAGTTGGCTTCCGTCTATTCGACCATGAATATCTTCAAGGTGACCCTGTTTGTATCCCTGAAAATCCTCAAAGTGTCGTTCCGTTGGACATTATCTCTTTTGAGTTCATGCTCATCAATGATATTCAACCAGCAGTAACAGGTGCGCTTGCGCTTCAATTCTTCGCAACCACACAGCCTGAGTGGGTATCTCGCTTCACAGAATTTAGTGAAGGTTTACCTGATATTGGCTTTCCTGCGAATCCAGAAGTTGCGCTCTCGGTATCACCTGATCTGATTATTGGAACGGCTGGTTACTATGATGACAATATTTATGATGAGATGGCACAAATTGCGCCGATGATTGTATTCAATGCCCCTGTTGATACAGTTGGACAAAATTGGCAACCAAACTATGAATTTGTTGCACGAGCCTTTGGCATGGAAAATGAATTTGAACAAATTGTTGCCGATTACGAAGCACGCATCACAGCTTTAGATGAAGCTCTAGGGGATAGTCTTGACGGACAAACTATATCGGTTGTTCGTGCTGTCCCACCTGACCAACTAGGTTTACGTTTAGCTGGTTCATTTAGCGGAATTTTGCTCAATGATTTAGGCATCGCACAACCTGAATCACAACAAGCATTTTATGACGAAACGACTGGTTTTATTCAAATCAACATTGGTCGAGAAAGCTGGCAACAAGCTGATGGGGATTATCTATTCGTTTATGGCGTTCAACCAACGCCTGAAGGCACAACCGAAGCGACGGCTCTTGTCGAGAGTTTAGCAGATGACCCTATCTGGAATACTCTAAGTGCTGTACAGAATGAGCGTGTATTTGCCGTAGCAGGTCACTGGCATGGGTTCGGCGTTTTGGCAGCGCACGACATCATTGATGACCTATTCACGATTGTCAATGGAACTGAACCGACAATACCGAATCCATTTATGGTTGAAACCTCCGAATAATAATCGCAATCAGGGAAGTCTATCATGTCGATGGGCTTCTCTGAACATTAGTTTGCATAGGATAAGCTAGCATGATTAACATTGACACACTCTCACTCAGTTACGACGGTAAAACAATCATTATCACTGAGCTTGATCTATCAATCAAAGAAGGCACAGTCACAGCATTAGTTGGGTCTAATGGCTGTGGCAAATCAACACTCTTACGAGGTATTTCGCGCCTTTTGAAACCGATGAAAGGCAGTGTTCATCTCGATGGGCAATCTGTTCACTCGATGAAAGCTAAAGAACTTGCAAAGCAAATGGGTATCTTGCCTCAATCTCCTACTGCTCCTGAAGGTCTGACAGTCCGAGAACTGGTTGCACAAGGACGTTATCCGCACCAGAGTTGGTTTCAACAATGGAGCAAAGAAGACGAAGACATCGTACAAGACGCATTAAGAATTACCAATCTAAGCATGTTTGCTGACCGTCCAGTTGATACGCTAAGTGGGGGGCAACGTCAACGGGCGTGGATTGCAATGGCACTGGCACAACAAACAGACATCCTCTTGCTAGATGAACCAACAACGTATCTCGACCTTGCCTATCAAATGGATGTTTTGGATCTGTTGGATGACCTCAACGATAAGGGGCGTACGATTATCATGGTCTTGCACGACCTCAATCATGCTGCTCGTTATGCAGACCAAATCGTTGCACTGAGTGATGGAAATATCGCTGTGCAAGGGACACCCAACGAAGTTATGACTCCTGAAAATATTCATCGAGTTTTTGGCTTGCAATCACAAGTTATCACTGACCCCATTACTGATACACCAATGTGCGTGCCGATTGGTAGACGTGAACGTCAGAAACTTGATGCACAAAAAGCCACTGAAAATGGAAGCATCGCAACTGAGGAAAATTTGATTAAGGCAACATCCAATGAAGCTACATCATAACCCCATCATTGAAATCTATGCAGATTCTGCAATGCGTGATATAGATTACAAACTCACTTCACTGACGACATGTATCGGGTTAATAGTCTTAGATGATGTGGATTGCTATGAAATCCTTAATCAACTGTCTGTTCCCTGTGCGGGCATCGCATTTGTGAGCAATGTAAAACTCCCTCGTAAACGTCGATTAGCCGTTAATTTAGCCTTATCCAGACACTATAGCTGTCCATGTCGTCATTTTACTTATGCTGAATCAGCCCATCTATGGCTAGAAAATTTAGTCAATCCGTTTTCAGGAGTTAGACTGTGAAATACCTTGTATCAATGGTTACAGTACTCTGGATATTTACTTTGACCTCCGCGCAAGAAGTAGATTGTGAAACAGACTCTTACTTGTTTGAGCACGAACACCTTGCGACAGAATCACTCTGTATCCCTGAAAATGCCGAACGCATTGCTGTTCTTGATCCCTTCACATTTGAATTTGCTGTTGCACTAGATGTTCCAATAGTCGCAACACCACAAATTTATATTGAGCAATTCACCACAAACTTTCCCAGTTATAGTGATGCGTTTGATGCTGTGAATGATACAAGTATCCCTCTCAATTTAGAATCTTTGCTCACAGCCAATGTTGACATCATTTTATGCCGTCGTTCAGCCTGTGAGGATAGTTTCGAGCAACTCGCGCAGGTAGCACCCACAGTGATGTTTGATAATGAAAGTGCATCTGATTGGCGTGAGTCATCTCGCTTTTATGCTGAAGTGCTAGGCATAGACGATACTCTAGTAGACGTAGAAGCCACATTTGATGCTCGCCTGACCATGCTTGCTGAGGAACTTGAAGCAACTTTCGGCGAACAAGCACCAAGTATTTCAGTTTTACGTGTGCGCCCAGGTCAATTACGTTTCTATTTTGAAGATTCTTCCGCTGGAATAATTTGGTCAAGTGTTGGTTTTACATCACCAGAAACTCAAGTTGAGATCATTCAATCCTCTATTGACCGATTGGGTGATGCACGACTTGCGAATATTTCTACAGAGCAAATTCCACTCGTTGATGCTGATTATGTCTTTGTTTTTGCTACGGATGGACTAACAGATGGCGATGGTCTTGCTTATCTTGAAGAAACACGTGCAAATCCATTATGGCAGGCATTGACTGCTGTACAAGATGAGCAACTTTATATTGTTGGTAATTATTGGTTTTCATCAGGATACATTGCTGCTCATGCTATCGTTGATGATTTATTCACTTTTGTACTTGATAGCGATGTAATTGCTATTTCACCCAATCCTTTCAATATGTCAAACAACGAAAATAGTGAGGAATCACCATGACAGCAACACAAACAAGCAATAGCAAAGCCTTTTGTAACGTACTGGCAATGGAAAAAGGATTAGATGCGGCTGGTTACGCAGGTGTTTTTGAAACAGCATTTGCATTAGAGATGCCCTTGCCATGGTCACGCGCTTTATTACTTGATACTGATAAAATGCCAGCAGAGCTAACCCAGATTGTTCAAATCTACTTGGATACTCCACCTGAAGATCGCCCGTCATTTCGCCCACTATTCATTGCGCCTGATGATGAATATTCCGTAGCAGGTTATAGACGATTCATTTCATATACTCGTCAATCAGGGGCTATTGCAACATTTGAGCAAACAGAATACTTGATGCCAGAAGCCGATGTTGGCAAACTCATCTGGGCATTGAGCCAAAACCCTGATGATGTATCCCAATTTGACCAGTACAAAGTCGAGCATGATGAGGTGCGCGACATCATGGTTTGTACACATGGGTCGGTGGATGTTGCCTGTGCTAAATTTGGGTTTCCACTATATCGCTATCTGCGTGACAACCTTGCTGATGAGAAATTACGTGTATGGCGTGTCAATCATTTTGGTGGACACGTCTTTGCCCCTACTCTGATGGATATGCCAAAAGGCGATTACTGGGGTTTCGTTGATGAGGATGATGCACGTCTGATTGTTGAACGTGCAGGCAATTTAGAACCACTCCATAACAAATATCGTGGTTGGGCTGGTTTGCCTTATGGTTTTGCTCAAGCAATGGAGCGTGACATCCTGATGCAAGAAGGCTGGCAATGGCAAACATATCTCAAGCAAGGGATCATCCTCGATACAGATAGTGACGAGGAAAATCCTAAATGGGCAGATGTGCGTATTGAGTATCATTCACAGAATAATAGCGTATCGGGCGCATATGAAGGGCGTATTGTTGTTGATAAACACATCACGACCATTGGCTCTACTGACGCGGACGAAGATTATCCGTATCCACAATATCGTGTTCTTGATTTAGTAAAATCATAAACTATGGTGCAGTCCATATCTACATGAGTGGGCTGCCAAGCTAGGAAAGATGAATAAAGTTAACGTGTGTTTATTTTATTATCCTCAGAAATGCACATTAGTTTGACATACTACAAATTATTTTTCATCTGACAGAGATGGTATGTTTGTTTTTGAGTGATACAATTTTTAATTGACTGTGTAGAAATATTCTTTCATCTTGGATAACGTATAGTAGGCAACCTGCAATAGTAATCATAGATGGAAAATAGTTGATGAAAATTCCTATTCGTCGGTATTGGCAACTCCTTGCTACTTACTTAAAGCCCCAACGTGTTCGTGTAATCCTATTAATGGTCACCTTGTTTTCTGGCATTGGCTTCCAATTGCTGAATCCACAAATTCTGGCGCGTTTCATTGATGCCACAGTCTCACAAGCAGAAGGCGAACTATTATTGAGGTTCGCTGTTGCATACATCATCATTGCAATAGCAGGTCAAGTGTTAAATGTGGTCAGTGTTTATTTAGCCTCACTTGTAGGTTGGACTGCAACTAACGAATTACGAGCAGATTTAGCCGAGCATTGTCTTGGCTTAGATATGGCGTTCCACAAAGCACGGACATCTGGTGAACTCATTGAACGAGTGGACGGTGATGTAAATGCCCTATCACGGTTTTTCTCACAGTTCATCATCGTCATCTTAGGCAATGGGCTACTATTGATTGGTGTAGTGATCGCCTTATTCTTTGCTCATCCCATTGCTGGTTTGAGTGGTTTATTATTTGCCATAGTAGCACTCACCGTCATGTTAGGTCTTCGTAATTTAGCCGTCCCTTATTTCAAAGAGTATCGCCAACAATCTGCTGAATTTTATGGTTTTGCCAATGAACAATTAGCAGGGCGCGAGGATATTAAAGCCAATGGCGCACGCGGTTTCTTTATGCGTCGTTTGTACGAAATCAATCAGCATTGGATGCTGGCATGGCACAAAGCTCGCCTCGCCTCTACCACATTGTGGGCATCAACAGACGCAACCTTTGCTGTAGGAAGCATTCTTGCACTCGGTGTTGGGGCGTTTCTATTTTTCCAAGAAGCAATCACAATTGGTATTGTTTTTTTGATATACAACTATTTTACTCAGTTGGCACGTCCAATTTCACAGATTCGTGAACAAATTGAGTTACTCCAGGCTGCCGATGCCAGTATTCTACGTATCCGTGAGTTGTTTGATACAACAAGTCAGCTTGATATGTCTAGTAATAAATTATTATCATCTGGCGCAGTTGAAGTACATTTTGAGCAAGTTAATTTCTATTACGACAAAAATGAATTTGGAACACCTGAATGGGTATTGCACGATATTGATTTCCGATTACCAGCAGGCGAAACACTTGGTTTGTTAGGACGCACAGGCAGTGGCAAATCAACAATGGCACGCTTACTGTTACGTCTTTACGATATTCAGCAAGGTGAAATACGCTTCAATGAAATGCCGATTCGTGAGGCATCACTCGAAAACTTGCGTCAACGAGTCGGTTTAGTAACACAAGATGTACAAATTTTCCAAGCAACAGTTCGTGATAATCTCACTTTTTTCGATAATTCAATTTCAGATTCACGTTTGCTGGAAGCCTTTGATTTGCTGGGACTACAATCATGGTTGCAAAATCTACCAATGGGATTGGATACACGGCTTGGTTCAAATTCAGCCAGTTTATCCGCAGGAGAAGCACAACTATTAGCATTTGCGCGTGTATTCCTGAAAGATGCGAGTCTGATTGTTCTTGATGAAGCCTCATCACACCTTGACCCGATGACAGAATCATTCATTGAGGATGCAGTGACGCGCCTCTTGCACCAACGAACAGGGATTATCATCGCGCATCGCCTCGCAACAGTCCAGCGTGTCGATAATATCATGATTCTCGATCATGGTCGCATTGTAGAATTTGGACGACGAGACACACTCGCCCAAGACCCTAACTCACATTTTTCGATGATGTTACAAACTGCCTCATCAGACCTGTTGCTCTAGCGAGAGAAAGATCAATCATGACGACACAATCACACAAGACCCAAAAGCAAGCCTCACGCTGGCAACTGATTGGCGACTTGGCTAAATATAGATTACGTCTGTACCTTACCGATGCCTTTCTTTGGCTATTTATCGCAGGTTTACCAGCAGTCCCTGGTTTAATTGTCAGTGAATTTTTTGATGTGCTAACAGAAGAGAGTACCCTAAGTTTAAATGCTTATGCTGTTTTGGCAATCTGGTTTGCGGTAGCACTCGTCAATGTTGTTATGATTTTCATGGGACGATTGACAAAAACGCAACATCGGTTTGCCATGAGTGCTTTGGTGCGACGTAATGTTCTCGTTGGCTTGATGGATCGTCCTGGGGCAGCGCAATTTAAAACAGAAGCAGGGAATGACATTGCTGGTGGTGAGATTGTCAGTTATCTACGCGATGACGGAACTCAAATTGAAGATCAAATGCAATGGATACCTGAGACAGCCGCTCAGGGAGTCTTCGCGCTTATTTCGTTCATTATACTATTTAGTGTCAATTGGCGCGTTACCCTGTTTGTGTTCATACCTTTGTTGCTTATTATCGGTATCACGCAGTGGGCATGGAATCGTGTACGAAGTTTGAGGCGCGATGGGCGTGAAGCAACCGAGAAAGTAACGGGCGCAATTGGTGAGATGTTCGATGCAGTACAAGCAATACAGATTGCAGGTGCAAACGCCAGTGTCTTGCGTAATTTTCGTCAAGCAAATGATTTGCGACGTAAAACAATGATACGTGATGAGTTATTCACAGCGATACTAGGCGGTGTCTTCAATAATATTGTCACTATTGGTGTTGGGCTTATTTTGTTGCTACTTGCTGTGTCAAGTGAAATTAACCTAAGTGTTGGCGATTTCGCACTATTTGTCTACTTCTTAGGGTACATTGGGTCATTCCTTGGTATTTTTGGAGTCTTCATTGCTTTCACTCGCCAGACAGATGTTGCTTTTGAACGATTAGGAACTTTATTGCCAGATCGTTCAGGCCGTGCCATCACCAAACATCATCCAATGTACTTCAATACGCTATTCTGGAAACGTGTTCCCTTGCCATCTATTGAACAAGCAAAAGTAATGCCTGAAGAACAGTTGCGTGTCTTACGTATTCAAGATTTAACCTATCATTATGATGAACAACATAACGGTATTGAAGGAATTAATCTAACCGTTCATCGTGGACAAGTTGTTGTCATTGTAGGACGTATCGGCAGTGGTAAAACAACACTCTTGCGTGTTTTGCAAGGTTTACTCCCGATGCACCGAGGGACAATTACATGGAACGATAAATTAGTTGATGACCCTGCAACATTTTTTGTCCCACCTCGCAGTGCTTACACGCCACAAATCCCGACCTTATTTAGTGATACCTTGTACAACAATATTCTATTGGGCTTAGAAGCAGACGAAAGGGACTTAGAAACAGCAATTCAAATGGCTATATTCGAGCAAGATGTACAAGAGATGCCTGATGGTTTACATACACTTGTTGGGTCAAAAGGGACAAGATTATCTGGTGGGCAATTACAGAGAGCATCCGCAACCCGCATGTTAATTCGCCAACCTGACCTACTCATTTTTGATGATTTATCAAGTGCATTAGATGTTGTTACAGAACAAAAATTATGGACGCGCATTTTCCAGCAAAACGATGATTGGCAACCAAGCTGTTTAGTGATTTCTCATCGTCGTGCTATCTTACAGCGTGCTGACCACATCATTGTGCTCAAAGATGGTCGAGTTAATGCTGAAGGGCAATTGGACGACTTACTTAAAACCAATGCAGAAATTCAACATATTTGGCAATCATATGAGCAAGAGACATAAGGGGCATTCATGCGGAATTTCCTGACTATTTGGTTTGGACAAACAATTTCATCTATTGGTAGCAAGATGACAGGTTTTGCTATTGGCATCTGGATATTTGAACAAACTGGACAAGCCACTGCCTTAGTCCTCACAGGTGTTTTTGCTGCCATACCGACGCTAATTCTGACTTTGTTTTCAGGTATTATTGTGGATCGTGTCAATCGTAAACGCCTGATGATGGTTGGTGACACTGTTGCAGGATGCTCAACAATTGTATTGTTACTACTTGTGGTGTCAGGTCAATTACAAATATGGCATTTGTATCTTGCCTATGCCATCAATGCCCCCTTCGACACATTACAGGGATTAGCCTACCAATCTTCTGTTGCTTTGATGGTATCAAAAGAACAGTATGCACGTGTCGGTGGCATGACGACTCTCACATGGTATGGTGGCAATATCCTCAGTCCCGTATTTGCTGCGACCCTCTATGCTCTAGGTGGCTTAGTTTTCGTCATGTTGGTTGATATTGTGACCTTTGTGGTTGCAATCATCACGGTCATCATCTCACATATCCCACAACCTGAAAGAAGTACTGATGAGACCCAAGATGATCTCACACTCTGGCAACAATTACAATTTGGTTTCCGCTATATTTGGGAGCGTCCGCCATTACGAGCTTTCATATTTGTTGCTTGTCTATGGACACTTTTTCATGACGCTGCTATGAACGCGCCGATGATTCTAGCGCGAACAAATAACAATGAAGCCGCACTAGCAGCCGTTTCAGCGGCATCAGGTGTAGGAGGGGTGATTGCTGCTTTGCTCGTGAGCGTTTGGGGTGGTCCTAAGCGTCATATGCTGACTTATGCTTGGGGGATGATCAGTGCAGGCATTGGGAAAACATTGGTTGGCATAGGACAAAACGTCGCGTCATGGTCGCTGGCTCAGGGATACACTTCAGCAAATTTTCCCTTTTTAGGAAGTGCAAGGCAGGCGATTGTGATGTCGAAAGTAGCACCCTCAGCACAAGGGCGTTTCTTCGCCACCTTCACAATCATTGTAGGTTTGGTTTCTCTCTCCACGCGCATCTTAGCAGGATTGCTGGGTGATTATGTATTTGAACCTGCAATGACCGAAGGCGGATGGCTAACACCCTATCTCAGTTGGATCTTTGGTACAGGGAATGGTGCAGGTTTTTCTGTACAATTTGTCTTGTTGGGCTTGGGAATGACAGGTGTTGGCGTGCTTGCACTGACATGGAAACGTGTGCGTAATATAGAAACAGAGTTACCTGACCATGACGAGAAAGTGTCTGATAACTGATTCAATATCAATCCACAGCAAATGCCACGACAGCCCCATCAACATGGATAGAGACTCGATCATCCACCGTGAAGTCGGCTTGCGCCCAAACCCGTGCTTCCAATTGTGTCGCATCATCTAGCTGAAGTTGCACCATTTGATAATGCCCATGAAAGCGCACCCCAAGCACAGTCCCATTAGATGAACCATTGCGGTCTAATTGCAACGCCTCTGGTCGAATCAGCGTCTCAACACGCCCTCTAGTAGGCTGCGCTAGTGGTAAATCGCCCAAGATAGTCTGAACAGTATCGCCCATAGCTTGCCCCGATAGACGATTGGCTTCTCCTAAGAAATTAGCCACGTCAACATGCTTCGGATACCGATATAAATCGAGAGGCTTGCCCACTTGTAGAATACGTCCCCCTTGCATCACAGCTACTGTATCCGCAATCGACATCGCTTCTTCTTGGTCGTGTGTCACTAAAATGCCCGTTGTCCCTGCTTTCTTGAGGATTTGGCGCACTTCTTCGCGCACTTGTTTGCGTCGCGCCGCATCTAAATTGGAGAAGGGTTCATCTAGCAAGACCACAGAGGGTTCAGGTGCGAGTGCTCTAGCCAAGGCAATGCGTTGTTGTTGCCCACCACTCAGTTGATGCGGATAGCGATCACCCAAGCCTTCCATACCAACTAGTTCAAGCATTTCATCCACACGATTGCGCTTCGATTTTTGTGATGTGAGGGCGAAACTGATGTTGTCTTTGCATTTTAGGTGTGGAAAAAGCGCATAATCTTGAAACACCATCCCAATATGACGATGTTCAGGGGAGACCCATACATTGTCACTAGCGACAAGCACATTATCAATAACTATCTTACCGCGTTCAGGACGTTCTAAGCCTGCGATCAAGCGCAATGTGGTCGTTTTACCACAGCCACTGCTCCCTAATAAAACCATCAAGTCACCTTGCGCAACTTTGATCGATACATCATCCACAGCCACAATATCATCATATTGTTTGGTGATTGACTTGAGTTCAATGACCGTCTTAGCTGGCATTATTTTCCTGACCCCCTAAGCGCACCAAGATAAAGACAGGAATCAAGCCCACCAACACAATCATCAAGGCAGGGATTGCCGCCGATTCATGCCAGCCTTCTATGCTGAGGAAATAAGTGCGTAATGCCAAGGTATCCACACCAAAGGGACGCAACAACAGTGTCATCGGCAGTTCTTTCATAATATCCACAAATACCAGAATCATCCCTGCGATGATCCCCACCCGACTCAGTGGAAAATAGATTTTCTGGAGCATCTGCCAGCCACCTGTTCCCATTGTTCGGGCTGCGCCTTCCATATTCGGCTTAATCTTGCCCAAACTCGCATCCACACTGTTAAAGCCAATGCTCATAAAGCGCACAATATACGCATAGGTCAAAGCAATCATTGTCCCCGTTAGTAGATAACTTGGGTTTGTCCAACCCAGATATTGTGTCGCAAAATCAGTCACCGCTCCATCAATCGGATTAATCACTGTCAGCACCCCTGCACCAATCACCGCCCCAGGCATTGCATAGCCAATGGTTGTCAAACGGGCTAGAGAACGTGGCAAACGATTGGATTCTGTACTTTTATTGCGTGTCGTATAAGCAGTTATCAGTGCCAAAAACATGATGAGAATGGCAGAGACAGACGCTAACATGAATGAATTACGGGTGTAGTCGAATAAAGAATCACTTAACAAATTAACCGTCGGTTGGTTTAATTCATTGATTGTCCAAACAACAAGCTGACCCACAGGCAAAATAAAGGCAACACTCAGCAGTGACAAACAAGCGAAAGAAGATAACCATGCGGATGACCCACTCAATCGTTTGCGTGCGATGGTGCGCCCATAGCCCCCTTGCTGATAATACTGTGCTTGACCACGCATTTGTCGTTCGATGCTCAACAAAATCAGGGCAATGACGACCATCAAGGACGCTAGCTGAATCGCGGCACTAATATCAAAAGAGGTACTCCACAGGACAATAATCCGTTCGCTCAAAGTCGGATAGCTAAAATAACTCACCGTGCCGTAATCCGTCATTGCCTCCATAATGACGAGCAACACCCCTGCCGCAATCTGTGGACGTGCCATCGGCAAAGCAACACGCAGAAAACTCTGCCATGTGCTTAAGCCCATCACCTGAGCCGCTTCTAATGTGCTTTTCGCTTGTTCGCGGAAGGCTGCGCGTGCCAGAATGTAAACATAGGGATACAAAACTAAAGTCAAAACAATGATGAGACCTGTCGGTGAAGCAATGTTAGGAAACCAATACTCACCACGCGACCAACCGACCCAATCGCGCAATGCTGTTTGTACAGGACCTGCAAATTCAAAAATAGTGACGTACACAAAGCCCATGATGAATCCAGGGACAGCCATCGGCAACAAGAGCAATTGCTCAAACCATCGCCGACCAGGGAACTCATAGGTGCTGATGAGCCATGCAAAAAATGTGCCAATCAAGAACGTTCCTAGACCTACACCAATCATCAAGCGCACGGTATTCCATAAAACATCAGGGAGGATGGTATTCCAAAGCCGTTGCCATAAAGCAATATCAGGTGTGAGGCTATCAATTAATAAGACACCAATCGGAATCAAAACAGCACTCGTTAGCATCAGTGCGATGGCGTAGGTGATCCAATTTGATGTAGTGACTTTTGACCACATTGTTTGTCGAGAACGTTTTGCTGGAGAGTTTAACTGCATGATAACTACTTTGAGACAATTCAAGCTTACAACTTACAATAGAAAAAGTAGTGACTCATTGTGAGTCACTACTAAACTTATTATCTATATGTATCCATATACCTCAAGGCACAAGATACAATAGCTATACTTTAATTTTCAACGAAGCCATAGCCTGCTGTTTCTAACATGCCGACAGATGCCTCTTGATTTTGACCATATTCCCATAATGGGTAGGTTAGGTCATATATAAATTCACCAAAGCCAGCAATGGTTTCTTGTGGTTCAGCTTCTGGATTAGTTGGGAATTCATAGTTGCTACCAGGGAAGCATGTCAAGCTACCACATTGGTTTTCTGTCGTTGCTAAGTATTCGATGAAGCGTACTGCGTTATCAGCATTAGCAGCATTACGGACAACACCTGCTCCGTTAACATTGAAGAAAACCCCTGTTGTATCTTGGTTCATCCATTTGAGTCCAACACTGTTGAAGACTTCTTGGTCTGCTTCATCACCATTAGCAAGGCGACCCATATAGTAATGGTTAACAATAGCCACATCACATTCGCCAGCAGCAACTGCACGGATTTGGCTGGTATCACTGTTGATATAGCGGGTAACATTATTAGCAATACCTTCGGTGACAGTGGTAGCTTGTTCTTCACCAAGGTGGAAAATTAAACTACTGAATAGTGAAACAGTATAAATGTGGCTTGCTGGACGCATACACAAACGACCTGCCCATGTTTCAGCAGCGAGATCACTATATGTATTCACACCTGCGAGTTCATCTTCAGTAACATTTGCTGGATTGTAGACCAATGTACGTGTACGAATGCTCAAACCAAACCAATTGTTGTCTGGGTCACGGAAACTTTCATCAACATTGTTCATCAACATCTCAGATTCGGTTGGTTGTAGGAGACCTTCTTCAGCAGCAAGGTCAAGTACACCTGCATCAATCGCCAAGAAAACATCAGCAACGCTACGGTCGCCACGGTCAATATCTGCACGTAAACGACTGAGCAAATCGCGTGGTGACCCTGCGGATACACGGACTTCAATGCCTGTTGCTTCTGTGAAAGCAAGGAATGGTGCTTCTAAATCACCATAATGGCGTGATGAATACACATTCACAACACCTGGGTCATCTTGTGACATCGCTGGCAAGATACCCACTGAGAGGATTGCTACAATGGCAATCGCTACTGAAAAGAGACGAAATTTGGACATCAAGTAAACTCCTTTAATCTTGTAAAATTCTCAACTCTCTTTGGTCGATATTCTGTAACTTCCAAACAAAATTGATTTTTCTATGACAATATAATGTCGTGATTGAGTCACTGGTTTATGTTGTCATGTTACATCGTGGCATACAATAGCAAACTACACTTTTAATATCTACACATCACATTACTGACCAAATATCGTATTAAGGGTACATGAGTAATAACTACATTTAAATTCAAAAATGCACTTGGTTAAATTTACGTCTAGTTTATTTGGTAAAACTGTCTTGATGCCTGTGGCATTCCTTTTATGCGTCACCGAGTACCTGTAAATTCTCCACTGAAAATCATCAATTAACTGCTTTTGTAGAAACGCTGTTTCATTTTATGTAGCATCTTATGAGATTAGTCACCTAGCTAAACTCTTGCATTAAAGTTGCAACTGGAAAGTATGATGATAGAAAAACGAAAACCAATTAATGAAACATTCATACGTCTGACGGCATTAAACCAAACACTCTTTGCAGATGTTGGTGCTCTAACAATTGGGTTTATTAAAGTCTCAGAGTTGAGTAATGCTGAGGCTGTACCATTTCTTCATCAAACGCTCAGAGTTCAAGCTACAAATCAACCGACTTCAGAGCCTTTTCAGCTTGTCTCATTATTTGTTAGTGATTACATCTGGATTGTTTCTTCAGTAGCAATTGGGACGTACCTATTGGAACATCGCATTCCTGATTTATCTGCTGAAAACATGGCACTTAAACTAAATGATGATCTTTGTTCACAGACTGCAGAACAGATTAGTGTCCGCTTCCTGAGTGGTCGTTTTTCATGTTTACCCGATGACCCATGTGCAGATCATCCAGACGCTATTGTACTGCCCGATAAGAAAGCATTGCTTAGTTGGATGCGCGATAATCTTACGCTTCACCTGAAGTCCATTCTTCATCAAACACTTTCTTGGGCAAAATCCAGACAAAAAGTACCCCATACTTTGGCAGATATTGACGATCTCGAATACTTCAAACACTTTAAGCACGATGTTCTTGGAGAAGATATATCTCAAAATATAACATCACCCGTAGTCAATTTATTACAAAAGCATCGGGAATCCGCCCTTTAAAAAACATCGAACCCTAGTTTCATCATCATTCCTGAAAGGATGAATTACATGAAATATCGTAAGCTCGCAATTTTTATCATCTTAGCATCATTACTCGTGAGTATTGCCCCTCTAACCGCACAAGAAACTGAGTGCGAAGATGGCTTCCGCTTGTTTGAACATTTTGCTGGTGAGACCTGCATTCCTGAAAACCCACAGCGTGTGGTGACCCTGCAAGACCAGAACTTGTTACTACCTATATGGGAACTTGGCTTCCGCAACATTGTGGGTTCAACTGGAAGATTTGATGCTAATGGCGAAGGATTTTTCCGCCGTATGGAAACACAAGGCTTTGACCCTGAAGGTGTGGAATTTGTTGGTGGTGGGGAACCAAATTTTGAGGCTATCTTAGGACTTGAGCCAGACTTGATTGTTGGTACAGAGTTTGATGAAGAGATCTATGACCAACTCAGCGCCATTGCTCCTACTGTGTTAATCGAAATTTTCGGTGAACCCAGATTTGAAGAGGTTATGGTGACACTCGGCGACCTTGTTGGCATGGAAGAAGCAGTTGAACAACTTGAAGCAGAATATTTGCAAGGCATTGCTGACTTGCAAGCTGCAGTTGATGACCCAAGCGAAGTTGTCATTTCGATTATTGAAACGTCTCCCTCTGGTGGGGCAGAACCAGGTCAATTTTATATCAGTGGAGCTGCAAATAGCAGTGTTGAGACCGTTTTACGAGCGGCTGGTTTTGCAAGACCTGCACCACAACTTGAAGTCACAGAGCGCACCTTTTATAGCGTTGAGGTATTACAAGAGCATGATGCTGATTTGCTGATACGTGTCTTCTTTGCTCAAGAAGACCCTGACGAAGAGCAGGCAAATACCGAGGCAGTATTAGGATCGCCGCTATGGGGACTACTGAACGCCGTAGAAAAAGACCAAGCCTTTGACCTCGACAGTGATAGTACATTTGGCTATGGTTACACGGTTCGTTTAACTGTCATAGGTATTCTGTTAGAGCTACTTGAAGACCTTGACACCACTGGAGACCTCTCCACTGTTGACATTGCCGTTCCAGAACCCGTGATGGATGACATGGACGATATGGAAATGGAAGCCACCGAAGAAGAAATATCAGCAACCCTGTGTGAAGATGGTTTTCGTTCCTTTGAGAGCGCAATTGGTGCAGTCTGTGTGCCTAATGTCGCACAACGTATTGTCGCTACTCACGACTTTAACGCGGGTGTACAAGTTTTGTCGCTGGGTGGACCGTTGGTGGGCATACCCTCCCGATTTGGTGAGCTTGCACCAGACATCACGCAATTCTTTGACCTCAATGACATTCAAACCGTCGGTCAATATTATGAGCCGAACATTGAAACCATTCTACAATTAGAACCTGATCTGATCGTTCACGAGGGGTTCAATGGCGACCAGTGGTTTTATCAGGGTGGTGAAGCTACGCTGGAAGCCCTGAACGCTATCGCGCCAGTCGTCATTATCGACACCTTCCGCCCAATTGAAGAAGTCATGGCAGATTACCAAGAACTACTCGGGGATGCAGCGACTGTGCAGCTAGAGGAGCAGCAGGCAGAGTTTGATGCGTTACTCGAAGAAATTGAAGCAGCGTTGGATAATAGTGGAGAGGATTTCACAGTTGGTTACATCTCTTTTAATCCGACAGGGGGGTTCTACCAAGCGTGGGGACCTAGTGCGCTTGTTCCACTAGACATTCTGACGCGTGCAGGCGTGAATTGGGTTCCGATTCAAATGGAGGCTGGCGAAGATGGGGGCTATCTTGGTGATATCAGCATTGAAGCTCTTGATGAGTTCAGTGGTGATATTGTGATGATTGAGACAGTTTTTGATCCTGAACTTCCCAATGACCCATTAATTCGAGAGTTTCCAGCGGTTCAAACAGGTCAAACTATTCTACTTGACGTACCAATTGCAGGTACACACTATGCCAATTACATTGCACTGGCAGAGATTATTCTTGAGCAATTGGAAGCCATTGAAGACCTTGACGCTGATCTAGTTTTTACTGGTGAATCAGGCGAATAACCATCAATCTGTCTATAGTCCATCTAGTTGGATGGGCTGTATAGTCATTTAATCAATAATTAATCAAACCTAATGGAGAATCACAATGTACTTTCGCAAGTTTATAATTTTAGCCATACTGGCATTGATGTTGGTGAGCATCGTTCCACTAAACGCACAAGAAACTGAGTGCGAAGATGGCTTCCGCTTTTTTGATAATGAACTATTAGCACATGACCCACTTTGTATTCCAGAAAATCCAGAACGAATTGTCTCTCTCAACCCACAATCTTTCGATTTACTGACTGCCGCAGGTGTTGAACCTACAGGTGCTGTTGGATATCTTGAGTCAATCTATGCTCGTAACTTCTCGTATATGGTCGAAGACACCGAAATTACTTATGTTGGTTTCCCAACTAACATTGAATTAGTCCTTGAACTAGAACCTGACCTTATTGTTGGTAGTGCATTCGCAGACTTAGAAAATTACGATCAATTGAGTGCTATCGCGCCAACTGTTATTCCAGAAGCACTACCGAATGTGCAGTGGGAAACTAGCATGAACTTCTGGGGTGAAGCCCTTAATCTAACCGATGAAGTAGATGCCTTGTTGGCTGAATATGATGCGCGTGTGGAAACGCTTCAAGAACTTGTAGGCGATCCATCAGAAATTGAGGTTTCCGTGGTACGTTATTTCAATAGTGACGAACAAGTTGGTTTACAAATACAGCTTGCTAATGCCTTCTCGACAGATATTCTAGCTGATGTCGGTTTTGCACGTCCTGAAATACAAGCGTTAAGTGCTGAGGAAGCTGAGGCACAATTTGGTAGTGGTGTTGCAGCTTCCATTTCAATTGAAGAACTACCACTCATTGACGGTCAATATCTCTTTGCTTGGGCGCAAGGCGCAAGTGCAGAATTAGATGCCGATAATGCTGACGCATGGCAACAATTATCTGATAGTCCGCTGTGGAGTACCTTAGAAGCTATTCAGAATGACCAAGCCTTCCAAGTTGGTGGTCAATGGGTTGGTTGGGGTTTTGCAGCCGCTCACGAAGTACTAGATGACTTGTTTGTACATGTTGCAGGCATTGACCCAACAGAAGTGTCACCGAATCCATTCACAACAGATGAGATGGATGAAGCATCGACAGATATGTGTGAGACTAGCTTCCGCTTAGTTGAGCATACAGCGGGGTCAACCTGTGTGCCTGAAATGCCAGAACGGGTAGCAACTAATGTTGAAACTGCTGTGACTGCTCTTTTACTTTTAGGGATACAACCAGTAGCTGGACCTGAAGATCAAGCTGGCTGGAATGCACCCTATGTTTCTCTGCTACCTGAAAACGTCGATATTAATGCTATTGCTGATATTGGTGTTACTGAAACCACAAATCTCGAATCCTTGTTGCTCACTGAGCCAGATATGATTCTCACTTATCCATATGCTGGAGAAGAAATATATGATGATCTATCTGCGGTTGCTCCAACAGTACTTATTGAGCGCGGAGCGAATGGTGATTGGCGTGAACGATTTGACCGCGAAGCAGCAGCACTCAATCGAGAAGCCGAAGCTGCCGAAGTCATCGCTCGTTATGAGGCTGCTTTAGAAAATCTTAGTGACTTCACTGATCTCACAATCGCGTTTGTCCGTCGCCCCAATAATGGCACATTCCGCATGGATGTTGTTGGCTCTTTCCCTGGCTCAGTGATGGAAGATGCAGGTCTAAACTTGCTCACTGCGCCTGACGGTGTAGGAGACACACAATTTACAGGACTTGTTGACAGTATTAGTGAGGAACGACTAGACATTTTAGAGGGTGCTGACCTCATTATCACACCTGACTGGCGTGAAGCTGGTTTTAGTGAAGAGCCAGACTTAGCAGGACTAGAAAGGTTAGTCGGATGGGATTTGCTACCAGCCGTACAAGCAGGCAATGTACTAATCGTGCCAGGACCAGTCTACAACGGTGGTAATTATGCAGCCGCACAATTACTGCTTGAAGCGATATTGGATGCAGTTGTTCAAATGGATACATCTGAATAAATATCAATGTATCTACAGTCCGTCCGTGTAGGATGGGCTGTAGATTTAAGTAACCAACGAATAATCAATCCTAACGGAGAATAATAATGTATTTCCGTAAATTTACAATTTTAGTGTTGCTAACACTTTTGCTTGTCAGTGTTGTACCACTCAGCGCACAAGACCCCACAGAGTGTGAAGATGGTTTCCGTTTGTTTGACCATGAAATGCTAGCAACAGAGGCTGTTTGCATCCCAGAAAACCCAGAACGTGTTGTTCTTGTATGGCCACTTGGCTTGCCATCATTTTTCAGAGCCGATGTGCCGATTGTTGGCTCGTTTGCCTTAGATTTTCTTAAGGGGCAACATCCAGCTTGGGTAGAAGAAATTGATATGCTCACAGATATTGGTACGCCAGCCAATCCAGAAGCTGTTTTAGCCTTAGAACCTGACCTCATCATTGGGGCTTACTACCTGATACAAGATGAAAGCACATCAACTTATCCTGACTTTGTCGAAGCCGACCCAGTCTGGACGAGTATCGCACCAACAGTTGTCTTTGACTGGAATCAAACAACATGGCGTGAGACAGAAGACCTTATCATGGATGCTGTCGGTAAATCCGATGAATCCGATGCGATTTTTACTGAATTTGAAGCACGCGCCCAAGAGCTTGCAATGCTTATCGATAATGTCGGAGATATCGAAGTCGCAATGATAAATTTTGGGGCGAACTTCTTTAATTTACATACGCAAAACTCACCAGGTGGTATTGTCGCTGAAATGGTTGGCTTTGGACGAGTTGAAGCACATTTATTGCCTGTTTCTCGTGAAGAATTTCTCGAAAATCGGGATGATTATCCTGAATATCTCAGCGAAGCGTATTTGACAGTTAATCAGGAAAACCTAGACATTATTGACGCAGATATGATTATCATCTCAGGCGGTTTCTTTGAGAACAATCCTGATAACCAAGAAGCCCTCGATGATTTGCTTGCGAATCCGCTATGGCAAACTCTCGAAGCCGTGCAGAATGGCAACGTCCATCTTGCGGATATTAACTTCGGCAATGGGGAAATCGCTGCTGCCCATGCCATGCTAGATGACTTTGCAGAAGCCTTTGGTGTCGCTGATGAATTTAGCTCTAATCCTTATTTAGAAAAAGCACCTATTCCAGAGCTAAATATGGAAGAAGATATGTCAATGGGTGAAATTGCACAAGGGTTTAATGAAGCGGGATTCCCACTTACCCTCACCGATTTCGAGGGACGTGAGGTAACACTTGAAGAAGCACCACAACGCATTCTCATTGCTAATCGTGCTTACACACTAGGTCCAATGCTAGCACTAGGTGTAGTTCCAGTACAATTACATACCTTCCCTTGGGATTTTGTTGAGGAAGGCGAGGTTCTGCCGTGGGAAGAAGAGGCACTTGTAGAGCTAGGGGCTAATCCAGAGCAGTTTATTAATACAAATGACCAATATTCGCTTGAAGTATTCGCTAGTGCTAATCCAGATATTATCTTCATTGACGGACGTGTAACAGCAGCGGTAGATGGTTTGATAGATCAATTAGATGCCATTGCCCCAACCATACAAACGGCAGGCGCGCGCGATTGGCGTGCCAACATCCTAACCATTGCAGACGCAATCGGTCAACCAGAAGCAGGCGAACAACTTGTTGCAGAAGTTGAAGGTAAAATCGACGCAGTCGCAGACCAAGCTGAAGCATTAGGTGCAACAGGCAATACCTTCGCCGTTGTATCCTTTCAGCCCGATCAAGTATTTGTTTGTACCGACCAAGAATATGGTCCAACCAATCTGATGTTGACACTTGGTTTAGAAATGACACCTGAAATCGCAGAGCTAGGATCAAATGTTTGTACACCACTTTCACTTGAAACAGTTGACCTACTGAATGACACTGATTATCTACTGATTTTCCAATTTGGTGGCTTGACAGTTGATGAAGCACGGGAACAAGCCGTGATTGATCTTATCCCTGCTTTGCAAGAGGGACGTTTTGATTTTATACCTGATAGTGCACTTGGTATTGCATTTGACGATATTAATCCGTTAAGTATCGATATTTTGCTACCAACACTAGAAAGTGCAGTCGAGAAAGCTGCACAAGCTGAGTAAATGCGTCTATTGATTTATAAGCAGTTCATCACTTTGATGAACTGCTCATGTCCATAAAAATAGTCAAAAGGAGTTATCATGAGTCAAGTAACTGAAACTATGACAACCAAACGCTCACCAGAAACCATTGATTTACTACTCAAACGCCGTTCGCTGGTTGCTATCAAGCACACAGACCCTGGTCCCAATGAAGACGAACTTGAACTTATTTTGCGTTGTGCCATCCGTGTACCTGACCATGCCAAATTAACACCTTGGCGCATTCAAGTGTTGCAAGGGGAAGCCCGTACACGCCTTGGCAATACGCTGGCTGATGTTTATCAAGAAAAGAATCCAGATGCTAGTGAAAAACAAATCACTTTTGAAAGAGATCGTTTATTGCGTTCACCACTCGTATTAGTAGTCAGCACAAAAATTGAGGACACTGCTAAAATTCCGCGATGGGAACAGATTTTATCAGGTGGTGCTGTCTGTCAGAATATTCTCATCGCTGCAACAGCACTAGGGTATGCCTCACAATGGCTATCAGAGTGGTATTCATACGATGCAAAAATTAAGGCTGAATTGAATATCGCTGAGAGTGATGAGGTTCTGGGCTTTATGTACATCGGCACAGCATCGGAAAAACCTAAAGAACGCGCTCGACCAGAGCTAGAAGACATCGTGCAATATTGGTAAGAGTACGTCACAATCTTGTGAGTCTAGGACTATAGCAATAAAGCCTTGATGTTAGGGGGGAATCCAGCATCAGGGTTTAATCGACAATATTTTATGAGGGAGAAATTGTTATGGCTATGAAATTATCAAATGATATTCCAAATATTGCTGTCGGACGCTTACCTCTGTATTTGCGTGCATTAACACATCTCAAAGAGCAAGACCGAAATATCGTCTCATCAAGAGAATTAGGGAAACGCTTGGGCATTGGCTCTGCACAAATTCGCAAAGATTTATGTTACTTTGGCGGATTTGGCAAACAAGGAACAGGGTATCATATTGACTTTCTAATTGAACAACTAAAAGAGGTACTCCAAGTTGATAAAGAATGGCAAGTTGCTGTGATTGGTGCTGGCAATTTAGGAAGTGCCATTTCAAGATACGAAGGATTCGTTAATCGTGGATTCCGAATTTCATGGGTGTTTGATAATCAGCCTGATTGTATAGGTCAAGAGTTTGGCGAGATAACAGTTCTGAGCATGGATGAGCTTGAAGCAGTGCTGTGTCAAAATCATGTACAAATTGTCATGATTGCAGTGCCTGTAGATCAAGCACAAGCTGTCGCAGACCGCGCCGTCGTCTGTGGTATATGTGCCATCATCAACTATGCACCAATTAGTTTGGAAGTTCCTGACGATATTATTGTCGAGTATATTGACCCTATCGTGCATTTACAACACATGGCGTATTATCTTCAAAATGAAAAAGAGGTTCAATAATAAGTTATACGATTAAACCTCTTCAAATGTTCGTATTTCAGACTATGTTAAATGTCAGGTTCAACATAGTCTGGGATGCGGTCTTCTAACAGACGTATAGATGGGGTCAATGCGGATATGATGCTAAGTAGTATTAAGCTGATCCCAACTAAAATGAACATAAACGCCATCCCCCGTCCATCACCTACACCAATCAATTGTCCTAAATTATCTGCGAATAATCCATCGCGCATAAAGTAGGGTTCAAAGATGCTATCTGCAAGTGTTCCTGCTATTAAAATACCGACTGATTGTGCGCCCACACCTAGAACGACTCGCAGCGAAAATACTCGTCCAAGTACATCAGGCGCAGCTTTTGTCTGCCAGATGACACGGTTTAAACCAACCATGAAAACAAATGATGCTCCTACAATAATAAAAGCGAAAGCAATCAAAAATGCGTTGGGACGAATACCAACAAGTATCGAACCAATCCCTGCAAACAGTGTTGCAACTAGCATCCCCATCGTACGCCGTTTAGGTCCTCCCCATACTGTCAGCAGAATACCACCTAACAATGAGCCAACGCCAAATCCAGAAACAACTAAACCAGCTACTTGCTCCGTGGAAAAAGATAGGATGAGTGGTGTTACCAATGCGTAGCCGATTCCAGGTAACAAAAACATAGCAATAGTGACGAAGCTCATCAGATAGAGGAATGCAGGACGATCTGTGATGTAACGAATGCCAAAGACGAACTCTCCCCAGAGACTTTTAGGCTCTTCTTTGCGCTTCGGTTGTGGAATAACAGAAACAACAAGTGCGATAATAATTGCACTGAAGGTCACAAAATCGACAATAAAAATTGCACCTAAGCCTAAAAATCCAACAAAAAATCCTGCTAATGCTGGTGCAAGAATTGTCTCTAGGGCTTGTACTAATTGTGTTAAACCTGATGCTTGTCCGAGTTCCTCTTTAGGCACAAGTAGTGGAATACTACTCTCAAGAGCAGGTAAGATGAAGGCATTGGCAACACCATTGATAGAGAGCGCAATATACAAATGCCATATTTCTAGTGCATCTGTAAAGAAGAAGACTGCTATGACCAGTGTGCTTAAACTAGCAACAATGTTACCCACCAGAATGACTTGTTTACGATTTAGACGGTCAACCAACGGACCTGCAAATAGTGACCCTAAGCCAATCGGCAAAATAGCAAAGAATAGTAAAGCACTATAAGCCGCTGCATCTCCAGTTTCTGCAAAAACCCAAATGCCGATTCCAAAGCGTGTCATCCCAGATCCAATCGTGGATACAATCTGACCAAGTATAATCGCATAGAAGGCACGCATTTCTGTAAATTGTAAATTTCTCAATGTATTTTCTCCAAAGTTACGAATATATGCTCATTGTATCACAAATTAGGTTTATCTAAAAATATATTTTATAAAGACTAAATACTATTTCTGTCAGTATAGACTAAGCATTCCTTGTGATATTGAATCGCCTACTTTTCTAGCCATGACCAAGAATCTAAATTGACTATAGCGAAAAAATACCAACACTAAGTCGTAAAATTTCACATCTCTACAGCTCTCTTTTTGCTAATCTGAAATTAGATCAATGGGGAGATATGCAAACAGACCCCACATTCGCGACCTGAATCGTCTGGGACATATCTCCGCATTTACATCTACAAACTTAACTAATTGGGAGACATACTGTGGAACTTGCTCAATTCATAGAACAACTTTTCACCGATATCGAAACGTCTGCACAAACTATCGCGCCTATCGCTGCTGTCATTGGCTTTCTCGGTCTTGGCATGATGTACATGGGATCATCCTGGCCCATAATCGGGGATTGGAAACGAGACAATCCAAAAGCTGCCAATCAAGTGGTTATTGGTTTGCTCTTCGTGGTCTTTGCCTCTAGTGTCACCACACTCGTCAGCTTCACCTAATCCGTCTATCTATCCGTTGTTGTCATGTCTGGCGAGGTTGGTCGCACCTCGTCAGCATGCTGTATTGGAGGATTCCACTTGGCAGCAGATTTCAAATCACACGTCTTGCGCCGCGATGAAAAAGGCTTCTTCGGTATCCCCTTCAAGCGTCTCTTGCTGGCAGGGGTCATCGGGGGTCTGGCGTATACCTTCAGCAATATCTTTCTATCCCTATGGGCGATTCCATTCGGGATGGGAATCGGTCTGTGCTACGTGTGAGGCGATACTCCTGAGTGCATCTGCTTTGAAAGAAGTATCTTCGATGGAGTGAGCGATGGAGAGTGCTTCATCAATGATGGAGAGTGCTAGTTGGGAATCGGTCTGTGCTACGTGTGAGGCAATACTACTCAGAGTAAATGTTTTGCCATAATCATTTTCGATGGAGTGAGCGATGGAGAGTGCTTCATCAATGATGGAGAGTGTCAATTGGGAATCGGTCTGTGCTACCTGCGAGGCAATACTACTCAGAGCAACTGCTTTGCCATAATCATTTTCGATGGAGTAAGCGATGGAGAGTGCTAGTTGGGAATCGGTCTGTGCCACCTGCGAGGCGATACTCCTCAGAGCAACCGCTTTGAAAGAAGTATCTTCGATGGAGTGAGCGATGGAGAGTGCTAGTTAGGAATCGGTCTGTGCCACCTGCGAGGCGATACTCCTCAGGGCAAATGCTTTGTCATAATCATTTTCGATGGAGTGAGCGATGGAGAGTGCTTCATCAATGATGGAGAGTGCTAGTTAGGAATCGGTCTGTGCCACCTGCGAGGCGATACTCCTCAGGGCAAATGCTTTGTTAGAAGTATCTTCGATGGAGTGAGCGATGGAGAGTGCTAGTTGGGAATCGGTCTGTGCCACTTGCGAGGCAATACTCCTCAGGGCAAATGCTTTGTTAAAAGTATCTTCGATGGAATGAGCGATGGAGAGTGCCTCATCAATGATGGAGAGTGCTAGTTGGGAATCGGTCTGTGCTACCTGCGAGGCAATACTACTCAGAGCATCTGCTTTGCTAGAAGTATCTTCGATGGAGTGAGCGATGGAGAGTGCCAATTGGGAATCGGTCTGTGCTACCTGCGAGGCGATACTCCTCAGAGCATCTGCTTTGAAAGAAGTATCTTCGATGGAGTGAGCGATGGAGAGTGCCTCATCAACGATGGAGAGTGCTAGTTGGGAATCGGTCTGTGC
>JBCCSC010000072.1:0-25979 GCA_039200705.1 Chloroflexota bacterium
GACAAAAGCCCAAGATATCTTTGGGATATTATTAAAAATGAATCTGAATATATTGCCTCTTTTCCTATGCGCACTATGTTACTGATGCCACCTGATGAAGAAAAGCAATTAACAGACGCTGTATTCACAGTTCAGTCAAAATTAGTCTCAAAGCTGGATATTAAATTTAGATCAAAACTTGAATATTTCAAAGAAGGACGATTAATCGGATTTTTAGTTGGTGCTTCTTTTAATGATGGAGTTGCTGAATTTGTGTCTGATGGTTACTTTAACCTTGTCAATTATCCACCATATTGTACTTGGCTCTATTACATAGAAGACCGTGAAATAGACATCCCTTCATATTCTCATCTCATCGCATGGATTCCACCCGAATTTGTGGATGTGGCAATAGCTGGACTTGAAGTAGATGCGTCTGAATGCTTATTTCTATTGAACGACGAAAATTTCCATGCATCTTATAAGCCAGCGTTAGAAAAAATAAGCTTACTCGTTTGAGCGTAAATATTAGTGTTATGTAGAAAGGAACAGTCTAATGGCTGATGAACAACAGAGCAGTAGCTTTACCAGTATGGCAGGGAAAGCATCCGAGGGAGATGCGCCTGAAATCGGGATTGGTATGTTGGGGTATGCCTTCATGGGGAAAGCCCACAGTAATGCCTTCCGTAAAATTCCGTATATGATGTATCCTCCTGCCGCGATTCCGCGCATGGTTGGGATTGCAGGACGGAACGAAGCTGCTGTCACCGAAGCTGCTAAACGCTATGGCTACGAAAACGCCTACACCGATTGGCGTGACATGCTTGAAAATGATGATATTCAGGTCTTCGATAATGGGGGACCTAATGATGCCCATGCTGAACCAACAATTGCAGCAGCGCAAGCAGGTAAGCATGTCTTCTGTGAGAAACCACTGGGGCGAACTGCCGAAGAATCCATGTCAATGCTTGACGCTGTGCGTAAAGCAGGGGTCAAGCATATGGTGGCATTCAACTACCGTTTTGTGCCCGCGATTCAACAAGCAAAAAAACTAATTGACAGTGGCAAACTCGGACGCATCTATCATTGGCGTGCAGTATATCTGCAAGAGTGGGGCATGGATGCTCAAATGCCGATTAGCTGGCGTTTCCAGAAAGATATTGCTGGTAGTGGTGCATTGGGTGACCTCGGCGCACACATCATTGACCTTGCGCGTTTTCTCGTGGGTGAGCCGAAATCTGTGATGGGCTATGCTCAAACATGGATGCCTGAACGCCCTGATGGCAGTGGTGGCATGGCAAAAGCTGATGTCGATGATGGCTTTGTGGCTGCAATGGAATTTGAAAATGGCGCACTTGGCACAGTCGAGGCTTCTCGTTTTGCTCAAGGACGCAAAAATTTCAATAGTTTTGAAATCAATGGCGAAAATGGAAGTATCCAATTTAATCTGGAACGACTCAACGAACTCAATGTCTTCTGGGCAGGTGATGAACCCAATACCACGCAAGGATTCCACAATGTATTGGTGACCGAAGCCCATCATCCATATTGGGAAAATTGGTGGCCTCATGGTCATATCATCGGCTGGGAGCACAGCTTTGTGCATGAATTTGACCATTTCTTCCGTGCGATTGTCAATGACACAGATGTTGCACCGTATGGGGCAACTTTTGTTGATGGCTACCGTAATTCCGTGATTTGTGATGCGATTTTGGCATCTGCCAACAGTGGTCAACGTGTCGATATTCGGTATGAGGACTGAGATGGCGATTCGTGATTGGCTGGATTCTGAACGTATTGAGCAACTGTCTGTCTTTGCGCTGGTTTTAGGCATCCTCTTCATTTTTCAATGGTGGACACAATCGCTGTATTCAGTAGGTCTTGCTCTGCTGATAATCGGTAGTGTTGGCACACTGGCTAGTCAGGTGATGCAGAAGCGCAAGATTGTCCAAATTTTAGAGCGATTATCGGTTGTGGGGATGATGGTTGGCATTGCTGGCATGTTACAACCTTGGCAGATTTGGCTTTACGAAAACGGATTTTATCTTTTGCTGATTGCGACTGTTGGCTTCATTATTCTTTCGCATATGGATACGTCTGAGGTGTGATTCAGTGTGGTATTTGATACGACAGTTTAACGCTAAAGCGGTCAGGCTTATTATGAGGTCGTACTTGAAACCTATAGTGTTTAGATAGTTCTGTGTTGAGAGCCGACTTTAGTCGCCGACAATTTAGCTGGATGGCTTTAGCCTCCAGTGATGATGAATAAAAAATTCAACAAACTTTACGTTGTTTTTATCACTACAACATCAACAAGGTGATAAATGATATGAGGAGCTTTTATGGTTAGTTACGAATCAAAACCTGAACATAAATTTACCTTTGGCTTATGGACAGTTGGCAATGTCGGACGCGACCCATTTGGCGAGCCAACACGCAATACATTAAGCCCAGTCGAAATTGTGCAGATGTTAGCAGAGGTTGGCGCATGGGGGGTTAACCTTCACGATAATGACCTTGTGCCGATTGATGCCACACCATCTGAACGTGACCAAATTGTACGTGATTTTAAGCACGCATTAGATGACACAGGGCTGGTTGTACCTATGGCAACGACCAATCTTTTCACACATCCTATCTTTAAAGATGGAGCATTCACCAGCAATGATTCCAGAGTGCGTGCTTATGCCTTACAAAAGACGATGAATGCGATTGACCTCGGTGTTGAACTTGGTGCATCTACTTGTGTTTTCTGGGGCGGGCGCGAAGGTACAGAGACCGATAGCAGTAAAAATCCACTGGATGCCTTGAAATGGTTTCGAGAAGCTATCAATTTCTTGACGGAGTATGTCACTGACCAAGGTTATGACTTGAAATTTGCACTAGAACCCAAACCGAATGAACCCCGTAGTCATATCTTCTTGCCGACAGTCGGCGATGCACTCGGATTCATTGCCACACTCGATAAACCTGAGATGGTCGGCTTGAATCCCGAAGTTGCTCATGAAACGATGGCAGGACTCAATTTTCTACATGGGGTTGCGATGGCATATGATGCAGGCAAGTTATTCCACATTGACCTCAATGACCAGTTGATAGGGCGGTATGACCAAGATTTTCGTTTTGGCAGTGTTGGTATCAAACAAGCATTTTATCTGGTCAAATTCTTAGAAGACGTGGGCTACGATGGTAGCCGTCACTTTGATGCTCATGCCTTCCGCAGTAGTAACTATGAAGATGTCAAGCACTTCGCAAAAGGCTGTATGCGGACGTATCTCATCCTCAAAGAAAAAGCTGAACAATTTAACCAAGATGCAGAGATTCAGGCACTTTTGGAAGAGATTACAGCAAAAGATGATAGCTTGAACTATCTCGACGCAGGGTATAGCTCTGAGGTTGCTAATCAATTGCGCGAAACAATATTTGATCGTGATGCACTCGGCGCACGCAATTTACCTTATGAACATCTCGACCAATTGACTGTTGAACTGTTGCTTGGGGTACGTTAAGTAGAGTTGAAAAGTTCCTAGCAACCTGACATCAAAGAGAAATCAGATCTGAACTTAATAGGGATGGGATCATGAAGAGCAAATCGTTGTTCGAGCCAATCCCATCCGATGCGAAAAATGGTCAAATCTTGATGATTCCTGCGGTCAACTTCAGTTTGCAAGCCGTTTTTGAGTACAACCTCACCCGTTGTGACAAACTAAACATAGAGAATTCACACAACAAGAGTAAGACGAGATAAGCGTTGTGGTGTGCGTAAACGACAGAGTTCCAGATCAAATCCATGCCCTTTCATGTCCCCGAACATTTTTTAATCCACATGCGTCGGTTGTGTAAGCGTGCCGCAGGACGGGCGGATAGCATATTGGTCGCTAGAAACCACGGGTCTCTTTCACCCTTTTTCCAGTACAAAACCAAGTGTGTTGGATAAGGACTAGCTTGTGTTAGCAGGGCTTTACCTAACCGGCGTATAGCCCCGCGTTGCAAATCAAAACTATCCAGACGATGCCATGTACAAGCGTGACGTGACCTTACATGATGAGAGTGTTGCATTTCTGACGTAAGGCATAGTCTCATCCCCAAAACTCCAGTTCTTCAATCAACCAGGAGTGATTAAATTTACCATCTTCGACTAGCGAGACCCTGACATCGTCTCAATAAAGCAATCTGAAACTGCGTCATGCAATGTCCGCGGGAATGCTCAACCCAATCCCAAATGATGGGCAAGGGTGCGACGTTGATAGGCTACTGCTACCATCACTTTGCGATAAAAGGCACTCACTTTGGTACTGTCGATGAGTAAATGCACTGTCCCTCCTGCGCTAGCAGATTGGAGTAACGAACTTGCCCACGGATGATACCAACTCCCAACTTGCACTGCCTTATTGTCCAAAAAGCGTTCAAATCGTTTTGCCAAACTCAACTTCTTGGCTCGGGCTCGAATCGGAATTTTACGGGCTAACAAGCTCGAATACACACTTTTTCAAATATTCCTACCATTAGCGACACTACGGTAAGGAAATACCCAATACTCTAGGAGTAATAAAAGATTTTGATTATGTTTAAAGCCTCGGTCTTCAAAATGAAACATTATTTGTCTCATTCTTCTAATATAGAATGCAACCACCAGAATTCATCTTTTGAGTAAACAGATTCGAGATTACTTGCCCATTGAAAAGTAGATGGTTTGACGATTGAGCGCAAGTTATCATCAAGGTTCGCCAGTCTGGTCAGTAAGTGATTATTCTCTTGATTGATGCGTTGCATCATGTATAAGATTTCTTGGACGATAGTCCGACGGGTGCGCTCTGGCTCGAAAGCAACCATATATTGCTTTGGATCATCTTGATATTCTTGAATGAACTGTTCTAGGCGTTCGATACGTGATTGAAGCTCTACCTTTAACTTCTTTTCGTAATGGGAAGTCCATTCGTGATATACACGGTCATGCTTCTCGATAGCTTCATCTAGTTTGACTTGCTGATATTTGCCGACACGCTCACGTAGGGCATTCAAGCGGCGAATGCGGAGTAAAATACCACCGAGTGTGACAGAAGGTAAGCCTGAAACAAACATACCTTGGTTACCATATATTTCATCTGTTTGAAGGTGGCTAACTATGCGTTCCATCATTGAATTGAGTACGTCCAAATCATCTTTTAGACTAAATTTTTCTGTCGCATGTGCATTATGAGTCACAATTGTCCTTTCTGAATTATCTATGTACAACAGGATGAGATATAACTACTATCAAAAGAAGACACGCTGAAAGTGTCTTCTGAACTAAATTATTGTGTTAGAGAGATGACTTAGCCTGCTAATCTTTGGACTTCATCTTCAGCTTGTTTCATTAAGTCACTGCTTGCATCTGTGATTGTCTGGCGTAAGCTCTCACCATCTTCTGGTGCAAACAGCAATGCGATGACAGTACCTATCGCTAAACCAATTACTAAGCAGAATACTGCAATTAATGAACGCTCTTTTTGAGCGCGGTTCTTCGCATCTTCACTACAGTATGTGCGTGATACCATGAATAACTTCTCCTATGATTTTTAGTTGATAGTAAAATCATAATGACTTAAAGTGAAAAGGCGTTTTTTTCTGCATAAGAAATATATCTTAAAAGATGAAAGTAAGATTAAACTGTATCACTGAGTTCTTTATACGGAATCAAAATACTGATAAGACTACCCGAACCCACTTGACTTTTTACGGTGATAGTACCATCGTGACGTTCAACAATCTCCTTTGTGACAGCCATACCTAATCCTGTGCCTTCTATGTTTTTATCTGCCATAGATGGTGATCTGAAGAACGGTGTGAACAAATTTACAATAACGTCTTCTGACATGCCGTATCCATAATCTTCGACCTCAAGGTGAATACCTGATTCGGATTGATAATAACGCACTATAATGTCAGTTTTTTCTGGACTGTATTTAATAGCATTACTGATGAGATTATCAATCACTCGTGAGAATAAATCAGGGTCAATCAAGAGGTGTATATGCTCATCAGCATGTTCTAAGTTAAGGCGAATTTGCTCCTGTGATGCACGTAACTCAAACAGTGACAATTGCTTATTCAAATAAGTGCCAAAGTCAACTAAACGTAAATCAAGGTGTAGATTAGCTGATTCCACTCGTATTAAATCTAAGATGTCGCTGATGAGACGACTCATCTTGTCAGTAGATAGTTCGATGTGTTCTTGAAATAAAATCAATTGTTCAGACGATAATTGAGATCCCATCTCTTTAATTAAATCAACATAACCAACAATCGTGTACAGAGGATTCTTCAAATCATGTGTGGCGGATTGTATGAATTGATTACGTATCTCTGTAATTTCAGCGAATTGTTGCTTTTCACGTTCACGCATCCGTTGAATTTCATCAATTTTCTCTTCAAGTTCAAGTTGCTGATGTCTTAATCTAAGGTGTGCACTCACTCGTGCAAGAACTTCATACGGCTTAATGGGTTTTGTGATGTAATCTACTGCCCCTAGTCCAAATCCGTATTGAATATCGCTATCTTCGTGGCTGGCACTGATGAAAATAATGGGTATATCGCCAGATTCAGAGTCTTCTTTGATAGATTTAGCAATCTCAAACCCATTGAGATGAGGCATATGAATATCAAGTAATATCAAATTTGGTTGAACTCTTTGGACTGCGTTGAAGACTTCTCGGCTATCTCGCAGAGCATGAACTTGGTAGTCATTCATCTTGAGTATGTCATACAAGATTCTCAGATTGGTGGCTTCATCATCAACAATCAAAATGTTGCTGTGTTGTCTCTCAGTTTGTTGCATAGAATATTGTTCTCACTTGTAAATGTTAGGATGATCGATTGTCTTTCGTGTTCATGAGACTAGCTGATTTTGAATATTAGAGACTTATTGGCGTTGATGAGTGACACATAATATTCCCAAAAATGAGTAGGCTTCTCATGTGTGTTAATACATTTCATATGTTTTATAAAAGGTGTGCTTTATTTGCCATAGATAGCATATAGACGTGATACAACAACACACATTTTTGACAAAAATCAGAGGAGACAAGCAACATGAATTGGGATCAGGTTAAAGGACAATGGAAACAATTCACTGGCAACATCAAAGAACAATGGGGTGAATTCACCGACGACGAAGTTGCTGAAATGAACGGTGAGCGTGAGCAACTCGAAGGTCGTATCCAAGAAAAATACGGCAAATCCAAAGAAGAAGCACGTGAAGAAGTCAACCAATGGCTTGATTCACTTTAGAGCATGACTCCCAGCAAAATACTATTGAGGCACATCTCGGTCGAGGTGTGTCTTTTAAAGGTGATAAATGATACGCTCGTTAGCAAAACCACTTGATCCACTTGACGCAACAAATCCAGTTATCCGTAGAAATTTACTTCCTGAGTCACTCAAAGATGAACTGAGTGAAAAGTCATCCACATGGATAGACATTGTTGACCCACAGAAGACAGACTTTGAATGGTTACAGAATCATATTGCATTACATCCGCTCGTTGTACAAGATATTAAGCGTGATGATATTCGACCTGCATTACTGACATATACTGACCATATCTTTATGTCTATTTTTCAACCTGATAAATCCCAAGGGAAAATCAAAGGACATGAAATTCACTGTATTATCGGCGAAAGTTACTTCGTAACAGTACGAACAGAAGCGTCCACAGCCGTTGACCGTGCTTATGAGCGTGTTGCGCAAAATCCCAATTATTGGTCGCGTGATGTATCCTACTTTCTATATCTGACTGTGCAAGAAGTTGTTGATGATTATTATCCTTTAGTTGATAACATTAGCAATCAACTCAATCAACTGGAAGAGCAATTACTGACTTCAGATTACAGCGATAGCAAAATTCGTTCTAAAGTTTACCGTCTCAAACAACAATTGTTTGCACTACGCCAAATGATTGCACCTCATCGTGAAGTTTTATCGAGCGTGATTGGTGAAGAACGATTAGCACGGAGTAATGAGGACCGTGATTTATTCCGTCATCTATATGAGCGTTTATTGCGTGTTTACGACATTGTGGATGCTCAGCGTGATTTATCGAGCAATGTTCTGGATTTATTGCAGAATCGTGAGTCGCAAGAGTTTGGTAAAGCGGTCAACCGTCTAACAGTATTTTCAATGATTTTCTTGCCACTGACATTTATCATCGGCTTCTTTGAGTTAAATTTCATCACGCCTGAGTCACCTTTTCTGATACCAATTTCAGGGACGGTTCTGTTTGTTGGGCTTATTTTAGTGATGCTAATGATTGTCAGTGGAATGCTGTGGTATTTCCGTAGGCAAAAATGGTTATAAATTCATCTAAATTAAGAAGAGAAATATGCTGAAACGCTTTCAAGAATCAATCCATTGTGTCCGAGAAGCTTATGTTGCCATTGCAATTGTCTTTATCATAGCGATTGCTGGCTTTTTGCTTTTGGGTCGTATTTATAGTAATACGTTGGCGCGTGGTCTTATTGATGCGATGTTGCCTGCAATGGGGACATTGTGTTTCGCGGTCATTACATCGGCATCGACAGTGATTACCCTATTGATGGCAGTTCTTGGGTTTGCAAATCGCATGGATAACGAATTCGACCATCCATTCTATGTTCGTATTTGGTTCATTGCGACGATTGCAACTGTGGCGTTAATTATGTCATCATTATTACTGTTGCTCATCACAATTCCTATTATTGAGGCGGATACCCTGCGCGTTTGGTATACAGCAATTTATTGGGTTATCGTTTTCTTCGCGAGTTCGATGATGGCATTGTTAGTAGGGATGATTGTTTCATTGTATCGAACACTATTCGGTCTTATTTCATTGACATCACCTGGATGGGAAACTTGAAGCAAGCGCACTTTCCAAGAGAGTAGTGGGTGTCTCTTGGAAAGATTGTATTCTATTGACGCTCATGGATTTTGATGACAATTACTGCAATGTTATCTTTGCCACCTGCTTGATTCGCTTTTTGCATGAGTTGATCGCTCGCGTCTTGTGGTGACTCTGCTGTGCTAATGATATTGATAATTGTATTGTCATCAACAAAGCCGTAAAGACCATCACTGCACAAAATGAGATAATCACCATCCAGCACGCCTTCTACAAAGATGTCACCACTAATATCCTCAACGCCTACTGCTTGCGATAGGACGTGGCTATATGGATGATCTAATTTTTCCTCTGGCTCAATGATGCCTTGGTCAACAAAGACTTCCGCGATGGTGTGGTCTTTGGTAATCTGCCGTAGGTTATTGTCGCGTAGCAAATAGGCACGACTATCGCCGATATTGATAAAATACGCTGTATCGCTGAGGACGGCTGCCATCACTAAGGTTGTACCTTGCGAATCTTTTTTGCTTTGTTGTAGTTGGATAGCACGATGCGCCATATTTGCAGCACTCTGTAACCAATTTGCGATTTCATCAGGGTCATCTTGTTGATTGATGTGTGTTGTCATCTCTTGCATCGCAGTTTGAATAGCAATTTTGCTGGCTTCGCCACCTTCTGCCATGCCTCCGATACCATCAGCAACCATGTAGATACCAATAGACCGCTGAACATCTTCGCTCACGAGCTTGATTTTAGCAGCCCCAAGGCTATCTTGATTATTCTCTCGGATTTTACCTTTGTCGAGTTGCCAGCCGAACACATGCGTTATGTCTAAATTGTTGGTCATTCTGGATTCCTTATTAATTTATTCAGTAAGGTGAAACTGAAGGGTCAGTCGGCACATTATTGCGATTGATACGTTGTACGATGCGTTGACGGACATATCCTACACGCGATGTAGGTTTATCGTTTGTTTGTTGAGCATTTAAACTCTCAATTTGTTCTGGCTCATTATTCACTGTAGTTATAGTGTCACGTCTGAGGATGAGTGCCACTAAGGCTGAAATAGCAAACGCCAGCACAAACAAACTAATCATGATTCGAATATCAGGTGTGGTGACAACTTGTCCAAATAGTGCAATGACCAAAATAGCTGTGGTGAAAGCTGTTCGTAGGGCTTGCCAACGATAGCTATTCGGGAACAAGGCTGTGAATATTGCTATCCCAATCGCTAAAAACAAGCCCATTAGACTAACGACACTCACTTGAAGCATATTCAATTCACCATCGTAGCCACCCAATACAAAAGGTTGTGGTGGATTGAGTGAGGCATATACGACAATGAAGAACAAGCCAAGCATCCATCCTAGGGCATAGCCACGTAAAAAACGACGTGCAATCACACGTCTGGAAAAGATATAAAAGCCTAAACTCAGCAGAACTATCTGAAACCAACCACTCAGAAAAATATCATTGAAGATTGTCATCAGATACACTTTCAGCCTTGTTGTTCATAGGTTGTCGTAAGGCGTGTACCACCACTACTAGAGAACAAAATCTGGATGAGTGTGATTAGAATCCAAGCAGTGACACTGTAAACTACAATCGCAATCATGGCGTTGATGTCAATGACCATGCCGTTATTGAGTGTTGGATTGGCGACAATATTGCGGAATGGCGCAACAAATACGTCAGTAGACATATAGATGAAATCGACGAAACCATTGCTTGCATTAGCCATGATCAAGCGCATCATAATACGAGTCATGAGTAATACGTTGATGATGATTGCAACAAGTCCAATCATTTGACCAAGGCGATTACCGATGACTTGACGGGTTGATTTGTCATATTCAACTACTTGTTCACGACGGGCATAATCACCTTGCTTTGTTACACGAACTTGTTCTCTACGTTCATTTGCCATAGGTACTATCTCCATGCTTATTTTTGTGAATGTCGATAGTATGGACGCGCTTGATGAAGGATGAACATTTTACTCTGTAGGAAATTTATAAGTTATTTGAATTGCAACTCATTTTATTCTCATCTTGAAGCAAAACCTGTCAGTGTGTCATCTCACTAATTGACTGAAAATCAGCCCCAAGCTAATGCTCCATCAATCAAAGTTCTTGCTAGAATTGCATCTACTTTACATTGATATAGGTTATATTCTGATTTTTAACCTCATATGCTATTCATGAATTTAGTGTCAAATATGATAATCTTTTAAAAATCGGCTCACATAATTTCTGCTGGATTGCATCATGGATCGTATACAAGAATTAGAAGAACGCTTGCGTCAGTTAGAATTGCAAAACACCTTATTAGATGATTTGCTAGATGGTATCGTCGCTATCACTTCGACAAGTGACATTGCCTACTATAACAAGCAGTTTGCATCGATGTGGGGCTTGCCTAACTTTAAAACTGCTCCATCTATATCACTGTCAAGACTCAAGCATCATATGCAATCTCGAATCAGTGAAGACTATACTCATCCAGATCTAGCCACACTTATGCAAGGCTTACTGTCTTTCGATGTTGCAAATGCAGATTTGCTCGATATCACACTGAGAGATGGTCGCACGGTTGAACAACTTTTCAGCCGAGAGCGTGATACAGCAGGTTTATCCTCTTATGTATGGAGTTTCCGTGATGTCACACGACAACGGGATGTTCGTACAAAATTCTATCAGAACCAACAATTCCTGACTCGCTTGCTCGACAATGCGCCACTAGTATTATTTTCAGTTGATATGGATGGCAGAATTAACTCTGTTGATGGTAAGGGACTTGAGTTGTTCGGACTAGACAAAGAGAACCTTATCGGCGTGAACATGCTGGAAAGCCCAACCTCTGTCACACGAGATGAGTTACGACAATCATTGTTAGGAGGCCATATTGAACTGACAGATGTTTATAATGAAACACTCAAAGCCTACCTCAACATAACTTATTCGCCACTGTTTGACGAAGATGGAGAGCAAATAGGTGTTATTGGGACAATCTTTGATGTAACACAAAGACATGAGGCTGAACAAGAATCCAAACGGCAACGTAAGACATTCAATCGTATTATTTATAATGCTCCTGTTCTTCTACTTTCGACAGATACTAAAGGCACTATCAATTTCTCACGGGGTAAATTGCTCAATCGGTATGAGATGTACCAAGGACAAGATGAAGGCAAAAACTTTTTTGACATCTATGGCAATCACCCCATGTCAGATGATGTTCGCGCAGCACTCAACGGTAAAATTGTTCGCAATCGACATGACTTTACCAACTTTGACCCAGGTGGTTATAGTGAGGTGACTTGTGCACCCATTCGTGGCGAAGATGGCAAAATTGCAGGTATGGTTGCTGTGTGTGTTGATGTCACTGAGCAAGTTAAAGCACAGATAGAAGTTGAACGTCAACAACAATATCTGGAACGCCTTTTAACTGAAGCTCCTATTGTTATGTTCGCAACAGATAAAAATGGTGTGTTGACTGTCAGTCGAGGTGCAGAATTACGACACTTTGGTTTGACGCAAAACCAAATCGTTGGTCAGAGCATTTTCCCAGAGAATGAGTATCATCCTTTGCAAGATGATGTTCGGCGTGCGTTGAGAGGTAAATCAGTCCGCAAAACTCATCAAATAGGGGAAGTTTATCTTGAAATGTATTTCAATCCCTTGCTTGACCAAGATGCCAACATTAATGGCATGATAGGGGTTGGTGTTAATGTGACTGACCTCAAACGCGCTCAAGAAGCTATTGAACAATCTCAAGAATTACGCAAAGCAAAAGAGGAAGCAGAAGCAGCGAACATCGCAAAAACGACCTTTATCTCTAACATGAGCCATGAACTCCGCACACCCCTAAACTCCATTATTGGATTCTCGCAATTTTTATCCCAAGACGAATCACTCAATAAAGACCAAAAAGAATATGTATCTCTCATCACGCGCAGTAGCCAACATCTCCTTGGTCTGATTAATGACATTTTGGAGATGTCCAAAATTGAGACAGGTAAAGTCCAACTGAAAGAGATGAATTTCGATTTATATGAATTGCTCGAAGGGATGGATTCGATTTATCATGCCAAAGCTGTTGAAGAAGACCTGAGCTTTGAGCTTGAAGTATCTGACTCAGTGCCTCGTTACGTGTATGGTGATCGCAATAAGATTCGGCAGATTTTGATTAATTTATTAGGTAATGCGTTCAAATATACAGATGAAGGTGGTGTTGTTTTACGGACATGGCTCGATGAACCTGAATACGTTGATCAGCATGAATACTATCATTTGCATTTTGAAGTTGAAGATACAGGACTTGGGATTGCACCAGAAGAACAAGAATTGCTCTTTGACCCTTTCATGCAGACTAGCACTGGGCAAAATTCAGCAGGTGGATCTGGTTTAGGCTTGGCAATTACTAAGCAGTTTGCTCAATTATTGGGGGGAGACATTCACGTAGAGAGTGAACCAGACACAGGAACAACGTTTTTAGTGAATGTTTATGTACAAAATGCAACAGATATACCAGAACCTGAAAACCTTGGTAATCGTCAAGTTATCGGCATTGATGGCGACAAAACCTATAAGCTATTAGTCGTTGATGACAAATGGGAAAACCGTTTGATGCTAGTACGGACACTGGAACAAGTTGGTTTTGAGGTTCGTGAAGCCAGCAATGGACGTGAAGCAATTCAGGTTCATCGAGAATGGTCTCCTGACCTTATCTGGATGGATATGCGAATGCCTATCATGAATGGCTACGATGCCACACGGCGTATTCGTAAAACGAGCAAAAAAGATAATGTGGTGATTATCGCCCTCACAGCAAGTGCTTTTGAGCATGAACGTCTTCAAGTATTAGAAGTAGGGTGTGATGATTATATGTCGAAGCCATTCCGTCATGACCAACTTTTTGACAAAATGCGAGAACATTTAGGCATTGAATTCATCTATAAAGATCATCAGACAGACGAGTTTGAGGCACTTGACCAAACCCAATTAAACCTATCAACAATGCTATCGCAATTAGATGATGACCTTTGTCAAAAGTTAGCACAGGCAGCATCCAACTATAGCTTAGATAATGTTTTATCCGTTGCCAAAGAAATCGCTGAGTTTGATACTCATCTCGCTGAACGTATTTCAGACCTTGCACGCAATTTTGACTTTGGACGGCTGTTATCAGCGTTAGATGACAAATAGAGGAGAGACAAACATCTATGTTTGATCCATATAGAAGTAATGCCAGTATTCTCATTGTGGATGACGAACCGAATAATCTAAAGGTTTTGCATAATCTACTAACACAAAATGGCTATGATGTACGCGCTGCTAGAGATGGTAAAACCGCCCTACAAGCAGCCGAAATGACTCAGCCTGATCTTATCTTACTTGATATTAAAATGCCCAACATGACAGGCTATGAAGTCTGTGAAATTTTAAAAGATAACTCAGACCTAGCCGATATTCCTGTCATTTTTATCAGTGCGCTTAATAATGTGACGGATATTGTGAAAGCATTTGAGGTAGGCGGGGTTGATTATGTCACTAAGCCATTTCAATTTGAAGAAGTGCTAGCCCGTGTTAACAATCATCTCACCATCGTCTATCAACAACGTCAATTACAATCGCAGACTGAGCAAATTGAAGCTATGCGACAACGCGATCAAGTGCAATTTAAAAAATTAACTGATATGCGAGAGCAATTTGTTCAGGCGGCAACGCATGACCTCAAGAATCCTCTGGCTATTGTTATGGGATGTGCAGACTTAATGGGACGTATGCCGACTGTTCGTGGAGATGCCAATCTGCGTGAATGTGTTGACAGTGTTCTGAGTGCCTCAAAAGAGATGATGACACTCGTCACAGGGATGCTAGACTTGGTGAAAATGCAAACAACATTGACATTAAATTTGCAACCTGTCAATTTAGCAGATTTTGTTGGTGAAGCTGTTGCCACTGCAACAATTCGTGCTAATGAGCGTGATATTGATTTACGTTACACATCAACTGAAGACAATATTCCTGTTCGTATTGACTCACAGTTAATGCAACGAGTAATCGATAATCTTATCTCGAATGCGATTAAATACAGTCCTAACGAATCTGTTGTTGAAGTGAGAGTACAAATTGAAAATCAACATGCTGTTATGCATGTCATTGATAATGGTTTTGGCATCGCTGAAGACCAGATTTCCTATTTATTTGAACCATTTTATCGTGGTCTCAAGCGCGATGGTGACCGTCAAATCGAAGGAACAGGCTTAGGCTTGTCTATCGTCAAAGAACTAGTTGAGCAACACAATGGGCATGTAACTGTTAAAAGCAAAATCAAAGAAGGGTCAACATTTAGTCTCTATTTACATCTTGATTGATGGCTAACTCATCTGGTTTTAATGTACTATGATACAGTTCTGATATAGTAGAACATCTTTCATTTAATTGGTGCAAGCATAATAAAAGCATCGAAACAAAACATATTTGAAGGAGTTTTACATGTTACGCATTGCTGTTGGTTTATTCTTTGTTGCATTACTCGCTGCATTCTTCGGATTTGGTGGCGCAGCGAACTTGGCTATGGAAGGCGCGGAACTGTTCTTCGTTGGTTTCATCATCTTAGCGGTTCTTGGCGTAATCTTCGGTGGTCGTTTACTCCGATAAATAATACTATATGATCTGAGATACAAAGTCCCCACACAGGGGATTTTTGTTTTAATGAGATTTTCTAGGTCATGTGTCCTATCCTCATTAGGCGATTACACTAGAATCATTCCTCACTTTGTCCCATGTTAGTTATTTGTGCGAACCATTATAAATGAAGTGAACTGTTTATAAAAAATAGACTCTGGGAGAAACTATTCATGCTAAGACTCGCAATTGGACTACTGGTAGTTGCAGTGATTGCTGCTCTATTAGGTTTCGGGGGTATTGCTGGTGCTGCTTCTGGGCTAGCACAAATCGCCTTCTTCGTATTTTTAGTACTATTCGTAGCGGCACTTATCTTCGGACGTGCATAAATTAAATTTATAGCAAGGATAGGAAGGGAGACTACAATGTCAGTGACACTATTATCAGCAGGTAGCCTCATCAGTACGGATGTCAAAAATGCAGAAGGTGAGGACATCGGTACAATCACAGAAATCATGATGGATGTTGCTCGCGGACGCATTGCTTATGCGGTTTTATCATTTGGAGGATTCTTTGGCTTGGGCGAGAAGTTATTTGCTATTCCTTGGTCAGCCCTCACAATTGATACGACAGACGAAAAATTCTTGTTGAACCTCGATAAAGAAATATTAGAAAAGGCCTCTGGTTTCGATAAGGACGATTGGCCTGATATGTCTGATGTGCAATGGAATTACAACACGTATGCCTACTATGGCTATGAACCCTACTGGGACTAAGAGAGGCTAAATCATGGCAACAGTAATTGATAAAGATTTAGTCGTAGATGTTACACCTTAACCCATCCGTCGGATCTCTTGGGGAGCAGTGATAGCAGGTGTACTGATTGCTATTATTGTCCAGATTACGATGAATTTATTGGGCTTGGCAATCGGTGCAGCAGTCATTGACCCTAGTGAAGTGACTAACTCAGTAGGACCAACCTTTTCAACTGGGGCAGTGATTTGGATTGCAGCATCAACTTTACTGGGTATTTTCGCTGGTGGGTATGTTGCAGGGCATTTATCAGGCAATCCTGATAGCACAGATGGTGTTCTGCATGGCTTGCTCACATGGGCATTAGGAACAGTTGTCGTGTTTTTGTTACTGTCAACAACTGCTAGTAGCGTTGTCTCAAGTGTTAGTACACTACTGAGTCAAGGGATCGAGTTGGTTGGCGCAGGTGTAGAAGATGTAGCACCAGAAGTTGTAGAAGCCTTTGAAGTACGTGATGAAGTCATAGAGGCTATTCGTAGTGAAGCGGGTACTGTGAATCAAGCTGAGACAGACAATACCAACGCTCAATTAGTACTTGCTGTGGGCAATTTGTTACGAGCAGAAGCTGATACTGATGAGGCAAATGAGGCACGCAATGTTACAATCAATCTGCTAACTGAGCAAACAGACTTAAGTGAATCTGAGGCGCAAGCTCAGATTAACGACTGGGAACAACAATATCGTCAAGCAGTGCAAAATGCAGACGATATTGCTATCACAGCCAGTGAGAATCTGGCAGATGCCTTAGCTGCATCCAGTAGTGTATTGTTTCTCGTGTTAATTGTCGGCGCATTCGCAGGAGGAGCAGGTGGGTTTGTTGGTCGTCCTGATTAGATAGAGGGTAGAACGTTATCATGCGTTTAGGCATAGAAGACATTCTTCTATGCTTTTTTGTTTTGTTAGATATTCAAATCATGAAGTGCTTGTAGATAATCGTAGCTGGCTATAATGTGTGACTTGTGCTTTTTAAGTATTTTGGTCACTGTCGGCGTAATTTTTGCGGTGATAACTTCGCTCATTTCATCCACAACCTGCTTTTCTGACTTAGCAGCCATTTTGAGCAACTCTTCACGATTAATCGGAAATTGAATGACAGCTTCAGGTGTATTTGAGCTAGTGTGTGCTTCTAAATCAGCAAGTTGCTTGAGATGATCCAGTAATCGCTGATGTTCCTGACTAAATTGACTAAATTTTCTTTTGAGGTCATCTTCCACAGCAGCTTCTTCTAAACGATTCAAAACACGCATCGTTCGGCGGACTGTTTTGACTAAACTGAGTACAACTAAAGTTTCTGGTTGATTCATCATATGGTTACCATGTCTAAGTGTTATCACACATACAATAACAAGATGAACTAATCATTCAGTGAGACCAATGTAAAATTTGCCAAAGAGAATATATCTGTACATTAGTCAGAGATGAGACTCAATTTCAAGGCTTTAGTTGCGGCTTCGGTACGACTGGTCACACTCAGTTTAGCAATAACACTACTCACATGATTTTTGACTGTTGAACGACTGATGAAGAGCTTTGAGGCTATTTGTTGGTTTGACATCCCTTGAGTTAAGAGACGCAGTACTTCCACTTCGCGGTCAGTCAAATCAAAATCTGATGCTTTGGGTTGTTTCATAGACTTAATGAGAACTTGTGCTGCCTCAGGCGCGAGGGTTGATTTACCCTGAATGGCTTTGCGAATAGCGATACCTAATTCGTCAACAGATACATTTTTCAGTAGATAAGATGTTGCTCCTGCTTCTAATGCGCCTTGAACAAGGTCTGCTTCTTTAAAGTTTGTTAGGGCAATGAAAGTGGTATCGAAACCACGTTCTCTAATTCCTTCAATGACTTGAATCCCATTAATATCGGGTAACACAAGGTCAAGTAAGAGCACATCTGGACGTAATTGCTGACAACGCGCAATTGCTTCAGTGCCTGAATGTGCATAGCCAATGACTTCAATATCACTGAAAGTTGCTAAGGATACCTCTAAACCACGTAATACAATGTCATGGTCGTCTACAATTAAAACTGTAATATTTTGAGAATTAGTCATCATCTTCTGTTGATTCCATATCTTGCCATCTTATTTGAATAGATGTGCCGTTTTTAAGGCTTGATTGAATATCAAATATCGCCCTAATATTTTTTGCGCGCTGTGACATATTGTATAAGCCTAGACCTTGACTATTATGAATTTCAAAACCAATGCCATCATCTAAAATTTCTAATAGAGCTACTGAATCTTTATGGCGATAATTTATTTCTACTGTATTTGCTCGTGAGTGTTTCACGATATTGTGGAATGCTTCTTGAGCAATGCGGTAGAATGCGACTTTAACACGCATAGGAACATCAACATCAGCACTTAAGCTCATTCTTAATGAAAGTTGCTTACGACTCCAAATAGATTCTGCAAGTTGTTTAAGTAAATCAGATAAATCTGTTTCTAGTAGTTTTGTTGGCTTAAGTTCAAGAATGAGTGTTCGTGTTTCAGCTAATGCGCCTCTGGTGAGGAGGTGTAACTCTTCCAACAGATTGCTCAAATCGTCAGGAGCATCACCATACGAACGTCTAATTGATTCGGAAATGACACTCGCAGAGAATAGTGTTTGTGTAACAGAATCATGAAAATCACGAGCGAGGCGTTCACGCTCTTGGATAACCGCGATGCTTTGTGATTGTGCATATAGTCTGGCATTTTGGATAGCAATGGCTGCTTGTGTTGCAAATGCCATCAGATGATTCTGTCGAAGCCTATCTGCTATCAACGATTCGCTCAATTTTACTAGGATAAAGCCAATAGTTTTGTCCGTGAGAATAATAGGCGCGATAATAATAGGGAAGTTGTCAAGTTGTTGTGTAATATCGAATTGAGATTGTGGTGTCAGTTGAATAATTTGTTGTTCATCTATGATTTGTTTCAAAAAAGGTAAATCGTGAATAGGATAATCATCGAAAAAGTGATTTAGTATTGCTATTTCTTGAGATGAGTAACCTAGCGTTTGGGTAATCCGCGCAAAACCATTTTCTATCAAGCAGACTGCAGAAGCGTGTACAGGCAATAAGCGTCCGATATTTTGTAAGATACGTTCAAAAACTTCTTGAGTATTCAGTGTACTACTCAGTATGGTTGCTGTTTCTTGCAAAGTCTCGGCAAGCAAACGTTGTTCATGTTCAGCATCCTTGGCAACTTTTACTTCTCGTGATAAATCGCGAGTGCGAAGTAAGACATCTAATTGTTGCTTGAACATTGTGATATTTACAGGACTCTCAACAATGACATCAATCAATTCAAGAATGGTATGTTGTTCTTGCGTCGTCATATTATTTGTGATGAGCATCACGGGTAGAAATAAGGGTGAGGTCTTTGACTTACGGTCTTCAATATAGTCGTAATTTTCAATCAGTGCATCTTTATCGACGATAATCAGATCAACATCATTGGAGTGAGTATTCACTAATTGATACGTCTCTTGCACCCATTTTGATAACAAATCTCGGTTGGTGGAATGCTTCATTAGCACTTCGATCTGCTTCTTTATCACTGTTGATGTTGACACACGTAGTCAAAACTTTCACTCTTTGCTGTTTGGTTTGTCTTGTTCAGTTTCTATCTCACCCCAAATAGGATTGCCTGTTAACAAGCCTCGTAAACCTGTTAGCGGTTTGCTGACGCGAATACCATATTGTGTGAACTCAAACTCGCGCATGGTCTTTTCGAAGTCGCTGACTCGTTTTTTCAATACACCGACTGCCCGATGCAGTGAGCCTTTGACCTCGATATAACGCATATAAATGATGCTATCCATCAGGTAACTGACTTCTATCTCTGTTGCGCGGATAGGGTCAGCCAAACGATGCACTTCATTGATGAGAATGACAGTCACACCTTTCATGCGTAAGTACTTGGTCTGAATATGCAACTGTTTGATAAGGTCATCCCCTTGCACAGATAATTTGTAGCCTGAGATGCTATCAATCATGACGATTTTTGCGTCATTATCTTCGACTTCATGGCGAACCATATGTGCAAATTCATCAGGTGTTAGTTGGAGTGGCTCAATCTGGACAATGCGTAACATGCCACTTTCCAGCATCTCTTCGACAGGAATGCTGATACCTTCGCACCGCCTTTTAATCGTGAGGTCGTCTTCTTCAAACGTGTAAATGACTGAGCGTTCACCACGCCCTGCGGCTTCTTTCATGAACTGCAAGCCAAATGTTGTTTTGCCAATACCTGTTGGTCCTGTAATCAACGATACCGTGCCACGTTCGAGACCACCATGTAACATCTCATCAAGCTCAGCAATACCTGATGCAACAGGCTTATCGTTGAAATCTCGTTCACTCATTTCTGGCTCAATCAGCCGTGGATAGACAATCATGCCATCATCTGTCAAGCGCATGGTGTGATAATCACCAATGAAATCGGATCCGCGAGATTTGACAACTCGTATTGAACGGCGGTGTAATTCTTGACGTAAATGAATGACACCATCTGCAATGAATTGTAAGTCTTCATCTGCTAAGGAATCGCTCTCTTCGGAGGTGAACATAATTGAAATATCATGTTCCATTAAGTATCGCAAGAACGATAAAATATAGCGTCGGAAATCGTAAGCATCATTAGACAAATAATGTAATTGTGTCATTGCATCAATGAAAACCCGTTCAGGTTGCAGTTCATCTAGCTTTGCAGTGATTGTTTTCGTGATGGGTTCTCGTTCAACTTCTGCAGATGAGAAAATGTCGTAAGTTTCTAAGTTGCTGAAAAATGTTGATGAGGGACTTAAATCTAAAAAGTCAATTAAATTAGTGTCGATGCTAATTGCTTGGGCGTTATTTTTGACTTGTTCTGCACTTTCGCCGAACGTAATGAATAAGTTCTTTTTCGATTGTGTATCGTCGGCTGTTAGATAGTGTAAGCCGAGTGTTGTTTTGCCAGTCCCAGCTTTACCACGAACGAGATACGATCGTTGTTCAACCAAACCACCACATAAAATAACGTCTAAGCCAATTATACCTGTCAGTATACGTTTCAACTCGCTCATTATTTCGATTTCACCTCACCTTGATAGAATGAAACGAGTATAACGTATCTAATATCTATCGGCGAATACATATATCAGTGTAGCATAATTGAGCGACTATTTCGTCATTACTCATCTATTGACACTGATTAGCGACAAAAATAGGTTAAATGACCTATAAACGAGGTTGCCTATTGCTAATGTAAGGCGATGAGATGCTTTGTTATAGTATTTGTAGTTCTATAGCATCATTTCTCATTCAATACGTAAACTTGTGATGTCTCCCTAAATTATGCAAGTTCAAGTGCGATAGAATGACCGATACATCCAAGTTTTTTGTAGGTGGATGGCTTCCCACACGGCCATCCATTTTTAAACTTCCGTTCAACATTATCAAAGATTGACGGTGAATCATGCCTACACCCAGCATCACACAGAATGATGACAATAATATAGACAGTTTGCGTTATCAAATTGAGCAACTACAAGATAAGATTAAGTTTTTGAATGAAGCTGATGATGCGAGGCGAGATTTCCTTGCACATATCGCTCATGAATTAAGAACACCCCTCAATACAATCATTGGATTCAGCCAAATATTAGACCGTCACACTCAACTTGATGAAGAACAGCATGAATACCTTACACTAATTCTACTCAGTAGTGAGCATTTGATGTCGCTGATAAATAATATTCTTGAGCTCAGTAAACTAGAGGCAGGTGAAGTAACACTCAATATAACAGAATTTGATTTACGTAAGTTGCTTGAAGAAATTAAATCCATCTATCATGCTCATGCGATTGAAAAACAAATTACCTTTTATATAAATTTTGAGGATGTTCCCCAATATATTCATGGTGACGAAACTAAAATAAGGCAGATTTTAGATAATTTGTTGTCAAATGCTTTCAAATTTACAGATGAAGGCTCAGTAACTTTAGCTATCTCGGAGGATGAGCAAGGCACGCAGAATGAGTCATTCACTTTACACTTTAATGTTGCTGATACAGGGCAAGGCATCAAAGAAGACGAACTCATCAAACTATTTGAACCCTATCAACAAACTACCACAGGCGAAAATGCAAATAAAGGCACAGGACTGGGGTTAGCCATTAAACAAAAGCTAATTAATCTTATGAATGGTCAACTACAAGTCGAAAGTACATGGGGCAGTGGCACGACCTTTAGCGTGTGTATCCAAGTGCAAAAGAGTAATCGACAAACACCATTAACTCAGACAAGCAAGATTATTAGCTTAGATTTATCACAACAGCATTATCGGGTGCTCATCGTTGATGATAATGCTGATAATCGTCAACTCCTGACAAAGATTTTGACGACTGCTGGATTTGAGATACAGACAGCACAAAACGGCATCGATGCGATTCGTCTCTACCAGACTTGGCAACCTCATCTAATATTGATGGATATGCGAATGCCACTGATGAATGGATACGAAGCCACCAAAAAAATTCGGCAACTCACAGATGAGACGCATAAAGTACCAATTATTGCTTTCACTGCCAATGCTTTTGACCACGAACTTGGTGCAATTCAGGATGCAGGTTGTAATGATTACATCGTGAAGCCATTTCAGGTATCTCGTCTATATGAGGTAATAGGTAAACATCTCAATTTATCAATTCTCTATGACCGAAACCATAGTTTGCTCACTGAACGGCAACCTCATCTAGCGAGTGAATTACGTTCACTCTCAACGGATGATCTGGCACATCTTGTCGCAGTGGCATCAACTTTTAGCGTAGAACAAGTTCGCTCAATTATTCCAATGTTGCCACCGAATTTAGCAAACTACATTGAAGAGCGACTTAATGAATTTGACTTTGATAGCATTATCGCCTTATCCAGTGCAAAGACAGGTTAAATGTGAGGATACATCTAACGCTCATGTGCTCTAACAAATTTTTGATAGTGACCTCAGTATTGAATGATCATTTCTTGCTATCCTGTTAAAGAAATTGGTCAAATCAGAAAAGGAATTTTACAGATGGCAAATTACGAACATTCAATTGATGTCAATGTTCCTGTTAACGTAGCATACAATCAGTGGACACAGTTTGAAGATTTTCCAGCATTTATGGAAGGTGTCGAAGAAATTATTCAAATTGATGATGACACTTTACTATGGAAAGCAGAAATTGCGGGTCACGACTTAGAATGGCATGTGGAAATCACTGAGCAAACACCCGATCAACGTGTTGCTTGGACAAACACAGATGGAGCAACCAACGCTGGTGTCGTCACGTTTCATTACATTGATGACAACACAACACGTGTAATGCTACAACTCGACTACGATCCCGATGGCATTATTGAAAATATCGGAGTTGCATTAGGTATCGTTGAACGTCGAGTGCAAGGTGATCTTGAACGTTTTAAAGACTTCATTGAAGGTCGTGGTGAAGCAACTGGCAAGTGGCGCGGTACGATTGAGCAAAGCTAATTCTAACTCTGGTTTAATCCCAAGGCAGGTCTCTTATGAGGTCTGCTTTTTATTTTGCCAGTAAGAGATGCTGAACTCATCTAAAATTTATCTGAATCAACATAATTTTTATATTGTGAGACAACTTACATTTATATTCAAATCTTAGACTATTTACAAATAGTAAAGAAATCAATAAGGAGTAAGTATAACAATGGAAATTATAGGTGATGTAATTGAGTTCATTATTAAGTTCCCGTTTATCGTAGTTGGGTGGATTATTGTAGGGATGATTGCTGGTGAGTTAGCTCGCCGTTTCACAAATTCTGCTGATAAAAATGGATTCTCTGACTTTATTCTAGGGATTTTTGGTGCTGTCATCGGTGGTTTCGTCGCTGGTTTACTCGGTGTCAATGGTCCGATGGGTGGTTTGGCACTTGTTGTGTTCAACCTCTTAATAGCAACCGTTGGTGCTATCATTATTATTTTCGCGTGGCGAGCAGTCACAGGCAAAAATGAAATCGTAGCTGGATAATACTAGCAAATAAGACTACTATTGCATCAATGGTAGTCTTGTTTATAACAGTAGCGATAAAAAACTTTGCGCTTCTATGTACCCAGTACTTATACTTATCCATGGTAACACAAGCATAAGGTGAATACTCGCAAAGAAAGTCATTCGTCATGATAAACAGTTGGTAAATATCTCACTCGCTTGTGGTGTTCGCTAAAGACAAATCACTCTGGCATATCGTGGAGATGTTGTTCCAGCATAAGATGTTTATTCTTGCTAAGTCAATAACTTGTCTTCATTTTGCCACGACGTTTACGGGCATCAGCGGGTAGGGCATAGTGCTGGAGCGTCGTGCTGGCATGTTTGTGACCGAGTTGTGCCTGTACATCAGCTAGGGGTTGGTTGCTTTCTAGCAAATCCGTTCCTAGAGTTCGACGTGCATCGTGGGTGGTGAATTCGATACCACATTGCTTAACTGTCGCATCAATGACTTGGTTGACTGCACGTTGATGAATTGGTTTGTCCGCACGAAGTTTTCCACCCTTACGCATGCCACAGAAAATATACTCTCGCTCCTCAGAGAAATTTGCGAACTGAATTGTTCGCCAATGGCTTAGTGCCGTGTGTGCAGGGTCATCGCAACCAGCCACCATTGCTACCTCGCGGTACTTGTCACCTTTGCCATGTCGCACACGGATGATACCAGCATCCCAATCCACATCCTGCCACTTAAGCGCGATAACTTCAGCACGGCGCATCCCAGTGTAGAACAAAACAGATAGTAATGCTTTATTGCGTGCTTCGAGTGGTGAATCGCCATCCCATACTTCCAGAATCTTCCAGACCTGTTGCGGACGTAAGGCACGACGGGTGCGTTCTTCGCCAGCCGTTTCTTCGGTTGGTGCTTTCAGCAGACGCAAACCCTCGTAAAGTGTTTTGAATTCGGGATGATTCAAATCAAGTGCAAGGACTCGTGCTAGTTTGCGGAAAGCAGATAAATGTCGTTTACGCGTTGCAATCGTCACGGGCTGATCGACTAGAAAGGCATACACGACTTGCGGACGCAAATCGAAGGGATGCACTTCTAACACATCACACCATGACAACCAGTTCTGGTAGGTCTGGCTGTAAATGCGTGCGCTACTTTTGGAGAGCGTCAGCAGTGTTGTATCGATGACCGCATCAATGTCCAGATTGGGGGAGGGGGAGTACTTAATGGATAGGGCAGACATAGTAAATCTTTAAATAACTTTATGAGCTTTTGTTACATTTTAACATCCTTTTATAGCTACAGCAAATGTATACACAGAGAGCAGAAATCTATGGATTGGACTATACGCGCTTGCATGTCCAACAAAGTTACAAGAGGCTTCAAAACAGTGTTCTGAGAGCAGATTTTCATTACATTCCTTTTGCCAGCAATTCGATCGATTATATATTTGAAATTGAAAGTATCTGCCATGCAACACAAATTGATAAAGTTCTTCGAGATGCTTACAGAGTATTGAAATCTGGAGGTGTATTTACAATTTATGATGGATTCCGCGTTGTGCCGTCCGACCAATTATCTGCGATTCATTTACGAGCAAGGCATTTAGTGGAAAAGCCGATTGGAGTGGATAAAGGTACTCTCTTAGATGACTTCATTGCTAAGTCTAATGCAATAGGATTTACAGTTACCAAGAAGGATAATTGTTCACAAAAGATTATGC
>JBCCSC010000073.1:0-24785 GCA_039200705.1 Chloroflexota bacterium
GTTGGCACAGGTTATGGCAGCTTAGATGTCCCGCCCGGTATCTACAACGTCTATGTGTATGGCAGCGACCCCATTGAGACCTTTGAGATCACGGTGGCTGTTGAGGCAAATGCTGTGACCCAGATTAACGCGGTCGCCCAAACAACAACAAACCCGTCCGAGTAAGGCAGTGCCAATCGACGGTGGTAGGTCAATGGACGTGCCATCTATCTTTGCTATGGTGTATGAAAAGGAGAATATTGTGTACTTGTATGCGATCATGTTGCTACTGTTGATCTTCGTCAGTCCGGTTCTTGCTCAACCGCAGCCTACGGAATGCCCCGCGTTCTTCGATGACAGCCAGTTGGATTTAGTGAGTACCCCGCATTATTCGATACCTCGTAACGAGTGGGTATATACGGCTCGAGAAGATGACGCTTTCTCAGTCTATGCAGTGGCACACGTACCAGGCGCAATACCCGAGCGTATTCTCGGCCCAATAACGCTGGATGAGCCAGATGCGAGTTTCACCTATGAAAGGGTTGAGGACACGTTTGTGTACACAGTAACAGATGATAACGGGATTCCGCAGTGGGTTAGTTATACGCTAGGAGACAATACAGGTCCACATACACTGACAAATTTGTCTGAGGAAGAATACAAGAGCTTATACAAACCCTGGGGGCCTTACAATGGTAGTCATTGGATCGTTGATGACCATTTGATTTATGTTACTTCGGAGGCCGATTCCCTGCCAACAGAAAGTCCGATAGTAAGGAATGCGGTTGAAACTAAGGAGGGACGTCAATTCTACTACACGCTGGATCCTGATGGGATAGAGACAACACGTTATGACACATTTATCGTACCCCTGGATGGAAGTGAACCACCGCAGCCATTGTTCACGGTGGAGGCGAACAATCTGATCTCGCCAATAGTTGTTAGTGACTATTTTTTGTTTACCGCAGACCCTGATGAGGATGGCATAAGCGACTTGTTTCAGCATGGGATGTCGCGGCAAGCGACACCCGTACAACTCAGCCAGATTGCATCACAGGATATGTTCATCAGCGGGGCATGGTCGATACGCAAGGGTTGGGCTATTTTTAACGTCGTAAAAATGGGTGATCCTCTCTACCAGAGTTACTATGCAAACGTGAATGGCGAGGGGGAAATGATCACCTTCACAGACTTTGTGCCAGAGGGGGTAGAAGAGGATATGGTTCAGATGTCTCCGTGGGACGGCTGGGTAACTTACGAAACCCCAGGTAATGAAGAAGAGCCGCCCGCAATCTATAGCTTGTCACTCAGTGGTGGAGACCCCATCTTACTATCTGGAACGCTGATGCCGGATAACTTCGAGAGAATCATCACAGGAGGGGATCGGGTTTTCTTCAAGGCCTCCTACGGCAATCGTACTCAGGAGCTATATAGCGTGCCAATAACAGGCGGTTTACCTGTCAAACTGAATCCATCAGTAATGGATAACACCGTCCCGAGAAATGACTCTGGAGGAGTTTTCCAGTACACACTCTCTCCAGATGAAACAATGGTTGTTATGTATATGTTTACGACAAGTGGGAAAAGAATATACAGTATCCCTGCGGATTTATCCAGTGAGGCTGTCTTATTATTTGAAACGCAGGTGGTCGGTTTCGTCATGGATCACTCTGTGAATGTGAGTCGAGATGGTGAATTCGTCTTCTTTAATCACCAATACAGACAAGAGGATAACAACGAGATCGATGAATCGTATGCTGTGCCTATAGATGGCAGCGCATCCCCGATACTGTTAAGGAACAGATCCGATGGACGCATCTTTATCATTCCCCGCCGTTTTGAGCGCGATGGACAGGGATTCATCGCGTCCCGTGACTACCGTGACAACGGCACAATCGAGTGGCTCATTTTCCCACAGGAGGGATGCTAGCACTTGATCATTGTGATCTTTCTAGGTGAATTTGGCATATTCGTGGCGGTGGTGGCACCATTTTCATTAGAATAGAGAATGAGAACAGCAACAGCAAAATCAAGAACAACCACAGTCTTGACAACGCAGAAGCCGACGTATCCATACTCTTCACTTGGCAATGACATCGTCGGCACACTGTATAGTGTCAACGGGTAGAGGGTTCTATCTGCTAGTGGCGTGATCGAAATCCCTCACCAACATATGAAGGGTGATTTTGACGATGTGGATGGTGGCATCATTAAGCACAATGACGCCCACTAGAATGAAAAAACGGAATCAAATGGACGACCTTCCTAAGACACTATCTAACCGTACTTTTTACGTGTATCTGGTGTCTATACCTTGTTGACATTGTGGACGATATGATTGTCGAAACCGATCCATGTAGATACACGGATGTTGATCTGGCGATGACAAGTCGTGATGTATTCGCCACGCCAATTCGCTTGCTAGATAAAGAATAGCATCAATTCGAGAGCGATCCTGAGAGCTACCGAGAATGGGAAGAGATAGCGATACAGCAGTATCTTTCTGCAGATTTTGAGGCATCAACCCTGAAACTGCTGAGTGAAAACAACAAAGGTAGCGCATAAGACCAGTTCGTATCGTCCAAGATATAGGCATAGTTACAGGATACGTGTAAATATAGGACATGAATTGTCAAGCAGAGTCGGCAATGGGTAACTCAAACGAAATAGGCTCAACATCCTGATCCATATCAATCACATACTCGCCAAAGCGTTGAATGTGTTCAGTGAGATAAGGACTGATGCGAGCGAGAGTTTTTGAATTGACCGCATAGCCTTCCTGCTTGAGCTGTTGCAAGAGCTTGGTCATATCGATGACATTGTGCAGCATGATGAGGTTGGAGATGAGATCGTTGTACTTGATGTGCTTTTCTTGTTCAATCGGATCATTATGCTTGATTTTTCCATCATCGCCAAAGAAGAGCCATTTAGAGAAACCATTGAAAGCCTCCATCTGATTGGTCACAGTCCCCACCTGACCGACTTAGGTCGGAATTAGCGACATATCGAAGCAAGAAAATGGTGCGAATGACACGACCCACCTCACGAAAAGCGCGATAGAGACGATTTTTGTTGCTATCATGTCGCAGTTTACGAAGGAGCATAGAAGGCATCACATGACCTTGTTGAGTCGAAATGGCGACTTGCATCAAATCCTGCCGATGAGTAAGGATTAACTCCCAATCGATAACTGCGGTGAAGAGGTCATCAATGTTTGGCTTTCTAGAGTCAGGCTGGGTATCTAATGAAGAGTTAGCACAGCATATTGAACAGTGGACATCTATGCTTGAGTTGGATGTGAGCATGTATCAAAGTAAAGTTACTGAAATTACACAAGGCAACAATCTGACCAGATAAATACTACAGCTTTGGAAGTCTTGCATTTGCGAGACTTTTTCGTTCAAGCAACTCAATTATACAATTTCTTGATAAATACTATTTGGTTCACTCCGTACACGGAATTTGCTATAATAAAACATACAAAATGATGAGATAAAGATGATGAACCTACCTGAAGCTGTGAAAGTACTATCCAGTGCCGAATTACCTCCTGCTTGGCTCTCTGAAATTGGATTATCTGAAGAAGATGTATTGGTTGTACGCGTGCGGGATCGCATTATCGTCGGCTCGCGTGAGCGTGTCGTAGAGCAACTGTTTGACCTGATTGATGCCGAATGGCAAGAGAATGAGCTTACCATGGAAGCGTTTCTTGAGCGTCGTCCACAGATTGCTGAAGAGCTTCTTAAAGATATGTATGGACTCACGGCTGATGATATTGCGACTTAAATGAAACGTGCTTTTCTTGACGCTAGTGTACTCTTTTCTGGTATCCATTCACCGACTGGTGCTGCCAGAGAGTTATTTAAATGGCATCTACGCCATAAGATAGAACTCGTAGTCAGTGACTACGTCATTCAGGAATGCCTTAAAAATCTAGGTGAAAGCTATCCACATCGCGTGGGGGCTGTAGAATTGCTATTGGATTTTTTGCAGGCAGATGTAGCTGAACCTAGTATCGAAGAAGTACGTATTGCTGCTAGCTACACAGTATTGAAGGATGCACCCGTTGTTGCAGCTGCGATAGCAGGTCATTGTTCTTATCTGTTGACCTTCAACCGCAAGGACCTCATTGATCCACCAGAAGTAGGGAAACAATCACGGCTCATTATTGTCACACCTGGAGACCTCTTACGCGCACTACGTGAAGATAATTCGTGAGTGAGTTTTGTTAATTCATTGAGTCTATGTTAGTCGCGACGTTTTGAAAATTGAATTTGTCCCCTCAACCACCAAGGTGGGGAAGAATCATCATCATAATGTAACCAAGTATCATCAGTCGGATACCAGAAGTCATCTACATAAGGGTCTGTATAACGACTTATATCTGTATTTGGTGTCCATCGATAACCATCTGGAAGTGTAGTATCTTCATCAAATTGAGCATCTTCCAAGTCTGCATGTTTTAAGTTGGATTCATGTAAATTAGTTCCTCTGAAATCTGCACCCCACATAACGGCTCCCTCAAAATCAGACTTGATTAATAATGCATGGGAGAAATCACATAATCGAAAATCAGCATTACGCCCATCAACATCTATCATTTGCACATGAGACATATTGGACACATTGAAGCAAGCATCACGCAAATCGGATGAGTTTTTGGACATGAAATTAACCTGAGACTATAGGCGATCAACTTCATTGTAGCAGTCCTTATACTGCTCAACGTCCCCCCAAACATTTGGGGTAGTTAGTCGCTAAATCTTCAATAGAGGTCATGTTTAGATGTACGCGACCAGTCATAATGACTTTGAACTATAGTGATTAATCAGTTATTGCTATTACCTGAGCTTCACCGTGCAATAACTGCATGATAGTCCCTCATAATCAGAATTTGTTCTGAAGCGTTTTGAGTCGTAAATATTGCTCTCGTTCACTCAACGGGAGCAGTATGTTAACAACAACTTCCTATCAAGAGTTGAGTAGTGGTTGAAAAGTAAGTGGTGGAGTGTATTTGATACATTAACCGCATGATACAAGAAACCACCACGTTTACCTGTCGTGCATGTGGCAGTGCAAACATCATTAAAAACGGAACAAACAAATGTGGCAATCCAAAATATCATTGCAAAGACTGTGGGGTGTATCGTGTGCTCAAGCCAAAGGTGAGACATTCAGAGCAGAAAAAGGCACAAGTGTTACGAGCATGTCTTGAACGCATCAGCTCACGAGGCATTGAACGAGTATTTGGTATCAGTCGTCAGACCGTGACCAAATGAATTTGCCAATACATCCGAAAATTACCTGTTTTAGCCCAAACACTTGACCTGTACCAAGTAAGTAGGAGATGTGCTAGAAATGGATGAATTATGGTCATTTGTAGGCAAAAAAGCTCACAAACGCTGGGTGTGGATAGCTTTATGTCGTCGTACCCGTCAAATCGTTGCCTTTTACATTAGCAAGCGCGATGACTTATCTGCCCAACAACTCTGGCAATGCATTGATTGTCCGTATTCGCTCTGCCCGTTGTATAGTAACCAATATCCTGCTTACGCTAAAGTGTTACCTGAGCACTTGCACTGGACAAAAGGCAGTGGAGCGACTTCTCACTTGGAGCGATGGAATAATACTTTGCGACAGCGATTAGCACGCTTTGTTCGCAAATCACTGTCTCTCTCCAAGTCTGATATCATGCACCGTTTGATGCTTGAATGGTTTATTATCGACTATAATTTGAACATCTCATCACTTATCTACTTAACCACTACCGCTTTTTTACTGCATTGCGGATTGTATAAACATAGTGAAGCGCATAGGGTAGGGGATGATACTAGCAAATGACTGAAAATCATTAGACAGTATGAAAGAGATTGAACTTTCTGTTTATGTACACTAACTCAAAATATCCTCAGAGTGTGTCGCATTACACAAATTCAATTCAAGCTCAACGATCTGTTGCAACAACAGATTCAAGACCCGTTTCTTGTATCGTTGAAGGGTTCGCACATTGACAGGTGTAATCGCAGCAAACTCAGCATGTGAGATATTCAGTTCTGGGTAGCAATGGATGTAGTACAACATACTCCAACCCATCAACAAGGCAGAGTGTGTCATGGCATCCTGTCGTATCTGCCGAAGGGCATCCTGTCGAGACAAATGACTCCTCCCAGCGACATATCTGCCTCAGCAGCTCTAACCGAGTTGCAGACGCAGCAAAGTGAAGGCGTGATCGATGCCTATAGCCCTGTCAGCGAATGGTTTGGTATCTTGATGCGGACACCCAGTAGCGGACAAGCACATATTGTTCAACGTGGTATCGGGATTGACCCATTAGTATATCCGATTGCAGGTGAGCTTCTCTTAGCTCAGCCTGCTGATGGTGTAATACCCGAGTTGCTCAATGACGTTGGAAATGTCTTAATCACACCTGATTTAGCTAGTCGCTACAGTCTGACAACCAGCGATGAATTGTACATCGCACTTGCTAATAGTGGTGGAGAAGTGCAAGTAGTACATATTGCTGGTATTTTGTTGGATACACCCGATCATACGGGCAGTCGCCTTTATTACAGCCTAGAAACCGCACAGATGCTACACGGCTCAAGTCAGCCATTCGATTATGTCGTCGTAGCAGCGGAAGATGTAGGAGCCACAGGCATACAGTTTGAAAATGCAGGCTGGGGTGTGACTTCTGTTGATGAGCAAGTTACTACGCCTAATGAGTCAGTGCAACTCTTTGACTTTATGCTACGTGGTGCAGGAATCTTGGGCTTGATGGTAGGGGGCATTGGTATCGCTAATACCATGCACGTGTTGCTCGCACAGCGATGGGAAGAAATTGGTGTGCTCAAAACGCTGGGCTATGTACGGCGTGACATTGCTCAGATTTTCATTATCGAGGCAAGTATGCTAGGGCTGGTTGGTAGTTTGCTCGGGGTTGGGTTCGCTGTCTTGATTTCACGTGCTTTGGTCGAGGGTTTCGGTAGTATCAGTACGCTTCTAGTTCGATGGTATCTAGATCCTCTGTTAGTAGTAAGTGGCTTATTGATTGGCTTGGTGACTACAGTCTTATTTGCAGGATATGCTATTTTTCGTGCTAGTCAGGTGCGTCCTGCTGTTATCTTTCGCCGTGAACGGATTAAAGCACTAAACTGGCGTAGTTTATCAACTGTAGTAGTTTTTTGTGTGTTGATTGCTATTCCCTTCACAGTTGTGACCAGTTTTATACTAGGGTCAGTGATAGAGGGTGTCGGAATTCTGTTATTAGCACTGGTAGGGTTCATCGTGATAGGTCTTTCTCTCGGCGGAACGACATGGGTAATCCTACGTATAATGCCAGTATTTGATTTCCACCTATTGCGTATGGCACGTAATCATATGCGCAAACGGGTATTTTCGATGCTTTTTGCTATGATCGCTCTTTTTGTCGGTGTTTTTTCTCTAGGCTTTGCTATGACAAGCATTCAGGTGAGTCTTAACCAGTTTAATGCTCGTCAGGTTCAGGATGACGGAGAACACAATATCTTAATCTATGCGAACAGCAGTCAACTTCCCAATATTATTGACTTACTAACGGCAGAAAATGCATTGATTGACCTTCGCTATCATACGCCACTGACATTAGCCGATGGCACGGCGATTTTCGCGCGTGAAAGTGCATGGGATATTGAGATCGTTGAAGGAGCAGGCTTTGGTAGTGTCCCGAACGGGGTTTACGTATGGGAGGGATCATCACAGTCACTTGGGAGTGAGGTCGAGATATTCTTGCCGAATGGAACAACACAGATACTACCGATTGTAGGACAATATACTAATCACAACTCCGCATTCCTCGCACGTACCTTTGCTCCGATTGTATCTATAGAAACAGTAACCTCATGGGAGGTAGACCTCTCTCGCGTTGATGTCGCAGTGCGAGTTGAACCAGCACGCGAAGAAATTCTGGCAGATCGTATCGGAACGACAATGCCAAATACTATGATACTGACGCGTGGCGATGTGTTAGCTGAAAGTCAGCAGGCATTCCGCAACCTCTTTAGCTTTGCACTAGCTCTATCAACATTGGCTCTACTAGCAGGGATAGTTCTCATTGCTAATATTGTCAGTCTTGCAATGATTGATCGCCTCTACGAAATTGGAGGCATGAAAGCTGTTGGTTATACACGAAAACATGTGTTAGTCACGTTAGCGTTAGAATACGGCATCGTGGGTACAGTGACCAGTATATTAGGAATCATTGGCGTACAGCTTGTGATAACAATCATTAGCCTAACACAAGAAGGTGCTGAGGGGCTTTTGTGGATGGCTCCCACAACCGCTTTGATGCTGTTGTTGGTTGGTGTGTCATTGACAGTATTGACGGCTATGATAGCAGCATGGGAATCGACACGCGTCAGACCATTGTCTGTTTTGAATGCTAGATAGTGAACAATTCATCGCTATGAGCAGAATTCAAATTGAGCGAGAAAGAATATAGCTACAGCAAATATACATTTGCTGTAGCTATTGAGTATAATAACTTGTCAAAAGAACACTTATGTAAATCTATTTTGAACCGAAAATTAACTCCATTTGGGGCTAAGCTAGCATTACTATGCTCTGACGAATTTAGAGCATGCCATTGCTAATTTTGTTACTTACTTCAACACTCAATGGCATCACGAATCACTTGATAATCTCACACCCACGATGTCTATTTTGGACGGCAACAGCAAGTGCTAAACAAGCGACAATTACTCAAGCAACAGACACTTCAGCAACGATGACAACTCTACTTGCGTCAAACTGCTTTGGTAAGGTAAAATATACTGGTCGCTTCCCTTATTTTCATACCTCTTTTGTCTCATTCTTTACCTACGACCTAGGTATCATACGACTATACGTATTACCTACTCCAAATTTGTGAGTATTTTTCGTAACTGTCTTGCATCATAAGAATCGTACTAACGAACCGTTATTCTGCAAGCATATGGTTGATCCATTTTGACATATTCACAGCTTATGTTTTCTTACAATTTACGTCGTTGTGAAAAATTCATCTCGAAGAGGCGCAGATATAGCTACGCCCCAACTTGATCCACTATGTTATTTTATAGACTCCAAATATTTCTAGCCTATAGATTATGAACTAATCATTTCTTACATACACTTAAATACCAATATAGACAAATCCTGCCCAGTAGTCTGGCGTACTCCAATTATTATCAGGATTATTGCGAACATCATCTTGTGCTTTAGTCAACGCAACTGAGGGATGATCGCCAGCGATGACATATTGATGAAAACTCTCCATGAGAAATGATGTGGCTTGGTCGTCTACTTGCCACAGACTAGCTAAAACCCCACGCGCGCCACTCACAAGGAAAGCTCGTGCGAGCCCCTGAAACTCATCACCATCAACTAGGTTGTCAATATTCGTATCACAGGCAGATAAAATTACAAGTGGCGAGCGTGTCTGTAACTGTAAGGTGTAGATTTCACGTACTTCAAGGCGACCATCTGTCAGAGTTTGAGAGTCTTCTGCCAACAAAAGATATGTTGATAGAGGGTTATCTCTCTCAATAACGCCATGTGCAGCAATATGGATGACATCATGTTGACTTGCTTCTTGGACTAGAGTTATTTCGTCAGCATCATCTCTGGTTCGCCCAGTAGCGTTATACAATTCAGCAACAGCGACAGCTTCTTGCTCAGCAAATTGCAAATTTGTTAAATTACTCTGGCTATTTTGCGTAGGATTGCCAAAAACTAGTGCAGAAGACGTTTCTGTAATAGGCGCGACATCACCAAGGCGTTCACGTAGAGCAACATAGAACGAAGCACTCGGCGAATATTGGAGATAAACCTCTTGGTCGGGTACTGCCGTTTCAATGAGTGCAGTAAAAGGCAATACATTCAACGTATCGTTTGGTGCAATAATCCAATTGGTATTGTTCATTGCACTCTGTACAAAAGAATCTGGGTGTTCTACGAGAGCAGTAATCAAATCACTAGCTAAATTACCAATTGCTCGATTTTCTAGATTATTTTGATTGTTTATTGAATCAATCACATTGTAAATTTCATCCTGTGTAATAGAAGGCAATTGTACAGCACGGAAATCATCTTGCGTGATGACAAAAGCATAGACCTCATCAACCTCACCGACATCACCACGAATAATGTAGTAAGTGATTAACGTTGTATCAGGCTCAAGTTGCATACGAATATCTTCGACAGAAGGCGTATTAACATAGACCACTTGTGACAAGACTGTCTCTTGTGCTTCTATAGAGGATTGCAAACGGTCAACATCATTTAGAACACTGTTGATGCTACTTTGAACATTCCCTAGTTCTTGTGTAACAGAGGCTTGGTTAATACTGGGGTCGTCACTCTGTTCTTGAGACCGTAATTGATTTTGTTGACTGTACAAATCTGCTAACAGTGCATTGGTTTCGCGCCATTCCTCTAAAGTTTGCGAGTCAGCATTTTCACCAAAACTGAGTTGCTCACGGTTAGCGTGATAAATAAATGTCCGTGACCGTCCGCGCTCAGCAAAGTTGAATGCCAATTCATCCTGCCCTGTTTCGATATAGTAAGCCACTAATCGTTGGTATGGTAAATTATTTTGCGCGAAGAAATTCGCCTGACCTGTCTGAATACGCATAACAGAGTGGACATCTTCAATCAAGTCAATTGCATTGAGATAATTTTCTTCAGCTTGACTGAAATTCTGTTGTTCCTCATAGAAAAGCCCTAGCTCAATGTAGATACTGATGAGCAATTCTTCACTGTTTACAAGTTGTGCTAATCGTCGTGCATCTAGTAAGTTCGCCTCAGCCCGCTGGTTGTCATTCTGAAGATTATAAACCCGACCAAAACCGAGCCATGCTTCAATTTCCATCCGAACATCACCAAATTCGCGTGCTTCACGTTGAACGATAGTATAAGCATCTTCAGCTGCCTCCAAATTGTTAAAGGTCTCAATGTTTCTACTCGCTAAATCAATCAAGACACGTCCCAAGAAAATATTGGCATTCCCAAGAGCAAGTCCATCATCACGTTCTTGATAATCGGCGATAGCTAAATTGAATGCTTGGCGAGCAGCTTCGTAGCCTATGCCATTATTGAGTGCTTGCGCATAAAGTAGTTGTCCACTGAGCATGGTTAAGTCAGTCTGTATAATTTGATTCTCAGTTTGCACTGCTAAGTTTATTGCTCTATCAAGAGCCTCTTGGCTACCGATAAAATCTGCTAGAGCGAGGCGTACTGTCGCAATCGCTTGGTATGTTTCTAGCTGTGTATTGATAACTAGTACACTAAATAACTCTTGTTCGAGGGTCGTTGTAGCAGAAGAATTTGCCGTCTCCAATGTTGCAATCGGTGTTTGTAAAACATCTAAAGCAGATAGATGCGATTGCAAGGATTGAGCATAGCGTGCTTGTAAATAGAAGACCTGACCAATTGCGTTATAGCTTTGCGCCAACCCGACTTCGTCGTTGATACCGTTGTAAATCAATTGCATCTCGTTAAAATTAGCCAAGGCTGCTGGATAATCAACACGTAAGATGTTTAACTGACCCAAGCGATAAAGTGCTTCACCTTGCCCTATCGGTGCCTGAGTACGTTCAAAGATGCGTTCTGCATCTGAGTAAATCAATTCAGCAGAATCAAATTGGAAGGTATCTCTGAATAAATCTCCCAATTGTAATTGAATAGTCGCTTCACCAATTCGGTCATTGCTATTAGTTGCTTCTGCGATTGCTTGATAATACATCTCGGTAGATGTTTCAACATCACCTTGTTCCTCATAGTATTCAGCCTTTGCAACAAAAGATGCTTGTAACAAACGTGCATTGAGCGCACCACTACGGAAGTCAACAATAGCACTATCTAGCAAAGTAATCCCACTATCATCGTTACTCGGGTCAAGGTCTCGCGTGTATGTCAAGCCAAGCCCATAATTGGCAAGTGCTGTTCCGAGTAAATCACCATTCTGCCCTGCAATGCGACTAGCTTCCGTATATAGACCTGTTGCGCTTGCATAGTCGCCTGTGATGAGAGCAAGCAAACCTTGTGCGCTTTGGGTGTAGCTAAACTCAATAGATGCTTGAGGATAATCCGAGGCATAAAGTGATAAGATAGATGTCGCATCTGATAGCACTTCATCTGCAAGACTATACTGTTCTAAATCAATGTAAATCTCGCCAAATTGTCGTTGAGAAACACCCAGCGTAATTTGCAAGTTATCGTCACTTAATAAAGCGGTTGCAATGGTATCTTGGATGTTCGTGCTACACGCAGGCGCAACATTATCTAACAAACAAGCAATTCGCTCTTGCGTGTTATTCAATGTATTTAAGCCTAGTGTAAATTGTCTTCGCTGTTGATAGATGCTTGCAATACGCAAGTTGGTGGTGGCTTCTAATAAGCCATAATTTTCTTCAAGAGCAAGTGTAAGTGCGTCGTTGTAGTAGCCCAGAGCATCGTCATAAGCTGAATTATTCAAGAACATATCGCCTACAGTTAGACTGATTTCAATCCGTAAGCGTGTATCACCTGTTTGGTTCGCACTAAACAGCGCATCTTGAGCTTCTCGTTCTGCAATACCAAGTCGATTGGGTTCTTCAACATCAACAATGTAAGATTGCGATAATCCGTATTGTGCAAGAGCAATTTCATGAATGTTATTAACACCTCGTGCGCTTGTTTCCGCACTGCCAAAGAATGCTCTCGCACTCTCAAAATCACCGAGTTCAATAGCGATGTAACCTTGTGCCATGAACGTATCGAATTCACCAAGTTGATCGTGAACTTCTCTGCTGTAGGATAGAGCATCTTCAAATGACTCTTGAGCAGCATTTAAGTTACCCTCGTTTGCGGCAATGATGGCTTGTCCGCGTGCGGCAATGGCTGAGGCTTGTGAATTTAGCTCAAACGCAAGCACCTGATTGAATCTATTGCGTGCGATGTCGGGGTTATCACGCGCTAATTCCAATTCACCAATATAGGCTAACGTGAGATAACGTTGTGATGAATTATAAAGGGCTTGTGTTTGTTCTGCTTGATTGAACAATTGTTGTGCTTCATCGTATTTACCAACATTGTTGAATAGCTTACCAAACCCGACACGCACCTCTGCTAAAGTCAGTTCGGCAAGAGGTTGGGCAACTGTTTCGTCGATTATATCAGTGAGTAAGGTTTCGGCATCAGTTAATAGTTGATAGGCAATGCGCTCTGTGCCATTGATACGAGCAATTTGTGCTTGCCGAACATACGTTTGTGCTTGTCCAATTACATAATCATCTGTGACAAACGCTACTAGAGCCGTGTCATAAGTATTATTCGCTTGTTCAACTCGACCTGATAATGCTTGCAGTTCGCCAATTCGTAACAGTGCATATCCCTGTTGACGATAATCTTGGTTGCGTTCATAAAGACTCGCAGCATCTCGGAAGTAGATTGTTGCAATACTATAATCCCCCCATGCGGGCAATGTGGGGGCATTAGGGGCATTTGGATCGCGTGCAACAATGACATAAGCCTCAGCAAGTTGCATATTGGCTTCCGCCTGCCCTTGTAAGTCATTATCTGACCGAGCACGAACTAGCGAATCTTCCAAAAGTTGGATAGCCCCTTCACCCCCTACACTATTGAGATATTCGCCCCGTGATAAGTAAAATTGTGCCTGTAGATTGTTTATATAGCGCAACGTTCGGTAATCGCGTAGATAATCACGAAAACGCACCATGCCATAATCAATCTCGTTGAGCGCATCACGCAATTCGCCAATATTCCCTTGCGCCTTTGCTAAACCACTCCCAAAGAATGCCCATGCTTCAGCTAATAAATCATCCTCTGATGTTGCAACATCGCGCAGTTCATCGAATGTGTTACGAGCTAAATTGTAATCGCGCGTGGCAAGATAATACTCGCCAAGATAACGCAGAGTAGATTTACGACCTTCATTATCGCCGAGTGCTCTTTGTTCAAGTAAGGCATTGTTCATAATTTGTTGTGCATCTGCAAAATTTTGTCGGTATGCCAGATACCCTTGCAATCCTAAGGCGCGATTCAGATAAATTGCATTATTGAGTTGCTCAAATAATGTGATGGCTTCTGTTAATATTTGTCCTGCACCGTCTAGATTATTGTCATAAGTGCGAATATCAGCCAATTGAAACAAGATTTCGGCTTGCCGTTGTTGATTGCCAAGGCTAGCGAATTGGTCACTTGCATTTTGTAAATCAAGGTCAGCAGACCCAATGTCATAAACCATTCGATGGGCAGTGGCACGTTGAACGATTGTTTCAGCATATTGGTTAGCATCAGGCAGTGTTAAATATAATTCAGAGGCACTTGTGTAATCATCAATTGCATTGTTGATTTCATTTTCGGCTTCATCAACCTGAGCATTAACATAAGAACTAGGCTGATTAGCAAGGTTCGTATCATCACGTCTATCGCGGGATGCCGCCATATAGGTAGTAGCGCGGTCGATTAAAATTTCAGCTTGGAGTTGTAAATCATTGATGGTTCGCGCTTCTCGTAGAGCTGACCCGTATAATCCGAGAGCATCCTCGTAGTTACCCAATTCAGTGTTAGAGCGAGCAATGTAACGCAGTGAACGTGCAATACCATCAGTGACAGTCTGTTCTTGGTAGCGTGTTAGAGCAAAATTGAATTGATTACGAGCATCGACATATAGTTCTTGTGCAAAGTAAATCAAACCCATTTGATAGAGTGTGTCGGCTTGCCCAATCCGATCATTGGTCGTATTGTAAGCATCCAACGCTAGCTCAAAAGCATCTAATGCAGCGTTATAATCGCCTACTTCGTATAGCTGTACCCCACGATCAAAGTCATCATTTTGCGTAGCATCTTGTGCACTAACAGATGTTATTGCTAGCGTCAATAAAATACTCAGAAGACTCAGCATGACGATTCGACTTCTATGCAGCCAATCGAGTTGTCTCAACATTCTTGATACCCCCATAAATATAAAATGTATGTTTGCTATTTCTACTCTTTATAAAGATATATCACTTTATAAGATGATGCTACTAAATTGGGCTATATTTTGGTACAAACTCATTACACTTTTTATACATGTATTGATTTTACTTAATTTTTGTATTCCGCTATAATGTAACCGTAAGTTGTTTTGTTATTATTATCTTTGTTTCCTTCTATCTACGAGAAGTCTATGCCAATTAGTCAACACGAAACAAACTATTTAAAATCGGTCAATAATTTTATCAATAATGTAGAGGAGTTATTTGCTGATGATAGCAGCGATAAAGAAGAACTGAGTTACGAAGATAGAATCAAGCAATTTGCGAAGGTGTTGAAGGAACGCTCGAATATTAGATACTATTTGAATGAGAATCCGACACCTCCCGAAGAAATTGAAACACTTTTTTTTACAGATGAAGTTTTGCGCCAAAAAGGTAGAGATTTCATCCGCGAACATAAGATTAATATGTATCATTGGCGAGAATCAGCCAGCATTGATGACAAACAACAATGGTGGTGGTATTTAGAGCAATCGCGCTGGGCATATGTTGGATGGTTGATTGTGACACTCGCCGTATTTATTTCGATACTGCAATTCTTGATTCCGCCTCTGATAGATATTTCCGCGCTCGCAATTCGGATTTTCAGTAACGCAGGGATAGAAGACTCTGTATTTGATACGCTTGCCATTCTTGGGACATTATTTCAACTGGCGATTGGTGGTAGTATTTCCCTCGCTTTGACACGAACCTTCAGTGACCGCTTCAATGCCCTGTTACAAAGTCAGAAGCGAATACCGCCATGGATTCGCCTGGGATTACCTGTCCCACCAGCACCTATATTGCTCGCGTTCTTCTCTGCGACCCTACTAGTGACACAATATGGTTTTCTGCCACAACTAGAGCAATTCTATGCGAATCAAGCGGATCGCGCCTTCGCTAGCGGTGCAATTACCGAAGCTAGTGTTAACACAAATATTGCTATGGCAACGAATTCTTCAAGTTATGTTAATACCTTAACCTTGATTGGGCGTGAATATGAAAATATTGGTGAACTTGACCTTGCAAAAGAAACCTACCAAGAGGCATTGCTACAAGATTCTACGCTCAGTGGCACGCGATATTTATTAGCGAATCTTTTACTCGATGAAGACAGTGCAAATATCGCTATTCGCATCCTTGATGATGGTATTCAACAAATCAATGAGAAATATCAATTTGCAGATTTACAAGTCGATACAATGACCGATGAACAACGTCGCGATATTCAATTGCTTGTTTTGTTGCTCACCAGTCGTGGACGCGCCTTCTTACAACTAGACTTTCCTGATGCGGCGTTTCAAGATATTCGTCGCGCAGAATCAATTATCAGTGATTATGATGAGTTTTTCTTATCGAGAGCAGATATTGAGGCAGATAACTTTGATGGTGAGCAAGTTCTCAACATCGCACAATTTTATTATTATGATGCCCTCATCAATGAGGCACTCGCTCTACGAGAAGTAACCCTTGGTAACACTGTAAGCTCTAACTTATACGAAACAGAAGCCTTAGATGCGTGGGAATCTGTATTGCTTGTCACAGATCAAGGCAGCAGTGATTTTCAAATTCGTTTATGGAATCTCGAAGCCAGCCAGCGGATAAGGTCTCAGTGAGGCGTGACATAAATTGTAGGGTCATACCAAGAACAGGTACAACCCTAAGTAGGACTACTTAACAATCGGCGAGACTTGTTGAAACATCCGTATTATTAATTACAAATTCTCTCAGGCTTTGTGCATGGTTTCTGTAGCATACTTGCCTATTTGCCTCGTCTTCAAGTGTCGCAAGACGGTCTACTGCAACGGCCATTATCCAATAATCTTCAATTGTTTGCGCTGATGCAAGTGCTTTATTGTAGTAGTCTCTCGCAACACCATCCTGCCCTAAAAATAGGGACGAATCCCCTGCAACGATATAAGGATAAGGTGATGCTTCCAAGACATTTGGGTTGCCTAATGATTCAGTTTCAACATCAGGCGTGATAAGATCTTTCAATCGCATTTCTGCCTCACTGAAGAGCGAAAATTCGTAAAATGCCCACGCCTCAGCATAAACTGATACCTGTTCACTGGTCGCTAATTGCAGTGCCACATCTTGAAATAATTGGCGAATCTGGGCGAACTCTGCGTAATCAGCCTCAGGCAAAATAGAAACGTTAATTGTATCACGATAAGTGAATTGTGTCTCATTTGTCGATGAAACTGGTGCTACACGTAAATCATATGCTTTACCTCGTTCTAATATGTCAGGTTCCATTTGATAAAATGTTTCACCAGTGACAGTCACATTACCACCATCAACTGGAAGACCATTATCCAAAATAGATATTAGGTAAGTATCAAAATCTTGGGAAGGTGTCCAGCTAATGAAAGGTGTTGTGGTCGAGATACGATCAATCGGTGTGAGGATAGTCACTTGATTAGCATCTTCGTTATCCCCGCGTGTACCACGTTGTCTGATGAGGTCTTCAATATCTAACTGTGAGGTAAACGACGCACCTGTGTTATTGCACCCTGAGTTGGATGTCGTACCACTTAGAACCTCAAATGTACCATCTGAACAAAGCACAGTAACTGTACTAGGACCCACAGGTGCAATTAACCAACTAGATTGAATTGGTAAGCCAACTGATAAGGGCTGCCACGAATCGTTTCCCCAATTAACATCACGGTAATTCGCCTGACCATCAATGACGATGATGATATGGCGTGATTCGTTGTTATTTTGTGCGAGTACCTCATCTTGATTGAGAGAAAATAAAAGTGATAGAGCCAAAAGGAAAAATGTCATTCTTGTGAACTTAATTTTCATTGAATATCCCCGAGCAATGTGCCAAAAGTAATTTCTTCGTATATATATTACATACTATCGACATTTATACAATATTATGTAACTAATTCAATCAACATTTATTAAATTATTGTCGTCAGAATGAATTCGCACTTATAAAACAAACTATATCGAGATGTTATTTCAGGATAGTCACTGAATGCAGTATAAAACCTCAAGTTAGATCCTGTACATCATCATAGACCCACTTCATACAAGATCTCATACGAGAGGTGTTTACTACTAAACAATAGCGATGGGTACATTTGATGTTATCGATGACAACCTCAGACCTTTGACTTAGCAATTGTTGAAACCAACAAGTTTAGCTACTATTGAGCACAGGGCTACAGTATAAAGCCTCAGAGTGCAGCCTCACCCCTAGCTACTAATTAACCCCAGTCGCGGATAAGAAATTAAAGTGGGATACTCACCGAGAAATCGGTATGCTCTAGGTTCTCAAAGCTAAAAGCAAAGAGCATTCCACATGAAGAGTCTAACCGAGTTATTTGTATCAGTCGATGATTTCTGGCAAAAGTTTGAACCCATTTGGTATCAGCATCTACTGGAAAGCGGTCAACGGCAATGATTGCGAGCAAGTCGCTTGTGTGAAAGTGAAATCATGACGATCTTGATTTTGTTTCATCAATCACAATATCGGACATTCAAAGCATTTTACACGCAATATGTCTTGTCTCACTTGGCAGACGCATTTCCAAATCTAGTGAGTTATAAACGCTTTGTTGCGTTGAAGAAACGGGTCGGAATTGCGTTATGGGTTTATCTGCGATTGAATATGGGTGTTTGCACTGGAATTTCATATGTGGATAGCACGTCTTTGAGTGTGTGTCACAATCGTCGCATCGAGCGCCATCGTGTTTTTAAAGGCTGGGCACAACGTGGTAAAACAACAATGGGATGGTTTTTCGGGTTCAAATTACATGTCGTCATCAATGATTTAGGAGAACTGGTTGCTGTTCATCTGACACCTGGTAATGTCGATGACCGTCGCCCACTGCCAACACTGATGAAACGTGTGTTTGGGAAAGTCTTTGGCGACAAAGGCTATTTGTCTCAGGATTTGAAAGATGATTTGTGGGATAAAGGGGTCGAGTTAGTCACTGCCATTCGACAAAACATGAAACCCCAGCTCATGACACTTCAAGATAAATTGCTGTTGCAAAGACGCTTCATCATTGAAACCATCTTTGGACGATTAAAACAAGGCTGTCGGATTGACCACTCTCGCCATCGCAGTATGGATAATTTCATGGTCAATCTCTTTGCTGGTTTGATTGCATACTGCAAACAAGATAATAAGCCCACTGTCACGCTTGATCCAAATGACTATAACCTCTTTTAGTACAATGAGCTTATCCGAGATTTGGATTATCTAATGTGTGTTTTCATCATTCTGATATTTCTTATTCATGTTTTTCAGTGGCATCCAGATAAGGACAATCATTGGTACCATGCACAGGAAAAAGAGAGCCGATACACTAACAACTGAGATAAGTGATTGCTGGACATCTCCTGTTCGGAAAATGAGGAATATTCCAACTAATACCATGAGCACTAAAACGAACTTAAACAGGCGAAAGAGTAGTGTTTTCAATGTCATCGTTTTACCTCGGTTTGATATTCTGATTCAGAGCAAAGAAGTTTGTCGGATCATACTCACGCTTGAGCACTTGCAAGCGCTGATATTTCTCACCGAATGATTTTCGCATCATCTCATCACCCTCTTCTTGGAAACCGGGAAAATTGAGGTAATGACTGCCATCGGAGAAGATACTCATATCATCAATAAATTCTCGTAACCAAGTGACATTGATTTCATCGTCGGCTTCGTCAATCCAGTTCGCTTCTGGACTGAGCAAGAAATTGACATGGCGGCCATGAAACGCACCATCGACATCTTTTTTCATTGCACCACCAACATCCCATAAATCAGTTGTACTGAATGGCGATGGTTGCAGACGTGCATGATGGACAATCCGTTTAATAGCTGCATCGTTCAATTCAGTTAAGTTCAGCGATTTCCAGTAGTAACGCAGACCATCTGGATAATCTTCATCAAAGGCTTGTTGTGCGTCGGTATAAGGCATGACACCACTGAAATCAAGTAGGGGTTCGCCGAAATCGAGCAAGGGTTGTAAGGCTTTTTTGCCCGCCTCTACATCTCCCGCATACAATCCACCAAAGAGAATGAAAGGTGTTTCATGTAATTCTTCTGGAAAATGTTCATCAGGTGGAACTTGTCCTAATGCCATAATCGTGCTGACTTCATCAGGGGCAGTAGTGCTGTAATCACGGTAAAAGCGCACACCACGTTCCATTGTTTTTTTATCTCGACCATCATGTAAAACAAAGACGAACATGACATCAGGACCGAGTGGGTGCAATTGATATTCAAAGGTTGTGACAATACCAAAGTTGCCACCCCCACCACGTAATCCCCACAGTAATTCGGAATTTTCATCTTCGCTGGTGTGAACGACGCGACCATCAGCTGTGACGACTTCTGCGCCTATCAAGTTATCGCAACTGAGACCGTATTTATTGCGAATCCAACCGAAACCACCTCCGAGCGTTAGACCAGCGATACCTGTTTTGCTGTATACACCACCCGGCGTCGCCAAGCCATATTTTTGTGTTTCAGCATCCAGTTCACCCCAGAGAACACCACCTCCAGCCGTTGCCGTTCGACTCACAGGGTCAACAGTAATTTTTTTCATATGAGATAAATCAACGACAATACCATGATCGTTAGTCGCATGACCAGCGACATTATGTCCACCACCACGCACTGAAAGTACCATGTCGTTTTCTTGTGCAAATTTGATGGTCAATGCCACATCATCAGTATTCGTTGGACGCACGATAATGGCAGGATATTTGTCAATCATGCCGTTCCAAATTTTGCGCGATTCTTCGTACTCTGCATCGTGAGGCAAGATGACTTGTCCATCAAGTTGTGCTATAAACTGATCGATTGCGTTTGGATTGTGTGTTGCTTCCATTATGTTCTCTTTCTCAGGCATTTGATAACACGCCCAAAGATAAGTTTATCTTTTGCTTGTGTGGTAAATTTGATAGCTTCTTCACTGTGACAAATATCTGTATAACGCACCGCAATTATCCATGTATGCGAGTTCATCAGATACTTTATTCATGTGTTGTTGCTCTGTTGTAAGATGGGTGCAGTCAACTGAAGCTGACCACACCACTAAAGCATAGGAGGGAATACTTAGTCCCAAGGATAGATGGCCAAGTTGTTGGCAATATCTGTGATATTAGCTGCTGCCATTTCGACATCATCAAGTTGAAATTCAACTGTGATATTGACACCCATTGTGTCGGTGAAACCGCGTAGAGTTTGAATTTGTTCACCCGTGATACCACGATAATCGCCTGTACCACCTGTTACTGCGCGGATATATGGCACGTCGAAATCGACAATTTCAAAACCATTGGTGATAATGCTTGAGCCATCGTTGAATTGGTAAATTTGTGTGGATACAACCCATTCACCTGTTTCAGTGCGTGCGCCATCACCAATCATCCAGCCGTAGCATGTCCATGTACCTAAGACTGCGTCTGGGAATTCAGGGTCGCCATTTTCGAGAACACCATTGCTTCCGTTGAGTGTGCCTTCTGGATAGATATATCCTTGTGTTACGAAGGCGCTACCATAAGCTGGCATCCCATCGTCAAATAAATTTTGGTCATCAAAGATGAAACGGTTGCCATCCTCAGCAATCTCGAAAACCATGTTATCCATTTCGATGTTGTCTGATTGAGCACTGATAGCGGTTGCGCCGATGCTGAACAGCATCAAAACACTGATGAAAAGTAGGAATTTCTTAAACATTGCTCGTTTCTCCTGTATCTCTCGCTTAAGTTTTGTGCGATTAAACTACGAACAAGAGCATAAGAGATGGGGTAAGGGGTTAGGAACTAACTTTGGTTTATATTAGGGGTTAGTTTCGGTAAACCACTAAACTCACGGCAATTTACACGATTTTTCATTTCCGATTCGGAAAATTTTGTTTGTATTATAGATTAGGTATAATATCGAGATGATATGAGGGTGATACAGATGCTAGATGAATTGACAAAACGTGAAGCTGAAATTTTGCAGCTTATCAGTCAGGGCATGAGTAACCAAGAAATAGCCGACACACTCTTCCTTTCACGCGGAACAATCAAGGCACACAATCACAACATTTATGGCAAATTAGGGGTGAGAAGTCGCACACAAGCGATTTTACGAGCACAAGAACTCGGTATTATTCAAGATACAACCTCACCCTCAAGTAATCCCACCCAAGCTCATATTGAATTACCTATTATTACTACACCATTAATTGGACGCAAACAAGAAATTGAAACGATGACCAAGCTCTTGCTGGATGAGCGTGTACGCCTCGTGACGATATTAGGAGCAGGTGGTATGGGCAAAACCCATGCCGCTATCGAAATTGCAGGACAAGTGTCAGCACAATTTACGGACGGAGTTTATTTTATCTCGCTTGCAGCCATCAATAATTCAAGCAATATCGCAGTGACCATCATGGACACGATTGGCTTACCACACAAAACAGGACAAATGCCTGAGCAAGTCTTACTAAATTTTCTACAAAATAAACATATCTTATTGGTGCTCGATAATTTTGAACATCTGCTTACAGACGGCATCGACTTCATTGCTGAACTCCTTCAAGATAATCCTGTCATTAAATTACTTGTAACCTCGCGTGAGCGATTACGCTTGAGCTCAGAGGTAATTGTCGTGCTAGAGGGACTCACCTATGATATGGATGAAGGCGATGACCCGCAAGTATTCAGCGCCATTCAATTGTTGCTCCAACGCTTGCAACGTATCACACCTGATTTTCAACCAACTGATGGCGATTGGCGCAGTATGCAGCGTATTTGCCAACTCACACAGGGGATGCCACTCGGTATCATTTTGGCGGCCAGTTGGTTTGAGATGTTGTCCTTAGAAGAAATCGCTGTTGAAATTACAGCTAGCATTGATATTCTACAGAGCCAATTTCGAGATTTACCAGAACGTCAACGCAGTATGCGTGCAACCATCAATAGTTCTTGGAAGCGCCTAAGCCCTGAAGAACAGCGTATTTTTGCAAATTTGTCAGTTTTTCGCGGTGGATTTACGCGCCAAGCAGCCCAAGCTATTGTAGGAGCAAAATTATTTCATTTGCAGACACTTGTGGATAGATCATTTATTGTTGCCAATGAAGGGCGCTACCAAATTCATGAGTTATTGCGTCAATATGCTTCAGAAACCTTGCAACATGTATCTAACGCTGCGGAAATTTACAACGGGCACAGTGCATATTATCTAAACTGGTCGGCTGAAATTGAGAATGACTTAAAAGGAGCAAATCAAGCCCAAGCCTTAGATGATATGCGTTTAGAGTTAGATAACATCCGACAGGCATGGGATTGGGCAGCACAATCACGGCAATTTGAGTTGGTTGATGCAGCCTTGGAAACTATTTTCACCTTCTTTCTTATGCTCACACGCGCACAAGAGAGTTCCAAATTTTTTGACCTTATTCTTCGACAATTGAACGAAACACCGAATCCTGACCTACGCCTCATTAACCGCTTACGCATCAGACTAGGGGCAGCAAATATTTTTTTAGGGGATCAAAAATTTAATCAAGATGATCTTGAAACCTTTGTGCAAAGGTCAAGAGAACAACAGAACCCTTTGGAGACTGGTTTAGCATTAGATTTACTCTCGACCCATATCGCTTATATAGACCGTGATTTCGCAATAGCAATTCAGTTCAGCGAAGAAGCAATTCAGCAGCTTGAAGCCAGTGGCGACTATTTTCATCTTGCCTCGGCGTATCATAAAATGGGATTTTGTCAATTACAAGTGACAGGAATGCAAGGACTCATTGATTTCACCCAAAAAGAATATGACATTGCCAGAGCAGTCGGTAATCTCTTTAATATGGGTGCGGCGCTGGGTAATTTAGGGTCAGCCGCTTTGTATTTAGGTCAATATCATGAGGCTGAACGTTACTACCGTGAGGCTGCTTTTACCGATGATTTGTTCGGTCAAAGCTCAGGGCGTAGCCGTATTATCAACTTCACCCATATTTTATTACTGCTTGGCAAAATCGAAGAAGCGCAACGCTTACTTGATAAAGCATGGCATAATAGCCAAAGTAATTTGGAAGCAGTCGGTTTGTCATTCGGTTATGCAATGTATGGTTTCATTGCTATATTCGACAGTGAATATGATGATGCCTTACAAAACGCCCTCACCAGCTTACATGAAGCACGTAACGATGTTTCAATTACTTTGATTGCTCATGCCATTATAGCGATGGCATACTGTGGCTTAGATGACTTTGCCAATGCTGAGCAAGGGTTACACAAATCGTGGCAAATTGCACAACAGATGAACTATTTTGCATCGACCACATGGAGCTTACCTGTTCTCGTGTTGTTGGCTATCCATCAAGGTGATTTAGAAAATGCTGTACGGTATACAGCCCTCGTACGAACACATCCACTTAGTCCTAAACCTTGGCTAGATGAATGGTCACTCTTTGTCGAAGCTGAATACTATCTGAAAAGAGAAATTGATATTGAAATCTTTGCGCGTCTGTGGCAAGAAGGACAGGTACTCGTTTTACACGATGTGGTGAAAAATAGAAAAAATGACAAATGATTGAACCTATTCTGCTACCCATTACACATGCTACGAGGTTCTTCAAGATAGTATACAAAAGTCTCAAATTAGCAGAAATTAGTTTGTTTTTCTTTGAACTGCCTCCCAAACACTTATGGATTTGTGTGGCTCGTAAAATTCCTCTATGATTAAGTTGATGGTCTGCAGGATAGTCTCTCACACCATCAAAACGTCAATTCAAGATAGAAAGCGAACCGTCA
>JBCCSC010000074.1:0-20921 GCA_039200705.1 Chloroflexota bacterium
CACGCTTCTTCGTCTTTGCCTACATAAGCATTCGGCTCTTCTAATAAGAACGCTCGAATTTTCGTCCATTGGTCGTCGCTTAGTCTCACATCTGTCATGAGACTATTTTACTCGTTTTACTCAAATGTCAACAGAACCTAGCAAAAATGGCTAGTAATTCTATGTCTTTTGTATCTGCTATTGTCATTTGAATGAATTCGATTTGATGGTCATGGTAATCAAACAATACAACTTGGATTGGTTTATTCATTTGAAAATTCCTAATCGTATCAAAAAAGCACACTTTAGCATTTGGCGATAATTTAACATTTGTTATCATCTTTTTGCTGATAAATTATAATCTATCAAAATTTTATAACTCACCCAAGTCTTATCCTTTTCTTGTATGGTTGTTGTCCAACTTATGCTACACTTTGCAATAATAAGATTTACAAATCAACAGCTTGGAAATCCATGACAACGCAACTATTACTGATTCGTCATGCAATTAACGAATATGTGGCAACAGGCAAACTCGCAGGGCGTTTAGATGGCGTGCATCTCAATGATGATGGCAAATTACAAGCCGAAGCCCTCGGTCAACGCCTCGCAGATGCGCCACTCAAACATATTTACTACAGTAAATTAGACCGCACACGCGAAACAGCACAAGCGATTCATGCTCATCACCCCAATATCCCACTAGAAGCCAACAATGGTATCCTTGAAGTGGATTACGGCGATTGGCAAGATATGAAAATCAATGACCTTCGTAAGCGTAAAATGTGGGATGTCATCCAAGAATATCCGACACGCGCTTATTTCCCGAATGGTGAGAGTATGCGTGCGGTGCAAAATCGCGTCGTCGATGAAATTGAAACACTCGTGACAAAACATCCCAATCAGATGATTGCGCTGGTATTTCATGCCGATTTAATCAAGATGACTGTCGCGCATTATCTCGGTGTGCATCTCGATAATTTCCAGCGTATTGTGATTTCGCCAGCATCGATTAGCACACTCGTCCTCGGACACAGTCGTCCCTTTGTCGGCAATGTCAATGATACGGCGCATGTGCAAGAGCTAGACCGCCAGAAGAAGAAAGAGCAAGAGAATGGCAAAACAAGTGCTTGAACTCAATCCCGTCGAATTTATTACGATTGGCACAATCGGTCCCAAAGGACAACGTGTGTTTCATCTACAAGCAGGGCATGATGGCAAATTGGTTTCTTTCACGATTGAAAAAGAGCAAGCGTGGGCATTGAGTGAAGCCATCAGTGAATTCATTGAAGAACTAGATAAACGCTTGGATGTAAATACTGAAGTTGAAATGGCAGCCCTCGATATGGATTTGCGCGAACCGATTCAGCCGATTTTTCGCGTTTCACAGATGGGACTCGCATACGATGAAATCAGCGAGAATATCATCCTAATTGCCGAAGAATTCAGTCAAGAAGATGAAGACGCAGAGGTTGTTCGCATGTGGTGCAGTCGTGAACAAGCCTACGCACTCAGTATCCAAGCAATGGATATGGTGGAGTCAGGTCGCCCATCATCACGCCAAAACGGACGCATCTTATATTACTGGCAATAATTTCGCCATATTTCCCGTGTTGTATTGTAGAGGCATGATACGTCATGCCCTCTAAACATCATCATTATCTCTGATAACTTGTTTCACTGGAAAAATCATCATGACCATCAAACCGACAATCTACACTGCTGCTGACCTCGAAACATCTGTTGAACTCAGCTATGATGAAACTTACGATGCCATCATGGATGGAGAAGTTGATGCGGAGCATGGCATGATGAGTTGGGGGTCAAACTACACATTTCTGGTGACAATTAGCCACAATGAGGATAAATTCCTAGGTATTTACAAACCACGCATGGGCGAACGTCCTCTATGGGATTTCCCTGATGGTACACTTTGCCAACGCGAGACAGCTTCTTTTGTTTTGTCAGAGATGCTATGTTGGTATCTTGTACCGCCGACAATTTTGCGCGATGGACCTCGTGGGATGGGGTCGGTACAAGCCTTCATCAATCATGACCCTAACGAACACTATTTCACCTTTCAGCAAAATCCTGATTTGCCTGAGCTAGAACCACAACTACAACGCATGGCTGTCTTTGATGCCATTGGCAACAATGCAGACCGCAAAGGCGGACACTGTTTACTCGATGAAGGTGGTCACATTTGGGGTATTGACCATGGTTTGACCTTTCATCCTGCCAGTAAATTGAGGACTGTCATTTGGGATTATGCAGGCAAAGCAATCCCTGATGACATCATGGCAGAGATACAATCGCTCTGCACAAAACTAGACGATAGCCAAAATCCACATACACAACAACTCATTGAACTCATCAATCGTAGCGAATTCGCTGCCCTCAAAACTCGTATAGATCGCCTCATCCAAAGTGGGACATTCCCAATGCCAGGTGCAGGACCGAATCGTCCTTGGCCTGCCGTTTGACGATTATGAGATACACACTATACTAAATTGTACTTAGCATACGCTTAATCTCTACTTCATCGCATCTTGCCAATGGAACAGTAGGATGTGTTGCGACATCTATGAAGATGCTAAGTATTCAATCCATTTTTTAGAAGAGGAAATCACATATGCTCCGTAAACTTTCTTTAGTGCTTGTTGTGTTAAGTCTTGTTGCACTCAGCCTGATGGCTGTTACTGCACAAGATGAAGAAACCTTCACGCTCACAATCTTGCACACCAACGATACTCACGCAGCACACGAACCTAACGGTGATGGTGACGGTGGTGTTGCGCGTCAAGCGACTGTTGTTAACCAAGTTCGTGCTGAAATTGATAATGTTCTTTTGTTAGATGCAGGTGACCGTTTTTCTGGTACGCTTTACCACACCGTCCATGCTGGTCAAGATCAAGTACCAATCATGAACGCTCTCGGATACGATGCGATGGTATTGGGTAACCACGAATTCAACAATGGTGGTCAAGTCTTGGCAGATTTCGTCACAGGTTTGGACTTCCCTGTTTTGGCAGCTAACATCGACTTTAGCGCAAGCCCGACTATGCCAGAAGGCGCAATTGCACCATTTGTCATCCTCGAAGTAGGGGGTCAAGAAATTGGTGTCGTTGGTATTGATACACCAGATACCCTCGAAATTTCTAATCCAGAAGCAGAATTGGTCTGGCGTGATGACTTAGTTGCCGTTGTGAACGAACAATCGTCTGCACTCACCGAAATGGGCGTTAATAAAATTGTCTTGCTCACACATGTTGGCACAAACGTTGACTTTGAAATTGCTCCACAATTAGAAAATGTTGATATTGTCATCGGTGGACACAGCCATACCTTGCTCAGCAACCAAAACTCAGCCTTTGATGCTTACCCTGTAACCTTCACCAACGAAGCAACAGGCGAAACTATCTATTACGTGCAATCTGGTGCGAACAACCAATACTTAGGTCGCATGGATGTTGAATTCGACGCTGCGGGTGTTGTAACTGACTTTGAAGGTGATAGCATCTTCTTGAGCCGTTACATTGCACCTAATACCGAATTAGATGCCATCCTCGCTGACCTTGCTGAAGAAGTTAATGCCCTTCGTGATGAACCTGCAAATGCAGTCTCCGAAGTTCCGCTTGATGGTGACCGTAGCATCTGCCGTGTTGAAGAATGTAACCTCGGTAACTTGATTGCTGATGCACAACGTTGGGAAACAGGCACAGACGTTGCGATTATGAACTCAGGTGGTATCCGTCGTGACTTGCCAGCCGCTGAACTAACCCTCGGCGAATTGCTTGAAGTACAACCATTCAGCAATACCATTGCAACCATGGATGTCACAGGTGATGTTCTCCTCGCTGCGCTCGAAAATGGTGTCAGCCGTGTAGGTTTCAATGAAGATGGCTTGCTTACCCGCGATGACAACAGTGGTCGCTTCCCACAAGTATCAGGGATGCGCTTCAGCTTTGACCCCAACCTCGAATCAGGTAGCCGTGTCACTGAAGTTGAAATCTTGCAAGAAGATGGTAGCTACGTACCACTCGACCCAGCAGCAACCTACAGCTTAACCGTACCAAACTTCGTTGCAACAGGCGGTGATGGTTACTCCATGCTTGCTGAACAAGGTCAAAATATTTACTTGTTTGGTCGCTTGGATTGGGAAGTTACTCGTGACTACATGCAACTCCTCAGCCCAATCGGTGCTGATGATGGCATCCAAGTTGACGCACAAGCACCACGCATCAACCTTATGAATGCAGTCGTTGCACCACTCGCTGAATAATCTCGCTGATTAAGCAATAACACAGTTAGAAGTCATCTGAAAATTACGATTTTGTGGGAGAGTTTCAAACTCTCCCTTACACTGCCGTGACTTTCGCGTGTAACGGCGCGGTCCTAGACCCGCCCAAATAATCATATTTAACACTGTTTCCCGAATATTCAGATGGTTTCTTAAAGGGCGTATCCGTTTTGGACACGCCCTTTTTGTTTGCAAAATCATCGTGTGTTGTGTGTGTTGCCCTCATGAAATTAGTTAACGATGCTCTGTAGGGGTTTGCTACAGCGAACCCCTTTATAATAAAATCAATACAAATACATTACATGAGGTTTAATATTGAGTATGTCGCAATATAGACGCAAAAACAGTCTTCGCCCACAGGGATATGATTATTCACAATCAGGTGCTTATTTTGTGACAATTGCAGCTTACAAGAGGTTATATATATTTGGACAGATTAACGATGGAACTATGACTTTATCGAAACTTGGTACTGTAATTACAGATTGTTGGAAAAGCATTCCTACACATAATTTATGTGTTGAACTAGATGCTTATGTAGTTATGCCAAATCATATGCACGGAATTTTAGTCTTGCAGGATTCTGAAACTCATAAAGTCTCTCTCATCCATATCATCAACACATTCAAAGGGGCAGTAACGCGCATTGCACGTAAATCCCAATTAGATATAGACCTCGAACATCCCGTTTGGCAACGAAATTTTCATGATCGGATTATCCGCAACGAAAAAGAATATAACTATCTCGCACAATATGTACACACTAACCCTCAAAGATGGAATGAGGATGTATTCAACGAATAAACTCATATCATTGTCTAGTTGGGTGTCGTGTACGCCACCCCTACTAAACTAATTACCATATGCTGGAGGGGTTTGCTACAATGAACCTACCAACTCAGGCAGACGTGTCACCTGTGACTTCAAACCATCCCGAATCATTGCAATCACTGTATCAGCGACTAATTCTTTGCTATGGGTTTGTGTTTTGCCCCATTGCAAACCAGCCCCGAAAATTGACCAGCTAATCGCAACGGCAGTAATTTCAGCTTGCTGAATACCTTCTAGTTGCCTCATCCATTGGTAGACGATGCTGTAAATCTCACCCTGGATCAACTCTTCAATAGCAGGTTTATATTGTAAATCTGCTGGATGACAACCATGACTTAATCTTGCCTGATAATCACACACTGCATAAATCAGATTTCGTAAGTTGTTGCCACAGAACGACGATTCTTGATGCACATCATATTCATTAAGTTTCTCACGAAACCACTCTAATAAGAGTTGGTCATGTAACTCAAACTTATCGGCATAATGCGCGTAAAATGTTGCTCGATTAATCTCTGCTTGGTCAGTGATGTCCTGTACGGTCAAGGCATTAAAGCCTTTTTTCTGCATCAATTCCATAAAGGCTTGTTTTAGTAATTTGCGTGTCCGACGCACACGCGGGTCTAGGGCTTGCTCTGATTTAGACAACAGATTGCCTCCTGTGTTGCTTAAACAACGAATTTCACTGATTGCTGGTTGTGATTATGTTTGTGTCTGCCTATTATCATAAACAACAAATGTTGCTTTAGCAACAACCGTTTGATAGATAATAGCTTGTAAGGAGATAAAACACATATGGATTTCGTTCAAATTGGTTTATGGATTGTACAAGGACTCGTCGGACTAGCGTTTCTTGGTGCAGGGTTCATGAAACTCACGCAACCTGAAGAAAAATTAATCGATAATGGCATGACTTTCATTGAAGATATTGGCATCAATGCCACACGCGGTATTGGTCTGTTAGAAGTACTTGGTGGACTCGGTATCCTACTGCCTGTGCCACTCAATATTCTACCAGTATTGACACCTCTCGCAGCACTTGGATTAATGATTGTAATGGTCGGTGCATTATTGACACATCTCCGTCGTGGCGAAACCAGCAGTGTCGTCCCGAATGTTGTGCTGGGCGCATTAGTGACTATCGTTTTCTTCGCCTACAACACACATTTAGGGGAACTATTAGGACTGTAAAAGAAACATCAAGAAAGTAAGACATAATGAGCAATCTCAGTCTAAATCGTGGTGCTAAAAATCACGAGGACACAATGACAGACTACACAGTTGGCACAGTCTATCTTAACGTTAGCAATCTTGATACCATGCTGGCGTTCTACCGAGATACTATCGGCTTGCAAGTGCATGATCGCTATGATGACCAGGCATCATTGGGTGTGGGAGCAGATGATTTACTCGTTTTAACAGAAACGCTAGACCGCATACACAATCCTCATGCGACAGGCTTATTTCACTTAGCGATTCTTGTCCCAGACCGTATGCAATTGGCAAAATCATTGCGTCATCTGGTCGAAACCAAAACACGTTTACAAGGTCTGAGTGAACATCTTGTCAGTGAAGCGATTTACCTTGCTGACCCTGATGGCAATGGCATCGAAATCTACCGAGACCGCCCACGCGACGCATGGTATACCGATGGTCAACTTCAAATTACTACTTATCGCATGGATGTTGATGGCGTTATGTCATCATTGGATGGGCAAGATGCAATGTGGCGAGGCTTACCAACAGGCACAATCATGGGGCATATCCATCTGAATGTGAGCCAAATTCCACAGACAGAAGCCTTCTATCGTGATGTTATTGGCATGGATATAATGGCAAATATGGGGTCAGCCACGTTTATGTCCTACGATGGTTATCATCATCACCTCGGCGCAAATATCTGGGGCGGAAGACAACGTCGAACAGGGCGCGAACTCGGCTTAGAAAAATACGACCTTCACATCCCTGAACAACAGTTTGAATTGATTTTGATACAAGCTGAAAAAAGCAACATCACTATCACTGAATCCAATGGCGCGTATACACTGCACGATCCATCCAATAACCAAATCGTTCTCCAAACAAGCTCATAACTTTGACTGAGGATGTCTCGTACAGATGTCCTCAGGATTTAACGTTTGAAAATTGAACCCCTCAAATTTACAACCTAAATTTCCCAAATAGCAACCCTGCGTTACAATAGGGCATAATACAAATTTCATTGTCAATAATGACTATTAGGGCGTGCTGTAGCACACCTATACTAGCAAAGGGGAGTGCCTGTGTCCGCAGAAATGGCACAAAAACTCGTACAAGGTGGCATCAAAGCTGTTCGTAACGGCGACCATGACCTTGCACGTAAAGCCTTCACACAAGCTCTGAAACTTGACCCATATAATGAAGCTGCGTGGTTGGGTATGGCAACCATCACCGACGGCAACGACGATAAATTACGCATCTTACAACGTGTGCTAGAAATTAATCCCGATAACAGTCGCGCTCAAGAAGCCATGCGTCGCATTGAGGGGGATACACCATCTGCTGACCCAGAACCACAAGCTGAACCTGACCCCATTGCTGATGAGGGCATGGTAGCATCCGATTTATTTGACGATGACGATGATATTGTGACAGCAGAATTGCCTTCTGATGTCGTCGATAGTGCTACTTCTGTTGATGATGGTATCTATTCGACAGGCGAAATTCAGCCACTGACGGATATGCCTGTTGGCGATACAGGCGAATTATCTGATTTCCCTATTCCTGACTGGTCGCTGGATGAAGATATTCCTGGCATTGATGATGCCAAAGCACGCGAACCTGAAATTATTCTGCGTAGTTCCGACGAAGTATTTTCCAATTTACCACAGATGCCATCAAACGGCACAGGGGGTGTCCCACAATTACCAGAGACAGCCGTTGTTGCCAGTGGCGAAATCGTTGAAGCCGATGTCCAAGCCTATCTTGAGGAATCTCTTGCAACTTATCTGGATGAAGATACACCGTTCGTCCGTAAAGAACGCGGACGGGCTGGCTCAAGTGAATATCGCTCTTTTCTATTACAAGCAGGGACAGCAACAGTAGTCGCACTCGCTATTGTCTTTGGTGGTCTCGTTAGTTTCTTACTATCGAATCCTGCGACAGCGCGTGTTTTATTGGGGTCAACCAATACACCAGCCCCGACTGCGACTAATACACCAACAGCAACGCCTGGGGTGACCAATACGCCATCTCCAATGCCTGATTTTGAGCCATCGTCTACACCTGAATTACCTTTCCAAGCAACACTAGGCTTTGATGATCCGAACTTTCCACCAACACCAACCCAAGCCTACTATCCCAATTCAGTGAACCCAATCTCTGTTGGCGAAGATACCTTCATGCTGATTAATGATGGCGAACTGGAAGCAGCGCGCGAATTGCTCGAAGAGGGTGTCTTTATCGAAGAGGAAACAGGAGAATTTTCACCGACCTATCGCTTATCCCAATGGCATTTACTCAATGATGACCCCGAAACAGCCCGTGAAATTATTGTCGATTGGCAAGAAGAATGGCAAGAACGTGACTTCAGTGACTATCTTAACGCCGAAGCCCTTGTTCTAATTGGTCTCGCGCGAGTTGATGTCTACGAAATCACAAATGGTGCATCAAATCGCTTTGAGTTACTGGATAATGCCCAAGCCAATCTCGAACGAGCATTAGGTCTCGTCTCAGGGGCAGAAGTCCTCAATGTACCAGACCCTCTCAATCCCGAAGGCTATGTCTTACTTGCACAAATTTTTGAATTGCGCGGTAATACCGAACAAGCTCTCGAAACACTCAATTCAGGTTTGCAACTCGAAGGCAGTGGCAATCAATTACCCCTCATCGGTAATACGGATATGCGGATGGAAGCCGTGCGGATTCTTGCGAATGAACGTCGCTATGACGAAGCCTTCCAAGAATTGTATTATGTTCTGGAATTTGACCCATTCCTCGAAGAAGCACTGATTCTACAAACTGAACTAGCACTCGAAGCAGGGGAGGCAGGTTTAGGTGTGCTATACGCTCAACAATACTTGCTCTACTATCCTGGTAGTTTGCAAGGCTTATACTTGCTTGGGCAAGCGCGTGAAGCCGAAAATAAATTCGACCTTGCATTGGATGCTTACTCACGGGCTGTCGCAGGAGATACCTCTGTTGAATCGTATGTGAGCGATCCATTTTTCTTGGATAATTTGTTAGCACGCGCAACATTGCTCACACAACAAGGGCGTGAAGAAGAAGCTGCCGAAGACTTTGCTCTCGCATCTGAACTGGTCAGTGATGACCCTGCGATTCGGGCGCGTAGTCTAGCAGCATCATTTATTGCAGAAGATTACACGACAGTTCTATCCGTAGCGGATGAAGTGCTTGGTGAACGGGGTGTTAATCGTGCCCAAGTCTTCTATTATCAAGGCTTAGCTCTCATCGCACAACGACAAGCGGGGGGAGGCACAGGCTCAAATTATGCTGATGCTATCACAGCCCTCAATAATGCCTTGGATGCTGGTTTGACTGGTCTACAACGCACAATTGCACAAGAAAATCTCGCCATTGCGAACCTCGAACAACGCAACTTTGATGATGCGCTGACAGCTATCAATGATGCTATTGCAGGGGATGCCACCGCAGACCGTATTTATTTACGCGCGCAAATTCTTGATGCTCAAGGCAATGTGGATGAAGCTCTGCTAGATTACGAATTTCTCGTGACGTGGGGCGACTATTTCAACTTGCCATTCTTGGATGAAGTCCGCACTGCCTATGACCGTGCCACACAGCGCAGTGAATTACGCTAGCAAACATACTTGTAATTGCTCTATCTTCAAAATGATTTTAGGGGATGACACACAGGTCATCCCGCGTGTTTTTACACAACGTCCGCCAGATTTTACATTCTCAAAACATCTCTATGATAGACTGATAATGCCAAGTCAATTTTGGGAGGAAACACATGAGGCACCGACGACGTAAATTCCGTAAAATGATGCGACGTTTTAACCGCAGTCGCATGATAACGAATATTCTGCTGATGATTATCATCGCTTTGTTACTTTACATCATCACAGGCGGACGCGTTTTATTCTTTTGGTTCTTACCATTAATTTTCTTTTTCCCATTGATACGCAGACGGCGACATCGTCACCATTGGAATGATGATAAAGCACATCATGACGACGATGATGAAGTTTACTACGTTTGATGAATTGCCCTTAAAGTCCCTCTCCCAGCGAGGAACGAGTGTTCGGGAGAGGGATTTAGGGTGAGGGCAGATGAGAAAGCCTACCTAATCACTAATTACTATTCGGTAAATCAGCACACTGTGTCAATTCCACAATCGTATCGTCACGCACCCAACCAAAGACCTGACCTTCGGGTGTATCCACACGCACAAATAACCAATAGCGATTCAAGCCCTCGGGTGGTGGCAGAATCTCCAGCACATCCATTGTTGTCGCTTGTGGCAATACTTGAATCCGCGCTGAATTGACGGTTGCTTCCTCACGTAGGTTGATGCCATTTTCCAAACTTGCAAAAACACGACACAGCCCAGGTGGTGTTGACGTGATAGACGGTGTCAGCGATGGTGTGGCAGTGTTTGTTGCTGTCGCTGTTGGTGATGGTGTATTGGATGCCGTTGCCGTTGGCGTTGCCGTTGGTGTATTGGTATGGGTCGGTGTTAGTGATGCCGTCGGTGTCCAGCTTGGTGTCCATGTCGGCGATGGTGTTTGTGTCCATGTGGCTGTTGCCGTCGGTGTAAATGTCAAAGTCGCTGTGGGTGTGATAGATGCAGTTGGTGTATTCGATGGCAATGGACTACTTGATGGTGTTAGGGTAACAGTTGCCGTTGGCGTATCTGTCGGGAATAGTACCGCACCAATCGGTTGACGGAACGACCATAAAGCGAGTAATAGACCTGCCAAAATAATGATGATACCACCCCCTGCAAAGGCTCGGCTACGATTGCGTCGACCACGAATTATATTTTCAAGGCGATAAATTTCTGCCCGTCGCCCCAAAATACGGAAAGGGTCTTCGCGCATGTCATCAATCCAACGCCCTGCTTCTTCAGCATCACCTTCTTGAAGCGCAACTTCTGCTTGCTCCATATATCGCATGAAGAGGTCATTGACCATCATCCGATACCGTTCATCTTGAGCAAACTCTGATGATAAGCCCGATAGCATATTGCGTGCTTGCACCAATTCAGTGTCATAGTTTTGGGCAATCAGCTTGCTAGCACGTTCAATAGTTTGTCGTGCGCGTGTATAATCTGCTTCACCCGTTCGGACTTCCATCAATAGACTAGTTGCTTCGGTATCATTAGGGTCAAGTTCGACGGCAAATTCTGCTAAGCGTAGTGCTTCGCTTGCCAAAACTGCTTTGTCATCTAAGTTGGATGTGTTTTCTACACGCGATAGATTGGCGCGTGTTTGGTCTTTCAGTTGGGTAATCACCCCTTTGAGATGGTTATCCGTGTCACGTTGCATCTGTGCCAAACGTTGACTCGCTGGCAATAATTGACGCACGCGGGTTAGCTTGGATTTGACACTTTGTAATTGTTCAACTTGCTCTTGCAATGTGCCACCCAACATGCTCAATTGCACCGCAGCCGAATCGACATCTTGTTGCATCTTGCGCGTCATATCGACACGCTCTTCAACCTGTGGGTCATTCGGGACAACACGTAATGCCCCTTCGTATTTCCGCAAGGCTTCTGCCCAATTATCGCCTGCCATCATGCGGTCACCCTCATTCATCAATTCACGCGCGAGGGCAAGGTCTTGAATATCGAGTAGGGCTTGTTCGACATCTTGCCATGTCAGGATGCCGTTGCGTTCCGCTAGTTCGCGTGCTTCTCGATAGAGTTTGCTGGCTTCTTCGTAATTGCCAGCACGCACCAATGAATTTGCGCGGTTATAGCTCACGCGTGCTTCAAATGGGATACGATGGTCAGGCACAACTCCACGAATTAAATTATCTTCCGCTTTTTGACGATAATCCATCGCGGCTTGGTTATTGGGTATTCGTGATAAGATACGATTCGCAATATCCACTGTGCGTTGATAATCACCAGCATAGTAACTCTCAGTCAATTCCGAGAGCAAATCATCAGTTTCACCAAAATCGGCTATATCAGGAATCGGTTGCGTACCACTCGTCGGTGGAGCAGGTGGCTGAGAAACAGGGTTTGCTGATGCTTGTGATGGCGATTGTGTTCGGGGCGGTGGGGCAACAATCTCTGACCGTGTGGGATACGTAATATCATCATCGTCAGGTGGAATCACATCCGAAGATGGCGATGGCTCATCGTCAAGTGGCGGTGGTTGAATCGGTTGTGTTGGTTCTTTAGGACGCGCAGGTGTCATACTTCTTGGGCTGACTTCTGCATCAACATCATAGCGATTGAACAAGTCACGCACCCGTTGTGCTGCATGAGGCGTTTGATTCGCAGCTTGTTGCAATAAATCAATCACATCTGCATCGTCAGGTGCAAGGGCAACAGCTTCAGTCAGGATGTCAATGGCTTCATCAATATCGTCATCATCGCCCGCCATTTCGATGCGAATTCGCGCTCGACGAATCAACCCACGCACTTGTGTGCTGGTATCGGGTTCTGCGTCGAGGTCATCTTCTGGCTCTGGTTGATTTTTCTTAGCGAGGTCAGCAAACAAGGCTTGAGCGTCTGCTTCAAATTCTGTATTTTTCGCCTCTGTCAACAAAAATCGCGCTTGTTGTTCCAATACTGATAAACTGGCAGACTCGTTCTCGATGCGCTGTCGTAAATCTGCGATGCGTTGTTCTAAATCGCTCATTAATACCCTTCCTGAGTGTAATAGTTAAAAGGTATCGCAATATCATAATTGTAGCAAGGTGTGTTGCGAACTTACTGTATAATCATCAAACTATGATACAGTTGATTGATAACGCTTGCTTGCTCATTGAAGGATTATCCGATGCAACCAATTCAAATCTATCCAGAATATACCCTCATCTTAACCTATGATATTAAAGCAGGTGTCTATCAACGCTATTTCCGATGGATTATGAATGACTTTTTGCCGACCATGCACAAACACAAAGTATATCGTCAATTTGTGTGGTTGGTCATCAGTGGCACACAATCTTATCCTGACCGTCAACTTGAATTCATCACTGAAGACCTCGACACACTCAAACGCTTATTACAGTCATCTGTTTGGCAAGATTTAGAAAGTCGTCTACAGCAATTTACAGAAAATTACCAATGGCGCGTGGTGCGCTACAGTGGCACGATAAAAATTTAATGCGATTACTCATGTAATTATGCTACACTATGTACAATTACCTGTTAGCTTAGGGTTACAATATGCGAATTGATGTCTCACAATTTTTTAGTGTCAAAGATAGTTTTTATGCAAAGTTATACGGGCGTTGGAATACGGATACACTGAGTGACTTGCTTGACCAAGTTGAAGCCAAACATCCTAATTATCTTATCCTTGACCCAACCGAGGCTGTTGTGCCTAACGGTGTTACAGTGCCTGTAGAAGAAGCCTCTGAGATTCGTCGCCACTTGCTTGACCGCATTATCGCCATCATGCTAGATAACCCAGATATGCTCTACATTGTCATCAATCGTAATGATAATTCCGCCCTTAAAACGGCAGTTACACTCTATGAAGCGCATGGCATCGCAGACCGCTATATCTTCACTCGTTCAGAGGGTGAAACACTAGCAATCATTCGTAAACACCGCAAGCTACTCATCAACTCCTAGCGTCACTGTCCCCCACGAATAATCGTTTCCATATCGGTCCCTGCTGCAATAATCACACCATCAACCGCGAGTCCATCACGTCCTCGTTCAACTTGTGTAAGCGGTATCCCTAGTAGAGAAGCTAGATAAGTCGCAGTGTTACGCCCTGTGTTGTAATAGTAAATCACCGTTGCTTGATTACTCGGTTCGGGCATATTACCAACTGCATCGACTGTCACACCTTGCCCTAATAAGAACTCGCGTGTATTACCTGCTAATCCTGCGATAGTCGTGTTATTGAAGACACGTACCTCTACATTTTCTTCTTCGGCACGCGCTCGTAAATCTGCTGAGGATAACTGGGCACTCGGATAAAATGTTTCTTGAATCAGGCGTTGAATATTGCTTGGAATCGGCACAAGGATTTGGTCACCATTTTCTAGTGTTTGAGGTAACCAATAACCAGGGGTGAGGCTGTTATAGCTGATGTCATCAATTTCGTTCAGGAGCAAACCTAAGCTAGTAATGTCACTTAGTGTCATATTGGTGCGATAACTCCCTTGTAAATCGTTCCATAAGCCACCAATTTGGGTGATGATATTACGCACACCGCCACCGCTCACCACATGCTGACGTGTCGCTTCCATTACTTCTTGTTGGCGTTCTGTGCGGTCAATATCGCCACCTTCTGTTTTACGAGTACGCGCATACTGCAATAAGCGTTGACCATCTAATTGTTGGCATCCCACCTGAAATTCGACTTCTAACGTGCCAAAACCTTCATCAGGGTAGGTTGGGTCATAAATATACTCATCAACACAAATTTCAATACCATTTGGTGCGATACGGTCTACGACAGTCTCAAAGACAGTGAAATTAATCATCACATAGTAATCAATGTCGATGCCAAAGTTGCTATTGAGTGTTTCCATCAGCAAACCAGGACCCTGATCGTTGGGGTAAAAGTTTAAGTCGCCAATGTAATTCGCACGGTTGAGGCGATTTTGACCATAACTCGGCACATCCACATATAAATCGCGCGGAAAACTAATCACACCTGCTGTCCGACGTACAGGGTCGATATGTAAAACCATCATCGTATCGGTGCGATATGCGTTTTCGGTGGTGAAACCTTCACGCTCATCAATGCCCATCAGCAGAATATTCACCTCACGCGGATCGCCCCAAATTTCTGATGCGAATTGTTCCGTTGGCTCAATTACTTGTGTCGGTTCTACGTTGCTTGTATCAGGGGCAGGTGTATTCTCTGCATTATCACTCGTTTCAGCCGATTCGACAACAACTGTTGCAATCGGTGTAATCGACGGAATTACAAATGGTGTGCTAGTTGCATCACTGCTAGGTGGTGTTTCCTCTTCAAAATCACGCGGAGAAACCAGTGCTTGTGCTACTTCACCAACGGATTCGACATAAATGCCGTTATCCCAAAGGTCAATTACGCCGTCTCGTGTAAAACTGAACGAAACTAGTGAACAAATAGCTGTCAGAGCGATGAGTAAAATGAAGCCCACAATGCCGAGGGCAAAGCCTGAAAGTCGCATAGGCGATACTTAGAATCCTAGACTAGTAAAACGAATCGTCGGCATTATAGCATAGGCATCATTGCTTTCCAGAGGAACGCCACCCTACGATTTCACAACGCTAATTGCTACCGACCCACACTGCATCAAAAACAGGCACACCATTCACACTACCAATAAATTGTGACTCACCTCCAAGAGTGGCAAATCGTATCTCTTGCCGACCATCCCCTTGTGCAACGTACACATAGCGTGTCTCATCCACAAATTGTAGGCTGAAGATTGCTTCTGTGGATAATGCTCGTGCTTCTTGGGTTACATCATCCAAAATATACTGCTGTGTGCCATTCGTATTCGTGCTTGGGTCAGCATAGACGAAAGCTGTACTATTGGGAATCCATTGTGGCGTATCGAGGTCACCGATTGTCCCTCTGTATAATTCGCGTGGATTACTACCGTCTTGTTCAGCGAGATACGCGACTAACTCATTTCGTGTCTCACCTGTGGCGAAGTAAATCATCGCTCGACCACCATTGCTTGACCAAATCGGTTGACTAAAGTAACTTGCATCGACTGTACCAATTATTTCAGTGTCATTTGGATTGATTGTACTCACACGCCATAATTGTGTTTCTTCTAGTGACACATCTTGTAGACCATCATAAATCAGGTCAGGGTCAGGCAAGGCTACTAGAATAGTCTCGTCTGTCGCCCAAAAAATCTCAGGATAAAATCGAAACTCCGACGCTGTGCTGACTCCCGTAAAGGTGAATAAATCATAGGCAGGGTTTTGCTCCAATAAATCATGTACACGAATGACACCATCTTCTGTCCCATATGTGCCGTGATAAGTCGTAATTAGCGAATCTCCATCTGGACTGAGTGTAATTCGTCCACCTTCGCCAGCGTCCGCCATTTGTGAAATTTGCCGTGTGATGACATCCACGCGATACAAATCATTACGTGGTTCATAGAATTGAGCTTGCTCTTGTAACGTGTTGAAATAGAGTGTGCGTTCATCACCCCACACGACATCCCCAACTTGATTGATACCAGCCGTGTAATTCGTAGGGTTATCACCGACCAGTTGTTGCTCGGATGTACCAATTGTATCGACAATCCATAGAGTTTCGGCTCTTCCTTGTGGTCCTCGTGTAAAAGCAATGCGCTCACCATCAGGCGCAATGAAAGCTTGAACCGCTCCGCCACTTGCAATCCGTCTTGGAACTGTATCGCCCGTTTGCCAAACCATCAAATCGCCATCACTTGCCCATGCGACCACGAGACGGTTGTCTCTTTGTGTGATAGGGTTAGTCGTTGGAGTTGATGTTACCTCTGAACGAGATACTGTCCCCAAATTACACGCCGACAAAATCAATACAAGAACGACAAAATATATAAGATGTTGTGTGCTTGGTTTGGCACGCGAACTCCTCACCTTGTAGAGACATGACGCATCATGTTCGATTTTTTGATGATTGTTAATCATGGTAGCATCTCATTCTGTTGATACATGCCTAGTCTAACATCACATAGGTGCTTCATCCATTTCTCATTCATTGTACGTATAGTAACCACAAGTCAAGCTACTTATCCCCACAGAGAGGATACCTTCATGCGTTTCATCAGTTTAATAGTAATAATCTGCCTTGCGATGACCATCACTGCTCAAGAAGACACACCCAATAGTACCTATCGCGGTGATGAAGCGCGGACAGGCGTTTATGATGCCACACCCATTCGTGAAACGCCGACTGTCCTCTGGGAAGTTGAATCTAGCCGACCCTCGCGCACGACACCTGTTGTCGCTGACGAACTCGCCTACTTTGGCAATGAAGCAGGGACATACACTGCAGTTGATACCGCAACAGGGCAGATAGTCTGGCAAATTGACTTTGAAGAATCAGTTGTGTCCACAGGTGCAATCCAAGATGATTTACTAGTGCTAGGTAGCTTGGATAACACTATCTATGGCTTAGATGCCAGCACAGGGGATGAAATTTGGCAATTTGCTACCGAAGGGCAAGTTTATTCCTCGCCTGTCTTTGGTGATGATGCTCTCTACATTGGCTCACGCGACGATAATTTATATGCCCTCAATCCAGCCGATGGTAGCCTTATTTGGCAATTTGATTCGGGTGGGCAAATTTGGTCATCGCCAGCATATGTCGATGGACGTGTCTTTTTTGGCAATCGTCGAGGCGATATTTTTGCTTTAGATGCCGAAACAGGTGACGAACTCTGGCGATTATCAACAGGCAACACCAGCCCAGTTGATGCCTCACCATCAATCCGTGACGGTGTGGTCTATATTGGTGTTGGTGATGGACGCTTCTTCGCTTTAGATGCCGAAACAGGCATAGAAATTTGGTCAACTGATTTAGACGATGGACGCATCTACGCTTCAGCATCCGTCACAGAAGATACAGTTTTCGTCTTTGGACTCAATGGCACACTCCACGCACTTGATATTGTTGATGGTAGCATTCTCTGGACAATGTCACTGGGTGAACCTGCTTATTCATCACCCACAGTTGTCGATGATGTGGTCTATGCCCTCAGCGAAGAAGATGGCTTGATGTTCGGCATTGATGCCACGACAGGCGATACCCTCTGGCAATTCCAAACAGGGGAACAGGGCGATTGGCGTAGTGGACATCCTGTTGTCGTCGATGATGTGCTCTACATCACCAGCAACACGCGCGGATTGTTGGCATTATCACAACCGTAATGTCGTTAGAATAGTTGTCATATTGGTTAATTTTGGCAAAATCTACAGTCATTTGTCATGCAACATTAACAATATTAGTCGTAATGTGAGATATAATGGTTACAACTATTATTAATTGTGCAGGAAAGTAGCTTACAATGACGAATTCCTTGCGTAAATTGTACGAATCACTCTCTAATTTCGTAGTGTTTATGTTTGGGCGCGATGCAGACGAGCCAGAAGAAGTGACACTTCCAACGCAACGTAATCGCTATTTTACCTAAACGAAACACAATTCCCCAAAATATGACTAGCAAGAGCGCATCCACTGCGGATGTGTTTTTGTTTGTAGGTTTTACCTTTAGTACCACATTTTGCAAGACGTGCATTCCCTCAGTTACAATCATGCTATCCATTCAAAAGTATTTTAAAAGGATGATGCGATGAGCGATTCTAAAAAGACTCTAGTCGTTGATGATTTGTTTAAGTTCCAATGGTTGCAAACAGGGCAATTATCGCCTGATGGCAAAAAAGTAGCTTACACTGTCTCTCACATTGCAGGTGACGAAGGCGAAGAAAAAGAATATTCCACATTGTATCTCTATGATATTGCAAGTGATACCACCCGCAAAATGACAGGTGGCAAAGGAAAAGACGCGAGTCCTGCATGGTCACCAGATAGCAAAACTATCGCCTTCACCAGTGACCGTGACGAAAAATCACAAATTTTCTTACTCCCAATTGATGGTGGTGAAGCGCAACAGTTAACTAATCTCAAACAAGGCGCAGGCGCGCCTGTTTGGTCGCCTGATGGTACAACCATTGCTTTCACAGCAGGTATTGACTACGGCGACGATAAAAAGCCTGACCGTAGCAAAGATCCCTATCGCGTCACGCGCAATGTCTGGCGATTCGATGCTATTGGCGATATTGATTTAGCTGTCAACAATGTTTACACCGTCGATATTGCTACAGAAGAAGTTAAACAACTCACAGAAAATAGCAATACCGTCAAAATGGGCTTAGAATGGTCACCTGATAGTCAATCCTTGCTCTACAGCGACATTATGAAACCTGATCGTTGGCTTGGTTTTCAATCTTCAACAGTAATCATAGACCGTGATGGCAATGTGCTACACGACATCGAAGTTGTACTACGAGGAACATCACGCTGGCTAGATAACGACCGTTTGCTGATGATGGGTCAAGAAGATGCTGAGGCGACTATTGGCACACATGGAGATTTATTTGTCGTTAATCTCGCTGACCTCAGCATGGAAAATCGCACCACAGGTTTAGAACTCGCCTTGCTTGGTGGCTTAGAAGGGCGGTCACCTAGTTTTGGGCAATGGCAACCAAAATTTGGCATTTCCGATAATAAAGAGTATGTTTATCTGCAAGTGCAAGTCGGTGGCGAAGTCGGTATCTATAAAATCGCGCTTTCGGGCGATGTGAGTGCAGAGCGTGTCATCGCTGGTGAACGTGCTTGCTACCTGATGGATATGATCGATGATATGCTCTTATTCTCTCATGCCGACATCAACAACACGCCAAATTTACGTGTATCCAAACTGGATGGTAGTGACGAAAAAGCCATTACCCACATCAACGAAGATTTGCTCGCAGACTACGCCATGCCTGAGTATCAAAAACTAGAATTTAAAGGCACAGATGGTGTTGATGTCGAAGGTTGGTATGTCAAACCGACCAATGGCGCAGATGCACCTTATCCAACGGTGCTATGGATACATGGTGGTCCTCATGGTGCACAAGGCAATCAATATGCCTTTGATACGCATGTCCTCAACGCTGCAGGTTATGGTGTGATGTATGTTAATCATCGTGCCTCAACAGGTTATGGTGATAGCTTCTCGACGGCGATTCAAGGTGATTGGGGCATTCTCGATTATGGCGATTTGATGGCTGGTGTTGATTATGCCGTTGAACTCGGTCTTGCTGACCCCGATAAACTCGGATGCTGTGGTATCTCTGGAGGTGGTAATCTCTCGACATGGATTATTGGGCAAACCAATCGCTTCAAAGCTGCTGTGCCACAGAATCCTGTCACCAATTGGCAAAGTTTCTATGGGGTCAGTGATATTGGGGTCTGGTTTGCGACCAAACAACTTGGCGGACATCCACACGAAATTCCTGAAATTTATGACCGTTGCTCACCCATCACCTATGCTCACAATTGCACCACGCCAACCCTCATGATTCAATGTGAGCATGACTGGCGATGCCCACCAGAACAATCTGAGCAATTCTATACAGTATTACGTGCTAATGATTGCATTGTCGAGATGTTGCGCCAACCAGCAGGCTCGCATGGTGGCTCAATCCGAGGACCTATTCCACTGCGTAAAGCCAATCTCAATGCTAAATTAAACTGGTTCAATCAATATATCTTAGATATTGACCCAATAGATGAAGACGAAACACTTCTTGAAGTCCCTGAAACTGTCGCAGGAGATTGATTTGTTGTCTATAAATAGCCTTGTTATGAGATAGTATGTTTTGGCGATTTAGGAAATAAGCTGGCAAATTTATTGTCTGTAAACGGGGTCTAAAACCCCCGCCTTTAGGCGGCGACTTTCAGTAATCAGTTCGTGCTGAATGTGTTGTCTGTTGAAAAGGTAGCATCACATTCGCACGGATGCTATCATAAAAGCATGGAAACGAGACTATATGATAGCTGGCAAATGGGATACCGAAAAACATCGCACTCAGTCTACGATCTGAGATATCATATTGTGTGGGTGACAAAATACCGCTACAAAATTTTACGTGGGGGTATCG
>JBCCSC010000075.1:0-20914 GCA_039200705.1 Chloroflexota bacterium
AAAAGCAGTGCCTTTAGCGCACTTCCCAAGACAAGCTAGCCATATGTTTTGAACATATGGCACGAGATACGAGTAAACTTAGGGGTCGGAGGGTGTCTAAAATGGATACAAGGTAAGGGGTTGTCCCAAATAGACTCAACACACAGGTCGTCCCCTACAGTGATTTATCGAACAAGACACTTCAATCAAGAACTAATGTGATTTTTATCAGATTGCAGTATGTCGCTTGAAGCACCTATCCTCTAGCTTGTATAATGAGATTATTCACATACAAGTAATCCTCAGTAGGACACACACATGGCTGTTAAGTCACCATCTGCAAATCTCCCCAAGACATCACGCTTCACGGAGTATGTCGATAATCAAGACCGCTTGCCGTTCTGGGCACGGAGTACCAATCCTATTGTTCGGCGACACCTCGGCTTGTATTGGCGCACACTCCCACCAGAAATTGAACCGTTCATTGTTATTTTTGCCATTTGGAGTGTTTTGATTGGCATTGGGGTGTTGTTTCAGCCATTTATCAGTGTGACAATGATTACTTTTCTCGCATCGGTGATGGTGCTGCCAATTTCGGGTTTGCTCTATGCCCACGTTTTGCTGACGATTGCTATTGATGCGTCGAACGCCATGCAACAAGAATTTTCCAATAATACCTTTGAATTATTACAAGCAACACCAATGACGCTTCCTCAGATTTTATTGGGCAAAGTTGCAGCCGCGATGTGGCGACGCATGGACGATATTGTGATGCTCTCGCAGTTAGTACTCGCCTTTTCACCGCCTATTGTTTATACGATGTACATTAACGTCTTCCCTGCTGATGATTACACCGCATTGGCTCCTGCCCTGCTAGCCTTACTCGGCATGGTCGTTGCAACACTGCGGATCTTCCTTGAACCCTTGATGATTGGCGTGATTTCAGTATTTATCGGAGTTGTCGTCCCAGGTAAAGGACGCGCTATCTCATCGGCTGTGGTAATTGGTGCATTCTACTTTTTGTTGATTAACCTGCTCAGTCGCTTACCCCAAGTGCGTGGTTTTGAAGCCCCTGAAGGTCCTGTGCCTCCCAATGGTGTGCTCATCATCGTGACTGATTTGGTCTTGCCTGTGCTGTTGCCGATTCTCATCACACTCGGCTTGCTCAAACTAGCGGAATACGTTCTGCGTCAAGATTGATTGTGCTTGGTGTTTCGTCTGATAGATAAACTTTGCAAGATAGCGTATTTGACGTACACTTGAAGGGTACTGTTCGCGCTTATCTTACATACTCAGACAATGACTCGGAGCGACACACGATGTCCGATAAGAATGATTTTGATTTTGACGATTTTGATAATTTTGATGACTTCCTAGAGTCCGAACCAGACCAAGACGACATTTTAGATAATTTTGACACGGACGATAATGCGCCATCCGAAGCGGAGATTATCGCCAAGTTGGATGCTTATGAAAAATCGACCAAACGTTATAGTCGGATGGCACTTAAAGGCAAAAGTAAGTCGCAACGTGTCGAGGCAATTCGTTGGTTAGGCGAAAGTGGCAATCCCCAAGCGATTAAAGCTCTGGTACGCATCTACCGCAAAGATAAAACCCCAGGAATGAAAGAAGAAGCAGCTTATGCCTTGGGTCAGTTCCAAGCCTATTTGAATGACCAAGCTGACCCTGCCACGATGGAACTTGCCGATGAGCGTGTCAATGCGATTATCTTAGAAGATAAATTCGGTAAACGAGCGAATCCGATGCCGTTTATTCTTGGGGAAGTGGTGCTGGTTGCGCTAGCCGTTGTATTGTTCATCTTTGGTGGGATTCTTGCTCAACAAAACGCGGCTCAACGTGCAGCAGACCTATCTGCAACACAAACTGCGATGCCAACGCCAACACCTGACACCGAACAGGCTCTACAAGCAGATATTGAAAATTTCTACACAGGTCTCTTCACAGATACCAATTTCTATAAACAACAATTAGCCGCCGCTACACGCGGTGAAGGTGTAAATTGTAATTTAGATGGTCTCAGTAATCCAAACAATTACACTTTGAGTGAACAGTGGCAAGATAATCAAATTTTTGTGGATACAATTGCTGCCTTGAACAATGCGAATGACTTACTCAGCCCTGTGGTATCGGCTTATCAACAAGCCTGTGCGAATGGTGTTGCGCCTGCGCGTGAAGATGCACTCGATTTAGGTGGCACAATCATTGAAGTTGAGCGTGAATTGGTCACCATTCGGGATTCGTTAGCATTTGCAGGGATTACAATTGAAGACATCGAATTGCCGACACAGACACCGCCACCTGCAGCAACCCTTGACCCGAATGTACCAACACCGACTGAAGATTTAACTGCTATTGATGATGCCGTCACTAACTTACGCCTTATCATTGACAATATGACTGGCTTACGCGGTCCTGCTGCAACAGCCCAATTCAATTGGCAACAGGTCGTTGATAATGGTGAATTGTATCTGAGTGGATGTAACCAACCACGCGATACTATCCCTGACAATGTCACCTTAGATCAATCGGTTGCAGGACAATCTCCACTGCTGGATAGTGCTGTCTCGAATGTGAATATCGCTCTGGATTCGACACGCCTTGCTTTGGATGCTTTCTATGCTGCCTGCGATGCTGGCGAAGTCCCTGAAGATGCTCTCGGACGACAAGCCCAAGCCAATCTCGCTATGTCAGCATTTGATTCGGCGAGCACTGACTTAAATATTTTGCAAGGGCGATAGATTACCGCCTAAATACGCTTGAGGGACGGTATTTTACCGTCCCTGTAATTAAGACTTATTCAGGGGTGATGACAGGGCGAATCGATGCGCCAGTGTCAATGATACCGCCCTCGATAATATCGCAACGTAAGCCCCCACGATGGAGCATCACCGAGAGTAAGCGTTGTCCATAGCCTGTGGCTTGAGCGAGTCCGTTACAAGGTTCACAGAGTTCAACACCTTCAAGCAAAACATTCCCAACATAGAAGCGTCTGCCCACTAAATGATTGAGTGGCACGCCTGTTGTCAGCAGATTACGGCGTGACACGACATGTGATAAATCAAGATTATCTTGTTCACGCACCGTATCTAAATCTTCTTGTGCAATGAGCGTTATTTGTCGTCCTCGAATGTGACTGAATGCGCCCTCAGCATCGTAATAGCGGTCTCCGAGTAATCCTTTGCCAGCGACAGCTTCGACTTGCTCGACGATTTCGACTGCCCCTGATTCATTGTGCGCGATGCTAATCGCCTGTAATTGACCTTGCCAAATTTGACGATGACGCACAGATGATAGTATCGGTTGTGCAGGATACCAGAACGCCCCCTCAAACGCATCAATTTCTTTTTTCTTGCCTGACCACGCATCAATGCTCACTTTGAAAACAGAAGTACGTTTGAGTTCTTCTGGCACAGGTGGGCGATAGTCATGCTCTGCGCTGAGATGCGGTGCATATTTATCGAGCATTTGTTGGAGTGCATCCGTGGCTTCGGTCTCATCATTGACAATACTCGATGTACCAAAGACAACAACACCTGCGTATTCCACACTGAATTCGAGGGCTTGCTCCGCAGGGAGCAAGCGTCCCATTTCCATGATAGCAAAGCTGACTTTTTCGTGCTCTTCGACATTGGCGCGTGTGCGTCCTTTGCGGGCAGTGTGGATGTAAATCGCATGTTGTGACTCATCATAGACAAACAAATTTTGGTTCAAGAAAGGTTGTCCATCGTGAACCGTTGCTAGTGTGCCAACATCTGCTCTGTGCAAAAATTGCTTTATCCACGCCTCGTCATCAACTGCACGGTCTTCGCGTCGGACAGTGGTGGGCGCATCATTTAAATAATCGCGTGGCATGGTTTAGTCTCCTTGATTTTACTTTTTGATAGCCTATTCGCCTTGTATATCCAATTCAACAGACCAAGTAGACCATTCAATCAATATTACGAACACGCGATTCGGCTTGAGGTTTATTGACAATGGCGAGTTTATGTGCGAATTGCCCCATGAGATGCCCTTGCACAGGATACGCGAATAAGAGCAGCACAATTTGTCCGATACAGGGAATCGCGCCAATCATGCCAAAGACGATGTTGACGAGCAAAGTGTATAATCCCCATTGGGTGACAAGGCGACTATTCACACGCACGACATCCCATTGATGCCCAATGCGGAACAAACGACGGGTATCACCTGTTTCGATGAGTTCAGCGACACCCACTGCGAGCATTGACCATGCCACGAGTCCATAGGCGATGAGAATCGGCGCGGTACAACAAATCGTGACGACTGAGACTAAGCCTCCGATAACGCCACTCGCAATGCCATTGATGAGCGTATAGCTACAGATACTCATCAAGATAATCGGCATGTTATAGAGGATGATGGCTAGAAGCAATTGTCCACCGACATCGAATTTTTCGCGCCATTTTGTCCAGTCAGGCAAGGGACGTGGCAAACCTTCGCGCACATTACGTCCTAGATGCACCAGCCAGCCCAAGCCAAGTGCCATCGGGATAATCAGAAATGAGAGTAAACCAATGCCCAGCAAAGGTAACAATTTTGAGACCCATTTTTTATCTTCAAAGATATAGCTGATGGCGCGTCCGAGTTCCATAGTGCGGTGTCCCTTTGTGATATGCGTTGTTGACTGCCACTCATTTTACAGCATATCGCGCTATTGTTACCTGATGATTTGCCTGTGCGCGTATGGTAAGCGTGGTGATAGCGTTGGCAAGCGTATGCCACTTGATTGTTATACTGGAAGCAATCAGATGAGATTGTGTGATGTTAGGAGAATGTATGCGTTATTGGATGGTTGTGATTGTGTTGCTATTGAATGGAATTATCCAGACGCAGGCACAGGATGATCCGTACCAGATTGCTTTAGAGCGCATTGCTGATGCAGAAGAAATTGGGGCGACGGCACTGGATTTACGGTCAATTGGTTTAGCCGATATTCCTCCTGAAATTGGTAATTTGACCAACTTACGAACCTTATATTTATCTAATAACCAACTGAATAGTCTACCTCCTGAAATTGGAAACTTGACTAATTTACGATACCTTTCTTTGAGTAGCAATCAATTAAGTAGTTTGCCCCCTGAGTTTGGTCAGTTAGTGAGATTACAAAACCTCATATTGTATTACAATCAATTGGACAGTCTACCGCCTGAATTTGGCAATTTAATTAATTTGCAAGACCTCAACATCCATAACAATCAATTGGACAGTCTACCGCCTGAATTTGGTCAGCTTAGCAATCTGCGAGACCTTTACTTGAATAACAATCAATTGAGTGCTTTACCTGCTGAATTTGGTAATCTGAGCAACTTGAATCATCTTGATTTAGCAAATAATCAGTTCAGTAGCCTACCGCCTGAAATTGGTAATCTGGATAGCTTAGGATTTCTCAGTCTCTACAATAATCAACTGAACAGTCTACCCGCTGAAATCGGTCAGCTTGTGACTTTAGAAACACTTCGATTATCATTTAATAATTTGAGTGACTTACCTCCTGAAATCGGTAATCTCACAAACTTATGTGAGTTGGGTCTCGAAGAAAATAATTTTAGCTCTGTGCCGACTGTCGTGAATACAATTGAGCGACTTGATACACAAAATAATTGTCCGAATTGGATGAGAGGACTTACCTTCGGAGAGACACAAATTTCTAATACCTTCTCCGATGGTACGCCAGCCATTAGGAACCCGATTGAAAATGAATCATTTTGGCATACGCGTCGCTTGATGATTAGTGGTGCATCGGCTATCAGTGGGATTGTGTTACTTATATTGGGCTTACGCTGGCAGTATCGTCGGCGGAGAAAACCGAAGCAAAAACGAGAGATGAAAGGCTAAATCGATGCGCTATTGGCTGATTGTCGTTGGATTGCTGTTGAGCGGAATTATCCAGACTCAGGCACAGGATGACCCATACCAGATTGCTTTAGAGCGCATTGCTGAAGCAGAAGGAATTGGGGTGACAACACTAGATTTACATGATTTAGGATTAACAGAGCTACCTCCTGAGATTGGTGATTTGACACATTTGCAATATCTGAACTTGTCTCAGAATAATTTGAGTAATCTACCCTCTGAACTTGGCAACTTGACGAACTTACAAACACTTTATCTATCTCACAATCAACTGAATAGCCTACCCTCTGAAATAGGTCATCTAATAGATTTAAACAGGCTTTTCTTGCAGAATAATCAATTAACGGAATTACCCTCTGAAATCGGTCATCTCGCCAATTTGGAATGGCTTAATTTAATCAGTAATCAGTTGAACAGTTTACCCTCTGAATTTGGGAACTTAACAAACTTGCAATGGCTTGATTTACAGGATAATCAATTAACGGGATTACCCTCTGAATTTGGAAACTTGACGAACTTACGAACAGTCTATTTGTACAGTAATCAGCTGAGCAGCCTCCCTGCCGAGCTTGGTAATCTCTCCAACTTACGTCTCCTCATCTTATCTAATAATCAACTGAGGGCACTACCGCCCGAAATTGGTAATTTGACAAGCCTAGAAGAACTCAATTTGAATCGCAATCAGCTCACTAATTTACCACCCGAAATTGGTAACCTGTCTAACTTGCAGATTTTTGACTTAACGCATAATCAATTAGTTAGTCTGCCTGATGAGATTGGCAATCTCTCTAGCTTGTATACTTTATCTCTATTTCATAACCAACTGAGGACATTACCTTCAGGCATTGGAAACCTAACAAATTTACCCGCACTCGGTCTAAGTAACAATCGCCTCACAACACTCCCATCTGAAATTGGTAATCTGTCCAACTTGGTTGAACTTCATTTACGCCAAAATCAATTAGAGAACCTACCCCCTGAAATTGGAAACCTAACAAATTTACCCACACTTGATCTAAGTAACAATCGCCTCACAACACTCCCATCTGAAATTGGTAACCTATCCAACGTGGTTGAACTTCATTTACGTCAAAATCAATTAGAGAACTTGCCTCCTGAAATTGGCAATTTGAACAGTCTAGAAATCATTAATTTAGAAAACAATCTTTTGAGCAATCTCCCTTCTGAAATTGAGAACTTATCAAGTTTGCGAATATTATCTGTCTACAGTAATCAACTGAGGACACTACCTGCTGAAATCGGCAATTTAGATAACTTAACCAGCTTTGATGTTAGTAATAATCAATTGAATACCTTACCTTCCGAAATTGGCAATCTCGCTAACTTACATCTACTTTATCTGCATAATAATCAATTAAGTACATTACCGCCTGAAATCGGAAACTTAGATACCTTAATCACTCTTGATATTCATGATAATCAATTGCATACACTACCACCTGAAATCGGAAATCTCGCTAACTTACATCTACTTTATCTGCATAATAACCAGCTAAGTACATTACCGCCTGAGATTGGGAATCTCACTAATTTGTGTTTGTTAGATATTCGAGATAATAACTTCTCGTCTCTACCTACAGAAATATATGCACTCAAAAATTTAGCAGAAACAAGATGCTCAGGATTAGTCATTGACGAAACACTCCTAGATACCCTACCCGATGAGGTCGCTGAGGATAGTACATTAGCTATCCTAAATTATCTGGAAAATCGGGCGTTGTGGCATACTCGTCGCTTGGTTATCAGTGGTGCATCGTCTATCGGTGGGATTGTGTTGCTTATACTGGGCTTGCGCTGGCACTATCGTCGGCGGAGAAAACCCAAGCAAAAACGAGGATAGCATTTGGCATCTCGCCACGGGCTTCTGGCTACTAGACGAAAGAGTGCGGTAGGTTTTCTGAATCTACTCAGCACTCATAGCAACACCTAAACCCTACTCTAACCTATATAATAGAGACTCTAACACAAGTACCATCGTAATCTGCTGTTATCCAATAGGAGTTATGATAAACTTAGTTAACTATCCACACGATGGGTGAAATGCAACCGTGACTGAACAACCAAACCCCAATTCCACATTCCAACCTGACTTCGATATTCGTGGTTTGTTAGCAGGACTCGAATCGGATAATGCGATGCATCGTCAGCAATCTGCGGCTGCCCTTGGTGGGATGAAAGCTGTCGAGGCATTATCGGCATTGCAAAAGGCACATCTAGCAGAAAATGATGAGGCAACACGCAAGGTGATGTCAGCAGCGATTGGGGCTATTAAAGCGAGTCATGACGGCATCGTCACAGATGTCGAGCTTGAAACTGAGGATGACTCATCGGATGAAGAAACAGTCACACAACTCATCGACGACCTCAAATCAGGCAATTCAAGTAAGATTATCCACGCAGCGGAAACGCTCGGTGAAATGGGCGAGAAAGTGGCTGTCGGGGCTTTGATTATCGCTTTCAATAATCCCAAGCATACCATCCATGTGCGTCTAGCGATTGCTGAGGCATTGCTCAAGTTAGAAAGTGCGCCTGTCGAAGTGGCATTATTAGCAAATTTGCGCCATGCTGATTGGCACATTCGTCGGAACGGTGCAGCTATTTTAGGACAGTTAAAAGCAGACTGGGCAGTTGAACCTCTGGCACGCACCCTACAAGACCCACATCCTGTGGTGCGCCGAACAGCCCTTGCTGCGCTTAAACACATTGGCACGCCACAATCTCGACGCGCTTTGGCACAAAATGCCCCATCTGACCATCGCTCATCTGTGAGTCAGCAAGATGCGCGTAAGCAAGTTTCTGGGATTGAGGTCAAACGACCTGGTAAACCTGATGAAGCCGATGACAATAGTTCCTTGTTACGTCGCCTACAACAAGAACGCGAAGCTGCCGAACGTGCTCGACGCAGTACGCAACCTTTCGGCGCAGATTCAGAATTTGCGAAAGCGGCGAATCTGCAAGAAGCTGCCCGTAAAATTGATTCCACCCAACCGATTCAAGATGATATGCTCAATCAGTTGGATGCCTTACTTGATGACGATGATGAGGCTTAAAGTTAAGAACAGTTCTGAGCAATGAGTGCTGAGTCTAGTAGATGTCACGCTATGTTATTTTACTCAGAGCGCATCTACCATTTGAAGAACAAATTACCCTGTTATCACATCATCTGAAAGACTAGTCAATGCCTCTGACCCTATCTCCTATTGTCCCTGATGATTTATCTACAATGCACGCGATTTTGAGCATTTGTGGTGAGCATATGCACCGCACACAAGGCATGTCGCATTGGTATCCATTTCGTCCTTTTGAGATGTATCAACGTGAAACACAAACGGCTGTTGTCTATGCAATTTATGATGATGCAATGCTGGTCGGGACATTTTACGTCACCGCAACGATGCGCTCTTGGTATGAGCCTGTGCAGTGGCATGATAGCAATCATCGTGCGTTGTATTTAGGTGGATTTGGCATCTTGCCTTTGGCACAAGGACGAGGTATCGGCAAGTGGACGATGAGTCAGGTTGATGCGTTAACTATAGCTGATGATTATGATGCCCTACGCTTTGATGGTGTTGCATCCAATGAAAAATTAGTCACTTTCTATGATGGCATGGACTACACACGACGCGGTTTGCTCTCAACACCACGAGGCAGTGAAGTGATGGTTTATGAGCGCGTTTTCGTTGACCCCAGTTAATTTCAAACCACAAAGGCGCAGAGAACGCAAAGAAAACCACCTTCACCACATAATTAAGAAGTCATCCCACTCAAGACCGCACAGAAACGTTCGATTTCTGCTTCTGAATTGTAGTAATGCACTGATGCACGCACAACCGATTCGATACCACGCGCATCGAAGTCATTGATAGCATAAGCACGAGGGGTCATGCTGGTATTGATATGATGTTCATGCAAAGCAGACTTTATAGTGTTTGCATCATGTCCATCAACCGTGAAGGTGACAATCCCACTTTGATGCTGTCCCACATCACGAACGGTCACTTTGGGTATGTCGGCAAGTTGCTGACGAAGTGTGCTAGCCAGGCTTTGCACGCGCGTCTGAATCTCATCTATGCCGAGATTAAGCGCATACTCAACAGCAACACCTAAACCGAGTTTCGCAGCAATGTTCATCTCCCAATTCTCGAAGCGCGTTGCGGTAGGTTTCAGTTGATAGCTATCGGCAGAAACCCATGTCGCAGAATGTAAGTCAAGCAAGGGTGGCTCTAATTGTGACATTACATTGGACGCAACATACAAGAAGCCGATACCACGCGGACCACGTAGATATTTGCGCCCTGTCGCGGATAGCATATGACAGCCTATTTGGTGTACATCTATCGCTAATTGCCCCACACTCTGGCAAGCGTCAAGCAAGAACAATGCGCCGTATTGATTAGCAATTTGTCCGATAGCGTTTGCTGGTTGAATCAGCCCATTTTGGCTCGGAATGTGCGAGATAGCAATAAGCTTGACGCGCTCATCTATCATTTGGCGCAGGACATTCACATCGACTTGACCATAGGCATCGTTCGGCACAACTTCGACAGAAATATCGACTTTTTGCTTGACTTGCAAAAAGGCAATCATATTCGAGGCGTATTCGGCAACTGAGGTGAGGATGCGGTCACCTGCTTGGAATTGAATCGCATAGAATGCCATTGTCCATGCACGAGTAGCATTTTCGACGATGGCAATTTCATCACTATCAGCGTTGATGAGTTCAGCAATTGCTTCGTAAGTGCGATGTAGTTGCGGTTCAACTTGCGCTTTAGCTTCGTATCCACCTATTGTAGCTTCAAGCGAGAGATGTTCTTGCATTGTGTCCAACACAGGTTGAGGCATGAGCGATGCTCCTGCATTGTTGAAGTGTAAGACGTGTTGCGTACCGATAGTCTCTGCGCGGAGTTGGTCGATATTGAGCATAGGTGCTTATTTTCTGTTAGTCGAAAGGCATACTATAGCTTGAACTCAGCAATACGCAAATGAAGATACTCAATGTATCCTGGAGCATCTTCATATGATCTTTTATTTGATTATGCGGAGGCATCATCCCACGGTTTGAGGACGACTTTCCCTTGTGTTTGACGTGTTTCAATCATGCGATGCGCTTGAGCAGCTTCTGATAGTGGCAGAATATGATTGACAGAAACATCCAATTGACCACTGGCAACCAATCCGATGACATCACCAAGAGCCTGTCCAGCCGCTTGTGGTCGCATCCCAAACCATAAGCCCAAATTAAAGACATGGATACTCTGATTTAAGGATGGGCGATAGAAAAATTGAATAATTGAGTCATCATCAAACTTCAGTGGCTCACCACTTGCCATCCCATAGACAACAATCCGTCCAAATGGGGCAAGACACTGTAAACTTTGTGCAAAGATCGTATCCCCGCTCATTTCAAGGATTAGATCAACCCCTTGACCATCCGTGAGGTCTTGAACACGCTTCACCCAATCGTCATCGGTGTAATTGATAGCATGGTCAGCACCATGATTGAGGATACCCTCAAATTTTGTTTCCGAACTTGTCGTCCCGATGATTGTGCCAGCCCCTAGACTGCGTGCAATTTGGATGGAAAAACTGCCAACTCCCCCTGCTGCACCATGAATAAGAACAGTCTGGTCGGCTTGTAGATTGCCAACTTCACGCAAGAGCAACATCGCAGTAGTTCCTGCAATCGGCAAGGAGGCAGCATCTTCATATGACACACCATCTGGGATAGGAATAACTTGTGGTGCTGGTGTTACAGCATATTGAGCGTAGCCATTTGAACCTGTCCCGACTAAACCGAAGACACGCATCCCGACTGTGAAGCCTTCAACATCTGCGCCGAGCGCTTCGATTGTGCCAGCGACTTCCCCCCCAGGAATGAATGGCAACGGTGTCGGAAATGGATAAATCGCGTTGCTACGTCGTGCAATATCAGAATAATTGACAGACGAGGCTTCGGCACGTATCAGAATTTCACCTGCATTAGCTTGTGGTATATCGAGGTCACGCAGTTGCAATACATCCGCTGACCCAAAAGCGTCAATTTGGATAGCTTTCATGAGAATCTTCCCTCTGAAAAGATAATTGATTGAGTATATTGTGCAAAGTCATCATGATGGTTTCGCTAGCACACATCGCACAATCTATTGGTAGAATATGATATTTACTTTTAAAAAACAAGTTACAAAAATCAAATTAAAAGCATATAGATTTTTATCAAAAGTTTTTTTAAACTATCTGCATGGGAAACAAAACATATAACCAATATTGTGCGATAGCAAGCGCACTAGACCTTATCGGAGAGCGGTGGTCGCTGCTCATTATTCGGAACTTGTTGGCAGGGTCAAAGCGTTTTAGTGATTTGATGAAAGGCTTACCTGGTATCAGCACCAATATCTTGACCAATCGGCTGAAATCCTTAGAAGACCATGCCATCATCACAACAGCGTATTTACCGCCACCTGCTGCATCTACTGTGTATCAACTGACGGCACAAGGCAGAGGGTTGATTCCTGCCTTATCAGCTTTAGCGCAATGGGGAGCATTACACTTAGACGCACCAGAAGAAAGACACCAGATTGTGCCTGAAAGTGTCATTTTCATGATATACGGTGTTTTCATGAAACCTGCATCTGTTGCCCGTGAGATGACTATCGTGCTCAATGTCGATGCCCCACATCATGAACAAGCGTACACGGTGACACTCTCACAAGATGGTGTTCAAGTCAATGAGGTTGCTGTAGCAGATGCTGATGTATCCATCACACTAGGTTTACAGGCACTCTTGCAAGCCAGTAGCGGACAAGTTTCTGTGCAATCTCTACTTGCGGAAGAAAAACTCATCATTGATGGAGAGCAATCCGCTATTGACGATTTATTAGGCTATTTGCAATGATTCACTATCAATCGTTCCGTCCTGATGGTAGCACTAACGTTGGTGGTTTGCGTGCTGGATGGGCTTGTTCGTAGGCATAGGCATAACTGACCAAATTAGCATCGTTTAAGTAATCGCCGAAAAAAGTGATGCTGACAGGTTCACCATCGTCACGATAACCTGCTGGTACACTCACGGCTGGATAGCCCGAAACAGCATAGGCATACGTCGAGTAGTTGTTAATATCAACAATGGCATCAGCATGATGCGTTTTCAAGGCTTGGCGTACTGCGTGAGACGCATCGGCAGCGTTACTATGATGCAAGCGTTGATAGGCTTTTTCGAGTTCAGGTGTGAGCGGTGTTATCGCAGATAAATGCAATAAACCTTGTCCGAACGGCGCACGATTCGTGAGGTCTTCATCATTCCATGCCACTAAATCAGGGAGTGTGCGTGGGTCACCGATGGCTTCAAGATATTCATTGACCCCTTTATGCATCCCATAGAAATATGTCCACAGAGAAAAATTGACACGCAAGTACGGGATGCGTATGACCGTCGCGCCTAGCTCTGTAAATATCTCACTGGCATGGTCGAGTGTGGCATTATCCCCTTGTTTTGGCTCTTGGTCTGATTGACGTTGCGTGACAAGAATCCGCTTGCCTTGAAGTGCGTTCTTATCTAAGTACGCGGTGAAATCAGTTTCGGCGATGCTAGCTGTACGCTGAGTGTAGTCGTCATTGACATCGACTCCTGCCAATACATTCAGGAAAATCGCCAAATCAGTCATCGAGCGTGTGATCGGACCTGCCGTGTCTTGGTCGGCTGTGATGGGGATGATACGGTCACGACTAATCAAGCCTAAGCTGGGTTTGATGGTGCAACTGCTGTTTTGTGATGCTGGTGAAATCAATGAGCCTGATGTTTCTGTGCCAACAGTGACAGTTGCAAAATTCGCCCCTGTTGCTGCCCCACTGCCCGAACTTGAGCCACCGACATCAAATTTATCGTAAGCATTCCGCACTTGTCCGCCCAAGACAGTGAAGCCACTGGCACTATCAAAACTCATGAAATTCGCCCATTCACTGAGGTTACATTTGCCGAGGATAATACCCCCTGCTTTACGAATTTGTTGCACGAGGAACGCATCGCGGTCACAATGGCTGAATTCGAGGGCTTTTGCACCAGCCGTTGTGTGCATCTTATCACCTGTGCCAATATTATCTTTGAGCAAAACAGGAATGCCGTGCATCGCCCCTTGTGAGCCATCACGTTGTTCATCACAGAGACGCGCAATTTCGAGTGCATCAGGGTTAAGTTCTAGCACGGATTGATAGCCATCGACATCGTAAGTTTTGATGCGTTGCACATAATATTTGACAAGTGTTTCACTGGTGAGTGTGCCCTCAGTGAAGCGAGCCTGTATCTGTGGTATAGTCGCTTCTGCGAGGAAGTCATCCAATGATTGGATAGTCGCATCATCTAAGGTGGCATCGTCTAGCCCAGTAAATGCGAGAGGACGTTTGCCATCCCATTGTGGATTGCTATATTGCCGTTCAAGTTGAGTCGCCATCAGCCGAAAATAACTTTCTTGTTTTTATTTAATGTGCCGATTATAGCGCAAAATGGCTGATGCTCACCGTTGCTCATAAGGACTTAAGATAGCCTACCGATAAACTAATTGGTTATAAGTCCAAAAACTCAACGCAAAGGATGAAAGTGTGAAAGAATAGAAGAAAAAAGTCATAAAATAGTCGAAGCGTTGAGCAATCGTCATGCTTTATTGACAAGTTCTACAGTTCCAAATTGCAATTGCGCGTTATAATGAAGATATTGTGACCGTTTACGCCGTATATACATCAACGAAGAAAGGATGAGAGCGCGTGGTTGAACAAAATTTAGTCGGCAAAAAACTCGGCGACTATATCCTGCGCGAGAAATTGACGAGTGGGGGCATGGCGCACATCTACATCGGCGACGATGAAAAACTCCAACGACGTGCTGCGATTAAAATCCTGACTTCTGAAATGGCAGGAAATGATAAAGTTTTACGCGAGCGATTCGAGCGTGAAGCCCGTGCTGTCGCACGTTTAGAACACGATAGTATTGTGCCGATTTATCAATTTGGCGAAGAAGGTCATTTATACTTCATTGCGATGCGCTACATCGAAGGTAACGACCTCGCTGATGAGATGAAAGCCTATAAAAAACGTAACGAGAAGATGCCCATCGTGCGGATGTTGAATATCATGGAGCAAGTCGCATCAGCACTTGACCATGCCCATAAGCGAGGCATTATTCATCGTGATGTCAAACCATCTAATGTGTTACTGCGTAAAAATACGGGTGAGCGAGGCGATAAAGCCGTTTTAACTGATTTTGGCTTGGTGTTATGGGAAGATGTTGATAAAACACTGGGAACAGCCTTCGGTACACCACGTTATATTTCTCCTGAACAAGCAACCGATTCACAGAGTGCTGTACCACAGAGCGATATTTACTCGCTAGCAGTCATCGTCTATGAAATTTTGACAGGCGAAGTGCTGTTCAAGGGCAACACACCGATGGAAGTTGCGCTCAGCCATATCACTGAGCCACCCAAACCACCTCGTGCTCATAACCCTGATATTCCCGCCGATGCTCAGCGCGAAATACTAAAAGCACTCCAAAAAGATGCTAATAAACGTCATACAACAGCGATGCGCTTCATTGATGCCCTCAAAGAGGCCTATAATTTGCACGATACGGGCACAAAAACACCTGTTGGTCGTCCGATTCCACCAGATAAAACATCCACTAAGCCCATGAAGGATGAGGTGAGCACACTCAAAATGTGGGATGACGAGATGACAATGGGTGCAGTTGAAGAGAAACCAAGCATCAAAGCAGTTGAAGCGAGTATTCCACAACCACGCCCTGAAACAATCGTCCAACCGAAACCTGATTTTTCGAGGTCAGCCAGAGCAACGACTACCAAAGAGACCGAAAATAAGGGTCTGCCGATGCCTTTGATTGGCGGTGTTATCGTGCTGTTGGTGGCGTTGGGAGCTATATTTTTCTTCACACAATTTGGTGACACCAGTGGCGACCCTGCCAATGCCAATATGGATTTGCTCTATAATGAAGATTTCTTCGCTATCAAGAATACCAGTCTGAATGCCACACTTGATATTTCAGCGTTACGCATCAATGGGGAATCAGGCGAATCAGGGCGTAATTTTGGTACATTACTTGCCCCTGGTGAATGCCGATTTGTCCGTCGTAGTAGCGCACAAGATGGCAATATCCCTGATAGTTGGAATTGCGATGGAACGGCACTTCGCGTGGAATCTAACACAACGCTCTTTTGGCGTGCGGAAGATGAAACAGATACATCATTTGATGTGATTAATGGCAATGTCATCTCGCGCACATGCGACACAGCAGGACGCGCTGTTGGCAATGCAGGCAATAATTCTTGTGGTGTGGCATGGACAACATACACTATCAATGAAGATGAAGCAACCGAGTGAATTCAGAACATAATACACTCACACTAATTCAAGTCAGTTTGTCAGGATAGATAATGATATATAAATTTCGCCGACTTTTACGTCAGGTTTTCTTGTGGGGAGTCGGGATTGTTTTTCTAGTTATGACATTTATTGGTGGTTATATGTACTTGCGCGATAGCAACTTTGTAAGACAAGCCACAGTCACAAGTGCTATTGTCACAGAGAAGTATACTCAGCCTAATCCTAATGATAGTAGCGACCCTGATTTATATGTACGATATGAATTTTCGTTGCCTGATAACACTGTGATTAGCGATGAAACGACTGTTTCGTACAACGAGTATACAAGTGTCTATGCAATTGGTAGACAATACGAGGTTCATTACGATGCGGATAATCCAAGCCGTCATCTTTTTGATGTAGAACGTAGTTTCCCTAATCGCCTCAACTCACTCCTACTAATTTTTGGAATTTCGCTAGTGGGCTTAATCTTCGGTGGTGTGGATTTACTTTGGAAACGAGGCATGGGCACTCAATCTCGCAAGAAGTGAGGCAACATCTGTAGGCATGTTTGTGGTATATCTTCGCGAAGATGTACCATTTCGTTTATCGTGCCAATTGTTCCCCTAAGAGTGAAGCAGCCATCAAGGCATGAAGTGCTTGCGTGGTCGAAAGTCCGTTAGGCGCACGATGGTGTTTCACGAAGCGCACAGTGGTCAAACTCATGAAGAATAAGCCCATCTGATATTGCTTAAACTTAGCAAATTGTTGGGTGTCATCCTGATTACTAAGCACAGTTTCCCATGCGAGTTCACGAATTTTACAGGTAATGCGAAACGCCCGTTCGACTTGTGGGCTAGATGGCACAAATTCTTGACTAATTTTTGTGATGTGGGCGAACTTCGTCTGGCTAGTGAGCCAACTTTCCATCTCATAACGTTCGGCAAGGCTCACACCCTCCATCAGGGCAAAGCGCACAACCGTTTCTAGCTGAATGAAATCGCGCAAGGCATGATGATAATCAGTCCGTCCAAAATCAATTAACCATGCTTCATCATCATTGCGAATCAAAATATTATTGGCATTCATATCACCATGTGTGATGGTACGTGGTGCAGAATAATTCAACATAGTCAAGAAATCATCATCTTCAAGATAGTTGAACGGATTCGCAAATAATCTATCAATCGTAGGCAAGCGGAAATTATCACTCCACAGATAATAGCCGTGCATCATCGGTTGCTTTTGCAAATGTTCGATGGGGTCAATGAATCGTTTAAGCTGACAATTGAGGTAGCCCATGTAATCGACAGCTTCGACCATCGCTTCTTTAGAGGTACTAAACCATTTATGGCACGTATTGCGGAATAGATCTTCTAGCAAGGCTTCGACTTTGTATGTGGGGAAGAGATATTCATCTTGATAGACTTCGCCAAATGACTTGCCTTTTTCGACTTTAGTGTAAATCATACTGCTGAGGAGGGGTGTCCTGGGTCCTTCTACTGCTTTTGGGATGCGTTGTAGCATAAACTGGACATGATTTTCATAAGCATAGGCTTCTTGTGCGATTTCTTTGTGATAGCCTAATTTCAAAACGAGAGGTAAAGCGGTCCGTCCATTAATTTTGGGGGTGATGCCAATCACGGCTGCTTTACTCAAGCCACTGACAATCGGCGAGAGTTGAATTGCATCAATATTATAGCCTTTGACGCATCGGCGCAGTAAATCGAAAATTTCGTATTCGACCCGTGAGCGCAAGGCTTCGTAGCGACTTTTCTCATCTTGCGATTCATAGTAGCTTTTAATCCACTGGTCTTGTGAATTGAGTTCGTTGTGGATATTGCTTGCTTCGATATGCTCAATCAGATTATTGGTCATCTGATAACTGAGGTCTGTGATGAAATCAGGGCGTTCGATGTACAAGCGTCCGATAAGTTCTTTTTCAATGAGTTCGCGTTCAATCCGTTGCCAGAACTCTGTAGGATAAAACTTGCGCTTGGATGAAAGCAGAATCTCATTCATACGAATCACGGTTTCGCGTTCACCAAATCGCAGATACAAGTCATTGCCGAATTCGAGCAAGCCTTCGGAGCAAACACAGACAACGGTGTAATCGTACCAGCGATATTTATAGATAGTCTTGAAAAGTGGATTATTCTGATCCATCAGGATGATGATTTGGAAGTAGCAGGCTTGCATCAGATACATCGCATCGTCCACGTTATCGACATGAGTCACGACACAACCGTTATCTTCTAAGATTTTGGTGTGCGCGTGCGCCCATAAGGGATGCGTTTCATAGACGAGTGCGCGAATTTTATCCGATTTTGAAGGGAGCAGACGAGACAGGTCAGGCATAGGTATCGTAATCGTCATTTTTCTTGGTCACTTGAATAAAAACTAGCTGAAGATGAATGTCCATAAATAATATTGTATCGCAGAATGCAACGCGCCTCTAGTTAACGTAGGTCTTACATAGTTGCGCTAACAAATTTTATGGACAACGCTTCATGCTGTTGTCATCATAGAGGCAATCATTCTTTAATGTAGTGACTGACATCTTTTTGCCATGTGGATGATAGGGATTGGATATGAGTTAGTAGTTTTTAGTCATTAGTTATTAGTGCTTGGTTATTGATGACGTTTTATCCAGTTACAAACATGATAAAGCGTAACGCAAAGAAACGAAGGCGCAGAGAAATGAAGATAAAAAGTGTAATCGTAATATGCTAGTATCTGACCAATCTAATTTTTATGGTTCTTTGTTGGCGGACTAGGCATGCCTAGTCCCTACAAGCCTTGATTTTGTGTAGGGTTGAGGTATGCCTCAACCGCTTATATTTTGATGCTATATTTTCTGCAAAATGACATAGACATTCATGCGATTATCTGAACCATCGGCGCGATATTGTGCGCGGAGTGTCATGCCTGTGGCTTGCACCAAAGATGCTAATTCATCGTCATCAACATAGTGACAATAGCGCAAGGCGTGGTCGCCTCGTCGCCAATCCAGCAGATAATCATGGTTTTCGACTGTGTAGGAGGCATCCCAATCAGTGAGGCGTTTTTTGAAGCGGTCATACTCATAGAATCGCCATGCAGCCATCGCTAAAATACCACCATCGGCAACACGGTCTGCGAGCATTTTCGCAAACTGATGGCGATTATCGTAGCTTGGCACATGATGCAAAACACCGAACAAACCCACAAAATCAGCTTGTTCATCAGGGAGGGCTTGCATGATGACATCGTGCTGGGTCGTTTTGGCAGTGACCTGTGGATAATCCGCTAGAGCTTTTTCTGCAAATGTGAGGAGAACAGGGTTATTATCCAGCCCATGATAATTAATGTGACCCTCCAATTGTTCCGCGAGGAATATCCCAAAGCGACCATTACCACAGCCAACATCCATCACCGATAGTGGCGCGGAGAGATACGGTGTGAGGTGTTCCCACCCTGCCCAAGCACGTCCGCGTGTGGCATCGAACTCGGTTGCTGTCACCTCATAGAACTTACGATTGATGTCATTCAGGCGTTGGATGGTGTCTTGGTTCATGAAGAATATATCCACACAAGCATAATCATACAATGAACGTAATTATACCAAATCATCCTTCGGCTAATGATAATTCGAGGAAGAATCGAAGAAACTAACAAGTTATCATGTCGGGTTGTAGGGGTGGCATACACGACACCCGTTACATCATGGGTTCGCTATAACAAACCTCTAAAACTTGCCTGTTATCGAATTAATTTTTGGAACACCAATATCAGATGTGAATACTTCATTGGCTTTATAAAACGAAAAGGATGCCCTTAGTGGACATCCTTTTAAATTACTTTAGCTTGTGACTATTGTGCATCAGTCGTTGACGCTAATCTCTTCACTGGTGATATATTCGTCACCATCGCTCTCGCGGACAACACTGAGGCGATAATCACCTGATGGCAATGGGTCGCCCCCATTGGTCAAGAAAGCACATTCCCAACCTTCATCTTCAACTTCAATCACAATATCAAGGTCAAAGACATCGCCGTTGATTTCCCATAGGAGTTCGATGCTTTCTTCATCGTTGAAGTTTGCCCATTCAATGTAGACATAAATGAAATCGAGGTCATCAAATTCATCAGCCTCGCCAACCATGACACCTGTTCCACGACCACAATCTTCACCAAAGCGGATTGGGTAGATGTATTCATCATCAGTGATTTCAACTTCAGCTTCGCCAATGGTATCACCGTCATAGAGGACTTCAATTGACCAGTCGCCCTCTTCCATACCGTTGGGGTCACTCCAATTTGTCCAAACGACGAATTCATCATCTTCAGTGTCATTTTCATAGAAGAGTTCATCCATTACTTCACCGTCTAAGTACCAGATGATATCAATTTCTTCACCTTCTTCGAGACCTTCACCTTCAATAACTGCATATACCGCAGTGATTGATTCTGGGAAGATTTCGGCGGGTTGGATAGGGGTCACATCGCCATAAGTTACATCACGCGCGAAAACAATACTATCAATTTCGACATCTTGCGCTTGGCTTGGCAATGCCAGCATCAAGAGTCCAATTAAAATGAGCAATAAACGTACTTTCATGGTCAAAGTTACTCCTCGTTCAAAAATGTTAATAAAATGACCTTACAGTGTCAT
>JBCCSC010000076.1:0-20669 GCA_039200705.1 Chloroflexota bacterium
ACAAAATCTGGCGGAGTACACCGATTAAGTCTTTGTTTGGGCTTGTACCATCCTTTGCTTACCAAGATATTGATGGTTTCTATGTCGTAGAGTGGCATGTTGGTGATACCGATACACGCTGGAAAGACATTCAAGGTAATCCACAGTATCAAGGCTTGCGTCGTCTCAAAGCCCCTAAAAGTAGTTAACTCAAATCAATAATTGTGGGAAGTCATTCCAATTGGGCTTCCCAACACTTACTTAAGATAGGCAATCTCCTCAATTAATATTAAATTTTAATTAAACTTTTGCGATTTCGATATTTTTAAGGGTCATAACGGTTCAATATTGTGATTAGTAGCAATTGTTTATAAGTCTTTACACTTTTTATAGACTTTCTTTGTTATAGTGTTTACATAGTTCTGATGAACAGGACATCATTTCAAATCATACTGGAGAAATCATAATGTTGTATCGCCCACAAAATGAAGAATGTCAAGGTCTCGTAGAATATGCTTTGATCCTCGTATTGGTTGCAGTTGTTGTTATCGTCATCTTGACCGTTCTCGGTCCAATTGTTGGTAACGTCTTCTCAACAATCGTTAACCGCTTCAGCTAAGAAGCACCGATTTTTCAAGCAAAGAGGCAACTTACGAGTTGTCTCTTTCTGTTTAATGACACCCTCCTGTAAGATTGCTTCCCGCATCAACATCATGAATAGTAAACATCCACCATACAATTAAGGTAATCTACAATGTCCAAAGCGACAGTTATTCTGCCTAAAGAAGGGTATAAAACAACCATTCATTCTGGTAATCATATTTATCATTCAGATGAACCAATAGAAGATGGTGGTACTGACCAAGCCCCAACACCTACCCAAATGATAATGGGCGCATTAGGGTCGTGCATTGCAATTACCATGCGCCTCTATGCTGACCGTAAAGGATGGGAATTAGATGGGGTCGAAATTGAACTCGATTTTGAACGCTTCAAAGGCAAAGATTACCCCGCATATGATGGTGACGAACGCTATGTTCATGAAATTACTAAGAAAATCATACTACAAGGTGCATTAACAGAAGACCAGTGCGAACGCATCATCGAAATTGGTGGCATGTGTCCAGTACACCGCTTGATTGCATCACCTACCTTCTTTGTTGAAGAAGTCATCGCGCAAGAAAAATCCGAAGAAGCACAATTTGTGGATGAAATCATGGAAGATGATAATTAAGTGACATTACACTGTTCCTTACATTCTGAGGAGTTTTTTATACTGCAATGCTAGACTATAGAAAATTCAAACCCTAGGAGATTTGATGGCTAGTAATTACAGTATGCAGACAGACCTCAAAGAAGCACAAGCAATGGTTGAAGGTCTATCAGATTATGTGCGTGGTGACCAACTCTACGGTAGCACAGGTGGTGGGTTCTTCTCAAAGATGCCAAGCCTGACTATCGGCGCACTCTTGATGCGTTTACAACGCTTACAAGCATTGCAATCAACCATGAGCGATAAACAGCAAACTCAGTTCAATGCAATTTATCAGCAATGGCAAACAACCCGTAATGAGTGGCGCAGTCATTATGAGCAAAAAGTTGAACAAGAGATAGAATCACGGATTGATTCCATGCAAGGCTTCTTCCGTGAATGCGCTGATAGCCTACAAAATTGCGCCAATAATTATCGTCCAGAAATTCAAAAGCGCACGATTATCCATGAGCTAGTCAAAGAGATGAATGCACTCAATCTCACCAACGAAGATTTAGATACGCTCATGGATGGTATGGATGGCAAATTGCGGACATACCTGCGTGCTGATGAATTCCAATGGTCAAAAGACCTGCAAGCAGCATATCCTAAGTCAGATTATTGGTGGCTATATCAACGTCCACCACAAGCGCAAGAAGTATAGACAAATTCTTCAAAAGCACTGTGATAGGTGCTTTTTTCTTATCTCTAGGCAATCACATCAGCCACTTGATAAAATCATCTTGTAGATTCAACCGATTGAAATGACTGCTGATAGTGACATCCTCACGCTTACGCCATTATTTACTGCCTATTTTGCTCCTGATGAGCTTTGCCTTAGCTGTTTATTTTGCGACATCCTCAAGCCTTTCCGATGTAGAAGCTAATAGTGCATGGGTCATTGAGGATACCCTGCGCTCACCAGATAGTATCCGCGAGACATTGCGCTATGTACGAGATAGTATCTTGAGCGCAATAGAGCGTAGCGACGATAACTCTATCTCACAAGGCTATCATGCTCTGCTAGATGGCTGGAGCATCATCGCAGGGCGCACCATCTTGAGTCTACGCTTGCCACTGGTGCTCTTAGGTATGCTTGTTTTCTGTGTAATGTTCGCTCTTGTACGTGCTTGGATTAACCAATTTTTCAGTGCAATACTATGGATTGCTATCCTATCAGCAATAATAGTATTTTTGTGGCAATCTACCTCTGATTGGCAAGGATTAGTGCATCGTGCGAGTCAAGTGCGGTCAATCACAGAACCCATTCTTATCACAACCAGCGCACGCAGTCCTCTCGCTTATCATGCTGAACAAAATGGCTTAACAGATGGCATCAGCATTGATTTGAGCTGGCGTGATTTCACATCCGCCGAAATTGCAACTATTGGTCAAAATTTAGAAGATATGCCTATTATCTGGGGAATGCTGGATATGCAAACACCTCAAAGTTGGGAGGTGCTCAGCATACTTTTATCCGAGAGAGGGATTCAGTATCGTGATAATGTTGATGGGACAATTTTCTATGGTTTTGATACTAACAGTTCAGACTCCCTATCTCTCGCATTCGGACATACAGTAGAGCAAATACAAGCAATTCTAGTGAGTGACTTTTACACCCAACTTGAATCTTCCTCAAATGACACTATCTGTATTCTGATTGAAATTGAGTTTACACAAACTGATACCTATCGTATCAACTTACAGGGTATCACGAATACAGGCGAGCCGATATTTGAAGATAACTACGATGTAGAAGTACAATCCGCGCCAATACTCTTCGCAGAAAATTACTGTTTCGACCTTCCTGATGATGATTATCTAGTGCGTTTATTGGTTTACTCAAACACAACACCTGACCAACCTCTATCTGTCATTGAAAGTGGTCACATTTGGGGTGATTTTATTGTCTTGGGCTACCGTCGTTAGTGGAAGCAAACTAGCATTCATTCTGTAATTTCATATAATCAGAGTAAATGGCATGAGTAAGGGATTAATATTATGGTTGATTTTGACCCACGCATCTTCAAATCATTGCGGAGTTCTGACCCTGAAGAACGCAAAAAAGGGGTGAGGGCACTCGCACAAACAGGTGAGCGCGAAGCATTCCGTTATTTGGCAACGGTCTATAAACAAGACCCTGACCCTGAAGTACGTCAATTAGCTCTCGATGCAGGAAAGCATGTCAAAAAAATGTTGATTCAGAGTGATTGGGTTGGCGAGGGCATTAAGAACCCAACACAAGAGATGAAAGCTATTCCAAGTGGTGTGCCAGAAGCTGACCAAAAACAATCCAAGAAAATGATGGATGATGCACTTGAGTTAGTGGTCAACGAACAATATGAAAAAGCCGAAGCACTCGCAGTCAAAGCCTTCGCTATCAACCCCGACCTTGACCAGGACCCTTATTATCGTGGCTTAGCGAGCGAAATCATGGGAATGCCAGAGTCACAAGCAATCGACGAATTAATGGCACGGATTGACACTCAAAATCAATAACATCTATCATGGTGTACTGAGTATTTGCAAAGCTCCCACTATCAGGGAGTTTTTTTGTTGATTGAATAGGATTGATGATATGAGCCAATGGAAAATTGAAGAGAGTAAGGTCGTACTCGATGCCAGCCCCTTCATAGTGGTGCGTCAAGAACGTTGCATTTTACCAAATGGGCTTGTGATACCTGATTACAACATTGTGACTGAACCTGATGCCGTTGTTGCATTGGTTATTACTGAGAACAAGAATATTATCTTGGTTGAGCAATACAAACACGGTATCGGAGAGATTTGCCTTGAATTACCAGGTGGACTTAGTGAAGGTGATGCCCCTCTTGCGGAAATTCAGCGCGAAGTGTTAGAAGAAACAGGTTATATATCTAATAACTGGCAACACTTGGCAAGCTACATTAATAATCCAACACGCGCTAACAATCATACCCATGCGTTTATCGCATCGAACGCACGTAAAATCAGCGAACAAAACTTAGACCCAACTGAAAATATTATAGTGCATACACTCTCAATTTCTGATGTGTTCCAAGCGATTCAAACAGGTCAAATTCGTGCTGTTCATACGATTGCAACTGTGTTTCAAGGCTTGGCATTGCTTGATGATTAGTGTATTTGTCTATCAGTTGCTGGCAATCATGCTAAAACGCAGTAGAATCGAAGCAATATTGAACTTTTGGTAAGTTGAGGCGAGGGGAACTCATGAGTCATCATAAGATTAATCGTTTACCTGTTGTATTGATAATCTTGCTAGTGATTGCTGTATTTGCACTTTCTATGAGTATCCCGATTACAGCCCAAGATGGTACATTTACGACCAATACACCAGCAAGCAATATCTCCCAAAGTGATGCAACCACAGATGACAGCAACGTATCACCAGCCTTCTTTGCCACCAATACGCCTATCGCATCCAGTTCGTTCGCTGGACCATCTGAATTACTATTCAATTACGGTTTACGATTTTGGCTCGAACCTGATTTTGTTGACCTCGTTCTGGAGCAAATCCAGTTACTAGAGAATGATATAACTGATGCACCTCTTGCAGTGAATTTGCTACTGTACGAAATGCAACAACGCTTCCCTGATGCACCAGCAAGTATGCAACAACGCGAACAGATGATTACGGCCATGATGAATGCTCCAATTGGGTCACTGGATATGCGGAGCATCGTGCGCCCATTCATCCAAACTGTGATTGATGACGACCCAAGCGCATTCTCAATTGAACGTAATGGCTTTGTTGTCACGCTTACGCCGACGAATCTCGATGGTTCTGGCGATTTAGACCGTGTTGTCAACATTTTCTATGAAGATGATGAAGGCATCAAATATGAAGAGTATTTGCTAGCAACAGCCAACGATGATGGCTCATTTACCTTGCTCAATACCAATTATGATTTGCCAGCCGTGCCTTTTGCTGGTGTGAATAGCGTTTCCAATGAATTTCTGCGTGATGTCAATGCCGATACACTTGATGAATTGGTTTTACGTGTTGATGATGGTAACGCGAGTGACCGCTTTGTCATCCTTGAACATCGCAATGGTAATGCAGTTGATTTAGTTGACCCCACTTTAGAGTTACGAGTCGGCGACATTGTCAATTGGGATTTAAATACTGTATCACGCAATGCCCCCGATTTGACTGTGCTGGAATATCAAACTGTAACAGAATACCCAAATTGGCAGTGTAACCAACAAATTGAATACACATGGGTTTACGAACGCAATCTTTATCGTCGCACACAAGATTTAAATGCACGCTTCACAGATGTGGATAGCCTTGGTTGTGACTTGCTCAATGCAGATTTATTCACATTGCCCACGGATGAAGCAATTACATTGATTGAATCATCGTTACTAGAATATGGCTTTGACGCACCAAGTGCAAACCGTGCCTTGATGACGCTCTCGATGCTCTATGTATTAAGTGGTCGCCTTGACGATGCGCGCAACACAGCACAATCGATTATTACAGCAGGGGATGACACCACATGGGAATCCAGCCAAGCAAATGCGCTATTACGTGCGACAAACGCCAGTGGTAACACTGCCCTGGATATTTGCGAAGCAGTTGCTATTGCTGACGAATTCCCTGCTTGTGATGTGAATGCTGTCATTGGGACTTATTTAGCTTTTGTAGACCTCACCACGGATGAAGACCTCGAACAACAACTAGCAGAAGTTGGCTTGCCTGTGTTAGAAAGTGTCATCACCAATGAAATTGGGCGTGCTGAACGCATTGTTGTCAATTTTGAGTATTTTGATTCAGGTTGGTATGCTTTTGTTGCCAATAATGATGGTGAGCATCGCTACGAACCTGCCGAAGCTCCCACTGGCTTTGATGAAGCGATTTTCCCACTGGCTTTAATTGAAGCACCACAATCTGCCTTAGATGCGCTCTTGGTTGATGATGATTCTGCACGAGTGTTAGCAATTTTCGACAATATACTCCGCGAAAATCCTGATACACCGCTTGCCCCTGATGCTATCTATCTACAAGCCCTTGCGTCAGAATTTACAGGTGATAGAGATGCGTCGCGTGAGTTCTATTACACCATTTGGGAGACCTATCCTGACCGAATTTGGGGTCAAATTGCTGCTCAACATCTGGAATTACGCTAATCTAAATATCGCCTGTGTGCATGACATTGACCAATTTTTTGATAAGAGTCGCTAGACTATGATGGGCGATGACACCCTCACGTAAATACTGACCGATATGCTGGTACTCTTCTTCTGCGAGTGCCAATATTTGCTTAATGCACGCTTGCAAGGCAGTTTTGTCAATAGGGGATTCAATGCGTAAGAGAGGGTCGTAATCTCCTGTTAAATCAGCAAAAGCAGGGTTACTGATAATCGTTGGGGTCGCACACGACATACTTTCGAGAGCAGCTTTGTCAAATAATCCTGCTGGACTGAGATTCACCGCAATCTGTGCTGTGTTATACCACTGAACAACTTCTTCGGGAGTTTGTGCACCAGCGAAAATCACATGCTCTTGCATCTCATCACGGGCGACTTGTGCAATCAGTTTTTGCTTGTAAGCATCATCATAGCCATCAGGAACATCACCCACAAAAACAACTTCACAATCCAAGTCTTTGACGGCTTCAAGCAAGATATGCTGATTCTTAATTTCCGTTAGACGTGCAACTTGTACAATGCGTGGTTGAGATGATAAGTTTTCTTGCGAAGGATGATAAAAATCAGGGTCTATGCCATGTCCTAGTGGACGCAATTTAGATGTTTCTACAGGAAAGCTACTCTCAACAGCGGTCACAATCCGATACGACCATCGTGAGGCGAGTTGTACAGGTAAATTTGTTTGACGATGTGTATACCATGTCGTGACCTTGATACCTCGTATTTGTAAGATTGGGGCAGCTAGAGTCGCGAAAAGCGGTTGCATATGGGCAAAACAAGTATCATAGTGATGCTTGAAAACGAGTGTCGTCAAAGTCTGATAGAAAGTCGCTAGTTGTTTAAGTCGTCCAAAGCCACGCTCACGTCCAGTCGAATAGACCGTGATATTGTCAGTAACAGCCAATGTACCCTTGTGTGTTGTTAGCACATCGATATGCTCATAATATTGAGCTAGTTCATTGAGCCAGCGCGTTGTGAATCCTAAGATGTGGTCTTCACTATCAGTCCGCAAATTGAACACAAGCAATCGCTGGCGTTGCTTTCGTGGCACATTAATTTGAACAGGCATGAAAATTCCTCTAGTTGGATGTGACTCATGCCCTTAGTTTACTGACACTGCTTGCGACTATCTACTGTTCGTCAGGGAGTTTTACTTCAATCACAGCATCATCTGATGATTTAACTTCGCTTACGAGGTCAATTTTGACTTTTCGCACTAAGCCATAGACTATTGCACCAACAGCCAAAAACGTACCCATCGGTTGAAAGGCAATCATCGCAAAGATAATCATTGCAACAATTGGCATTCTGAGGTCAGCTATGGTTGAACCATCTTGGTTACGAATAACTACATAACGACGGTTCGCTTCACGTAGGAAATCACGTCCGTTATCCACTAAATCATTCACTGTATCATTCTTTGGTTTTTGATTTGTCATCTTGCTTTCTCCCAATATTACAATTTTTGTTCAGTCTTCTTAACATCCTATACGCAGAAAGCACATAACAAGTTACATTAAAGATAGTGACATCAGCGCACAATCAAGCACCATGCGCTATAATATCATCAAATTATCCTAACTATGGCATCGTTATAGTATATTCTGGCGATGATATTGACTGAAAACCTTGTGGAGAAGCATAATGCGACGACTGGCTCGGCTATCATTTGTGATACTCATCCTCAGCAGTCTGGCGTTTATTCTGGGGACGCTTGATACACCTGATGTAGAAGCTCAGCCTATTCCTGTGGATGATACCAATTGGGCGGCACTCTATTATCCCAATACCAATTTTGAAGACCCTCTGTGGCTGGTCACCTATGACTTAGGCTTAAATCTCGATTTCGGTCTTCTGCCTCCGCTTGTACCTGACCCACAACCTGACCCTAATCTGACAACTTTCCCGATTTTGCCTGGAACACCAACCGCAACACCGCTCATTATTCCCCTTCCAGGGATGCCAGCCGATGGTTGGTCAGCACGATATTCAACTGATACACCATTTGATGCAGGAATTTACGAATTCAATATTGTGGCAGATGGTGGTGTCAGAATGAGCGTCAATGGCAATGTGATTATCGACGACTTAGGCAATCAAGGACTCGCATCCTTCACAGGCGTAGCATTTCTTGGCAGTGGTTTGAACGAACTGATTGTTGATTACATTGACTACTCAGGGAATGCTATCATCCAATTGACATGGCGCGATATTACTGAGGAATTTTTCGGTACATCACTTGGTGATGGCGACCCGAACGCAGTACCTCCCTCACAAGCAACGGCACAAGTCAACGCTGCGGTGACAGGTCTTGCGCTACGCAGTGGTCCTTATTTAGGTGCATCGCTAGTTGCTGTCCTACGCCCTGGGCGTGATTATCAAGTCGTGGCACAGAATAATATCGAAGGCGAATTTACTTGGTACAAACTCGTCATCAATGAGCAAGGACAAACGGGATGGGCATCCAGTCGCTTTTTGGATGTTAATCTTGGTAATATCATCACCAGTGATTGTAGTATCCCGAATGATGGTGGCTTAACCGTCGCCCAAAGTATTGTCCCGAATTTTTCTGATGCTAACGTAGCGCGTAGTTGTTTCGGCAACGTCGCCAATGTTCTGAATCAAAGTATCGGTGGTAGTATCTCAACAGAACAAGCCTTAGGCGTTGCAAACAGTTGTACAGCCTTCGCTCTCAGTACCAATTCATCATTCGATGCGATTGTAGCCTTTGTCGATACAGCCAAGCTCGTTTTTGATATTTATGGTATTTGTGGCAATGGTAGTTGTAATGTCAGTAATGACCTTGCGCTTGAAATCGCAGGATTAATTACACCAGGATATGCTGGAACAGCGATACAAGCCATTGTGTGCTTCAATGCACTCGCAAATATTTTTGATGGACAAATCAATAACGGTCAAATTAATGACTTAATCAATGCGTGTTCACCGTTGATTATCATTCCACAAAATGACCCTAATGCGCCTATCATCGTCAATTTGAATCAAATTTATCTGAACTTCATCAACACAGTCGGGTCATTTATCTGCCAAACAACAAGTACCCCAACAATTACTGTACCAGAAGAGAGTTCTGTCTTTGACACATTGACTTTGCTCCCTGATACAGGTGTCACGCTTCGTCCACGGTCTACTATGAATATCAGAGTACGCCCTAGTACACGTACTGCCGAAGTTGGTGATTTGCCTTGGGGAGATGAAGCACAAGTTTTAGCCCGTACTGTCCAAGCTGGTGAAGACCATTGGTATATGATACGGTATCAAGGCATTATTGGATGGATTGATGCAGATTTCGCCAATGTGAGAGGCAATATCAATGATGTCCCTATTTATTAAGACCTATCCGAAAATAATTGTAGGGGATGACCTGTGTGTCATCCCGAGTGGGCGCAGACACAGCTACGCCCCTACGAAAATAAATTTATAGATACTAGGAATGACTTATTGCATTTACATGAATTTGCACGCATAAAATTGGAGAGTGTTCAATGATAAAACGACTTATCAATCCACTGAGCATTTTGAGTGTACTACTTTTTCTTGGCGGATTTGTCTTTGTGCCAATCTCATCTGCTCAGTCGCAAACCTTACAATGGACAGGCTTGTTCTTCCAGAATAATGACTTTACTGGAAGCAATATCCTTGTCAATTATCCAAATGGACTCAGTATCAATTGGGGGGCAGGTCCACCTACAGACCCTAACACAGGGCAACCCTTATTAGGCATTCCTGCGGATAATTTCTCAGCACGCTTTTCGTCGAATACAACGATTACAGGTGGTCTGTATGAATTTGTAGTTGTTGCCGATGGTGGGGTACGCTTATCGGTAAATGGTCAAAACATTATCAACAATCTTGATAATCAAGGTTTACGGACATTTTCAGCCATTACGAACTTTGCGGACGGTGCGTTCTTATTGGTGCTTGATTATGTTGATTATACGGGTGATGCCTTGGTTCAGGTTACATTGTCGCCAAGTACGGGTACACCGTCTGCACCGACGACACAACCACAATCAGCAGCCGTTGGTGAAGTCGTTCAAGTGCGTGGTTTATCGGTGCGTTCAGGACCATTCCTCGGTGGAACATTTCTTGCTGTAGCGCGTCCTGGTGCATCATATCCAATTGTTGCCCGTAATACACAAGAAGGCTTGTTTACTTGGTATCTCATCCAATTTAACGAAGAGATTCAAGGTTGGGTATCAGGACGTTATTTCGCTGTGACGCAAATTGACCCCAATAATCTGCCTATCATTGATGCGGGTGCGTATACAACCATCTATGATCCACCAGGCTTAGTGACAGGTATCACACGCTCTAACATGAATTTCCGTACTTTCCCAACGGAACGTGCACCACGCCTAGAAGCTGTCCCACAATTAGATTGGGGTGCAACTGTTGAAATTTTGGCACGCACACGCCAAGGTGGACAAGATTTCTGGTATCAAGTACGCTATCGTGTCCCAAATACAGATACAACCTACGTTGGTTGGATTTTTGCACCATTTGTGGATATTCTCAATGGTAGTGACCCGATTGACACAGTTCCGACCCTGTAAATTTAGCCATATAAACTAAAATCAAGGCGTAGTGCGAGATACTGCGCCTTTTTGCTTGGAGGTACAAATGATTGTTGTTGATGCTCATCAAGATATTGCATGGAATACAACTTGTTATGGACGTGATTATCGAGTGAGTGCGATTAAGCATCGTGAAAATGAAATTATGCAACGATGGGATAAAGCAATGCTTGGTTTGCCTGATGCGTTGCTTGGACGTGTAGGCATTGTATTTTCGACACTATTTGTCGCGCCAGCATCTAGCAAATTAGCTTTGAATACACCCTATCCAGCACCAAGCTACGAAGATGCAAAAGAAGCCTACACACAAGCAGGGAAACAACTCGACTATTATCACCGCTTAACAGACGAAACAGACCGCGTGCGTCTTATCTATAGCCAGCAAGATTTAGATGCTGTTATCGCCTCATGGGATAAACCAATCGGTCAGCGTCAACAAGGCTTAGTTGTTCTGATGGAAGGGGCTGACCCTATTCTTGAACCCAAACAATTTGAAGAATGGTACGAACGCGGTGTGCGGATTGTCGGGACATCATGGGGTGCAACGCGCTACGCAGGGGGTACAGGTGCGCCTGCTGGTTTGAGTAAACTCGGCTATGAATTATTAGAAATTCTCGCTAGTTTTGACGCTATTCTTGACCTATCCCACATGGCAGAACAAGCCTTCAATGAAGCAATTGACCGCTATGAAGGTGTTGTCATTGCTAGCCACAGTAACCCACGACACTTCAGAAATAGTGACCGTCACTTATCCGATGATATGATCCGTAAACTCGCTGAGCGTGATGGTGTTATGGGGATTGTGCTATACAACGCTTTTTTGAGCGATACATGGACGCGCACGAGTCAACGTCTACCCATGAGTGTTGTGATTGATGCGATTGACCATGTATGTCAAGTAACAGGGAGTGCAAAGCATGTCGGCATTGGGAGTGATTTTGATGGTGGCTTTGGCGCAGACCAAACCCCACAAGGTTTCGAGACTGTTGGTGATTTACTTCTGATTGCTACTGCCTTAGAAGAACGTGGATACGCATCTGACGATATTGAAGCTATCATGGGTAATAACTTTCTCCGCAAATTGCGAGACTCACTACCACAGACTTAGGTAAAATTATATTTAGACAATATCAAAATTCATACTTAAATTGACAACATACCATACTGTATGGTATGTTTTGAGGGAGATACAATGGCACGTTTAAAACGCGATGATTGGTTACATGCAGGTTTGATGACACTTGCAGAACACGGCGTAGAAACACTCACGATTGATGGTATGTGTGAGCAACTCAATGTTACAAAAGGCTCGTTCTATCATCACTTCAAAAGTCGTGATGCTTACTTAGAAGCAATTTTGACCTACTGGGAAGACCAATATACACAAGAGTTCATCAATATCAGCGAACAAGGGCTGACAGCCGTCGAAAAGCTGGGACGCTTACAAGACCTTGTACTGAGTAGTTATGGGTCGAACGAAGTCAATATTCGTGCATGGGCGCAAACAGATTCAATGGCACGAGAATACCAAATGCGTGTCGATGAAAAACGCCTGACATATCTCTATCAAGTGCAAAAAGAGCTACACAGCAATGATGAGATAGCAATGGGTATGGCGCACCTAATCTATACCACGCTGATTGGAAGTTCGCAGATTATCCCAGCACTAGAGCAATCTGATTTAGAGATGATGTATCGCTTATTAGCAAAGTTATCAACATCTATTCAGAAAGATGATACAGAATGAGTTACCTAAGCAAAATTGAAGCTGTACAAGATTTACTCACACACAATGACCATTTTGATGTAAAGACAGTCACCAGCGAAGCCTCGTTGCGCGAGTTCATCGTAGGGATGCTAAGTTATCACCCAACATGGATTAAAGCCTTATATGGGATTCGTGCGGGATTCGTCAGATTATTGGGGATGAAGCAAGAGGCAATGACCTTACCCAAACTGACAGTGAAGAATCTACCGTTTGAACACGGGCAATGGGCAACATTTTTTCAGGTTCATGATGCTAAAGAAGATGATTACTGGATTGCAACTGCTAGCGATAAACACTTAGATGCTTATATTGTCATTGCAAAAGAACAACTCAGCAGTGGCTTGAATAAGTTTCATATTGGCACAATTGTTCATTATAAAAATTGGGCAGGACCGATTTACTTCAACATCATTCGACCATTTCACCATATTGTGGTGCAGAGTATGGCGCAAGCAGGAGCATCTTACCGCGTGGCACATCAGGGGAGCTACTCATGACGAAGAAATTAGGTTTATCGCTGATGGCGATTGCTGTTTTACATCAACTTGTCGGTCTATTCTTCTACAGCAACGCAATACAAGACATTATTCAGGCAGGATTTTTCAACAGTATCGTGCCACCTTATTGGGAACGTGATGCAGCCTTTTGGTTCTTCATGTTTGGTATCACGCTATTCCTTATGGGATGGATAGCACAATGGATACATCAACACACCGAAACTATTCCGAGATTTTTCAGTGGTGGTTTACTGATACTCTCTATTGTCGGTGTTCTGATGATGCCAGCATCAGGCTTTTGGCTTGCGATTCCTGTTGCTGTGCTGATGCTCAGGATTCCGCAAGAATCACAGCATCGTGTCATAGTTACATCATAAAACCGTCGCAGGATTAGTGTACAGAAATTGCTCATCTTTGTTATACTCCCAGTCTGAACGAGATACAGATAGGTAGTTAGCTTGATGAGCAATTTTGATTTTATTGAAAACGCTGTAGAAATTGAAGGTGTCCAAATCGCTAATCTACGCCAATTCCCTGATGAGCGTGGGATATTCAGCGAGGTGTTCCGCAAAGAATGGTTTCCAGAAGTTAGCTGGGATAAAATTCAAAGCAATCGGTCCATTAGCAAAGCTCATGTCATGCGTGGCTTGCACTATCACTTTCATCAAGTTGATTACTGGTATGTGCCACAGGGACGCATTCGGGCAGCTATGCTTGATTTACGTCCGAGTTCCCCGACTTTTAAACAGACATTTACTCTTGAAATGGGTGAAGAGAATAATATCGGTTTGTTTATTCCGATAGGCGTTGCACATGGCTTTTATGCTCATACCGATTGTATGCTGATGTATTTCGTCAATAATTATTATGACAGTAGTGACGAATTTGGTGTGAAGTGGAACGACCCTGCATTTGGGATTGATTGGGGCAATCAACAAGACCCACTTATCTCTGAACGTGATGCGAAGAATCCACTATTTGCTGATATTCCCTCAGAAGCAATGCCCAAATAGGCTTTTATCACTTTTATACACTTTGCCCTTGAACCTAACCTTACGTCATACTGTAGGCTGTATCTTGAAGCTATGGAGAACAGTCTATGCCCACATTTTATCGTGTATCGGACTTTGCCCGATTAGCAGGGGTGACGGTTCGCACACTCCAATACTATGACCGTATTGATTTACTCAAACCATCTGCGACGACAGAAGGTAATCATCGACTGTATCAACGCAGTGATTTGTTGCGCCTACAACAAATTCTGACATTGAAATGGATGGGCTTTAAACTCGACCATATCAAGCAGATGTTGGATAGCCCGACCTATGACTTGAAAACTGCCTTGTTGCTCCAAAAAACTGCTATTGACCAGCAAATTGAGAGTTTACAAGTTGCCTCTGAAGCCTTAGAACGCGCACTCAGTGTTGATGACATAGATAGTTACAGTATTGACGATGCACATCTCAATCAGGTGATTCGTGCTGTGATGTTCCCTCAACAAGAGTGGATAAGAAGTGCTTTCACGGATGAGGCATGGGCAGGCATTACAACACGTCGTCTGCAATATACCGACGCAGATTTTCAACAATTTGAGCGTGATTGGCGTGAACTGACAGATAAATTTGCTGAATTGCAACATCTCCCAGCCGATAGCGAGCCTGTGCAAGCTCTCGCTGATACGATGCACAAATATATTAGTCTATTCTCTGCTGGTGATAGCGAAGCTGAAGAGGGTGTTCGGCAAGTCTGGCAAAATCGGCAACAAATGCCAAGTGACTATCAAATGGCGGATGAGGCACTCCTACGCTTCATACAACACGCCTACGAAATCTACATAAAAAGCGAGGAACCATAAGCATGAAAATTCAATGGATAGCAACGAATGAGATTTACCATGCAATTATCAATGCACAGACATTATCTGAAAAACAAGCACTCTATCGTCAAAAAATCATGCAACCTTGGCAACAGATGATGCAAATGATGTCAGGGCAAGCGATAAATCCTAATGACGAGTTCGCTAGCGCACGCGCTTGGGCATGGCACACGCCTGATGAACTTGACCATATCCCACAGGCATTAACACAACTTGAGGCAGCAGACGCATGGCAACTTGGCGAAAACGCTTTGAAAAAAGGTGTCGCTGCTTTTGCTGACTACGATTTGCCTTTTGACACTGTTGAAGGCTGGCTCATGCTAGGTGTACCAGAGCGTAATCCAAGTCATGAGAACTACACAGGCGCAATAGATTTCACTCATCCGCGCTTTGTTTGCCAGTATTTCGAGCCTGATGAGCGCAATATCAAAGCACTATCAGGGGCAGTCGTTCATGAGTTCAATCATTTGGTGCGCTTACGTGTGCAACCCTGGGATATGATGACGACAACAGTGGGTGACTACATCATTCACGAAGGCATTGCTGAATCATTTGCTACAGCCCTCTTTGGCGAGGATGTTCTCGGCTATTATGTTACAGACATCAACGATGCAGACTTGGCTATCGCTAAGCAACTCATCAGTGAAAATTTACAAACGACAGGATTCAATGTGATACGAGGATATATCTTCGGTGATCATCTAGCAGAACAATGGGGCTTTGAGAAAATTGGGATGCCTAATTTCGGTGGCTATGCAGTTGGGTATCATGTCGTACAAGCCTTTTTGAAAAAAACAGGGATGAGTATCCAAGAGGCGACCTTCTTGCCAGCCGAGCAAATAATAGCGGAGTCAGGCTATTTTGATTAGTTGCAAATTACGGCGTATCTATCATAATCAACGCATCGGGTCATCATGATTCGGTGCTTTTTGATTACCACACAGGATATTCATCACATGCCAGACATTCGTCGCATCACACAAGATAAGCTACTGAGCGATTATGCACCACTTCATCGCTATGCCTTCTACACCTCACCACCACTAGATGTATCACTCTATGAATCACAATCTGTGCTATATGACGATGCAAGTATTTTAGGTATGTATGAAGCAGATGAAGCTGTCGCAACTGTTGTTTCGATCCCAATGACGCAAAATGTGCGCGGTAAAATCTTGTCGATGAGTGGCGTGGCAGGGGTCACCAGTAAACCCACTACGCGACGCAAAGGATATGTCAAGCAACTGATGCAAACATTGTTTGAAGATATGTACGAAAACGATTTTGCAGTGTCTATGCTGTATCCATTCCGCGAGTCATTTTATGAACGTTTAGGCTACACATTGTTTACACATATCAAGTCCGTGACATTCAAAACAACTGACATGAAACCACTCCTCAATATGCCATTATCAGGTAGTGTCGAATATCTCAATCAAGCAGATGGCTGGAATATTGCTAAAGCAATGTTGCACGATAGTCAGCAAAATAAACATGGTATGGCATTATTTCTACCTGAACCATTGCAATATCTATACGGTAAAGATGACCATTGGCTAGCAGTTGCGCGTGATGATGAGGGTGCTGTCATCGGCACGATGGCATATAAAATCACAGCATTTTGGGGAACATTTGAAGTCTCAAGATTCTTTGCCAAAAATAGCTTAGGGCGTTATCTCTTGTTGCAATATATCGCCAAGCATGTTGACCAAGTGCATGATGTGCATCTCAAGCGTTTGCCCTACGATACCCATCCCGAAACTTGGTTTAGTGATTTTTCAGTCAAAGGCGACCCTGAAATTTGGCTGACTCCGATGTGTCGTGTAATTGATGTACAAAAATTACAAGGTATTCATGTGGGCGAGGGTGACATCACGCTTGAAATTAGTGATCCATTTTGTGAGTGGAACAACGGCGTTTACCGATTTTCGGCTGTCGATGGGTGCTTGCAGATTGAACCTGCCCAAAACGCTGATTGTTCGTTGACGATTAATGGCTTATCAGCCATAATTTATGGCACACACGACTTGCATGATTTTCAATGGCGCGGATGGGGCACACTCTCAGAAATCAATATCAATACATTATCGCAGATGTTTCCAAGAGCGAACCCATATTTATTCGCTCTGTTCTAAGCTATTTCGACGACCTGTGTCCCCGATACTTCGGTTAAGGCACGAAATAGCTTGCTGATGCGCTCTGTCATTGCGCCCATTTCACCTGTGCCAATCGTGCGTCCATCTAGTTCAGACACAGTGGCGAGTTCACCCATTGTCCCTGTGCAGAACATCTCATCGGCTCGATAGACTTCTGTTAGTGAGATATTCTTGACTTCATAAGGAATATCATTTTCGGTGCATAAATCTAGCACTGTCTGCCGTGTGATGCCTTCAGGACACGACTCAGTGAACGAAGTCATCACAATACCATCTTTGACGATAAAAACATGCGTTGCATTGGATTCTGCCACGAAACCGTTATAGTCCAACATCAATGCTGAATCGACACCTGCTGAATTCGCTTGAATTTTTGCCAAAATCGAATTGATTAGGTTACACGAGTGAATGTTCTGGTCAACACAATCAGGCGGAATGCGTCGAATACTGGATGTTATCATGCGAATACCAGCTTTGTCGTATACAGGGGCTTTATGTTCGGCAAGGACAATCAATGTCGAACCAAACGTATTCAAGCGTGGATCCATCCCACTTGTATATTTTAATCCGCGCGAGAGTGTCAAACGAATATGAACACCATCGGTCATCTTGTTTGCATCAAGCGTTTTGCTAATCTCGGCAGTAATCGCTTCATGAGAGGGAATATCTGTGAATGCCATCGCTCTAGCAGAATCGCGCAAACGGTTAAGATGCTCTGTCAGCTTGAAGATACGTCCGTTATATAGGCGCAAGCCTTCCCAGACAGCATCACCGCCTTGGACAGTGCTATCAAATGGACTGATACCAGCCACGTCTCGATGATAAAGTTCACCATTGATGTTAATCAAAATATCTTTGTTTTTAGGGTTGAATGTCTGTTTCATAGTGAGTGCTTTCTATTTCAATAATCTGTATTGTTCTAGTTGCTGGTAGAGGTCGTCACATTCGGCGAGAATATCTCCTAAATGCTCAGGGATGGGCGTGTTATCATCTTGATAAAACATGAATTCAGTCGATGCTTCGACACTTTTATACCAATGTTTTGCCCAGATACCATCACTATCGCGCTTACCTGCTCGCCACAATAGCATAGCTTCATCGAATGGAATATTGATTGCCTCACACAAGGTGGTTAATGCACCTCGCGGATTCACCAAGACATCTTTGGCTGATAGTACAGGTGGAACTTGACCTGTTTGGTGATGCACAAACTCAAATAATTCGACTTGCTGTGGTAAACCTGTTTGCTCAATCGTTGGATTTGGAATCACTTTTGAAAATGATAGTAGCACACGACGTGGTTCACGGATTAAAAAACAATTGGTGACATTCAGCATCCAATCTTTTTCCATATGTGGAAGCACGTGATGAGTCATGTGTTTCTGATAATAAATCGAGATTCCATCTGGCAGGGGTGCAATGAGTTGCTGTGCGACTTTGCGCCAATCATTTTCATAATGCGCGATAATATCTTGCTTAGCAGGATGCTCATACTCGGTGTTAGCGAGATAATGAGCATAAAAGGGTTCATCCACGACTATAGTATCTGCACGATTTTCCCACGAGCGCATCATCGCTGTAGAAATATTGCGCGGTCCTGACCACATGGCGATATAGCGTGAATCCATCATGTTTATTCCAAGTGAGAATAATCAATAATTGCACCATTATAACGAAAAAGACCGCACTTGCTTGTACGGTCTTTCGCTCAAAAATTATTATTGTAAAAGTTAGTCATCTAAATAATCACGTAAGTGACGGCTACGGCGTGGATGACGCAAACGACGTAGAGCGCGTCCTTCGATTTGGCGAATGCGTTCACGGGTCAAGCCGAATTTTTTGCCAACTTCTTCCAGTGTGTAAGCACGTCCATTTTGCATCCCGAAGCGCAAACGCAGAATGCGAGCTTCACGCGGAGACAATGTGTTCAATAGTTCATCCATTTTCGATTTGAGCATATTACCAAAAGCACTCTCTGATGGGCTTGGCTCTTGGTCATTTTCGATGAAATTGCCAAGTTCGCTATCATCATCTTCGCCAACAGGGTGTTCAAGGCTGAGGGGTTGCCATGATACGCGGAGCATCCATTGTACTTTGCGCGGTTCACATTCCATTACTTCGGCAATTTCTTCCACAGAAGGTTTGCGACCCAATGATTGCTCAAGGTCACGCGCAACACGATACAAACGGCGGATGCGGTCACTCATATGGACAGGTACACGAATTGTGCGTCCTTGGTCAGCAATTGCACGGGTAATCGTCTGACGAATCCACCATGTCGCATAGGTGCTAAAGCGATAACCACGACGATAATCGAATTTTTCGACAGCTTTCATCAGCCCAAGATTACCTTCTTGAATCAAATCAAGGAAAGGCACACCACGAGTCATGTATTTTTTAGCAATGGAAACGACAAGGCGTGTATTGGCTTTGATGAGGTGTTCGCGTGCAGCAATGCCATCTTGGATTAAGAATTTCCATTCGACTGCACGTTTATGGTCTGGATTTTTATTGAGTTTCTTCTCGGCAGCACGTCCATCTTCAAGGCGTTTGGCAAGGCTCACTTCTTCTTCTGTGTTGAGGAGTGGCACACGCGCCATTTCTTTGAGGTATAAACCCACAGTGTCACTTGATGCAATATCTGTGAGGTCATATTCTTCATCCTCATCATCTAAGTCTTCGTCATATGGCTCATCAAGGAAATCTTCTTCAAACAGGATTTCTTCCTCTTCATCTTCAAAGAAAGAATCTTCAAAGCCACCTGATTGCACACCATTGTATTGATCGAGCTTACCGTATGTCCCATCGAAGTCAGTCATAATATTCCCTAGTCCCCTTGTAAAAATTATAATGTTATGGATTTCTGCCAGCGCATCACGCACTATCAGAATCGAGTAATTCTTTTAACTTTGCCATGCGCGGGTCAATCATATCCGCTTCACAGTCGCAAGCCGTTTGATTGCGGTTGACACCGCATACAGGACATAAACCTGCACAATCTTCTCGGCAATATTCACGATGTGATAATGCAATGAGAACCTCAGCACGTAACAGTGGTGCGAGATTGAGCTTCGCATCAGCACTCACGAAAAATTCTGTTTCATCAATTGGTTTTGGTGAGGCGTACAACTCTTCTACCACAACAGGAATGTCGTGGATAAATGTGTCAAGGCAACGTGAACATTCACGGCTGACACTCACACCTAAATTCCCTTGTACCAAGATACCTTCTTTGGTGCGACTGAGGCGTAATTGACCTATGATAGCTTCTGCAACTAAATCATCTGAAATGCGAACTGCGTCATCAATATCAATTTTGATGTCTTTTTGATTGCCAGGTCCGTCAGATAACGATTACAGCTTTCTGAAGTGACCTCATCAAACTGCGG
>JBCCSC010000077.1:0-20491 GCA_039200705.1 Chloroflexota bacterium
ATTTCTGATGGTAACTGTTCTATCTTATTATCATCTATTTCCAATTGTTTGAGATGAACAAAATGTTTGATATCTGAAGGGATTTTCCTTATCGAATTTTGATTTAAGTTTATCATCGATAAATTAGTTAACATTGTTAATACAATTGGAAATTCTTGAAAATTATTATTACTCAACGAAATTTTCTCTAGTTGATGTAGTTGCTCAAACCCTAAAGGTAATTCAGATAAGTGATTAATATCACATCGCAACTCTCTAAGATTGGTGAGATCACAAATTTCATAAGGTAAACTTTTAAGATTATTTTTTCTTATATCGAGAAACTTTAATTTTCTCAGTTTACTGATTGTAGGTGGAATCTCATCCAAACTCAAATTACTTAAATCTAATTTTGATGAATTTTTCGCTACTTCAATACGTTTTTGTGCTTCTTTATAGCCCTTACCCATGTATTTAATACCTTGTTTTACAATAAGTAATAGTCACTCAATTATAACAGAATTTATAATTAAGTTTTAACAAGATAAACGAAATAAACCCTTAAGCATCTATTGAAAGATATCTTTCGTCATATAATACTGTCTGAGAAGGAATAGCTACCTTCCCAGACAATTTACATTAGGCGCGAGTACGGGTAGTGAGCAGGAAAATAGTCACGACACCTGCGATAACGTGCATAACATTCAGAAGAATTTGTGTCGTTAGGGTGTAATCACCTTCGAGTAGACCAGGAATGAAAGGTTGTGCTAGTGATAGAATGAGTGCGACAATTGCTACGTTACGCCATGTAGAAATAGGATTACTGACAAAGCGATCTAGCACAGCGAGTAGAATACCCCCAACGACAATGAACATAATCGATGCACCAATGACATTGGCAATGCTAAATTCCATACCTTGTACCATTAATCCTGCATATTGACCTTGTGTCACTATATACAAAATAGCATTGAGTGCGGCAGAAATAACGGCAGCGATGATTGTCCAGATAGCGAGTTGTTGCAGACTAACGGATTCTTGTTTTGTTGTTGTTGCAGACATGATGCTTCCTCCTATGTGATTTTACCTCAGTATTTTAGATGACATCGCAGTATTATCTATTACGCCAAACTGTAGTTATCTAGCAAAGTTGATTACAATCAATAGTAAACTACACACATTTTTAGGAGATAGTTCATGCAGATACACAATCCATATAATGATGCGGTGGTTCAAGAAATATCTGAGCATCGTGTAGCAGATGTTGAGGCAGCGATTGGTCGTGCGTATGAACTGCGGACGATGTTCGCACAGATGCCAGCATACGAAAAAGCTAATATTTTGACACGCTCTGCGGAGTTGATTCAGGAACGAGCAGAAGACTTAGCCACATCTATTGTGCAGGAGAGTGGCAAGCCGATTCGCTATGCACGCGGTGAAGTCAAGCGATGTATAGAAACTTTCACTTTTGCTGCTGATGTGGCACGAAATCTCAATGGTGAGACGATTCAGATGAGTGCTGCAACAGGCGGTGTCGGCAAATTTGGTTATTATGTACGCGAACCTGTCGGCGTGGTCGGCGCGATTACGCCGTTTAATTTTCCTTTGAATTTGGTGGCTCACAAAGTTGCCCCTGCGATAGCGGTTGGATGCCCAATTCTACTGAAACCGTCTCCGATGACCCCTCTGACAGCAATAATGCTCGAAGAGATTCTCAAAGATGCTGGCTTACCTGATGGTTTATATACAGTGGTGGTCGGTGATGTCGAAGTCGGTAAAGCACTCACCACTGACCCGCGTGTGGCGATGATTACCTTCACAGGCAGTCCGAGTGTCGGTGAAGCGATTAGTAAAGTTGCTGGTTTGCGTCGAACCACGTTTGAACTCGGTGGCAATGCAGCAACTGTCATTGATGAAGGCACAAACATCACCGATGCGCTGATTGACCGTTTGGCAGTGGGAGCATTCGCTTATAGTGGTCAGGTTTGTATCAGTGTGCAACGGATGTACATTCACGAAAGCATGTATAGTGAGTTCCGTGATAGATTCGTTGAACGCACAAACAATCTGGTGATGGGCGACCCTATGGACGAGACAACAGAAATAGGACCACTCATCAACGATAGTGCTGGCGAACGCTTGTCTGCATGGTTGGCATCGGCAGAAGAACAAGGGGCGACTATCAGCGCAGGGGGTCAGCGTGAGGGACGCATGATGCAAGCAACGGTGCTGGAAAAGGTCGATAATACAATGCAGGTGATGTGTGCCGAGGCATTTGGTCCACTAGTGAATCTTGTGCCATATCAGGATTTTGATGCGGTGCTAGATGAAGTCAATGATAGTGAGTTTGGGTTACAAGCAGGGGTTTACACACCATCGTTAGATAAAGCAATGCAGGCGATTCAGACCCTCAATGTAGGTGGCGTGATGATTAACGATGTGCCGACTTTTCGTGTTGACCATATGCCTTATGGGGGCAATAAACAATCAGGCGTTGGGCGCGAAGGTCCACGTTTTGCGATTGAGGATATGACGACGCTCAAGATGGTGGTCATTAATCAGAGTATATGAGGGTGCTTAGTCAAGTCGAATATCACTAAGTCATATTAGAGAGCTTGCTTGTACACGTGTAATACAAGAAATTTAACGCAAAGTGACAAAGGTACAAAGACACAGAATATTTTCTGACACCCTTTCTATCTGTCGTTTAAGTACCCCTATCAGGATACGAACCTTGACAGAGGTGATGGTGGCATCACTTAATGAGACTCAACAGTCACTCGTGCCTAGTATCCTAAAATGACATTATAGTGAAAGCAAATTTTCTCCCCGTTGACTATCATCGCGGGAATTTTTGCCGATTATGCCTTAAAAATATCGTGCATATTTATAAGAATGATTCTAAGGATAACTCATGGTTTCAGGAGCAATTAATACACGTTTAGACGGTAAGGTGATTGTGGTCACAGGGAGTACACAAGGTGTTGGTGAAGCAATTGCACGGTATGCTGGTGAACTCGGCGCAGGGGTTGTGATTACAGGGCGCAATCAAGAACGCGGTGAAGCTGTGGCATCTGATTTACAAGCTAATGGGACAGATGCGATTTACGTTCAGATGGATTTAGAAAGTGTCGATGATTGTCGGCGATTGATTGCCACCGCTGATGAACATTTTGGCAGAATTACAGGCTTAGTCAATGCAGCGGGTATCACTGATCGAGGCACAATCGAGGATACGTCGGTTGAGTTATGGGATAGAATGTTTGCGATTAATAGCCGCGCGCCGTTTTTATTGATGCAAGAGACAATTAAGATTATGAAGCGCGAAGGCAAGGGCGGTAGCATCGTCAATATTTTGAGTATGTCGGCACATGGTGGACAACCTTTTATCACGGCTTATTGTGCATCGAAAGGGGCATTGGCAACGCTCACTAAAAATGTGGCTCATGCTGTGCGTCATGAGCATATTCGGGTCAATGGTGTGAATATTGGCTGGACAGCGACTCCTAATGAGCACAAGACACAGTTAGCAATGGGGCAACCTGAGAATTGGTTAGACGAAGCCGATGCTAGCAAACCCTTCGGGCGGATTATTCGTCCACATGATGTAGCTGGGATATGTGGATACTTGCTGAGTGATGCCTCCGAAATGATGACTGGCTCACTAATTGACTTTGACCAATACGTCATCGGCAATTATGATAGCTAGGCTAAAATATCGTGTTAGGACGTTGAAGGACACCTGAATGCAATCCAATCGCCTTACATATATGAGTTTGCTGGGCATAATCATTGTGCTGGCAATTATCTTGCTTGGTTTAGCGAGTCAACATTGGTATTCAAATCAGGATATTTCTCTATTTTTGGGCATCGGCTATAAAATCTTAGTTGGGGAACGTCCTTACGTTGATTTCTTTGAGATAAATTTGCCAACCATCATGTATTTGAATGCGTTTGTCGTGGCAATTGCGGATGGTATCGGTATCAACAGATTGCTCATGGCGCATCTGCTGACGTGGATGCTCATCATGTGGAGTTGTGTCAGTGCCTATCGCATCATCGGGAAGCACACGAAAGATGGTCTCCGATGGTTGCAGGTGGTATTGCCGATTGTGTTACTCATCATCTCGATTTATGTGTGGTTTAGGGATATTTATGCTCAGCGTGAATTGATTTTCATCGCCATGATTATTCCTTGGATACTCATTCGGTTTTTGCGCTGGGAATCCATGATTGATAAACCCTATTGGTCGTATTTTGTGATTGGTTTTATCGGAGCGATTGCGACATCTATTAAACCGTATTTTCCGATAATTATCCTCTTGATTGAAGGCTACTATCTATTACGATTAAGAACGCTCAAGCAACTCTTTACGCCTGAAGTTTATGGTTTTGCAGGATTCACGGTGTTGTATCTTTTGTATTTTGTGTTGAATCCAGCCGTATTTTTAGGATTAGTGCGAGAGTTACAACTTGTCAGTGATGGATACGATGCTTATGCCCAAGTATCGTTGCTGCACCTACTGAGAAATAATTATACGATTCTATTTTTAGCATTCTGTGTTCTGCCATTCACTGTATGGCGTGTCAAGCATCCTCTATTGTACTTTAGTCGCATCACAGCCCTCATCGGACTTGGTGGCATGTTCATAATGGCAATTCAAGCCAAAGGCTATACTTATCACTGGATTCCGTTGTGGTTCGGTGGTTTGACAACTTTGATGGTCTTATTTGTGAGTTTAGGGCATGTATACAATCAGACACCAGACTATTTGAAGCAATTGAGTCTTAGATTACTCTTCATCCCTGTGGTTGCGCTGGGGCTTGAAGCACAAGAGCTATACACACTAGAAAATTCTCGCTTTAACAATATCTATGCGGATAATGTTCCGAAGCCAGAAATTATCCAGATAGCCGATGCGTATACCGAGCCAGAAACGCCGATTTATGTGCTAGCCATATCAGGAAAAACCCCACAACCGCATCTCACATATTTTGATAGATATAATATCTCAAGTTATCCGATGTCGTATCCAATTCGGATGGCGTATGCAGACTTTGAAGAAGAACGATTAAATCCAGAGTTTCCTTTTCCAACTTACATCGAAGGATTCATCGAGTCGATACGCGCGGACTTATTGACACGACCTGAACTCATTATCTTTGACGAGTATACGCATGAGTTCCTGATGGCGCATGACATCCTGACAGATGACTTGATTCTTGATGATTACGCGCAAGTCACAGATTTGAACTCTAGGCAATTTAACGACCGTTTTACGAGCTACCTCTTGCTAGATAATACACCCACATCGGAGACTCATTTTCAGTTTGGGGAGTATATCACCCTTGATAGATGGTTGACTTCGTTCCCGAATGATGACCAAACGGTGACCGCCTGTGAAGCATTTTCACTGAGGACAATTTGGACAACAAACTCGGATTTACTAACACGTTATAGCTTGAGTGCAACATTGATTGATGACGCAGGAAATTCAGTGGCACAAATGGATAGCCAACCGTCAGAGACATCAACTTTTGATTGGATTCCTGATGCGTATTATCAAGATGACCGCGACATCGTTGTACCCTGTGAGACAGCTTCGGGAACATATTCCCTTTTGTTAACTTTATACGACCCACTGACAGAGGACAGCAATTTAGCTGTTGTGTCGTCAGATGGTGCGGGCTATGGAGCATATTTGTGGTTTGGCGATGTTACAGTCGTGAATAATCCACAAAGTGAGTAATTTTTATGATTCTTTAACAAGATTTAGCATACAGATACAAATTTTATTGTATGATGCTCTAGGAAGCAGTATAACATTTATCATTACATGTTTTAGGAGACATCCATGCAACACACACGTAAATTATTTAGTTTGATGGCACTCGTTGCGCTGTTGGCTCTCGCAGTACCAACATTCGCTCAAGATGATGAGGAACTTTTGCTCATCAATATCTTGGAAGATGGTGATGAAGTCGAAGACGCGTTGAGCGAAGACGTTATGATGTTTTTGTACGGTTTCGATGGTCTTGAAGGCGATGAAATCACGATTTCGATGGATGCACAAAGTGACGAGCTTGACCCGTATTTAGTTTTGTTAGGTCCTGCTGGTGAATTGATTGCATTCGATGATGATAGTGGCGGTTCACTGGACGCACTAATTGAAGATGCTGAATTGCCTTATACTGGTATTTACTTCATCATTGCAACGAGTATCAATTTCATGGGTGGGTTTGAGTATACGGCTGATGAAGATGAGTTAGAGTTTGAATTAGCCATTGACGGTATCGGTAAAGCTGACGAAGACGATGAAGCAAATTTCTTGTACTACTCTGGTGATTTGTTCGATGGCGACACCATTGAAGGTTATTCCAACGAAGATGAAGTTGTCTTCTATTGGACATTCTTCGGTGAAGAAGGCGATGAAGTGAGTATCGAACTCGAAAGTAATGACTTCGACACCTTGCTCTATCTATTCGCACCTGGTGGTATCCGCATTGCAGGGAACGACGATGCCAATGGTACAGATTCCGAAATTGAAAATGTAGAATTACCAGAAGATGGTATTTATCTTGTCTTTGCTACAGGATTTGGTTTCACAAGTGCCCTAGATGGTGATTATGAAGGTGGCGATTTCGACATTAGCTTGGACATTGATAACTAAGTTGATTATCGCTCATTAGTGAATTTGAGAAGCCTGATTAGAAATAGTCAGGCTTTTTTGATTCAGGGACTTAATGGTTTGAGAACGAGTATCGTGCCGAATTGCTGAACACTGTATTGTGTCAGGTCGTATTGGTCTTGGCGTGGTGTGTAGATGACGATGTAATCCGCTAATTCAGGTTGGATTGTACCAACAGGGTCGGTGTTGGTATTATCGATGCCATGGTGATAAGACAGCAAGAAGTCGAAATTCATGCCCATTGTGTAGAAGGGATCAATGGTATGCCAAGCAGGTACCCACCATAGATTAGGCATGATCGGGAGAATGTCATAACTGATGGTCACGGCATCGCTATCCCAATCTTCGGCTATATAATCCACCGTTGCTTCGACATGGCGATAGATAGACACATTGAAGGCACTAAATTGGCTATCATCATGCTGGATAATCCGCAAAGAGCGTTCAGTTGTTTGTAAGCCGACATAAGCAATTAGCAAAATCACTGCTATGGCATTGATGATACGATTCTGCTCAGGCACTAGTGAAATAGCATAAGCAAGGATGAGATATTGGATGCTCATGAAACCCATCCAATAGGAGCTATTATCGATGGTACGTGTTAGAAGCATGATGGCGATATAAACGGTCAAGAAGCCTGTTACGAGTAAGAGTCGTCCTGATGGTGTGGCGGTAAGGGATTTTTGCTTCTTGAAGTTACGCAGATAGTGAAACAAAGCAGTGCTGATACTCACGACAAGTAAAACATGCTGGAGTGTCAAGAATGTGCGTGTTATGGGTGCGAGTTGTGGGATGGCTAGGTTAATAGCGCGTGTTTGGGTGATGAATGCAGTGGTCATGGCACGCCAATACCATATTGGAGCTTCTAGAGCATAGTCGATCGCGCGTTGCCAACGTGGACGAACAATCGGTGGCGATGGTTCAACAGGTAGTGACGGTGCGACTGATTGTGTGTTGTCGGTATCAGTTGGCGTTTCGAGCGAGCGATATTCAATTTTGTAGCTTTCGTATTGAGCAAGGGTCGCATTGCTGACAAGTGGTTCTTGGGTGATGAATGCTCTGGCATCAATGAAGTCACGTTCAATTTGGAAAAGGATATAGGGCGTGAAGAGTAATCCGATGATGATTGCGCCAATGATAAGCCAGTTCCATTGCCATTTGGCGCGTGTGACTATAGCAAAGGCAAGCATCGTAGGATAAAGCAAGACTGCCGAAAAATGGGTCATGAACGCGACGGTGGCGATAATCCCTGATAGAGCCAGCCAGTAGCCTTTTTCGTGTTTGACCCAAAGCCATAGGGTGTAGAGTGTCATTGCAAAGAAAGCAGGTAAGAGCAATTGCGCCCATGCTGTATAGCTACTACTCACCCCGACTTCGCTAAATGTGAACAAGATTCCAGCAACTAAGCCGACACGTTGGCTGAACATGCTCCTGCCTAAGCCGTAGATAGCCAGTGTCCCTAGTAGATTGATGGTCAATAGGGTCAGGACAATTGTCCACCAGACATCGCCTGTAAGCCATTGGGCAGGCAGGTGTAACCATTCGAGCATCGGCAAATTGTAAGCAGCAACACTCGCTAATGTGCCGACAGGGGTCAGGGTATATTGAGCGTTACGAGCGACGACAGGCACAATGTCAATATCCCAAGGCATATTTTGGGCAACAAAGAGTTTGAGTGGCACACTCATGAGCCAGATGAGCAGAATCAGTTTATGATGTTTGAGGAATGATGGCATAAAAACAATCCTCACCCCCTAAATCCCCCTCTCCACTGCGTAAAGAAGGGGACTTTGAGAGCTTTCAGTTCAGTGTTCATTTGAAGTAGGGACGTTGCGCCCATTTGGGACGACACACAGGTCGTCCCCTACAATGATTTGTCGGACAGAATGCTTAGTGGCGGAATTATAATGGAGGGATGACGGATTGCCAGTCAGGATTGATGGCAATATTGGAAGCATTGATGCGTTCCCCACGCCAACGCGCAAATTCGGAAAATTCGATTTGCGGACGGATTGCCTCATCTATCGGACGGTCTTCGCGTGCGATAACACGGATGACATGCCAACCGAATTCAGTCTGAATTGGTCCTACAACTGTGTTGAGTTCCGCAGTGGTGACAGCATCGGCAAAGTTTGTCACGAAGAAAATCGCTGGTTGCCAGCCAATTTCCCCGCCACGCTCTGCACTAGGCACATCTAAAGATAGCTCTTGTGCGAGGGTTGCAAAGTCTTCGCCCCCTGCAATGAGTGTGATGATGTCTTGGGCAACTTCTTGGGTACTGACGAGAATATGTTCAGCATTGGCATAGAGTGTTGTCTCTTGAGGGACGATGACCTCTGCTTGCACGGCATCATAGAGGGCTTGGCGACAGAAAAAAATCGTGAGTTCTTGAGGCGCAGTGCCACTGGCGAGAATCCGTCGTGAGAAATCATCGAGTGTTGCTTGACGCTCTTCATCGGAGCTTTCATCTGTAAATGCAAAAAATCCATCGACTGTTTCATCAAAGAGACTTTCCGTGATGCCTATCTCATTTTCAAGAGCATAATTCCAGACGACTACATCACCAGCAAGGTCACTGAGGACACGATTGCCGAGTTGTGTAGGATTATCATTTTCACGGGTGATTTGTAGGACTTGTGGATTGTTGCTGATGAGTTCTGTTGCATCAAGACTGTTAGTTTCGGCTTGTTGCGTCAGTTGATTGACGATAATTTCAAGTTTGATGGCATTATAAGCGTGTTCAAAGCGCACCCGATTAGCAAAGGCATCGGATGTGATTTGCACGTCATCAAGTGTCATGACAGCTTGGCTAGGGTCGGTATCTGTAGGGAATGGTGATGGGCACACGGTAGGGTCATCTTGAGCAAGGATTGGTAATGCAAATAATAGGATGAGCGATAGTGTAAGGGTCAAACGACGCATAATTTATCCTGAGAGCTATGTGTATGTGTTGTCATAATAGCAGACAAGGCGTAAGGATGTTATTTGTTTCTCAAAGATGCTGATATTTTGAATGATGTTATAATAGATGCAAATTGTCGCAAGGTAATTGTCTCATATGATGCAACCAAATTTATATTTGAAAACTGAATGGTCAGATGACCAGAAAATTTTGCGCTATTTGATTTACACAGCGAATACAAGTGTCATGGAGCAATGGCGCGAAAGTGTGATGAGTCATCTACGAGATTGGCAAGGTGACGATACACCACGTATTCTATTTGATTTATCATATCCAAATGTGAGCATGTCTTATTTTGTGCTGAGTCATCGTGAATTGTTCAACATGGGTATCACACCTGATGGCAAGCACGAATTTTTGAGTTATTTGGACGAGACCCCTGATAAAGATGTTAAGCTAGCGGTGGTGTTATCGAATACAATGTTGGGGGCATTGAGTAGTTATGTCCCAACGAGCTATGGTCGGGGGAACTTTACACCGCGTGTCTTCTTCAGCCCTGACACAGCAGAGCAGTGGTTACGTGTCGAGACAGGTCTTGCATTATTCAACACCAATACCTTGCAATCTGATACTTTGATGCGCGTGATGGATAATCTCAATCAGAATGATCAAGATATTTATGGTGACCGTGATTATCTGCGGATTTTGGTCAATGAGAGTTTGGAAATGATTCCAATTACGGATGGTCGTCCGATTGTTGTGGGGCGAACACGCGATGTTGATTTGGATTTGAGCGAGTTTGGGCAATTGGCACGGAGTGTTTCACGGCGACACGCTCAAATTTCACTAAGCAATGGTCGTTTGAGCATCATTGATTTGAACAGTCGCAATGGCACGTATGTCAGTGGCAGGAAAATTCCACAAGGGAAGGCAATCTTCATTCGGCGCGACGATATGATTCGTGTTGGTAAAGTAGAGTTCTCAGTGATTTTTTAGGTCAGAGTTGCTTTAATCCACTTTGAGAGACGTTCTTCGAGTTGCCAAATTTTTTGGTACTGAACGACTTCGCCAAGTTCAGGTTGTGGGTCATCATTACGTGTGATGAGAGCAGTCGGAATATCTGCACCCCACGCATAACCGAGTTGCAAGTATAGTTCGGGGGTCATGTGGGTCACATCACAGATGACAGTGGTCGCGTGCTTGATGCGTTCCAACAAGGTCGATAAATCTTGCGAATCATCATCACTACTGAGATTGAGACGTTCGCACAACAAGCCCATCGCATGAACAGGACGTTCAATGCCATAATAGAAAATATCCTCTAAATTAGGGTCTTCTGGGAATAAGGCAATGGCATAGGGTTTAATCTCTAATGCGCCCGCCTCTGGCGTATTGATTTGATTATCGCGCTTGAAAGTCAGGGTATAGCCCCACTCTGTTTCAGGGGTCGGTTGGGCAAAATCGACTTCTTCAAAGTATTCTCCTAATCGGGATTTGACTCGTTGCACACGGTCTTCGTTATGTTCGACAATCGAGATTTTTTCTAAACCGTGTGGGGCTTGCCATGCTTGGAGGACATCAATGAGACCTGCAAGTTGTGCAAGGAGCGATTCGCCTTCGTCCAGATGCAAGCGTGTGTTAACACCATGCAGTGTCATGATGATGTGCTTAGCATGAGGCATTTCGAGACCAAGAACAGCTAATCCGCGTTCGGCAAATTGGCGCACTTGTCGATAGCCTAATATCCCAACCCATTGCGTTTTGACAAAAGCGATTTTTGGTGTGGTGATGGTATTGTGTGAGGCGAGAATGATGTAATCACCGATGTCTTGGAGCGTGTTTTTATCGAAATCGACACCCTGTTTTTGTAATTGACTCATCAAGCGACGATCTAATCCACCTGAGCCTGATGCTTGTTTATGGAGAAAGACATCAGCTTCGACAGCTTCGATTGGACTATGAATGACAGTGAAGTCAATGGTGCGCGTTGTTGTTTGCCCAACAGTGTGACTTAGGCGCGATATGAAATCATCAGAGAAGGTTGCATTTAAGCCTGCACGCATGTCTTCGTGCTGGGCGTGGGCAATCATGCCAAAGTGTTTACCACGATAGAGAACAGGGAAGAGAGGCTTTTTTTGGTCGAGGGCACGTAGAGTCTCATTACGGCAGAAGACTGATTCACGCGAGTCAGGTGACATAATGATGATAAATGCGCCACAGGTATCAATACTTTGTTCAATTTCATCCCACCAGTCCATGCCTACTGTGAGGCGTTTTTCATCCATCCAGACATAGAACCCTAAGTTTTCGAGTAAAGCACGAGTATAGCGTGCAAAGTCGATATCTTGTCGGCTATAGCTAATGAAGATGTGGTTCATAGTGGTTGGCTCACTCTAATTTTGGATAATGGATGGCATGATGAGATTCAACTTTATTGCCTTCGGATAAACCCGAAGGCTATGCAAATCACACCGACTAAAGTCGGCATTAGTAAACTTCGTCTCAGTTTTAGCCAATGTGATTTTAGCATAAGACATAATAAGTTTAATTTCGGGAGCGCACGGTAACGCTCCCCTACACACAAACGATTATCTATAGAGTTTTATGTAGGGTTAATACACGCTTCAAGCACTTTTAGGAACATTTGATATGACGATATTGTAGCGTAAAAATTTCGACTGTACCGCAAATAGGAGAGAACAAAAAATGCACCCCGTGATGGAGTGCATTTATGTTGCTAGATGTTAGTTAGCAGATAAGCGTGTTGCTTATTGACTAGTTTCAACATCGAATTCACAGTTGTCGGTGCGTGTACCTGGAGCGACCACACATTGGTCAACGCCATCGCCACCATCAACATATGAGAAGAAGGAGTTGGTGTAGATGATGTCATCTTTGCCGAAACCACAGACGGTTACGAATGGGTCATTTGCGAAGATGGTATCGGTTACGTTTGTACCAACAACAACATCACCAGGACCTGCTTCGAGAACACCTTGGTATGGTTGACCATTCAAAGGACCACCATAGATAATGCCGTTCCATACACCAACGGTTGCAAAGCGACCATTGCAGATGAAACCAGCAGAACGGATACCAAGGCGAACCGCTTCGTCAGCTTGGACGAGACCTGCACCTGATACGTTATCGAAGCCAACTGGCAATTCGATGTTACGGTTGCGTTCTGGACCACCGACATCGTTAGTACCTGTGATGTCAATTGCGGTTGCTTGCAAGTTCAAGCGGATTTGGAGTGGTGTTAAGTTTGGATTTGCTTCCAACATTTGGACGGCAATCGCTGCTGCATTTGGTGCACCTGCGGATGTACCGAAGAAGTTTGGATTTGTGTCTTCATCACGAGCGGTGTCGAAACGGAAGAAGGTGTTGTTGCTACCGTCGATACCTGTGAATTGAACACCACGACCCAAGTAGTCTGGTGCAATTAAGTCACCATTGGTGTTGAAGAGAATTGGAATACCACCGTAGCTGGAGAAGCTGTTAACGAGTGGTGCTTCGCCACTGTAGAATGGTGTTGTACCCCAGAAAGCTGCGCCTGTTGCGTTCGCACCACGTGAATTTGCATGACCCCAGCTTGTAGGACCACCATCATATTCTTGTGAGAGGCTTGAGCTCGATGAGTAGGTTGCGAGAATCGCGAATGGGCTGGTGCCTTGTTTGAGACCAATCATAATCACGAATTCGAATGGACCACTTACACTGAAGGCATCGAATGGAATATCATCAATGTCGCTACCTGGGTTAAATGCACCAAAGAATACAGATAAGTCTGGTGAGAAGAGCAGGAGGTCGAAATCACTATCTGGACCTGCGCCACTGGTGCTGACGGTTGCGAATGGATCTGACCATTGCAAGACATAAACTGAGCTACCACCTGGTGCAACACTTGCTTCGTTGGTGATATCAACACCTGGACCAAAGTCGAAATCGTGGAGCAAGTAGGTTTCATCTTCAGTTTCAAAGATTTCGCCAGAGTCATTGAATGGTGCGAGATACCCTTGGTCGGCTGCGTTACCAGCAGATGAGAAGTATGGAACACCCATTGCGGTTACGGTGTCGACAGCTTGTGCGATGATACCATCTTGGAAGACTGGTTCTGCGAAGTAGCGAACATCATCAACGATAACGTCTGCGCCAGCTTCTGCGAGTTCAATGATACCTTCTGCGAAACTTGCTTCACCATTGAATGCGGTGTGGAAGATAATTTGTGCATCAGGGATGATGTCATGAATGAGTTGTGCCATTGCACGACCTTCATCGATACAGCCTGTAGGACCATCACCTTGGAAGATTTCTTCAAGAACGATGATGCCTGCTGGTAGGTCACCACTGAGGATGTCGTCAGCATAGCTTGAAATACCATCGTTGTTGAGGTCTGGACCTGGTGCGCCACCAACAACGGTTGGTTCTTTACAGTCGAAGCTATCGGAAAGAACACCGATTGCGAGACCTTCACCTGTTGTGCCATAGCGACTCACAGCGACATCAGCAGCTTGACCGAAAACAGCTTCGTTTGTGACTAAACCAACGTGACGTTCTGCACGGCTTGCTGTCATATAGCTGAGGCTAGCAACATTTTCCATGCTGGTGATTGCGCTCACTGGCAAGTAACCTGAAACACGGTTGAGGTATGATGCGCCAGCTTGCAAGCCCATCGCTTCAAGTTCTGCTAAGAGAGCTTCGCCACTGCCTGTTGCGAGTGCATCAATCAAGACGTAGTCACCTGTGGTCACTGCGAAAGATTGGATAGCATCTGCTGTACCAGGAACAGCATTGGCTGCAACACTTGAAACACTGTTGCTATTCACTGTTGGGGAAAATGCTGAAAGATCAACACCACCAGGAATATCGGTGACTGCGATGCCACCATATTGCAAGGCGAGTTCGATCAATTCAGGACCTACGAGGTCCTCAAGGTCACTAAAGTTGTCATCGCCATCAGCCGAGACGAGTGTCAACGATAGTGCGAGTGCAATCACAATTGTCATAATGACAGTGACAGCACGTTTGGATACAGACGGGAAAGACCGTGTAACCATAGAACGACTCCTCATTAAATAAATTAACATTTGTAACGCAAAAGCGGAGGGTAAGCGGAAACGCCACCCATCAAACAAATTTAGATTGTGATGTATTGAAATTTAGCTGAGGGAAAAATATCAGCCTACCCCTTCAACACAAAACATCTCGAACAAACCACACCTAATTGTGGCATGTTTCACCTTGTACTATAAGTGAAAATTAAGGACAGTAAATGTAAACTTAATTAAGGTTTACCGTAGGACTTTAATCCTATTTGATGGATATTAATGTTTTCATCGCTATCAATGCAAAATATATATTACGCTTTAATAATTCCGTCATTTATCTTAACACTTTCATAGTGATTTAAACTATTTTTGAGGATGCGAAATACTGCTTGTAATTAATCAAAAATGTTATGTATTAGCCAATTGTGCAGAAGTTTTAATATCGCCATGATGATATTGGTTATGATGCACAGTGAAGAAACACATCTCGCGGATGGTAATCATACCCATGGCAGGATGTGGCAATTGATGGGTGTCGAGGGCATCTTCTGACCAGTTTTCGAGAGCATTAATCAGGCGTTGATTTGCTTCTGCCCATGTGCTGACGAGATGGGCACGTTCATCGCTTACATCATCTGGAAAACGATAGTTAACTGGCACGACATTGGGTGTGGATTCCGCACGGACACCACTTTGCATTGCCTCTTCATATTTATCGACGAGTGTTTGGTAGCTCATTGAGCCATTGTCTGTTGTGCCAAAGCGTTTGGCGAGTTGTTCTGGTGGGAGTTTGAGTCCACTAGCGAAGGGTTTGACACTCAAAATAAGATGCTTGAGATAGCCTTCTGCTGACCAACGTTCGTCCGTGCCTGTTACAAATTCTACATCAGACAAAGTGTTAATTGTTTGGGTGATGGCATCTGCTTCTTGTTGTAGGGTTGTGATGATGTCAGATTTGCTTTGCATGTGAGTTTTCCTTAATAAGCATGTTTGTGTTTGGCAATGAGCAAGTATAGTTGAACGCACATGCTATAACACGAGACAAATTAGGAAGATGCTGTATAGCTGATACACTAGTCAATGTTGAGGATTATAGACATAATTTGGCACTATTATCTTGATGGATTTGGCACGCCAAATCCCTACACGTCAAAATTTTGTTAGGTGTAGTTTTCAAAGGGCACATCATGGGTTCGCTGTAGTAAACCCCTACACAACAGCACTAACTTTTATAAGTTTATAACAAAATTTCTAAACATATTATCGATTGAAGACCATAATAGGCAAAAGAGGGAGGGTTTATTATGGTCAAGCAATTGATTGTAGTGGGTGTTATCATCATCGCTGTGGTGACAGCATTGGTCATGATGTCAGAGAGGGCAGCAGATAGTGGTGTTTCTAGTGCTTTGTTCCCTGCTGAGAAGATTGCAGGAGAAGTTTATGATGTTCAAAACGTCTATCAAGTACATCATAAAAGATTTGCCAATGGTTATTCGTGAAAAAGTACACAATTGGTCTAACGAGATGTAGTCAGTGGCATATACACATGCTATACTAATGAAAGGTAAATTTAATACTGTCGTTGTATAAAGATGTTGGTCTCGATTGGGTCAGGGGGGAAACTGGCACATTGGGGCGACACGCCAGCATTTTAAACTATATGAGTATTGGAAAGGTCAAGTCTTTTGGCATCCTTAGTCCTAACCATTCGAGAAACCCTGCGCTACAAGGGTGCATTGGGTCAATGGAGTTGGGTGCTGCACCGTCTCACTGGTCTTGGTGTGGTACTATTTTTATTTTTGCATGTTATTGATACCGCTTGGGCAGTTACAAACCCCGCTAGTTATGAACATGCCATCGCTATTTATCAGTCTCCTCTTTTTACAATTGGTGAATTTGGTCTCCTCTTCGCAGTGGTGTATCACGCTCTGAATGGCTTGCGTATCGCTGTGATGGACTTTAAGCCTGAATGGTGGAAGTATCAAGAACGCGCCGCATGGTGGGTACTTGGTGGTACAGGCGTTGTGCTGATTCCATTCTTCGTGCTGATGATTGGTCATGTGCTTGACCATTACAGCAACGACCCTGATATATTGCCAATTGGTGAAGTCATTTCTGGACAAATCATCTTCGGATTTTATGCGATTGGTGGTGCAATTGCTGCGGGAACATTAGCGTTTCTGTGGAGTGCTATTCGCATCAACGTCGAGGATGAAGCTGGTAAGGTCAAAATTGGTGGCAGTGGTCGCTTAACCCGTCGTATCGAAAAATTCTGGTGGTCATTCATGCGGATTAGTGGTGTGTTGATTATCCCACTGGTCTTTGGTCACTTGGCAATGATGCACGTTCTGCAAGGTGTCTTTGATTTGACATTAGCAGGAAGTAACGTTGTAGGCACATCGGTTGTGGAAACAGTTGATGACCCACTAGTCTTCATTGAAGATGTCGAGGTTGAAACACATGGTGCAGAAGGTGATGTTGTCGAAATCGTTGATGTGGTGATTCCAAACGGCATCAATGAATCAGGCACAGCGACAGAATTTGTGGCTGAACGCTGGAATTATCTGTGGAATGGTGTGTTGATTTGGAAGTGGTACGATGTCGCGTTGTTGGTTCTTGTGACTTTGCACGGCTTCAATGGTTTACGCCTCGTGCTGACTGATTACACCATGGATAATCGCCTCGCACGGACAGCCGTTGTTCTATTAACTGTGATTGGTGGGGCTGCCTTGATTATCATCGGATCGCAAGCCTTGTTGCTCTCGGTTGATAATGAAACGATTGAAATGGCAATCGAAGCCTCGCGCACGATATACGATCATTGATATTTGACCCCTCCCTATAAATGGAGAGAGACTTGGTGAGTTAGCAATGGGAGGGCACGGTGATCCTCCCCTACACATATTGAACGATTTTCAGATATTGCGGAATCATTTACATAAATAGCAATCCAGTAGGAATAGTAAGAGACAAAGATTTTAGGAGTTATTGGTATGCAGATTCACAAGCATGAAGCGATTATTGTCGGCGCAGGTGGTGCTGGCTTGATGGCTGCTTTGTATGCAAGTAAGGGTGGCGCAGATGTCGCCTGTATTAGTAAATTGTATCCTACGCGCTCTCATACAGGGGCAGCGCAAGGTGGGATTAGTGCTGCACTCGGTAATTTGGATGACGACACACCACTGTATCACGCTTATGATACGGTTAAGGGTGGCGACTATCTGACAGACCAAAATGCAGCGATGGTACTCGCAGACAATGCGATTGATGCTGTTATCGAACTGGAACACATGGGTTTGCCTTTTGACCGTACAGAAGATGGCAAAATCAGTCAGCGTCGTTTTGGTGGTCATACCAGCAATTTCGGTGAAGCCTTAGTCCGACGGGCTTGCCACGCGGCTGACCGCACAGGTCACATGATTTTGCAGACTCTTTATCAACAGTGTATCAAGCAAGATGTGAATTTCTTCGATGAATTCCAAGTGGTTGACCTCATCAAAAATGCGGATGGTCGCGTTGCTGGTGTTGTCGCCGTTGAAATCGGCACAGGTGAGTTCCACATTTTTCATGGTAAAGCCGTTTTATTTGCAACAGGTGGATGGGGACGCGCTTGGTCAGTGACGAGTAATGCTCACTCCTTGACAGGGGATGGCGCAGCCGTCGTTTTACGTCGTGGGATTCCATTGCAAGATTTGGAATTTTACCAATTCCACCCGACAGGCATCTTCAAGATGGGCATCCTCATCACAGAAGGTGTGCGCGGTGAAGGTGGCGTTCTGCTGAATAAGAATGGCAATCGTTTCATGGAAGAGTATGCGCCAAGTGTCAAAGACCTTGCTAGTCGTGATGTTGTCAGTCGTGCGATTTACGATGAAGTTGAAAAAGGTCTCGGCATTGGTGGCAAGAACTATGTCCACCTTGATATTCGCCCTGATACCGTGAATAAATTCTTTGAGCAAGAAGGTCGTCCAGAACGCATTGACGATACTTATGTTGAGAAGAAATTGCCAGACATCCTCGATTTCTGCCGCACTTATCTTGGCATTGACCCTGTGAAAGAACCGATGCCTGTCCAACCAACAGCACACTATGCGATGGGTGGTATCCCAACCAATGTGGATGCCGAAGTGACTTATGATGAAAATCACACAATTATCCCTGGTTTGTATGCTGCTGGTGAGGTTGCTTGTGTCAGTATTCACGGTGCGAATCGCCTCGGAACAAATGCACTCCTCGACTTGGTCGTCTTTGGTCGTCGTGGTGGGATGAAAATCGCAAACGACATCAACAATCTCGACTGGATTGATTTGCCGAAAGATGCTGGTAAAGAAGTCGAAGCTGAATTCAATCGCATTCGCAGTAGCAATGGTAAAACGCGCGTTCATGAATTGCGTGACCAAATGCAGAGCGTGATGATGCGTAAAGTTGGTGTTTATCGCACTGATGAAAGCATGGGCGAAGCAATCGAAGAATTGCAAGAAATCAAAGAGCGTTACTACAACGACATCAAGATTGATGATAATGGCAAGATGTTCAATACCGATTTGATGGAAGCATGGGAACTCGGTGCGCTGATTGACATCGCAGAAACAACCGCTATCTCGGCGAAGAACCGTACTGAAAGTCGTGGGGCACATAGCCGTGATGACTATAAAGAGCGTGACGACGACAACTGGATGGTTCACACGCTGATTTGTGCTAACAGTGATAATCCAACGCAACGCAATTACACCATCAACACGGAGAAGAAGGTTGACCTGAGTTTGATGGAAGAAGATGTGCGCTTTACACCGAAAGAACGGGTGTATTAATCCTCACCCATAGCACCGATGGGTTTGACACAGCAACGGGTTTGGCGCGCCAAACCCCTACGGCAATATTTGTAGGGGCATGATGTGTCATGCCCGATATAGATTTAGAAAACGTAATTTTTTAGAGGCAATTGAGGGATAATTCTCTGATGGATTTGACATTAAAAGTAAAACGCCAGAATAGTGAAGCTGGCAAAGATAAACCGTATTGGGAAGAATTCACGATTAAAGACCTTGACCCAACTGACCAATTGTTGCACGCGCTTCATCGCATCAAATGGGAAGTGGATGGCACGATGACGCTTCGTCGCTCATGCGCTCATGGGGTGTGTGGGTCGGATGCGATGCGGATTAATGGGGTCAATGCGCTGGCGTGTAAAGTGTTGGTGAAAGATGTTGCGCCGTTCGTGACCGTTGAGCCGATTCTGGGCTTGCCTGTGGTCAAGGATTTGGTGGTCGATATGGAACCGTTCTTCGACCATTATAAATCGGTGATGCCGTATTTTGTGAATGATGACCCTGTACCAAGCAGTGGACGTGAGCGATATCAATCCATTGAAGACCGTGAACTTTTTGATGATACGACCAAGTGTATTTTGTGTGCGTGTTGTACGACATCTTGCCCAAGCTACTGGGCGAATGGCAAGTATGTTGGTCCTGCGGCGATTGTGCAAGCGCATCGCTTCATCTTTGATAGCCGTGACCAAGCCAGTGACGAACGCTTGGAAGCCCTATCTGAGCCGAATGGTGTGTGGCGTTGTCGGACGATTTACAATTGTACACCTGCTTGCCCGCGCGAGATTCAGGTAACGAAAGCCATTGGCGAAGTGAAATTAGCGATTCGTCGTGGTACAACAGAGGGTATTGTTGTCCCTGAGCAAATTGGTAATCATTGAGAGACTGTGCAGAGAGCGTAAAATAGAACATGTTCTCTGCATAATATTAATTGTGCTTTATCCAACTTCTGAAAAGTTAATATCGTTATGCAACTTCAGAAATTTATTTACAGACAGTTTAACAGGTCATTGAATCTAATATCAAAAAACTCTCATATTATACCAG
>JBCCSC010000078.1:0-19581 GCA_039200705.1 Chloroflexota bacterium
TCTCACGGATGGTTCAAAACCATCCGCTAAGTTCAAAATGGGAAACCCACTAAAAGGGGTTCAAAAGCAGTGCCTTTAGCGCACTTCCCAAGACAAGCTAGCCATATGTTTTGAACATATGGCACGAGATACGAGTAAACTCAGGGGTCGGGGGTGTCTAAAATGGATACAAGGTAGGGGATTGTCCCAAATAGACTCAACAACCGTGCCCTCCCACGTTTTTGACTCAAAAGTCATCTGAAAATTACGATTTTGTGGAAGAGTTTCAAACTCTTCCTTACACTACACTGTTATGATTTTTATGTGTAAAGGCGTGGTCTTAGACCCGCCTAAATGTTCATATTTGACATTATTCCCTGAATGTTGAGATAGTTTAATTAATGAGATTCAAACCGCATGAGGCGTAGGCGTAATCTCAATGAAAATATACTCACCTTCACGAAAACGCCCCATAAAATCAATCACACGCTTGAACAGACCATAACGTTTAGTCATCGCTTGGTCGATTTGCGCTGTAAAATCGGATTGCTCATGGAGTTGTGCCTTACCATTGAAAGTGGGCGCATCACTATGCACAATACCTCGCGCATTGCACGCCACAAATGTGACATGCTCATTGTTACGAATCCGCTTGACCTTACCTGTAGTCGAAGCCGTCTTCACAAAAATTTTGCCATCATGTTGTAAGAACCACACAGGGGTCGGAACAGCATTGCCATTTTTACGAAAAGTCGTTAGGCTGATGTAATCTTCATTCGCTAAAGCATCAGGAGTATAGCTGCGTTCTGCATTGACCATTGTTAACTCACTTTTTACTGGTGTCTTTTCTCTAGTGTCTGCGAGAGATGTTATGGTCGCGTCAGCAAAAATTTAATACTACATGAGACAGCTTACTTCGGCTTGTTACCAGCAGCCGAAGCAATGGTTCGCAATAAGCGTAGACTGCTCAAAATCACGAGCACTATCCCACCAAGAAAGTACATCGACCCCATGTCGCGCGAGATAGACACACAAGAATTTTGTGATGGCTTATCAGGATTGACCCATAAGGAGAAGGTCGCGCCACTATCATCTGGAATTGTGAGCCATGCTGTGAGGTCACACAAAGAAGCAACCAAAGCAATTTCGCCTGTATCAGGGACAGTCGCAAAGTTATCCAATTCATAGATAATTTCATCGTTTTCGCCATCGTAAGCATAACGGATTTCTAAATCCTCATTGGAACGTACCGTCGCTGTGACTTGCTCCCAATCGCTATTGAGGTTTTCTTGCATATCAAAACCGACTAGCATCAACATCCCTCCGATAGGCAATCCAATCAGCGCAATCAAGCTAAAGAGCCATACACGCAAGCCATAGAACGGAAAGCGAAATACACGTTTCTTAAGTGGCTGAATCATCTGTTGTTGTAATTGGACACCCATCTGATTATCAAGGCTTCTATCACGCATGGAGTTTTTCTTTATCTATCTAAATTGGGTCGAATACAATAATTATAGCATGAAATAATGTACGACAGGTTATTGTAGGGACACCATTCATTCTTGGTATTCGTCGAGAATACAAAATTTACTATATTTTCGTGACTTCGTGATTCAATCATCTATCACATAATCTCAACTTTGATACCAACATCTCCCAACGCAACCTGCAACTCTTCGTCTTGTCCAGCACGGATAATACACGCCATCGGACCTAACTTCGCACCAAGAAAACGTCGCAGATTCGGTTCATTGTAGATACGGTCTAAGACTTCGGGCGAGGTTGTGCGTAAGACAATCAACTGCTCAAAAGTAACATCCGTGACGCTACTACCTCCTTGCCAATTATCCAGCAATTGATTGACTCGCGCGGGTAATGGGCGACTATTAGCATGTTTCTTGAGGAAGGCGAGGATATGCCCTGTCGTGATATTTTGTGAATTCGCCAGTTCAATGCCCTCAGCATCAATTCGATAGTAAAATTGCGATTCGTCAGGTTCACCCCATGTGCTAAACCGCGCGACCTGAAAACGATCTACACGCGATACCCGACGCGATACTAATAGTACGCCATCATCTAAAATCTGAATCGGTTCAGTCGGGTCAGGCGGATACGGAAAATCAATCAAGTTCAGATAGGCACGTCCATAAGCGGTCAGACGGGCAGCATCTTCGCTAATATCGACCAAGCCCAGCCAATGCATCGGATACCGAATATAAAATTCGAGCAATGCCCCTTCAATCGCATCCCAACTGTCGAACCCATGTAGATATTCGCCACCATCATTACGAATATACCAACTCTCGTAATCCCCACTCGGACGCTGAAAATCGGCATCGAGAGCTTTCACCGCATCGACAAACTCATCGATTGCAAACCATTCACTCGCAGGTGCAACTTTTGCTAAGAGTTCGCGCAGAGCATCACGCCCTAGTGTCGGGTCATAGGGGAAACCTGCATCATAATCAACATGCAAACCTGCTACATGCCACAGATCCCGATAGATAGTACTGCCATGCCACGCATCCAAGAGCGTTTTCAGTTGTTCGCTACGAGTGCTATCCAACCATTTTTGCAGACTGCTTCGCTTGGGATAAGCACGTCCTTCTTGCGTGGTAATCAAATCCGCAGATGCCCCAATACCGAGCAAAAAATTCAAGCGATGTGGGTCTTGATTCAGCAGATACGGCATTAAACGTTCAACATCGGCTGGCAGAAATTCATCTTCCATCACCCCTGCCGTATAATTGCGTAAAAATGCCAAGAGTGTACACATATCATCTACAAGAGAGGTATTCGCTTGCTGAATCTCGTCGATGTAATCTTCTTCGAGGGGCATTAAGTGCTCGATAGTGACAGGTTGCGCTTGCGGAATCGGTTCGTTTTCGATGCCCTCATAGACAGTTTTGTGGGCTGGCAAAATTTCGGCAACTTCATCCGCAATATAGACGGTTGCTTGCAAGCCTTTTTTCTTCTGCTGAATAAAATGCTCACCAATCAAGCCTTTATAGAAGAGACCTTCCGCAATTGTGGCTGGTTTTTTGTGCGGTTTTTCGCGTTCAATTTGCCCCTTGCCCATCTTACGCACATCGCCATACAAGCGAGAGAATATCGCTTCGGGCATCGTCAATTTGCTACCAAGGAGTGTTTGCAGAGCTTGCCGTTCTTCCTCACTCAGCGTTGACCACACTTTTTCAGCCATCGCCTCATCTTGCATTCCATCGTTCAAGGTACGGATGAGGTCTTCTGTCGATAAATTCTTTGTCTTTACACCCCACACACTGGCGAGGGTCGGTAAGATGCCTTCATCGTGTTCACGGAGTAAGGTTTGCAAATTGGGCATAGATGTGTCCTGTTAAGCCTTTATCTCATAGGGATAGAGCCTACTCTATCCACTATTTCATTTTATCCTTAGCATAGCACACATGAGCGATTTTTGCGCTTATATAGAAAGTCAACTTTAGCCACTGTGAAATTCATTTCACTTTATTATGTAGCTGCTCAATTTATTGACTAGCGTTACTACTTGGTGAACCGAACTCAGAACACATTACTGAATCTTATTCCCCAATGAAATCAACTAACTCATCTGCTAGACCGATGTAACTGGCAGGAGTCATTGCTTGCAGACGTTGCTTATCTGCCTCAGCAATCAGTAAATCCGCAATATAAGCCTGTAAATCATCACGATTGATGCTTGCACCGCGAGTCAATTCTTTCAATTTTTCATACGGATTCGGGTAGCCTGCTTTACGCAATACCGTTTGAATCGGCTCAGCAAGGACTTCCCACGCATCGTCTAAATCTTGACTAATTGCTTGCTGATTGATGTCAACCTTGCTGACACCCTTCTGTGCGGATAACAACGCCAAATGACTGTGTGCGATACCCACCCCGATATTCCGCAATGCCGAACTATCGCTGAGGTCACGTTGCAAGCGTGAGACCATCAATTTATCGGCGAGATGCCCTAAGATACTGTTACTGATGCCAACATTCGCTTCGGCATTTTCAAAATCAATCGGATTCACTTTATGAGGCATCGTACTCGACCCAACCTCACCAGCCACCACTCGTTGCTTAAAGTAACCCATGCTGATGTACGCCCACATATCACGGCAAAAATCCAGCAAAATACTGTTGAAGCGCATCACACTATGGAACGTTTCCGCTAGATAATCGTGCGCTTCAATTTGTGTTGTCAGTGGATTGAACTCTAGCCCGAAACTTTCAACAAATGTCCGCGCGATATGCACCCAATCCGCATCAGGGTAAGCCGATAGATGCGCGTTAAATGCGCCCACCGCCCCACTGAATTTGCCAAGATAATCTTGATTTTCCAGTTGTGTCAATTGTCGTTGCCAGCGATAGACATAAACAGCCAATTCCTTACCCATCGTTGTCGGACTTGCAGCTTGTCCATGTGTATGTGCTAAAATCGCCACATCACGATGTAACTCAGCTTTTTCGGCGACTGTCGCTACGAGTTCATGCGCGTCTTGCAACCACACATCCATCAGACCATCGCGCACCATCATCGCATATGCCAAGTTATTAATGTCCTCGCTAGTACACGCAAAGTGTACAAATTCACTGACATCCGCTAGCGACGTTTCACCGAGTTCTTGCTTGATGTAATATTCGACAGCTTTTACATCATGATTGGTTGTGCGCTCAATTGCCTTGATTGCCTTGGCTGAGTCATCATCAAATCCTTCGATTATTCCTTGCAGAATCGACAGTTCATCGTCGGTCAAAGCACGTATTTCAGCTAAGTCGTCTTGTTTGGCGAGATGTTTCAGCCATGCAATTTCTACAATCACACGATACTTCATCAGCGCATATTCACTGAAATAATTGTTAAGCGGTGTGCTTCGTTTGTGATAACGTCCATCAATCGGTGAGATTGCTCGAATACTCATTGAATATCTTTCTACTTACTGTGAGTCTATTATGTACACAATCATAACAGCCTCACATGAAGCAGATAGGGGCGATTATGCTGTATATCTCATAGGTCTAATAATAAGACTTGTAAGTCTCTTTCTAGGGGGAATGTGTGTTCAGATGATGGCAAAATGTCTTATTTCAATGAACTGTATTTAAATGATGAACTACTAAAAACCAAACACTATCAACCAAAAACCAACTACTAATAACTTGATGAATTGATTAGTAAATTCAAAATTTATTGAATTATCGGAACAATACTGATACGCTTAATCATTAAGGGAGACTGTTGCTTACTATCTTATTGTAAAGGTTATGTCATCATCATGAGTCACGTGCAAGTGCAACCCCACAATATACTCGATACTGCAGACGCGCTCTTTGAAGCGCAGGGATACGATAACACCACACTCAGAGATATTGCCCAACAGGTGGATATTCCGCTTGAACTCCTAGAGCGAGATTATGCTTGCAAGGACGAAATTGCCCTCGCCATTTATCAACAACTATCGGAACAGTCTCATGAACTTGCCCAAACGATTGCATCCGCCCCCATCAGTGAAATGTACTACACGGTTTTGGAACAACGCCTATCCTTACTCACTGACCATTCTGAGGTGAGTAGCATTCTCTTCGCTAATGCCATGCGTCCCCAAGCACGCATCACAGCATCAGATATTGCCCCAGGCTCGCGTGACCCTATCATGCAAATCATGCATTGCATTGTTGATAAAGCATCAGACAAGCCCAAACGTGGCGCAGAGGATTTAACCCTCTTTTTATATGCTTTCCATTTTCTAGTAGTTGTTTTCTGGCTCTATGATCGCACCGACAACAAAACAGCGTCTCATATGTTCACAAGTTTTTTGCGTGATTTGCTGAAAACACTACAACCGATGCTCGTCTTGCCACTTCTACGCAAAGCCCTAACCAATATGGCAAAAATTATGATGGTCATTGTCGGTGGTGCACGCCTCGTTGATAAACCCAAAAAGTCTTAGAGTGTGAATCGTGCCAGAACTGAAAATTTATCACGCAACGAAGGATTTACCCTTACCTCTATACTATCAGGTCGAGACCTTCGTTCGTATAGAGTGGGCAGATGATGACGACTATGATATTGACGAAGGTCTTGATGAACCCAATATCCATATTGTTTTATTCGAAGGCCATACATTATTTTCCTATGCCTCAGTCATTTGGGTAGACATCGTACATAATGAAATCTCTTATAAATGTTATGGACTGAGAAGTGTATTTACATTTTCAGCTTCTCGCAGACAAGGATTCGGTGGACAAGTTGTCAAAGCTGCAACAGACCTTATCCAGCAAAAAGAGGATGCTGATATTGCCCTTCTGTGGACGGAAGCACATCTTGTCGATTACTATGCCCGCTATGGTTGGCGTGCTATGCCAGACACAACGATTCTAATAGGTGAGCCAGATAAACCAGAGATTTTCAACGAAGAAATACCCATGATGCTTTTTGTCTCAGATAAAGGGCGTGCTGATATATCTGCTATTGAGTCGGGTCAGCTTTATGTTGGTGATGAACCTTGGTGAATGATGTACTCGTCATAAATATCTTCAAATTCCTACGTCAACCTAATGATTTTTATTCCTCGTTTTTTGTTGTGAACGAACACCATAATCAGTGTTATTTTCTCCAGGAGAGGAATCCAACAAGCGTTGCGGAATCTGGTCATTTTTGCGCTTGGGCTTTTCGTGCTTGAGCCACGCTTGCATCCGATACAGATAATGTTGTGATGCAAAAGCTGCCATCATTGCCCCAATCAATGAGAGTACCAGTGGATGCCCAACAATGCCAAATGCCAAAATCAGCAAAATCCGTGTGACAAAAAATACCATGATGAAAACAACAAGCAGAACAACACTGCGTCGGTCTTGAATTTTAAGAACATTGACATCCGCTTGCTCGTGTTGGAACACCGACCCGATAATCACACCCGACATACCCCCTAACGATAAGCCTCCGAAGATGCCAATGCCAAGCAAAAGCATAATGCCCATATCAGGATTCGGCAGAGTCAGCGACCCAACCAGCAAGAAATATAGTAATAAAATCGCGCCACTACTCATTGCGCCCCATGTCATCATATGTTGTACAGGGTCAGGTTTCGTCATGGTGTTGTCTCCATTGCTGTGAGTGTAATGTGTGCCTGTGTTGATGATTACTGTTCGATATTTGTTCGTCAGAAATTTCTAAACGCTTGACTTTCTCTTCGACTTGCTTGGATTTGCGTGGTGGTAACGTATAGCGACGCAATCGCGTCAGATAATGATGTGTGGCATAACCTGAGCCAATCATTGCAAAAATAGATGGAACATAGAGGAGTGTGGGATTAATACGCCATGCGTAAGAGGCATCAAGTGGAAACAGGGTATCTAAGGTGATACCTGTAAGCGGATAAGTCACTGTCGCACAAACTAATGAAACGACTAAGGTACACATTATCATATAGAGTTGATAATCTTGATTGAATTTTTGTGTTTCGATAGGAAGCAAGTTCTCAATCAATATGCCACTGATAATGCCGAGAAATACACCGAGAACCATGCCAATTTGTGCACCTGCTAAGATGAATACCCAAGTAAAACCTAATATAAGGAAGTAAATACCTCCAGCAATCGCCCCACTGACAGCACCCCAAAATACCATGTGTCGCCATGCAATTGGTTTCATGAGCGTTGCTCAGTCTGTATAGCATCTTCTTCCATTGTGTAAGCGGTATCTTCTCCTGTTGTGGTAGGGTCTTCGAGCCGTGCAGTTGCAAGTGCATCGTTTTTGGCTTTTGTCTTACGTGACTCAACGCCCCCACTCCATAGACGCAAACGATACATATAACGATGTGCCACATAAGTCGATGCAATCGCTGCAATAAATGGTGGCACAACTAAAAATCCACCTAATCCTATTGAACCGAAAAATGTATAAATCAAGAATAGTGATAAGCCAAAGGTCGCCAGAAAATTGATACTGTACACCGATGGACGCTTCGCACGCATCGCCTCTTTGGTAAACGGCAAAGGTACATCACGGAGCATGAACCACAGTGGAGTCGATACAATCACCCCCATGATAATCCCAGGGATTGCTCCAAACAGAAACGATAACCACCATGCCATCGGATTAAATAGTAACAGTAGAGCATTCGGGTCAGTCGCCGAACTGAAAAAGTCAATGAGAACTGTTAAATAAAATAAGGCAAGGATAAACCCACTTACTGCCCCCCACGATGCCATATGCCATGTTGGATTGGGTCGATTGTCCATGAATCATGCTCCAAATACTGATACACTGCTCTATTTCATTATAACCATGCGTCAAGTCCTCACCTATGTTGTTTTATCTAGCGCACTCAAAATAAGACATCCGCCATATCGACAATTCATCATGTCGATCTTGGGACTTCAAAAATTAATTGGATAACCTTGTTTCAATTCGGCATGACACATCATGCCACTACATAATAAAATTGGAATTTGTAGTGGTTTGGCGTGCTAAATCCATTGAGATGATGCTGCCTACTTATTTCTCGAATTGTCAACATCGAACATGATATAAGAGCCTTCAACTCAATTTGAAGAATTTTAGAGGCTGATAGCACCAGCAATTCAATATCCCAGTTATTACAATTTTTGTTAAGATTTGGCAACAAGCCGTAGGAGTTTGGTTGAGTTTGTTGGCATCTTGCCCAAAACACATTAGAATGAGATGAGGGAAGTATCCTTCAGCACGTTTGATTTATTTATAAGGGGACTAAAGGAACATGATAACCTACAAGAGAGGACTCCGCCTCCTCAGTGTGCTTGTATTGTTCGCACTCGTTTCGATTGCGACCAACGCACAAGAATATTCTCGCTATATTATTGTTTTTAAAGACAACGTTCGCTTATCCAGCTTCCAAGGACAAGCCCTCGCCAATGCCTATGGCTTAGATGTAACCTACGCATATCGTTCTGCCCTCAACGGGATTGCAGCGAATGTACCTGAGTCACAAATTCAGCGTCTGCTCAATGACCCGCGTATCGACTTCATTGAAGAAGATATGGAAATGAGCATCGTCGCGCAGACTGTACCAACAGGCATTGACCGTAGTTTTGCCAGTAGCAATCCTAATTTATCAATTGATGGCAATGATGAACGGATTGATGTTGATGTGGCGATTCTCGATACAGGTATTGATTTTGAACACCCTGACCTAAACGTCGTTGGTGGTACAGACTGTACCCTCTCAACAGGCTTCTGGATTTTTGCGACCTACTATTGTGGCGCACCTGGTGAAGGTACAGGTGGTGATGATGACCATTATCACGGGACACACGTCGCAGGAACAGTCGCTGCCCTCGATAACGGCATCGGTGTCGTTGGTGTTGCACCTGGTGCACGCCTCTGGGCAGTTAAAGTACTCGATAGCTCAGGGAGTGGTTTCACCAGTGGCATCATTGCAGGTATCGACTGGGTCGTTGCTCAAGGCGATATTGAAGTCATCAACATGAGTTTGGGTGGTTCTGGTCAGAGTAGTGCTTACCAAACAGCTATTGATAACGCTGTTGATAACGGTGTTGTCGTCGTTGTTTCGGCTGGTAATAGCAATGCTGATTCCAACAACTACAGTCCTGCATTCGTACCATCTGCGATTACTGTATCAGCCTTAGCTGATTTTGATGGTCAAGCAGGTGGTAATGGTAACCCAACTTGCCGTACCGACGAAGATGACACCCTCGCTAATTTCTCCAATTGGGGTAGCGCAGTTGATATCGCTGCACCAGGTGTCTGCATTTACAGCACCTACCCACTTGAACAAGGTGAATACGCCAGCATCAGTGGGACATCTATGGCAGCACCACACGTTGCAGGGGCAGCAGCCCTCCTCGCAAGTGGGTCAAATAGCCCGAACAATGCAGCCGATGTTCAAGCGATTCGTGATACATTGGTCAATTCAGGGAACTTCAATTGGACAGATGATAGTGGCGATGGCATCCAAGAGTCTCTGCTAGACCTATCAGATACTAGCCTCTTCAATCCAACCTATGTTGGTAGCAATCCTCCACCGCCACCACAAAATCAAGCACCAACCGCTAGCTTTAGCTATGACTGTGTTGACTTGAATTGTACTTTTGATGGTACAAGCTCATCCGATAGTGATGGTAATGTGACAACATACGCATGGGACTTCGGCGATGGTGCATCTGCTGGTAATGTGTCAACAACCAGCCGTCTCTATGTTCAAGCAGGTACATACGATGTGACCCTCACCGTCACCGATGATGATGGCGCAACCGATACCCAAGTTCAAACAGTTAGCGTGGATGTTCCTCCACCGCCACCACCGAACGAAGCACCAACAGCGTCCTTCACCTATAGTTGCACCGACTTGGATTGTGGCTTCAATGGGGCTGGTTCATCCGATAGTGATGGCACAGTACAAAGCTATGACTGGAACTTCGGCGATGGTAGCATCGCAACAGGACCAAATCCTGGGCATACCTATAGCACCGCAGGCACATACGATGTGACCCTAACTGTCACTGATGATGATGGCGCAACCGATAGCGATACCCAATCCGTGACTGTGACTGACCCACCACCGCCACCACCAAATGATGATTCCTTCACCATTGACCTCAGTGGCTCAACTGCAAGTTTCTGGGTCTACTGGCGCAGTATCGTGACCGTCACCGCAACGGATAACAACGGTCAACCTGTCAGTGGTGTTACGGTAAATGGCTCATACGGCGCATACGGTAGTGGTTCATGTACAACTACCTCAAGCGGTACATGCTCCATCAACAGTAGCATCACAACAACAGGCGTAACGACCTCCATGACCTTCAACGTGAGTAGTGTCAGTGGTGGTGATGTTCCATACGATGCCGTCAACAGCGAAGACTCGATTACTATCAATCGCTAAGACGCACAAGCAGTAAAACACAAACGACCTACTATCGCAGTGGGTCGTTTTTAGTTGACATGCGTGAAGCATAGATGCTACCAGATAGGTTTTTGCTCAACTGTTTTCCAGTGTCACAATAGGCAATGCCCGACAAAAACCAGCCGTGATAACCACATCATCGCGCACCCAAGACTCATCCGTTAATTGCCACCATGTAAAGCCATCATCCCCGACGATTTGCCCAATCGCTTCAATAGCTTCCTCTGGTTGGAGTTGTGTCACAATGGCTGTATTGGTACTTGGTGCTTGTCGTTGATTGACCGCCCGATTGCTACGAATGGTACAAGCATCGACAGCATCATCGCTGAAAGTGTAAGCGAAGATAATATCAGTCTCACACTGAGTTTCTTCGTCTGCCCCTGCATAGAGAAACGCAAACGCCCCAGCATCTAATGTCACATCGTACTCTACGATACTTAGCTCACCATTGGTGTAGACAGTCAATTGGTCATCCAGCACCACCGCTAATAGATAAACCGTCTCAGTCAGGTCAACTGCGTCCTCACTCAAGGCAAGCTCAGATGACGCACTATCGCCACGCTCAAATGTGAAAGTCAGCCCTGCATTATCAACACCCACCGCCAAATATTCCAGCAAGCGAATTGTCGTCACATTGCTATCATCATTAATCTGATTTTGCTCGTCTCGTTGAGCACGGAGGGCAATTGCACAAAATTCGAGTTCATCACTATTTGGTGTGAATGTCAGCGTGATACCCATCACCACATTCGATGCGTCATTATTGAGCGCAAAAGTGCTAAATTGTGGGTCTGTGCCACCAAAAACAGAATCGCCTTGTACGAAGGCTTCTTCTGCACCAGATGGAATGATGCCCTTGCTTTCGAGTTCATCTAATAAGGTGAGCACATCAGCAGTGTAATTATCAATACTCACTGGCTCATCCGCTTCTTGAGCAGAGGCAACCGTTGCTATCATACAAATCAACATCAATAAAAACAGTTTTTTCATCGTTTGCTCCAATGATTACGTGGTCGAGATAGAACTATTATGCCCCAAAATAAATACATCTCTAGCAATCATCGGTCAGGCGTGGTTCAGGCGTACTGCAAGCGGTGATTTTCCGCTAAACTTTCTACCAGAAAATGAAACGTGTAGTAGGGGTGGCGTACACGACACCCAATGCAATTCTTTGAAAAAAGACTAGGAGTTCGCAACAAATCATGCGACTAATTATTATTCGCCCCTGTTGCATCGGTGATGTAGTGATGACCACCGCAACACTATCGGCGGTGCGTGATGCTTATCCCGAAGCGCATATCACTCTCGCCGTCGGAGGCTGGTCAATCGAAGCTATCCAATATCACCCTGCTGTCGATGTCATTCTCGATACAGGTGCATCAGCGATGCCCGTTAAATCATTCACAGGATTTGTCCATTTTGTTCGGCAATTGCGTCAAGGCAATTTTGATTGCGCGATTTCGCTAGTACGTTCACCCTTGATGAGTCTTGCTCTGCTACTGAGTGGCATTCCGATTCGCGCAGGCATTAACAGCAACGGACGTGGATTTGGTTATACCCATCGTTATGATGTTAATCCAACGAATCCTGAGCACGAAGCGCAGATTTACTTGAATGTCGCCAAGCAACTTGGCATCGACACAACAGGCTACCGTGTCAATTTGCCGATTCTTCCAGAAGCCCAAGCATCATTATTAGCCAAATTAGCTAAAGCAACAATCACAGAATTCTATATTGTGATTCATCCCGCAGGAGGCAGTAATCCAGGTATGGTCTTGGATAGCAAACGTTGGCTACCTGAGCACTTTGCAACAGTCACCAATGCTCTATCTGCTGAATACAACGCAAATATTATTTTACTTGGTGCACCGAACGACCAGCCTATTTTAGAAACTGTCCAAGCACAATTGACCACACCTGCGACTATCTTTGCTGGCACACTATCCTTCCCTGAGATTGGTGCACTAGCAAAAAATGCCTTACTCTATCTCGGCAATGACACAGGTTTGACGCATCTTGCAGCCGCTAGTGGCGCAAAAACAGCGATGGTCATGGGTATTTCTGACCCTCGACGTTACGCACCATTCACAGACAATCACATTGTCTTATGGAAGCCAACCAAAATGATAAACAGCGGTGTTGCATCTGCCGATAATCATACATGGGATTGGCATCGAGACGGCATCACTGCAGATGAAGCCTTGATACAATTACGTGTTTTCTTGAATGAGAATTAACTCACAGATATTGCGAAAAATACGAATGGCCTTCTAACGCCTCTTGCACTGACGGTGTATCAATCGTTTTGAAGCGTTCCATCAGGGCTTGCGTTGTCACCATGTCCCGTTCACCAGCCCAAACCTCATGACAAATCGTGAGCAATACCTCATGCACGCGCATATCCAATGGACGTAAGTGATACCATATCCATTCACGATGCGGCATAAAATGATCCTCAAAGATGACCCCATAATATACTTCGCTTGTTTCGACGAATCCTGTTGAATTGTAATGCGGTGTATGCAAATCACCTGTGGCGAGGTCGTAAAAATCAATCTCAGGAGTTGTCTCAGATGTGAGTGTCATCTTGGCGACTGTCTGCACTTTTTGACGTGTCCAAGGATTACCTGATGCAATTGCGCCAGGGTTCACCAGCAAAATATTATTGTAAGTCAATAACATCGGGATATGTGTATGCCCAAAAATGCAGATAGATGCACCGAGTGAACTTGCAAACGTTGCTCGACGCTCAAATTTTGATTCCCAATCGTTGGTACGGCTTGCCATTTCTTCCGCACGGTTCGGATAATGTGCGTGCGAAATCACCATGCGATGTCCAAGAATACTCAGTGTTTGTAGAAAAGGGACTGCTGACTGTGTATGAATAGGTTCATCATTACCATGTACAGCAACAATAGGCGCAATCTCTCCGATGTGGTCAAGCACCCATAACTCGCCAACATCCCCTGCATGGATGATAAGGTCAACATCTGCAAATAGCTCAAAAACGCGCTCAGGCAAGGTTTTCCAACGGTCAGGCATATGCGTATCAGAAATTAAGCCGATGACTTTCTGCTTGGACATACAATTTTCCTAGTGTCGAGTAAATCAATACGGCAAATCATAGAAGCAATAGTAATCAACTCACAGACTTTGTACTTGACGTAGGGCAACCATAGGTATGGCAAATTGCACCCAACGCTAAGCGATAACTCTGTATTCTGTAACATGTGCTGATTATAATGAACACAATTCTGTCGTTATAGTAAATGAGTTTCCGTTACATGAGCGAAAATCAACAATCACAACAAGAAGAAACTACACCCATCTCCCAACCAATTGAAGAAGGCAGAATTAACCCTGTCTTGGTTGTCTTCCTGATTGTACCTTTACTGTCTATCATCGCAGCTTTAGGAATGGTCGCAATGGATATGCAATCCCAACGTGCACCTAATATCAATGCTGTTTTCGAGAACACCAACCCTGCAACCCTCATCAATAGCCAAGCCCCCGAATTTGAACTCACTGACCTCAACGGACAATCTGTTCGCATCAGTGATTACGAGGGCAAAATCTTATTCCTCAATTTTTGGCAGACGACTTGCCCACCCTGCATTGAAGAAATGCCAGATTTCCTCGATTTTATCGCCGACCAACCAGATGATGTCACATGGCTCACAGTTAACTTTGATGAGACTGACCAACAAGTGCGTGAATTTTTCGCTGAATACGAATTTCTAGGAATTCCAACCGTCATGGATTACGATTCAGAAGTGCGCTATCGCTATGGTGTCTTTGGTGCACCTGTGACCTTCGTCCTCGATAAAGATGGCACAATCCAATATATGAACATCGGTCAACTGAGCTACGACGACATGGAGCAACTTGTCAATGCTGTCCGCGAAGAAGCATAATAAGATTTGCGTAGGGACAGAGCACGCTCTGTCCGCTTATCATCTTAATCAGCCCAGAAAAAAATCAAGCAATCGGTAAAACGCTAACTTTTGCTTATCAGGTACAATCCCATAGTGCTTGAAAAAATTATCAATTGCGTCATCATCCAAATGCCAGCCGATGGCATTCACAATCAGCGCAAGGTCAGTATAACGGTCAGCGACAGCACAACGTCCAACATCAATGAAGCCTGTGAGTTGTCCTGTGTTGCTATCTACGCGCATATTCACGGGATACATGTCCCCATGTGTCACAACAAAGTCTTCTTCAGCTGGCTTGAGCGATACTAGTTCTGCAAACCCATCTTCGATTGTTTGTGGATAGCGGTTCTCTTCCCAATAAGCCAAGTCGATGCGCTTAGCATCAATATTGTGTCGCGCAATAGCTATCTGCTCATCAAACGATACATGATACGGACAATCAACTGCATCTATCGCATGGAATTGTTTGGCATTTTCTGCCAATAATTTAGTCCGTTTATCCGCCTCCCACGCCAAATCATCATGTAAAGGATGCAAACCAGCACACGCACTCATCAGCAAAAATTGATGTGTTCCTGTTTCAGCATAGTCCATGATGTCAGGAACTGGAATTTTATTCTGTAGCCACCGCAAACGCTTGTAATCTTCATAGACAGGCATCCGTGACGTTTTATCTGTCACTTTGAGATACTGTATACTATTGACCGTCTCAATCAGATAAACCAGCGCATCCGATTTACCATCGTTTACGACTTGCCATTGCGCTTTTTTGAGGTATGCGAGTTGTTCTGGGAGGTCTATCATGCTTTACAAATCAAGGTTTTGGAAGGAATTTGTTTTGGATGATGCTTGGATGAGTTGTTCAATCTCTTGTGTCACTCGTCTGTCATGCTCAACACGTTGTTCGCTAATAGGATAAAATACTGTATCTAAGATGTTTGCGAGTTCTTGCTGAGCTTGCCAACGCTCATCCATTTTATCGTCTTCCCAAAAGCGCGATAAACTCATGAAAGTCAATGCACCCGAACACAGAAACCAAATCCCAAATGCAACAAAGAAGTTGATTGGTTGTAGCAACATCGAGGCAATGGTTAAGTAAATCACAGTAAAAACAATCAAAATGGTCCCTGTCACGCGGAACTGAGAGGGTCGCTTAGGTTCTTTTATATTGACATGCCCAGTCAAACGCACATTAGAGCCTGTTCCCTGCCAACGCATCACCCGACCTGTGATGTCAATATCGCCACGCAACATGCTAAATGCTGTATCATCAGAGTTCACAGCCGATGCCTTGAATGTAAAGCCCTGCGGTGTGTGCTCTCGTAAATGGTGAATCACCTCTTCTGACGGTAACTCAGTTTCAATATTTTCTCTGATGCGTGTGTGGAGTAAACGATTGTTTGTCGGCACAGTTATCCTTTAGTGCACTTAACGAGTAATTCTATCTCATCATACAATATCTCAAAATGACACTGACGACAATTAATTTGAAGTCTATATTCCATTACAATACTGCACAAATGCTCTATATAGGATAATTCTAGTTCCATGACCAAGCACACCGTCACTATCAATGGATTAAAAAAGCCAACGCGCCTTGACCGTGTCTTACGTCAACATTTACCTCGTGTCGGACGCAAAGCGATTAATCAACTGCTCCAAGATAGGCAAGTCACTGTCAATAATAAAACAGTCTGGCTCAATTCATGGAAAGTCCACAATGGTGACACAATCACACTTCATCAGCTACCACAAGCACTCCCCGAAACACCGAGTGAATTTGATATGGCGTGGTTGCTTCACGAAGATGAGCATCTAGTTGTCGTCAACAAACCCGCAGGGCTACTCTCTCAGGGGACAAAATACACTCAACAAGCAAACTTACTTTCGATGGTACAGGCACAATTCGGTGATGTGACCCTCTTCCATCGCCTAGACCGAGATACGTCAGGTGTAATTCTGCTGACACGCACCAAAGCCATCAATCGTTACCTCGATATAGCCTTCAAAGCACACACTGTCAAAAAACGCTACGAAGCCCTCGTCGCCTATCCTAATAAATTGCAAGCCGAAGGACTTATTGATGCGCGTCTCGCACCCCAAAATAGCAAACGCAACCGCATGAAAGTCGTCACGCAAGGTGGTAAATCAGCGATGACACACTATGAAGCCCAATCTCCTCACGATAACTATCAAGCAGTGAGCCTCTATCCACAAACAGGTAGAACACATCAGTTGCGTGTTCATCTTGCTCACTACGATGCACCCATCTTAGGTGACCGTATCTACAGCACTACTGCCGATGCTTATTCGCGCCTTTACTTGCACGCGCATCAGATAACCTTACCAGCTAGCGACGACTTCTCTGAGCGAACCTTCACTGCCCTACTCCCTGATGACTTCGCTCAAATAGAGATATAACCCTTGCTTTCATCACACGACAGTGTATACTATTACGTACAAATCAATACGGACCGCTAGCTCAACTGGCAGAGCGTCTCGTTGACGTCGAGAAGGTTACAGGTTCGAGTCCTGTGCAGTCCACACTTAACTACCTCTTACAGATAGCTTTGATTCCACTGCCTAAAATCATTCATTCATCAGCATGGTAAAATCAGGTTCATCAAAGATGATACTTGCACAGGCTTTAATCGCTGAATTCATTGATGCTTCCCCCCAACGACGATTTACATAACTGTCCCAATCACCTGCCAATATTATTCGGTTACTTCGTCTCTTTAAATTCCATAAATGATTAAAATCGTATATATGATAAGCTGGTCCAATACCTTCGGATAATTTACTCCAATCTGCAATGAAGTATTCGTCAATCCACTCATGCTTAAAAGGTGCAATTTCTTCTGTTAATCGTTTGATCAAGTATTCCAATTGTTCTTGCTCAGTTTTGTTACGATCTTTATCGGCATTCTCAGACCATGTATAATTCAATATCGTAGACAAAAAATTTGAACGATGTTGTCCCGCTGGCGAAACAATCACATGTAATCCCTTCATTGTCGAAATCTGCTGACCTGGTTTCATCTTCCAGTGTTTTATGAATTCCGAATTGAGCATCGCTAATATTTTTAATCCTGCAGTGTAGTGTGTTTTTTCGATTGCCTGCGAAAATTCAAAGGCTGGCTCATTATCCCAAGTAATAGTGATACGGTTAACTGCAGGAAGAGGTGCTGTCACAATGACATGGTCAACAATGATAGCATTGGGCTTGTCTATGCTATCATTGTCATATGATATATTCATTTCAATATCATTAGCTCTGCTGTGGATAGCATTTACTGTTGCCTCACTGTAAATGCAGACATCGGAAGCCTCTAATTCATTGACGAGTGCCCTGACCAAAGCATCCGATCCATCTGTCATGTAGTATAAATCACGATAGTGCCCGACTTTTCTGTGCAAATATGACTCAATGACGCTAAGGTGACTCCGTGCTTCGATTCCCAAGTAAGACAACAATGTATGTGCTGTCCTATCAGTGTAAAATTTCTTTGTCCAACTGAGATTGCTTTCCTCTTCAGCCAACTCAATGAGTGCTTGTACTCCACCTGCATTGTAAACGTTATCTAACTCTCTATACATTCGCTTCACAAGTTCACTAGGGTGCTGTGTATCATTGGAAGAGAGAAGAGGCTTCCAATCCTTATAACTACTTAACTCAATGTCAATCATACCAGTCGGTAACACTAAACGCTTATTTAAGTGGAAAGGCATCGTTTCTAGCTCAAAAACGTCCTTAATGAAAAAGGTCATTTCGGGATGCGCACTTGATGATATTCGCATCAGACCCGCTTCTGCGAATTGTTGAGGATAGCTATCGTAGGGTCGCCAAGTTAGGATTCGTCCACCGATCCATTTGTCCTTACCGAATAGCACAACCCGATAGCCAAATGATATCAGGATGAACGCGCTGATGAGGGCAGATAGCCCAGTACCAACAATGCCAACTAGTGGTGGACTTTCTCGTTGCTCAATATTCCTAGACTGTACTTGTTCTTTGATGCGTTGCTTCGCATCCTCGAAATTTTGTTGTACTTGCGTGACCATCGCTTTTTCCTTAAAAACTATTATTCAGAAATTCCCCACATCTTTATCGCTACAATGGAAATCAGAAATTCTTTATTCTCAGTTATTATCTTCGAATAACTGAAGAATGATTGAGATAAGTTCCGTTATCTTTTGCGGTACAGTATTACTACAATATTTAACCTTTTTAAGTTTTTGGTCTACAATAATAATTAATTCCGAGGGAATGTCATCTTGTGGTAGTTGTAATGTAGAGGCAATCGAAGACACTACAACACTTTGCTGAGCCAGAACACCAACAGGCATTTGCCGTAGGTCGAAACCTCTGAACTTAGCGTTGAACTCAACTTCAAGTTCTTTGAACACATTCTCGTACTTGCTGTATAAGCTGATATCCGTTGCAATTCTGTGGTAAGACATATTCATTACTCCGTTTATCTATTGACACCTTCTTTATTTGTTTTATACTTTCTAAAAATGACAAATTTGAAAAAAATGTATAAAAATGAATGTATAAAGTATCCTAAATAGAGAATTGTGGTATACTTATTATGTTTATGTAGTATACCATAAAACGAATTATATTCGCAAGTAGTTCTTATATTTTAGTAAACTTAAGAATCTGAATGTAAATTTGCTTTATAATTAAATTGTAGTCTTTAGCATAATTCAAATTGTCAGTTTTCCAATATATCATTCATGATATACTATCA
>JBCCSC010000079.1:0-19362 GCA_039200705.1 Chloroflexota bacterium
ACCTTGTATCCATTTTAGACCCCCCGACCCCTGAATTTACTCGTATCTCGTGCCATATGTTCAAAACATATGGCTAGCTTGTCTTGGGACGTGCGTTCAAGGCACTGATTATGAACCCCTTTCAGTGGGTTTCCCATTTTGAGTGTAGCGGATGGTTTTGAACCATCCGTGAGATCTTAATCGGCTAAACCTAATTCGTAGACAGCACTCTTCTTCCAGCCAGACATTGCAGCGACTTCTTTGGCAGCGCGTGACAAGGATAGACCTTCATCTAGCTTGGTGTCCAAAGCTGCCCGAACAGTCGCTTTATCCCAATTCATAGGAGCACTTGCCCCTTCAATCAAGAGAGTGACTTCGCCTTTAGGGTTTTCCTGACTGAAATGTTGAGCAGCAGATTTAGCTGTACCACGCCAAAATTCCTCGAACTTTTTGGTCATTTCACGCGCAATACAAACTTGACGTGTATCGCCGAGTACTGACGCAATCTGACCGAGTGTGTCAGCTACGCGATGGGGGCTTTCGTAGGCAATCAGGGTACGCGGGTCATGCTTCAAACTCTGGAAGAGGTCGCGGCGTGCAGATTGTTTCTTGGGCAAAAATCCCAAATACATAAAGCTATCTGTCGCTAAGCCTGATGCCACCAATGCCGTGATGACAGCACTCGCCCCAGGAATCGGCACAACAGAGTAGCCACGTATAATCGCTTCTTGAATTAATTCATAACCAGGGTCACTGATGCCTGGTGTCCCTGCATCACTGATGAGGGCGACATCGCCTGATTTGAGTGTGTCAAAGACTGCTTGTAATTTGGTGAGTTTGTTGTATTCGTGATAGCTGGTCATGGGTGTGTCTATCTCAAAGTGCTTGGTCAGAACCCGTGATGTTCGTGTATCTTCAGCAGCGATGAGTTGTACTTCCTTGAGGATTCGCACAGCACGGAAGGTCATATCTTCTAAGTTCCCAATTGGGGTTGCGACGATGTAGAGTGTTCCCATAGTTATCCTCCGAATAGATGAGCGAATCAGTGGACGAATACTCTAGCACTCAAGGACGACCATCGGCAATAGGGATTTCATCATGCGTCACCCACAGCAAATCATTAAATTGTCCGCGCACAATAATTGCTTCTCGTAGTACACGCACATTCATAAGGTCAAATATCAAGAGACGCTCACCTTGTGGCATATCATTAATTTGGAGAACAGCACAACGTCTATTAGGCGAAAAATCAATATGACTGCGTGTTCGTCGCCCATCATGGATAAGGCTAAAGGCGTGGCGTTGCCCTGATGCCAGATGAACTAATGCCATATCATCTAAGGTCTGGTCGTAGATATATGCCCATTCGCCATTGGGAGCGATTGCTTCTAATTCAGCGTCGATAAGTGTTTGTGTTAATATGCCATCAGTTAAATGGGCTTGCCAGATGCTCGTTTGCTCATCTTGTGTGCGATTGAACCACAGTGCGTCGTCTGCTTGCCATTGGATGTCATCCCCTGCAATGGGCTGTGGAAAATTAGGATGATAATCACCTGTAGCAGGGTCAATGATTTGAATGGTTTCACGATAGACCGATGCTACATAGCGACCATCACGCGACCAATGATAAAGGAATTGTGTTGGTTGCTCAAATTGTGTGATTGTGCCTGTTTCTGTATCCAAAAATTGAACACCATACTGTAGATTGTCACTGGGGAGTATCAACTGAGAATAGAGATAATCTGTATTACGGCGGTCTTGTCGTCGCCAGCGTAACTCAGTGTCGTATTGTTCTTGGAAGCGAATTGCGCCTGTTACCATATCCAAACTGGTGACTTGGTTCTGAGCAGAATCACCTAAATATTCCCATATCAAGATACTCTGACTATCTTCTGTCCACGTTAAATTGACGAAAGTCTGCAATTCGAGGGAATTAACTCGCTCGTCTGTTTGGGTATCGGTTATCACAATATGATTGTCAGGGCGCGTCAGATGATAGCGTCCATCAGGCGAAAACCAATACGCAGACGGTGTAAAGGGATGTTGCCATAGGTTGCCTGTGCGCCAGTCGAACACGGTGCGTTGTGCCCGAACAGCCGTGATTAATTCAAGTGCAGGGTATGCTCCACAGATATTGTTGAGCGGTAGTTTGATGCTAATCATCGTCAATGTGAGTAGGGTAAACCATACAATGATAAGACTGGAGACAAAAAGGCGCATGAGCGAGAACAATTGACCTGACTTGATTTTGCACTATGATAACCAACATTTAGATAGCACAGTATGAACAAACACTAAAGATTCGGAGATGGGTGGCAATGTTGAAACCGATTAAGCGGATGGTCTGGCTGACACGACAGTGGAATCATCGGCGAACTGCACCGCAAAAAATCAAAACATACCTTGCAACACACCCAGTAGCTAAAGTTCATCTCGGCGCAGGACCAAATGTATTTGATGGTTGGTTGAACACGACCTTACAACCCATCAAAACAGGGTCAGTGCATCTCAATGTGACGCAAGATTTTCCGATTCCGAGTCATAGTGTGGATTATGTTTTCAGTGAGCATATGATTGAACATATCACGTATGTGCAAGCCACGCATATGCTTCAAGAATGTTTTCGCATCATGAAATCTGATGCGCGGATTCGACTTGCTACGCCCGATTTAGTGCGCTCATTGGCCGTCTATGACCAGAATCCATCGCCTGATGCTCAAGCCTATATCGAATGGACAATTGACAATTTTTTACCAGAAGCGGAAAAATACAATCCTGCGTTTGTCATCAATAAAATCTTTTTTGGATGGTCGCATGTGTTTATCTATGATTATCAGACGCTTGCCAACTTGCTAGAACAAGTCGGTTTTGTAGATTGTCAAGAATATCGTTCAGGGCAAAGTGATGACCCTCATTTGCAGAACATTGAGCAACACGGGCGCGTGATTGGCAATGAAGCCATGAATCAATACGAAACACTGGTGATTGAGGCACGTCGTCCATGACACCCTTAGTCAGTATTGTGATGCCAGCCTATGACAGCGCAAGCTACATCCGCCAAGCGATCGATTCCTGCCTCGCACAGACTCATCAAGCAATAGAACTTATCGTGATTGATGATGGCTCAAGCGATGATACTGTCGCAATCGTACAATCTTATGGTGATGCTATCCGACTAATTCAACAGAGCAATCAAGGACCTGCTATTGCCCGCAACACAGGTATCACAAATGCTAATGGCGCGTTTATCCAATTTTGCGATAGTGATGATGTCTTGCATCCAGAAAAAGTGGCACGTTCTTTGGTTGTTTTGCAATCCCATCCTGATGTCGCACTGGTCTATACATTAATGCAAGCTATCTCCAATGATGGGGCAGTGATAACTGAGCGTGACCCTGAACCACTTGACCATTATTTTGAGACAACTGCGCTCTTCTGCAAAATATTGAATCACATCGGTAGTCCTTTACAGACAAGCACCTTACTCGTACGAAAATCAGCTTTAGAAGCCGTTGGGATGTATCGTGCAGATGTTGACCAACGCTGTGCAGAAGATTGGGATTTGTTGCTTCGCCTCGCTGACCAGTATCCGATAATGGGCATTCACGATGTGCTGACTTATTATCGTATGCGTTCGGATTCCCTCAGCCGAGATGCACTCTTGATGGCACAAGGACGCTTACAAACAACGCAATATGCACGCGACTATCCATCACGACGGGCATGTTACAGTGATGCAGCGTACAATCAATTTGAAGCAGGGCGATGGCATCAGTTGGCGATGATTCATTGGCGTAATGGGGATGCCCCTTCTGCACGCCGATACTTCTGGAAAGCGATAGGCTTGACCTCACAGGGTCGTATCGGTCGTGTATTAGCAATTTTGACGAGCATTGTTTTATCTTCAAAGCACTATGAATCGCTGATGGCAAGACGCGCTACTTCCTAACCAAACCACAACATTTATCAGCAATTTGTACAATATTTCTACCTCAAATACTAAGATTCTTTATAATAGAACTATCAAGCTAATCAAGAGGTTGATACGAGGTAGATTATGAATCCGCTCAATCCCAATAACTTCCGCACACAAGAGATTAAACGCATCAAAGGCGAAAATGATAGCCTCAAGCAAGAACTCCACAGCTTGCGGACATTCGTGCAAGCCTTGGATCGCTTGTATGATTCGGCAGATGCTTTCAAAGATGATTCTGAATTGATGAACTTCTTAGCAGAGACATTATCTAGTGCCATGCAAATTTTGAATGCACCTGATGGTACATTAGCATTAGTCGATGAAGATGAAGACCAGATTGAATTTGTGATTGTCCAAGGTGAGCTGTCAGATGAGTTAACAGGGCATCGTATCCCTAGAACAGAAGGCATCGCTGGATGGGTGATTCGGAATGCAAAGGCAACGATGGTGCGCGATGTACGACGCGATCAACGCTTTTACACAGAGGTCGATAATCGTTTTTCGTTCAAGACACAATCAATTGCTGCTGCACCACTCATTGGCGATGGTAAGATTTATGGTTTAGTCGAAGTGCTGAATCAACCAGGGGATGAACCATTCTCAGAAGGCGACATGGGCATTTTGAAACTATTCTGCCGTGCCGCTGGGGATGCCCTCGCCAAGATTGATAAAATGGGCGAGAAATAATCAGGATTTCTGTCGTCATCTACATCAGATATATGATTTCAGTAAATGTTGTCCTAGTACACGACTAAAAAAGTTAATGCGAAAATATAAACGGTTGAGGCATGCCTCAACCCTACACAGACTCAATAAAATCAAGGATCGTAGGGACAAGGCATGCCTTGTCCGCCAGCAAGAAACCACGAAAATTAAATTGGTTGTGTACTAGCATCTGGTTTTAGCCAGATATGATGTCTGCTCACTTCGTCAATGCTGTAATGTCTCAATCATCCAATGGTGATGATGCACCAAAATCACCGAGAGGTAAGCCTTGCATTGAGGAACGCAAGTAATCCGCGATTTCTGCTTCTGCTAATAAATCAGCCTCAGCTTCTGCGATGGTGTTAATTTCAATCAGCACTTCCATCATAGCTTCTTGAACAGTTGCTTTGATGAGGTCGCGCAATTGGCTCACAGTCAATTCAGAAACTTTAGGGTCATTCATCGTCATTATTTTCAGGGACGCTATCCAATAGGTCTACGGTGCGCCACACTGACTCCGTCTCGCTTGCTGTTACTTGCAGTGTACTGTCGCTTGATGAAAATTGCATAATAGAATCATCCACCATTACAATTTTCAGACCAACTTATGATGCTTTTTCTCGTGTGATTAAGGTGTTTATTTATATTTTGTTATATTTTTTGTTATACACTGTCGTGTGAATGATATGTTTTTCTACTGATTAAATCGTTTATGAAACACGACTAATTGGCTAGGCGACTTGTCATACTTATTGTTATATTCTTGAGACATGAGTAAAATAATGGTGAACATACATTGTATTGACCTGCGTCATATGAAAGCAGAGTAGACCTTGATGGTTACAGCACATGAAGAACAATGTCAGAGCCAGCATTATTATGTTGGTGCGATGGTAGATAACCGCTATCGACTGACAGCGTTTATTGGCGCAGGGGGAATGGCATGTGTCTATCGCGCAAAAGAAGAGGGCACACCGCACGAATTTGCACTCAAATTCCTAAAAGATGAATATCACAATCTGGATTACCTCGTGGAATACTTTGAGGAAGAAGCCTCAAGTATGCAGACGCTGGCACATCCTAACATTGTGCGCTTCTATCGCTTCGTTAAGCATCCAAGCTATAGCTATATCATCATGGATTTTGTGGATGGTTTTGCGCTGTCAGAAGTCCTGAAATTGGCGCAGAAGAAAAATACACCCATGCCATTGGATGAAGTGGTACGTGTCTTCGTGCAGATGGCACGTGCTTTAGATACGATTCATCGTGATGATTTTGTCCACCGTGATATTAAACCGAGCAATGTTCTAATTGACCGCAAAACAGGGCAAACCTTCCTGACCGATTTAGGCATCACAAGCGCGGCTGGGACATATATTGAGGGCGCAGGCACAATAGCCTATATGTCGCCTGAACAAGCCGAAACATGGACAGCCGACCATCGTTCTGACATCTATGCCTGTGGTATTTTGCTCTATGAGATGTTAACAGGTAAACGTCCTTTTAATCCTGAGCCAGGTTTAACAACTGCTGAGCGTGAAGCTGATTTGCTCCGTAAACATAAAGAAAAGCCTATCCCCAATATCACGCGCAGTCGTGGCGACTTACCGAAAGCACTCAACGAAATTCTTGATAAAGCGATGGCAAAACACCCTGATGACCGCTATCAATCGGTGATTACTTTTGCCCGTGATGTGCATGAGGCACTACGCCCTAAGTTATCATCTGATTTACAAGAGTTCGCCTCTCTACAACATCGGCAAATTGCAGCACCACCTACTATAAATAACCCAGATACCGACTCACAGAATATGTTGCGTCTAGCCTTGATGGTCGGGATTGCAGCTATTATCTTAGGTGGGTTATTGGTCTTTGGGGTATTTTCTGATGGTGCGAATCTCTTTTCAAATAACACAGCCACTCCGACAAGTACAGCATCATCGACGCCAACACAAACACCCTTACCGACGATGACACCGACAGCGAATCCAGTCGAAGCAGTTGATATTTCATATCCATTTTTGAGTGGTGTAGATGCTATCGCTGAACCTGATAGCCTTGATGCACTGTTAATCAATGCCAGTGAAGAAGAGCCTTTTGAATTTTTGCGTGTGGGTGCAGTCAATGGCTTCCAACTAACTTTTGATATTGCATCTGTTGATACAACATCGCGTTATGGTGTGGCTTTCCGCATGGTTGATAGCGTAAATTATTATGCCTTTTTGCTCACTCCTGAAACGCGCAATTGGCAGATTATCGATGTGGTTGATGGTGTGGAAACAGTACAAGTCAACGGCACATTGGAAACGCTACCCACACAACTGACCATTAGCGGTATCGGTGATTTTTTCGAGATTCGTGCCGATGAGACGCGCATTTCATATGAATCAAACCTATATCCACAGGGGACTATTGCACTTTATCTAGAAACGGGTAGTCTGCAATTTGATAGCTTGACGCTCTCATTGTTGGCTGATGAAGCACAAGTTGCCTTGACGATGACACCTACGCCGTCGATTGGTTTAGCTAGTCCTCTACGCTTTATCCGTGCTGATGTTGTCGCCATGATTGATACCAACAACCAGCGTGACCGCACTGTAGATTGTCCGAATTATATCAGCCTCTATGAGTCGCTCACACGCCATTTGGATAGCGATAATGCTAACGTGCGTGATTTTGCCACACGCGCTCAAACTGTCGGCACGCGCGTCTATCAACGCTGTTTGCTCGATAGTCCCGATGATATTCTGCAAGTGAGTGATTTCTTGCGTGAGTACACCACATGGGGCACAGATTTAGAGCAATTACTCACAGATATTGATGAAGTAAGCAATTAAGCAACACAAATTGAGAGAATACATGCTCAAATAGCCAGCAAGTGCTACAATAGACTATATACCGAATACTAACAATCAAATCGGAGCAAATGCTATGCCACGATGGGATTCCTTTCAGCAATTTTTGCAAGAAGCCAATCAACTGAGCAACAATGTGAGTCGGCAACAACTCGTGACTGAACTCTTAAAAGAACGTCCGCGTTGGCCTTGGATAGAGGGCAACAAAGCGACTTTCGTTCATCAAGACGCAAATGCCGAAACGGTTGCGCTAAACCTTGATATTATCGAAAAAGACCCACCCTTTGAGCCAATGGTACAATTAGAGGGGACAGACTTGTGGTATGTGCAACGTCGCTTTGAGCCAGATGATTTGTTAGATTATCTGATTGTAGTCGATGATCCCATGACACCGCTACGCACCGAAACCAATCTAGCTGACCGTATTGCTGGTTGGCAACCTGATGACCTCAATCCGAGTCAAGTCAGCAATGGTAACCTACGAGTGAGTGTCCTTAGTATGCCTCAAGCCCGTCCTTTCCCGAATTGGGCATCAATGGCGAATGTGCCGAATGGGGCGGTTTACGAGCATGATTTCACCAGCATTCAGATGAAATTCAGCAATCGTCGCTTGTGGGTCTATACACCACCTGCGTATCATGATGAACCTGAGCGCGACTATCCTTTGCTGATTCTACTGGATGGACAATGGATGGTCGGTCCTGTGCAAGTACCGTTCATTGCGGATGCCATGATTAAGCATAATCGGATTGAGCCAATTGTAATCGCCATGATGGAAAGTGGGTCAGCAGGGCAACGGATGCGTGATTACGTCAGTAATGACAAGCAATATACCTCACTACTGACCGAACTCGTGCCTCTCTTGCAAGATACGTATCGTGTAGATGCCACGAATCTCGGTATTGGTGGAACAGGCGTTGGAGCAATTGCGGCGGCTCATGCAGCCCTCAAGAATGCGGCTGTCTTCAGCCATTTGATTATGCTCTCGCCACCACTCGGCAAAGGGCAGATGCAACAGCAACTCGTTGAATATGCAGACCGCTTTGAGAATGCCCGTTTATTGCCTGAACGTATCTTCCAATCTGTCGGACGTTATGAATTACAGACACGCTTCTATAAACCGAGTATAGCCCTCGCGGGCATTTTGCAACGTCGGCAAGCCAATCGTGGCGATATTGACCACAAATTTGTAGAACTCGGTAGCGGACATGGTCTAGCAGCTTTTCGAAGCATTATGCCAGAAGCCCTCGCGCATACTTTCCCAGGGTCTGCGTTTGTTGGCTAATAGTTGAATGGACGAGCATGTCTCGTCCGTCTTTTGTGATTGCCTATGAATTACCTAGAACGCTATCTCACAGGCGAATATAAAGCTGTTTGGGATGAACTGATAGAACTTGGTCAAAGTGAGCTATCGCCCAAAATTTATCATGAAGCTGAGGCTGTTGCCCATGAATTGATGTATCGTGTTCGGTTCAACATAGACAACTTGCATAAGAAGTTAATCAAACTAAATTATAAGTTTGCTGAAAGTGAATACATTTATATAGAGCCACCTGCTGATACTGCCACAGTATATATTCCTCACCTTGAAAAAGTATTTGGAAGAATGCCTCTGTCTTTTCGTTTGTTCTATGAATTAATTGGTATAGTATGTTTCGTAGGCGATCATCCTCTATTAGCAACTTACAATAATCAAAAACGTAATGATATTTACTCCGATCCGTTATTTTGGATGCCTACAGAATTTATATACGATCAAGTTCTTACTTACGCCGTGAGCGATGGTCAATCATACGACTACGCTATTGCATTTTGTCCTGACTATTACCATAAAGCAGGTGTAAGTGGAGGCGATAGTATTTCTATTCGATTGCAGGGTAATCTAATTGATGGGCAGGTCATTGGACTGCCACAACCCGTTTATTTTGTTGACTATCTACGAAATATTTTCTTTTGGGGTGGATTTATGGGTTTTGAAAATTATGTTAATGGTCTGTGGAGTGACAATAAATGGAAATTCCCTCTGATTGAATTGAGTTATCTCACAGAGGGATTGAAGCCATTCTAGTTTTTTTGCGAATAACGCAGGCATTGTTTCTACAAGTTGCTGGTGTGGTTAAAACGTCAACGGCACAAGCCAGTAGGTACTGCCTTCACCCTCGGCTGTCCAACCTGTTTGCCCATTGTACTCGACAGGATGCCAACGGCGACCATCTGCACCACATAGACTACTGCCAAGCACCTCGAATTGTCCCCCTGCTGGAATACGACCAATCACATCCGAATTATTGATATCAGGACTATTTCGTAGGGCATTCGGCTCGCCTTCGAGCACAATACCAATTGACCCACGCGCCAATCTCGGTGGAAGCGGACAGGTGTTGAGAAATGGTGATTGGGGCAAGCGTAGCAACCAAGCCTCTGTACCATCGGATGAGCCTTCGGCAGTCCATCCAGAGAAACCGCCTTCGCCAGAAATATTCCACCAACGGAAACCATCAGCACAGACTGGCTCACCTTGAACACTCACCAAATCACCAGCATAGAGTGAGATGGTATAGTTTGCATTGATGGATGGATTAGCACGAACATTGTTCGGTGTACCTGCTTGTACGGTGATGAAATCTCCTGATGCAAACGGCTCTGGTAATTGGCAAGCTGTTGACCCTGTATTGGGTGTCGATGGTGGTTGTGTTGGGAGTGGTTCGCCAACCGTACCATTGGTCACCCAGCGCATCGGTGTCCAGACAGTGGTCTGTAGTTCAAGATTCATATAGGGTGTTGCAGGGGGTACAGCCTGAATTGTCCCTGAGTCATTGACCCCATCAATGCGTTGATAATCATAGACGAATTCATCAACCGTGATGACAAGCTCTCCCGTAGGTGACATGGCGGGTACACGCATAGTCAAACCAAATGATGTGTGTTGCAAATCGCGTGTGATGTTATTTGTGGATGTAGCTTGCCAGCGAATCTCGTTAAAGTCATTGCTGATGACGAACATAGGTGTGATGCGTGCGCCAATCCCATTACGTGGCACTAACGATGGTGCTTGCGCGAGTTCAACCTGTGTGCCATTAACAGGATTGAGTAAGGTCCACAGCCCATCATTGTATAAAATCGCAAGCATTGACTGTCCATCATGGTCAACCCAAATGATGTCAGAAGGAATTCGTTCGACATCAGCAAATGGGTCATCTGTTGCAACGAGGATAAATTGTGATGTGTTGCCTGTGGCAGGGTCAACCACATACAGTTGGTGCTGTACACCACCTGACTCAACATAGGTGAAAATGCGATACGAGATACCACCCTCACCCCATTGAACACGAGGAAGCGAAATCCCTGCATCTTGAAAACCTAGATTGACGAGACTAACAACACGAGTAATCTCTGTATTGAAATTGTAGACCACTAACTGTGCCTGTGTCGTGAAGGTATCCTCATTGACAATGCTGTATTCAATCCATGCTAATTCGTTGCTATCAGGTGACCATGTAGGCAGACCACGCAAAACAGGAAATCCTGCACTTTGGTCAGCGATACGCTCAAAATCACGATTTGCTGTTTCCATTACCCAAATGTTGTTGGCAGGGGTGTGAGCAAAAACATAGTAACTCCCGACATCGGGGTCACCAATGCTTTCGACTGCTTCTGTAGATACTGAAGCATAAGCGAAGCGACTGCCATCGGGTGATAAGACAGGGCTACCATTGAATCCCCATTCAGTTAGTTGTTCAGGTGCGCTCATACTTGGATTCCACGCCCAAATATCCCCTTGATTGGTGAAGTATAAATCACCACTTTCTTGAGCAGTTGTGACCAAGCTCATCAGCAATAGGGCGATGATACTCAGTATGATTACGATATGACGTTTCATGTGTGTGTTTGTCTCTCTCTTTTGTCTCTATGTGTGACTTTCACCCATTATGACACGCGAGTTCCCGATAAGGTTCACAGTTTTTACACTCTTTTATGATGTCAATAGACGATTGGCTATTCTTGATACCCGCTTGGTGGATGCAAGCGAGTTTAGTAGCAGCTATGCTTTGATTGATGCTAAATAATTTGTTAAAGGGAATACATCATGCAACTTTCAACAGGGCAAAAGTGGGCATTAGGCGCATTGGTCTGTTCTGCTGCAACGTTTACTAATATTTTTTTCGTACCTGCTGATATACAAATCTATGGTTTTATGATGATTGGTTTGGCATTTGCTGCTTTCTCGATTGTGATGTCGGGGGATTCTAAGCGCAAAAGCAAAGATGGCTCTTAGAGAATATAATCATCCTATATGATGATGGCTGATGTGATGATGTGTGATGCGCTGGTATCTACGATTCTTTAAGAACAAAAATTCAGAAATGTGGGAACAATGGATTCCACTGTGGCACATCGCAACAGTGGGATTATTGGTATTGGCAGTATTTCTGATGGTTATCAATGAGGAGTTGTCTTCGTACAATCGTGTACAATGGGGCATCGTAATCGTCGGATTTATGGCGTGGTATAGCTTTAGTATCATCTATCCACCCAAAGTATGGCGGTCTCATCCATTCAAACTCGCGCTCTATTTGTTCACTGGCTGGGGCATTTGGGGCGTGCTAACCTATGGCTCTGTTGTTTATTTCACTCTCTTGAGTGCGTTATTTCCACAATTATTTTTGTATGTCGAATTTCGCAAGGCAATTATCGGGGCAGTCATTCTGAATAGCTTTGTCTTGTTTCTACTGAGTCAAAAATATCCAGAAATGGTCAATGTCTGGTTATTGGTCATTTTGATGACCTCATCAGGGGCGATTATTCTTGGCTACTTTATCAATGACATTATCAACCAAAGTCATAAACGTCGGCAACTGATTGATGACCTGCAAGAGACACGCGCACAGTTGGCTCTCGCAGAACGTTTTGCAGGGATTGCCCAAGAACGCGAACGTCTCGCGGCTGATTTGCATGATACGCTTGTCCAGAGCCTCATCAGCGTGGTGACGCATCTTGAAGCGGCTGAAACGACAGGCGATTTGGATAATCCTCATCTGAAAACAGCAAAGCAAGCTGCCCGTGATAGCCTACACGATGCACGACAAGTCATCTGGAATTTACAAATTCCTGCGAATGATATGCAAGCCTTTCGGACGATGCTCCAAGATGAATGTCACAAATGGTCAGAACGTACAGGTTTACACATCGCCTTCACGGAAGCAGGGCAGATGCAAGTCCTATCCGATGAGCGACAACATGCCACCTTGCGTGTCCTACAAGAAGCTCTCTCTAATATTAGTCGCCACGCTCAAGCGACTGAGGTTTACGTCACACTCAAATTTTCCTCTGATGCGATTCAACTTATTATTGCCGATGATGGTATCGGCTTTGACACGAATGTTATTCATGATGGTAACGGACTCAAAAATATGCGTCGGCGTGTCGAATCACTGACAGGAACATTCAAAATTAATAGTCAATGTGGGGAAGGTACAACAATTTTGACTGCTTTTAGTATTATAAGTGGGGAGCAAGCCCATGATAATCCGTTTAGTGTTGATTGATGACCATCCAGTGGTGCGTGCTGGCTTAATCGGTATGTTATCAGGGCAAGCTGATTTTGAGATTGTTGGTGAAGCATCTTCTGCACAGGATGGCTTGCGTTTAGTGAATGAGCATCAGCCGAACGTTGTGCTGTGCGATTTGCGCTTACCAGAAATAGATGGACTAGAAATTGTTCGACGTATTCGGCAAGCCTACCCCGATATACAAGTGCTTGTTTTGACCTCCTACAACACCACCTATGACATTAATGCTGCAATTCAGGCAGGAGCAGTCGGTTATTTGCTCAAAGATACCCCACGAGAAGAACTGTATCGTGCGATTCGGCGTGCTGTGCAAGGGCGCAAGACCTTCAGCGATGAGACGATTGCCCACCTCTTACCACAAGATGAAAGCACAGGCACATCGCTTTCAGAACGCGAGATTCATATTTTGGAACGGGTTGCACAAGGCAAGACTAATATTGTTATTGCTAGTGAGTTACACATCAGCGAAGCAACTGTCAAAAGCTATCTCTCGCAGATTTATCGTAAATTGGATGTGATTGACCGCGCATCGGCTGTGGCAGAGGCTCTCAAACGTCATTTAATTGATTAGCTTACCAACTCTCGACTTGATAGTTGACCAGCACCTTCACAGGATTGATGCTCTCATGAGCGAGTTTTGCAAATGTCTGCACGAGTTCCGCGTGTGGAATCGTCACATCAAAGAGGGTATCTGCTAGTGAATGGTCTTTTTCGACCTGTTGCCAAAACCATATCGCATGTTGATGATAATCCCAACCATCACTACTGGCATGGAGCACCAACTCTTTCTGATGAAAATGAGGTGATAAAGTCAGAGGTTCATAGTTGCCATCACTAAGGATCACAATCCGTCCGTTGTGGGTCATCTTTGTTTGCAAAAGTTGGAAGGCACTATCGGCACTGCTACATTCAATGCCGATGTCAAAGTCATCCATCCAACGTTCTGCTTCGGCAGGGTGAGTTGCCACTTGTGCCCCTAAGTCCAATGCTTTCTGACAACGGTTGTCGTCAATGTCCAAGACATGAATAGACTGCACACCATAACGTCGCAACAGCCAGATAGCCATCAAGCCAATTGCGCCTGCGCCTGTAATCAGCACCCGTTGTTCAGGGGTGATGTGTAACTTGCGGATTCCTTTGGCAACGTCACAGGTCAAAATAGCAAGAAGAGCCGTCGGGGGTGGCACACGCGATGGCACGAAAATAACGTCATCGACAGGCAAAATTGCATGGGTACGGTGTCCATAATGTGCGATAACTTTTTCGCCAATCAGTTGCTCAGGGACGTGTTTACCCACACTCGTGATGCGACCATAACTTTCGTAGCCTGTCATCTTCGGATAGCTCGGCTCAGTGGCAAGGCGTGCTTTACCTGTGTATTGTGGTAGTTCACTGCCGATGCTAATTGCACCTGCAACTGTCTCAATCACCACATGATGCTCATCCACTAGCGGTAACATATGTTCTTGCCAATTGAGCGTATGCGGACCATGTAGCAAGAGTGACCGTGCCAACAGTGAGCGTCGTCGGGTACGCATCGTCACAATAAGTCTCCACGCGCGACAAGTTGTACTCGCCCGCCGACCTGTACAGAAATTGCCTCGTTTTTGGGTTCTGCTTTCAGGAATAAGAGCGAGGGACGATTAATTTCATAACCTTGCTCGACACGCACATCAACTGTGGAACTGCCAAAATACTGATATTGTGACATCCAGCCAGCGAAACATCCATTCGCTGACCCCGTAGCAGGGTCTTCTGGGATGCCATGCAGATGCACGAACGCACGCGCATGAATGTGATTATCAGATGATAGGGCTTCTGGACAAAATACAAAGAGGGCATTTGCTCCTAGAATAGGGTCGCTTTGACTCAATAATTTTTTGAATAATGGTAAATTGACTTCTGCCCGTTGAACGCTATCGAGGGTTTTAATCGGCACCATGATGAATGGATTACCTGTGCTAACCTCTTGAATTGGGAATTCCTCGTCAAGTTCATCAGGGAGTAGATTCAGTACCTTAGCCATCTCGCGCAAATCATAGCTTGTGCCGAATTTCGGAGGCTGTTGTTGCATCCAGAGCACGCCATCATCCGCAAAGCGCACAGGAATTTGCCCAACTTTCTCATTCAAGATGACTTCATCAACTGCTTCACCGATGATTTCTTCGCGCACGATATACGCCGTGCCAAGTGTCGGATGCCCTGCAAACTCAAATTCGACTTCGGGCGTGAAGATGCGTGTATTATAGCCACCGTTGATAGGTTCGTCGCTGGTGATAAAGGTCGTTTCGCTGTAGTTCATCTCTTGTGCCCATTTGTGCATCAAGTCTGTACTAGGGTTGCCTCGAATCACAGCGAGTTGATTACCTGCTAATTTTTCTTCCGCGAAGACATCTAAAATGTAGAATTGCATCGTTGCTCCAATGTTGGGCTGAATAATCTCATTCTACTCAGTGTCGGCAATTGTCGCTAATGCGTCGTAATGGGCATATTGTCCGAGGATATTGCCATTGGCATCAACTTGTAGCAAATTGGTATGACTCCATTCATCATGGACACCATTCAGGGCAAAAATCGCCACTGATAGCACACGCTCATCTTGTAGCCAACCGATATAGTCTGCATCCTCATCTCCCATAAATGCCAACTGGAAAAAGTCAGCAATCTGCTCTGGTGATGGATAATCAGGGGCACTATCGGCTGATTCTGCGTTCACAGGGTTATTGTGTCGCCAGCCTGTTTCTGTAATCATAATTTGCCAGTGGGTATTATCGTAACCAAGTTGCGCTAGCTTCCACAATTCCCACTCATAGCCATTGATTCCTCGATTGTAAATACCATCAGGCGGTGTCTCGGCAGTGATTTCTGCACCGTTCATAGCATCAAAGCGATAAACTTGCTGACTCGGATGAGCGCGAATATCCAGTGGATACGGATGGCTATTCCAGATATCAAAAGTGTTGAAAATACCAGCTTCGGATGCTTCCATGCGTTCTAAAAATGTATTAGCATCGATTAGGACAACATTGCTGTTGGGGAAAGGCTGTCCGTTCGTATTCGGTAAATTGAGGTCGAACGCGCCATTGAGAATCACAATATCTTCGACTTGCTCTCGCAAAACGGAAGCAACACCTACCACAAACTGAGCATAGGCTTCTGGGTCAGGGTTGCCACCCCATTCATGTCCGTTGTTGGGTTCATTTAACAAAATCACATATTTCTGATCGGAATACCATGTCAAGCTGTTGAGAAAGTCCGCATAATTTTCTCCCCATGTCACATACGACCCATCGGCATCAGGTGTAGGCGCAGTCCACCAGCCATTCTCAAAATCAAACGTCGTCGCTAAACGCAGAACAGGCGTGAGTTGATGTTGCTCTGCTAAATCCAAATACTGTTGCCAACGCTCAGGCGATAAATCATCACTACGGATGACTTGAACTGCAATGCCATTCTCACTGCTAATGGCATCCGCATAGGCGATATGTTCTGTCCATAAGTCGCTATCCCAGCGATTGCGCCCATCATCCAGCAAAAGATGTACTCCTAACTTACCAATGTCATCTGCAATAGGGATATTCGACTCGGCTTGCCACCATGCGCTGACGACAGCACTCACCGTCAAAAGTAGGAAGCCAGCAATAATCATCCTCGCGCCCCATTTGCGGTACGCCTGATACTCATCAATGAGAGGCTGTCCGTCGATGCCGATTGTGGGCGGTGTTTGCTCAGTTTGTTCTGTCATAGAAAATGTCTCTGTAATCAAATAGCTTATCCCATATGGGCTTTAATCTGTTGCGCGATATAGTGCGCTGTCGCCATGATACTCATCATCGGATTAACGCCTGTTGATGTCGGCATGGAACTCCCATCTGCCACATAGAGATTGTTGATTTCCCATGTTTCGCCTGTAGGCTTGCAGACCCCTTGTTGCGCCGTGCCAGCCATCCGTGCCGTAGACATCTGATGAGCACTGAATAAGGGCGTTGCATTGGGATGAATGTCATAATCTTCGACTTGACGTAACCAACGCACAAAGCGCGATTGATTGCCATCATTTTCAAAGACAGGCGCACTCGCATGAGCTGCATAGATGCGTTTTGCACCTGCCGCAAAATGAACTTTCAAGCCTTCGAGGATACCACGTTGTAGATGCCGTTTATCATAGTCACTGATGCGATAATCGAGTATAGGGTCGCCAAAACGATTGACTTTGACCCGTCCACCATGATAATCACGCACAATCGCAATGAGATTTGCCATTCTGTGCATATCCTTGAGCATAGCTTTGTGCATGGTCGCATTACGCCAAGGAATTGTCGCTGCTGTCAAACCAGGATGAGCAGGGGCGACTTCCAATGTGACTCCATAGCCGTTGCCACCCAAATTGCTGAATTCTTTACTGACGCGCGTTAAAGGTGCGCTACGCCAAGGAATGATGTCTTGGTCAAATAAGCTGAAAATGACACTCGTTGGATGCAGATGCAGATGTTCGCCAATATTGGGATTAGTCAAACCAGAACGTTTGAGAATTGCTGGCGTATGAATTGTCCCTGCGCTGACAACGACAACCTTTGCTTTTACCGTAACGAGTTGAATCTGCCCATTATCATCAGTGACTTCAACGACTGCACCTGTCACTGAGCCTTGTTCGTGCATCACACGGCGCACATCGGCTTTGACGACAATGCGTGTGCCTCTCTGATAAGCGTCTGTCAGGTAGGTTTTGACTGTGCTTTGTTTTGCCCCAAACGAGCACCCATAATTGCAGAAACCACAATCTTCACAGCCTTTGACATTGCGCGGAATCGTATCGACATGATAGCCCAATTGCTTCAAACCCCGTTCTAAAACAGCATTATTGGGATTCGCCGAACTCTCATCACAATTGACATGGCTTCGCTCATGAACAGCATCTAAACTCTGTTGCCAGATGGCTGTATTGGCATCTTTAAGACCGTAATGATTCGTCCATTCGCTGAGAACATGCTCAGGGGTGCGGAAAGACGCACTCCAGTTGACCGTTGTGCCACCACCGAGAACCTTGCCAGCGAGGACAATCATCGCGGTATCGTCCGTCGTGAGTGAGCCATGATTTTCAAAGAGTTGGTCGTGTGCGTCATGCTCATTGCCTGTCAGGTCTTGCTCGCTATAGTAATCGCCTTTTTCGACGACCATCACATCATAACCTGCTTCGCTTAGCTCACCTGCGACAACACCACCACCTGCGCCACTGCCAATGATTAACACATCACAACTTAGAGTACGATTATTGGCAATTTGATAAGGGACGATGCTCGGCTCAATATCGCCTGCGCCACGCTCACCAGCATACTGAAAACTCTCCCATGCAGGGTTGCGCTCTAAATGTGGTTGATTGCTGTAAGCAAGGAACAATGCCAATCGTTTAATCCCCTGAAATGCCTTACGACGTAATTCAAAGCGACTATTTGCCCAACTATCAAGAATACTCTCACGTTCAGTGAGGCTCATCTGGCTCAATGGTTTCCAGATACCACTGATTAAACCATTGAATAAGCGACTCTCAAAACTCGCTAGCAATAACTTGAGGTCGCGTTTTTCATCTTCATTGGCGATATTCTCGTAGGCTTCTTCTAGGCGTTCAAGCAAGTGACTGTCAGAGGCAGTCCAATGTGTGAGTGAGCCTTGATTGCTCGATGTAGGTGCGACCAGCGTATCGCAGATAGCACGCATGGCACGGCGTTCGGTGCTTGTCCATAGGGTCATGAGTTCTTAGTCAACCAATAAACTATGATGCAAATATAGAATCGATTATAGCTCACTATACATTGTCTAACAGTCGTTGCTTGTATAAATTTTGCTTAGGCAAGGATACTGTAATAAAAATTGTAATCATTTTCCTCTAATTTTGTGCATATATATATCATATAAAGTACGAACATACTGTAAATGTTGTTCAAAAAAGCGAAAGGAAACATAGATATGTTTCGATTAGCATTAGCATTTCTGGTTATCGCATTAATTGCAGCATTCTTTGGCTTTGGTGGTATTGCAGGACTTGCAGCATCAGGTGCAGAACTCCTATTTGTCGTCGGCTTAATTGTGTTGGTTCTAGGACTCATTTTTGGTCGTCGTCTGATTTAATATGGTGAACAACCTAAACAGAAACTGATACGCCTCCATTGTGAGGCGTTTTTGTTTCTTTATGGATGTGATGCCAAAGTCACTATACAGTGGTAGGGGAGTAGCAATTATTATTACAAACCTTCATCCATCTTAAGAAAGTGATGTTCGT
>JBCCSC010000080.1:0-18350 GCA_039200705.1 Chloroflexota bacterium
GTCAGAGAAGGTGACATGCAGCCGCTGTTCGATGCCATCACACGTCACGTGCCAGCACCGGATGTCGATGCGCAAGGTGCACTGCAGTTGCAGGTGTCGAGGGTCGCTTAATTGAAGTGTCTCATAATACGGTTGCCAGTCTTCCCATGCCCAATCCAGCGCGATTTTGTAGTCTGTTGGTAAATTATCAAACATAGTCTGTCCTCGTCAAAATAATTTATTGTGATGTCATCTGCAAAGAGCCTAACGCAAAGCAAGGCAGGAGGAAAGATAGAAAAGCCTATTAGCATCTTAGCTGATTAGTTTCTCAGGTGGTTTTCCCCTATCCCCCTGCCCTTTCCCCATCACCGTTCGCTAACGCTCACTATGGAGAAAGGGAGCTTTTTTCAGTTTCTATCTAGCATGATTTTGTGATGAAAATGTTATAGAAAATTCGGTCTTTAATGTTACTTCATGAGCTATAGATTGCTCTTATAGCCCTATCAATTTGCTTTAGGGAATACGCTCAATATGGTATAATACAGTACAAAATCAGACACTTGATTTTGTGACCCAAATTGACCATAGCGGAGTCACAACATGTCCTCGAATGATAACGAAAACTCGACTTATTCAGCTAAAAATATTGAATTTCTAAGCCAACGCGAACACATCCGAAAACGCCCTGGCATGTATGTCGGTGGCACGGATACACGCGCGTTTCATCATCTCTTGTGGGAGGTGGTGGATGATGCCCTTGTCGAAGTGATGAGTGAGCATAATCCCTGCGATACGATTACCATCACCTTATTCTCACCGACGCAGGTACGAGTGAGCGATAATGGATTAGGTATTTCTGTTGATGCTCTACCAAATGGTACATCAACGATGCAAGCTCATATGACAGAACTTTGGCAATCAAACATTCGTGCAAGTGTGTTAAACAAACCAATACAAGTTAGTGGTGGCTTGCATGGCATTGGTGCTATTACAGTCAACGCTTTATCATCTAATTTGGTGATTGAAAGCAAGCGTGATGGCTTTCTGTGGCGACAAACCTACAGCGAAGGATTACCCACATCAAAAGTGCATCCGATACGTCCATTGGAACAAGGCGAAGCGACAGGCACGAGTATCACCTTCATCCCTGATTTTACAATTATGGAGAAGGGTTTACGCTTTGATTTTCGGCAGATTATGGAACGCTGTGAAGAACTCGCCTACTTGCTCCCACAAGCCAATTTTATCCTGATTCAAGATGAATCCATTATTGTCTATGACAAGCCCAATGGGATTAGCGATTGGGTACAAGCGATTAATGCTCATCAACAAACATTGCATGATGTGCTTTATACAACAGGCGAGACTACTTACCTTACACAGTCAAGCATTGAATTTTCGATTAAAGTTGAGATTGCTCTGCAATTTGTTAAATCTGATGAAATAGTCATTCAGAGTTATGTCAATACAGTTCACACATCCGATGGCGGAACACACGAAGACAATTTGCTAGATGCGCTGAAAACGGCTATTTATGATGACAATGATGAGGACACATCACTTAAGGGATTGACCGCTATTATTCATATTTTTCATGCTGACCCACACTTTGAAAATCAAACAGAAATCCGCTTGCTCAATGACGATGTCAAAGATGTTATCCATGATGCTATAGACCAACTCGTTCAAGATAATGCGGATGTTTTCAATGAGATTAAGAATCTTTTTAGAAGATAGATAAGTTATCACGAAAGCCACTAGAGGTTAAAGTTGGCTCTAAAGCCAAAATTATTCGACAGCATAGGGTTTAAGTGTACTTTAGCATCTGGTGGTGCAAATCCGTTCAACTGCATGTCGTATCAAATACTGATAATCCTATGGACACATACCTCAACCACTTAGTCTTTCATATCGACATTTTTGGTCGTGTAGCAGGTTATCTACATGTGTTTCAAACTCTCAATACATGCCTTGATACACGAAGCAGATGTTTATTTGGCTTGCACTCAGAACTCATTGCTCAGAACTGATGAAATTCTTGATACACTTTTTACTGACTCATCACGAATAACTAGGCACGCATGGATTACCTGCGCTATACTATGAGTAACAGCTTAGCATAACGCGATACCTGAATCATACCTATATCGAGTCAACATCTCAATATCAGCATCAAAATAAGCACAGGATGGGACATGGCAACACGCAAAGAACAATTCACGATTCACTTTGCTGAGGGACAATTTGCACCTGCAATAAAAGTGCCCGTGGGAAATGACCCAAAGCATATCATCGACACCTTTGGCTTGATTTCGCCCCGTCCAACCATTTTCATATCAGGTGGGGCATCCGCGATGTCCGAAGAAGATATTGAGAAAACACGTCAACTTATTGATGAATGTATCAGTGCCTTTGCCGAAGAGAAGAAAATCACTGTAGTCGATGGTGGCACACAAGCGGGGGTCATGGATATGATTGGCGATTCCCGTCGCAAGCGTCAGTACAATTATCCACTCATTGGCGTATCGCCTTTACAAAAAGTGGAGTATCCAGGCTTTAAAGGCTCGGATGCCGAAGCCGTGCTACAAGATGGACACTCACACTTTGTGCTCGTCGAATCAGGGCAATGGGGAGGCGAGACCAGCACCATTATCAACCTCACCAAAGCGATTGCCGCCCGCCAAGCACCAATGGTCGGTATCCTCATCAATGGCGGTAAAATTGCCGAACGGGAAGCCTACCTTGCGAGTGCCATCGGCGAAAATCGTATGCCACTCATTATCATTGATGGCAGTGGACGCACCGCCGACAACATTTCGACAGCGTTTAAAACACAGCAAACGGATAGCAAACTCATTCGTGCTATCATCAAAGGCGCGGATTTACGCATCACAGGCTTGCACGAAGGCGCACCTGCTTTGCGTCGTGAACTCGATAAAGTCTTTGATGCTTGGTACGCCCAAAATAAACAAAATTAAGTAATGCAGATGGAATGTCTCCATTACTCATCTATTCTGCATCAGGAATCTTGCTCTTCAGGATAGTGTTCAACCATTAGGGTCTTCATGGTACTGTCGCTTGTCCACAGTTGATGTGGAATTCCTGCTAACCACCGAACACGCTCGCCTGCTTTGATAGGTGCAACCTCATCACCGACCTTGACTATACCTTCACCTTCCAGACAAATGACATCAATATCGTAATCAGCAGGATGCTCGTGAATCGTGCCATGTGCTTCAAATTTGAGAATCACCAAAGCAGGTGAGGGCTTTGTTACCAGTATTTGTGCGTAAACATTGTGGCATCCATCCTGCGGCAATGCTAGCCATTCTTGACGGTCAATCGGCTTGACTTTGAGCATATGCATTTCTCCCTAACACTGTTGATACTAGCGACAGCATAGAGTGCGATAATAAACACCGTCAATCAATTTCGTGAGATGTCATGAACTTTTGTAAGACTAAGCTTCTTGAGACTATCCAAAAGTATGAAGCCAGTTCACAGCACACTATAAATACACCTCCGTTTCCTCAGCGTAGAACAGCATCGTTTTTGCCAGCTAATTGACGCAGAAATTCTAATTGTCCTACATGATAGGTCTCATGCCACAGCAACCCTTGTAGACGTTCCAAACGTGTTTTGTCTTTATGGCTTTCCATTAGGATGCCCGTTTGTGGAATCTCCGCTAGAAAATCACTTGAAGCTGTTCCAAGTCTATCCAACAAACATTGCTTACTCCGTGCAAGATAGTCAACTAGTTTCTCCAATGATACAGCCTCATCGTCGGCTTGCATTTCTGCTGACCCTCGTCGATATAGTTCAACTTGATTGGCTGGCATCAATGTGGTTTCATCAACTGCCCGTAACATCCAATCCCGATGCTCAGCTAAATGTCCCACAACCCAATTCAAGCGATTGGCACGAAACGGTGGGCTTATCATGCTGTCCTCGTGGCTGATGTCTTTCAGTTGCATGTCAATAATCCACTGATTGAGCGATAACGTGCTTGTCCAATTATTGATAATTGCCTTAGTCATTGTTCCATCTCTTTCTATTTTTCTCTTATGAACACTATAAATTATGTGATTCTAAGGGACGACATTCGCCGTCCACTGATTTTTTCTAATCACTAACAATCACCCATGCACACGATTAAAAGCTGTTTGGGTCAATTCGCGCAACTCATCATCAATCTCATCAGCCGATTGTAGCTCAATCATGTGCGTGATATTGGGCATTGCACCGAGTCCTTTCGCTTTTTGAACACGTCCCTCAAACGGCATTTCACCGAGGTCTAAGCCATAACGAATGCCTTTTGCTGTCAACTTGGCGCAACCAAATATTTTATCACCTTCAATCGATACATATGCTTTCGTTGGGATGAAGACCACATCCTCAAACATACCTGTCACTGTTGTCTCCAACGTATTGTATAAATCGCGCCATTGTTCGCGTTTATCAAACAATCTCTCGAATAAGACCTCATAATTGAACACTGGCTGACCATCATTGAGATAGATACCACTCAAATAATTGGCTTGCATATGATTCAAATCATGATTGGCTTTTAGATGTTTGAGTATCGTGTTCGGTTTCGGGTCAAGATTTGCCTCTTCAATAATTACCATCCACCCAGGAACACTATGTCCTGTTTTTTCTTGTGCTGTTTCGATGAATTCAAGTTCTTTTTCTTGTGAACCGCGTGCCATGATAGTTTTCTCCTTGAGTTAATTATTTGCTTATGTCAGTGGAGGATTTCATGTCCTCCTGCTTAGGTTTTATTGTTAAGACTAGATTTGCTGATAGCTGAGGGCTAATTGCTGATAGCTTATTACTGCCACAATCCTAGAATCAGCCCCATCAGGCTCAGAATGACGATGTCGTGACTGGCATTGATGAGAGTCAAGCCTATTGGACGACCTTCAAAGCGGTCTTTAACAAACGCAGTGTTGGCAGAAAATCCAATTGCAGTCAGAAATCCGACCAATAAGCCCCCTGACCATGTGTCGATATTCATCCAACCAATGAAGAATGCGAGTATCACAGCCGTGATGATTGCACCCCCTACAGCGACCACCAATGAAATCGGTGAAGCCTCCTCAGCAACTTGTTCGGCTGTTTTACCAATTCCTGCAAGCCATTGTTTGTTGAATAAAAATGGAGCGTTGAACCACATCGCACCGATAATCACTTCGATGAGTGTGGCAACTGCGATAGCAAAAATGTTGAGCGTTGGTAATGTCATGATGTGTATCTCTCTTGTATTGGTTGACTTGTTCATATTGGCTAGCCTACACTTACGCTAACACTTCAAGGCAACTTGAAGTCAAGGAATTGGTCGAAAAATGGTCAAATTTAATCTGTAATCTTCCTCAAGGGAAACATGATAAAAATACAGAATCGTATCGCTGGCGTACTATATGGACTAGCAGCAGGAGATCGCATTGGGGGACCATTACGAATGGCTCTGTGCCTTTCCAGAAGTCTTATCGAAAAAAGAGGCTTTGACCCCGAAAATATTTTCAGTACATATAGCAATTGGTATCACGAAGCAGGATTTGATACAGGTCCGACTGCGGCACGAGTCTTCAATTTTGTTGCCCAAGGCATGTCTATTAAAGAGGCTGTTATCAGGGTAGACCAACGAGCACAGGGGATGACAGCAGGATGTAACCCGATGCATCGTGCTATCGTATTGGCGTGTTACATGGATATTCCAGAGAATGAACTTCTCAATATTGCTCGCCAAGAAGCGAAACTCACACATTATCATCATTTAGCAGGGGATGTATCGGCTACAACTGTGTTACTCTGTCGCAAGCTCATCAATGGTGAATCACTAGAAACGGTACTTAATGAGTTTGATACACAAGATTGGCTCAACCGTTCAATTTCGCGTGGTGGTTTTGCGCCTGATGTTTTCGCAACCACAATCCACTTTTTAAGGAGTGGTCACGACTTCCAGACTGTGCTGGCGAATGCACTCGACTTTGCAGGAGGTGCAAATTATAGTCCAGTTACTGTTGGTGCCTTAGCTGGTGCAATCTGTGGTGTTGATGCCATTGCGCCTCGTATCTTATCCCACTGTAAAATACTTAGCCAAGTCGAAAGTGTTGCAACGTATTTCGCAACTCTTAGCGATAAAAAATAGATTAATCTTCATCTAGCAATGCCACATCCAACTCAAAATGCAGATACTCACAAGTGATAGACTCTTCGAGCAGGGCTTTGGTTTCTTGTGCTTCACGTATCCTCGCTTCGACTTCGGCAATTTTGCGTTCAGCGATAATCTGCCAACGATGCGAAATCGGCACATCTTGCGGAAAGTCATAGAGGAGTTCTTTAATTTCATCGAGGGTGAATTGCGAATCTTTCGCCAGTTGAATCAATGCAAGAATCGGCAAAATGGCTTCGTCATATTGTCGGCGTTTATTGATGCGTTGGGGTGGTGCAATCAAACCAATATCTTCGTAATAGCGTAAGGTTGACGTTGCTACACCCATCATCTCTGCGACTTCGCCGATGCTCATACCCATCTGATTATGCCTCTCATCCTAACTACACTCTATTATAGATAGATACAATCAATCAGCCAAATTTGAAATGTATTTAATAGAAGTTGAGTATAGAAGGGGGATAACTACCGCTTATTCTAAGGAAGTTACGATCTTGAATACGCTCTTCGTCGTTTAATCTCAGAACGAAAACCGTAACACGTCCAATTGCCGTTAAGGGTTTGATACGTGCTTGGTCTAGTACGAAATGGTCTAACCATTGGTGTTTTCTTGGATGATAAAGTTGAGTTATTTCGTCAGTTTGTGGGTCAAATGAGCCGAAATCACTTCCTTTGTAACGATTACATTCCAAACACGCCAAACACAGATTATCGGCGGACGTTTTGCCACGATGTTTGCGAGGAATGATATGGTCAACTTCGTGTGTATATAAACTATTCTCTTGATGGATTAAACAATATTCGCAACATGAATTAGCTCGTTGAATCACTGTACGTCTCAAACTCTCAGAAATATAACTCATGCGTTTTTGAGCATTTGACGTGCTTTAGCTTTTAGACGCATTACAAAACGATTGGTATAAGTTGCATCATCTAGCTCGGCACGTTCTGTATCAGATAATGTTCCATTACGATTGGCTTCTAGTAGATATCGCAATCGCACCTGTGCTTCATCAGACGCATGAAACGCTATGATTTCTTGTGGTGTTGGTGATGTCAAAAGGAATGCCATAACATCTTCTTGTACATGATTGGATGGGATATACTCTGCCATACAAAAACTCCATAAAGTCATCATACCTAAGTATAACATGAGATACTATGCAAAACTCAATGCCGAGAAGAACGACCCCAAAAAACGACTCGAACGGGTCGCCAATAAATCTGTTTTGCTGAAACCTGCTTCAGTGGCTAATGATGACCACATCGTAAAAGTCATTGGATAGGGAACGGCAGTATTCCCTTGTGCAGTGTCGTATTCCACCATAATTAGCCGACCATCAGGCTTGAGATACTCTCGAATCATCGTTACAACGGGCAATTTCTCGCGTACAAAATGTAGAGAATTCGCCATGATGATGCCATCCAACGGAGGTAACTCAAGTTGATGTGTAAAATCACCGACGCGATATGTCACTTGATGATTTGGGAATTCAGCGTTCATCTTGGTTTCTTGATGCTTCAAATCACGCCTATCAATATCCACTGAGTAGATATGACTATCTGTACCGAGACAATCTGCTAACGCTAGTGTGAATGCACCACGTCCACTGCCTAAATCCGCCCAAATACCACTTGCTAGTATCCCTTTTTTGATAAGGTTAACATGGTCTTGATGATACATTGTGACCTCCTCAAATCTAGTCTCAGCATACGCGATGAAGGTCAGAACAGCATATACAACGCATTCCTATGCTTCATCCTCATTAATTTTAAATGTTAGGATAAAATTTTAAGTTACAATAGGTGATACTAGCGCGTTACCTACTAGAACGCCTGTGATTGGGACAAGTCATGCTCAGTTTATTGATATTTGTAATTCAACTGTATTTGTTGATGTTCTTAGCTATTGGATTGCATTATGCCAGTTCACGGATAGGGCTTGCTCCCTTGCTGTTCATCTTGGCTGGCATGATTGGCATCCTCAATATTGTGGAACTCAACACAATTTTGATTACATTGCCGAATGGTATCACACTGCGCCCAGGTGGACATATTCTGATACCTGTCTCATTGGCAATCGTCCTGATGCTGTATATCGCACAAGGCACACGCCCAGCACAGATGGCTGTGATTGGCATCATGGGTGTTAATTTAGTCGTATTAGCAACTCTGCTCTTCTTATTGATGTATGTCAATTTTCAGAGTCCCGATACAACTGTGGTCGGGGTATTCACAGATAGTACAGTCTTCAATTTGCAATTTGTGCGCCAGATGATTGCCTCCCTGATCGCATTCACGGCTGACTTATTGATTATGGTAATTGTCTATCAAGGGATTACAAATCACGTCAAACAGATTCCTAATGTGCTTGTTGCAGGCATTGCTTTGATTGTCGCCCTATGGACAGATACCGTCATTTTCAATATAGGGTCATTCATTGGAACAGATAATTTCACTTTATTTGTGCCCGATGATATCTTAGTCAAGACAGGCGTTGGCATTTTGTTGACTCCCTTATTGGGTTGGTATCTGACGCGCATTGCACCTGAAAAACCTATTTTCGTCGGTGGCAGCAATCGCCATACCTTAGCGATTTTCTTTCGTACTAGCCTCAGCGAACGCAAACTCGAAACCCTCGAAACCGAATTACGCATCAGTCGTACTGTGTATAACCAACTCACGCAACATATTGAAGAAATTTTCTGGCTGATTGATGTCGAAGAACATCGCTTTTTATATGTTAGTCCAGCCTATGAACGCATCACCAAATACAGTGTTGCCCCGTTGTATGAAGACCTGAACCACTTTGTGAATATCATCCACGAAGAAGACCGAACTTACTCAGATAATGATATTTTGCAATTTTTGACTGAAGAGCGCGATGTTGAATTCCGCATTGTTTCCCCTAATAAAATTGTGCGTTGGCTACGTGCCCGTTTTTTCCCAATTAAAGATGAATCAGGCGTTGTGATTCGCTATGCAGGGGTCGCCGAAGACATTACCGAGCGCAAAAAATTAGCCGACCAAGATTTTGAACTGGCAGTTGCAAGAGAACGAATGCAAATACTACACGATTTTATCCGTGATGCTTCGCATGATTTGAAAACGCCGATTAGCTCGATGGTGCTCAAATTAGGTCTGCTAGACCGTATCCAAGATGAAGCAAAGCGACAAGTTATTCGTGATGAGATTCGTGGGCGTGCGCTTTATCTCTCGGAATTGATTACAGATTTATTCACACTCTCGCGTATTGAAGGCAATCTCGATAATGAGATGGAATCCATCAATCTTAACAACATTGTGGAAGGGGTTATTCAGGATACTCTCGCCCTTGCTGAAGAAAAGCAACTAAACTTCACCGTTGATATGACAGCAGATGATACTTCACTCATTGGCAATCCTGAGCAGATTCATCGTGTGGTCAGCAATCTCGTGAGCAATGCCATTCGCTATACCAACGAGGGGGGCATCGGCATTGTGACAATTGTCCTCAATAGTGAGGTTATTCTGCAAGTTAAAGATACAGGCATCGGCATCAAAGCAGAGAATATTCCCCTTATTTTTGAACGCTTTTACCGCACTGACCGTGCTAAAGATACCCAAGATGGCACAGGCTTAGGCTTAGCGATTTCCAAAGCCGTTGTCGATCAACATCGTGGCAAATTGACCGTTGTCAGTCGCTTTGGGGAAGGCTCAACTTTCACACTAACACTCCCCAAAACTCAAACTGAACCACAGGAAGAACAAGATATTCGGCGCATCACCCAAGAGATTCGCACGGTGTGATTTCAGCATTCTTCATGTATTAGAATCAATCACTAACAAAGATATAATTCATTATGAATTATTAAAATTCCTCACCCCTTGTAGGAGAGGAATTTAGGGAGAGGGGGAAATCACTCAAGACCTATCTCAACTGTTTTGATAAACACAGCAACTTGTGTGATCGTGTAATCGTTTTTTAGCTTATGGGTTTATCCGCAAGCGACAAAGCATTAAAGTTTAAATTAATGTGTGAGGCACTAACTGCTGCAAGCTATTAAGGATATTTTATGTCTACATCGCATTTGAATCCACCTGATATTCACCGTGCTTTGCTCACTTGGTATGATGCCAATAAAGCTGATTTGCCGTGGCGTGGCGCAGATGCTTATCGCGTGTGGCTCTCTGAGATTATGTTGCAACAAACGCAAATTGACACCGTGATTCCGTATTATCATCGCTTCTTGGAGCAATACCCGACGATAGAGGATTTAGCCGAAGCGGATTTGGATAGTGTCCTCAAATTATGGGAAGGATTAGGCTATTACAGTCGCGCACGGAATTTGCATAAAACGGCAAAAATCGTGACCCTAGAGTACGATGGCGAGTTTCCATCGACTGTCACAGAATTGAAAAAATTAGCAGGCATTGGTGCATATACGGCTGGTGCAATCAGTAGCATCGCTTTTGGACAACAAGCATCACTCTTGGATGGCAATGTGATTCGGGTGTTCAGTCGTTGGTTAGATTTAGAAGATGATGTGACGCAAACATCTACTAAAAATAGCTTATGGGATGTGGCAGATGAGCTTGTCCCTGCTGAGCGTGCTGGCGATTATAATCAAGCCCTGATGGAATTGGGGCAAAAAATCTGCACGCCGAAAAATCCCCTGTGTGGCGAATGTCCTGTGCAAGCGATGTGTAAAGCCTATGCCAACGGCACACAAGCTCTGCGCCCTGTGAAGAAGAAAAAACCGAAAACACCTCACTATGATGTCTCAGCAGGAATTATCCGCAATGAGGATGGTAAATTGCTCATCGCACAGCGTCCGATGGATGGTTTGCTCGGTGGTTTGTGGGAATTCCCTGGTGGTAAGCAAGAGCAAGGCGAAACCCTGCATGAGTGTCTTCAACGTGAATTACGTGAAGAGTTAGCAATAGAGGTCGAAGTTGGGGCATTGTTCACTAAGGTTAAACATGCGTTTACGCACTTCAAGATTACGCTCCATGCTTATGAGTGTCGTTATGTGGGGTCAAGTGATGGCAGTGATGCGCCACGAGCTATTGAAGCACATGATTGGGCGTGGGTCACAGAGGATGAACTCGACCAATACAGCTTCGGCAAAGCAGACCGTGAGGTGATTAAAGCCTTGCGTGAACGGAAAAATATGTTGTTGTGAGAAGTGTTGCGTATCACCTGACGCTAAAGCGGTCAGGCTCACAGGTGTCGGGTGCTAAAGCACGTTTTACCTCATCCTTTCGGAACATTTGGTTTTAGAGCCGACTTTAGTCGCCGACAATTCTAGCTGAACGGCTTTAGCCTCTAGTGAAGACGAGCAAAAATTCCTACAAAAAATTGAGGAAGATATTCATGTCAGATGCAAAATTGATGATTATCACAACTGTGAGTGCCGATGGTGTGGAGGCTGTGCTGGATGCGATTTCAGGTGCAGGAGGCGGTATCATCGGTAACTATACGCATTGTGCCTTCACAACCGATGGATTAGGACGCTTCAAAGCGAGTGAGACGGCACAACCGCATGTCGGCAATACAGGAACAATCAACCAAGAAGCCGAAGTCCGCATCGAAACCTTTTGTCCGCGTGATAAGGGTAAGCAAGTTGTACAAGCGATTCGTGAGGCACATCCTTATGAAGAGCCTGTGATTTATATTGTGCCATTGTTGAGTGAGGATGACTTGTAGAAAATTCTGAACAAGTCGCTTGAGTGTGTATACAAATTGTTATGTTCAGAAATCTCAATGCTTCATCGTTATCATATCGCTCATAATAGATTTATCTATCAAAAATCAAAAAGGGGCGACATGATGGCATATCCTAAATATCAAGTTAATGACGAAGCAGAACTGCAAGGGATGGCATTGCAACTGTTGATGGCGAGTAAAAATTTGTATGACTTTGAAGATTTAGTCCAAAAATATGAGTACGATGAGGTCGATCCTGAAGGATGGTATTCTTTCCAGACAACACTCGACTTCCTCAAAGAATTAACAGAGCGTCATAATTCAACACAAAACATGGTTTCTATTGGTATGAAACTTTATGATGTGATGCCTTTACCACCTGAAGCGAAAACAATTGAAGATGGCTTACACTTATTCAACTCAATGAATAAAGTTGTGCAACGCGGTGTTATGCCTGAGCGCGATTGGTATACAGTTGAAGTGATTGATGACACACACATCACCTTCACAGATACAGGGGTGTATCCGCACGACCTCGTCTATGGTGAAGTCTATAGTGTTGCGAAGCGATTACGTCCAGAAGGAAAAGTACCTGTTGTTACTCGTGAGTATATGAACGAAGATGACCCTGACAGCGATGGAGCTATCTATCACATTCGCTTAGACTCAGCGTAGGTAAGAAAATAGCTAGTATTGGGAGGGCATGGCTGTTAACCCTCCCTATGGAACTCAGCGTTTACAGGCTATCTGACAACGCTTAATATCCTTAGCAATTACGGCATTTACAAAACTACTATGCTTTGGTGCATTCAAGAACAAGTGCATGAGGCACAGCGATATAATCATCAAAGTGGTCTTGATCGCCTTCTGTACCATCCCAACTAGGCGATAATTTAGGGTGAACCCAATTCACATCCTTGAATCCCGCTTTTTCGAGAGCACCTTCAATAGTCTCTCTACTCCAGCGATAAAATGTAATTTCGGGTGTGAAGTCACCACCTAAATCCAACTGTACGACGACTTTCTCGCCATTTTGCTGATGCGTTGGCACGGTTCTCATGAACAAACCATACTTTTCGTAGTAATCGCCTTGTGTGGAGATGTCAGGGTTCACTAAATAGGTGACGAAGCGTCCGCCAGATTCTAAATTAGCGGCAATATTATCGCACATAGACTGCAAATACTCTTCTGTTGGTGAATAGTGAATCAGATAAACCGCAATGACCACATCAATTGGACGTTCTGCTTGGAACTTAGTCGCATCACCAACCGCGTATTCGACACCTAGTGGTGTTTCATCTTCGGCATGTTGTGCCATTGCTACCATCTCGCCTGATACATCAACCCCCAAGACCGATTTTGCACCACGCTTAGCTACAGCACGCGCATATGAGCCTGTGCCCGTCGCCATATCGAGTACATTCAAGCCTTCAACATCACCCAGAACACTGAAAAATGTGTATGCTTCTACATAAGGGCGGAATGGGGTGGCTTCCATGAAGCTATCGTATTTATCGGCGATAAAATCGTATTGTTCTGTCATGATATTTGTCCCTTAATTTGTTTGATAACTGGACATATTGTACATTAAATCAGCCTATGCTCCCAGAATTTACCGAGAGATAGGCTGTAATTTAATGTTAAGGATGGTTGTTATGGGATTAATCCATCATCAAAACAGGTTCGATGCGGTCTAATGCCCAATCAATATCGTCGCGGGTGATGACCAATGGCGGTGCAAAGCGAATGACTGTTTCGTGCGTTTCTTTACAGAGTAAGCCTTGTTCCATGAGTGCCTCGCAGAAACGGCGTGCACCCCCTGCGCCATCATGCAATTCGACACCAATCAGTAAACCGCGTCCGCGCACTTCTTTGATATGGGGGCTTTCAATCTGACGCAAACGTCCCATCAGATAATCACCCATCTCGCGTGCATTCTCGATGAGGTTTTCATCTTCTAAGACTGCTAAGGCTTCGCGTGCGATGGCTGCGCCGAGGGGATTCCCACCGAAGGTACTGCCGTGGTCACCTGGCTTGAACATCGACATGACTTCATCATTGGTCAACACGGCTGAGACGGGATAAAAGCCACCAGAGAGTGCCTTACCAATGGTGACCATATCGGCACGTACACCATCCCAATCGGACGCAAATAATTTACCAGAGCGTCCGAGACCACTCTGGATTTCATCGGCAATCAGCAAGACATTGTGTTCGGTACAAATCTCGCGTACCTCTCTCAGATAACCATCTGATGGGACGATTACACCACCCTCACCTTGAATCGGCTCAATCATGAAAGCAACAGTATTATCCGTGATAGCATCGCGCAGGGCTTGAGCATCGCCATAGTCCACCATTTTAAAACCTGGCGTGAGTGGTCCAAAGCCATCTCGGTATTGCTCTTCTGGACTAAAGGAGATGATACTGATGGTGCGTCCTGCAAAGTTGCCTGAGCAAACGATAACTTCCGCTTGGTTATTGGCAACACCTTTGACCTTGTAGCCCCATTTCCGTGCTAATTTCAGTGCTGTTTCGACAGCTTCTGCGCCACTATTCATCGGGAGCACTTTGTCGTAGCCTGTCATCTGGCAAAGTTGCTTGGCAAGTAATGGCAATTGGTCATTACGGAAAGCACGGCTAGTGAGAGGCAATTTGCTAGCTTGCTCAATCATCGCTTGCAAGATGCGTGGATGGCGATGTCCTTGATTAACAGCACTATAAGCACTTAAAAAATCAAGATACTTATTGCCTTCGACATCCCAAACCCAAATGCCTTCGCCTCGTTCGAGAACGACATTCAGAGGCTTATAATTGTGCGCGTTGTATTGGTCTTCTAGAGCGATGTAATCTTGTGAACTTAAGCTGATTTTTTCGACCATCATTAAAACTCCTTGATTCAAAGCCTACCTTGCAGTGATCTTTAGAAAATCTCATGTGTTGATGACGGACACTATAGATAGTGTTCCTACTAATTTTCGTAGGGACGCGACCTGTCTCATCCATTGGTGTTATCTTTATCAGGTTTAAAATATGAGCTTAAATACAACTAATCTTTATCTATCATCTGCATCATAGACGTTTTCATTTTCTATTCATCTTAGTGTAGCAGAGCAACACTTTATCTTGTGAAGAATCGTCAATATTCACGAGGGAAGGTAGTATTTACGCACATTTGAGATGATTAATGCTTTGTATCAATTGCACGAATAGCAAGACACGATCAACACTTTCTCATCTAACCTCAACGCAATCGACAATAGATTCATCGTATCCTGAGTCAAATTGCGCCCATCAACTTCTTATCTTGCAATCACAAACTATTTCAATTCTTGTCACACAACATTCATATCAATTTGCTTTGATTAGAGTAATATCAATCAGGAGATAACGCTTATGCGTGCTTTATGGGAAACAACAGAAAATATGCTAGTCCTGATGGGGGTCGGCTTGGTCGGCATCCAACTGAGTTTTATGTTTGAGTTATACATCATCGCAGGGGTTATGGCATCCTTAGTATTGCTAGCGAGTGGTGTTCTACTACTACAGTTTTACGATAAAAAACGTCGCTAGAAATTTCGGACAAATCTTGCTATTGTTCCCGCGTCAGACACCGTTAACTCATCACAACGGGAACAACCATGCCTATCACACTCACAGACGCTATACATCATTGCCAACAACTCACGACACAAGGTCAGACACTCGTCTTCACGAATGGTGTCTTTGATTTATTGCATGTTGGACATTTAGATTATCTGGAAAAAGCACGCGCGCTCGGTGATGCCCTCATCGTGGCAATTAATGATGATGACAGTACCCGTCGTTATAAAGGGCAAGGTCGTCCACTAGTGCCAGCCATTGAACGCGCTCGTCTGCTCGAAGCCCTTGCGCCTGTGACAGCAACACTCCTATTTCCTGATGCCACCGCAGACCGCCTCTTAGAAGCGATTCAGCCTCATGTTTATTGCAAAGGTGGCGATTACACACCAGAGACACTCCCTGAATATCCCACTGTACAAGCCTATGGCGGACGTGTCGCACTAATTGAATACTTGCCGAATCACAGCACAACACGTCTCATCCAGAAAATTAAATCACTACCCTGACTATTATAAATTGACGAAAAATCGGCTTATGTTGGTAACTGCACCTGATAAAGATTAGCGTAGACCTCTCCTTTGAGCATCAATTCATCATGTGTACCTTCTTCGACAACGCCATTATTATCTAAGACGATGATGCGCTTGGCATTGCGGATTGTCGATAAGCGATGAGCAATCACAATGGTTGTTCGGTCATTTGCTAGTCGCTCTAAAGATTCTTGTACAGCATATTCGCTTTCATTATCGAGTGAACTTGTTGCTTCATCGAAGATTAGAATGGGTGCATTTTTGAGGAACACACGCGCGATGCTAATCCGCTGCTTTTGTCCACCAGAGAGTTTAACACCCCGTTGCCCAACGTAAGTATCGTAGCCATCAGGGAGTGACAAGATAAATTCATGAGCATTCGCTTGTTTTGCCGCTTCGATAACCTGCTCTTTTGTTGCGTTCTTGTTGCCATATCGGATGTTATCGTAAATCGTGCCAGCAAAGAGATAAACATCTTGTGGCACATAGCCGATATTCTTACGCAGTGAGTGGATTGTTACATCTTTGATATGATTGCCATCCACCGCAATCTCACCCGTTTGTACGTCATAGAAACGCGGAATCAGCGCACAGAGTGTTGATTTACCAATGCCTGATGCACCAACTATCGCTACATACTCACCGACTTCAATCTCAAGCGAGAGATTTTTGATGACTATCTCAGTTTGTTCGTCATAGCAGAAACTCACACTTTTGAAGGCAATGTGCCCTTTTACATCGGTGAGTTCCTTTGCTGATGGCGCATCCGTGATGTCAGGTTGGATTTCGAGTGCATCCATAAAACGGCTGAAACCAGCAAAGCCATCTTGCCACCATTGTGTATTGGCAATCAATTTGTAGATAGGCTGTGTGAAGATACCGACATAGAGCAAGAATGTGACCAAATCTGCCAAGTCAATATTGCCAAATAAGATACTGATGCTCCCAAAGACAATCACAGAGATGGTCATCAAGTGACCAAAAACATACGTTCCGCCAAAAAATAATGCCATGCCATGATAGTGATCGCCACGACTTTGCACAAAATCAAGATTTTCGTTTTTGAATTTTTTCGCTTCAAATGATTCGTTGGTAAAGGCTTTGACAACACGCATCCCATTGAGGGTGTCTTCAATCTGTGCATTAATATCCCCAATTTTATCCTTGCTACGACGCACTGCTCGCATCAGATGACGATTGAAGAAGATAGCATAAGCAACCATGATGGGCACAATAATCAGTACCATCAATGCGAGTTGTACATCAATGATGAGCAAGACAATCATTGTCCCAACCACACTAAAGAACGTGATTATTATATCTTCAGGAACATGATGAAATAACTCGGCTAACCAGTAGATGTCAGTGGTGATATGGGTCATCAATTGACCAGTTTTGTGATTATCATAGAAATTTAGCGATAGTGTCTGGTAGTGGTCGAACAATTCTTGGCGCATATCCCGTTCCATATTTGCGCCCATCATGTGTCCGTGATAATCCACGAAGTAGCGACAAACTGAATCAATAGCAACCAAGCCCAACATAATTAGCGCAACGGTGATAATCTGTGCGAGTGCGTTTTCTGCACCTTCCTCTAAAATATTTTTAGTGATGTGTCTCGCACATAAGGGCAAGGTGATTGCAATCCCAGAAATCATCAACGCAGCGAATAAATCTGCGACCAGCAAGCGTCTATATGGCTTATAATACGATAGAAATTTGCGTGTCCGCGATGTCATTGAGTTTGTTCTCCATAGTGTTATTATCAACTGTGCAAACCACAAGCATTGAGAGGCAGAATCAAGTGGGTACATTAGCCTCACACAATGAGATATGCAAATGAAGTGAAATTCTGTTGTTTTATGTGAAATTGAAAATTATGAGATTAATCAAACAATGTTCAACTACTCACAAGATGGGGGTCGCACTATGGGGAAACAATGGATGCTTGCCAGAAGATAAAAACTACGTTTGCTACTGATGCACTCCAAAGGAATCCGTTGCGACATGTTGGGGAATTACCTGCTTCATGTATGTCCTCCTTTGGCTTGTTGTTGACAATTAATTCAGATACTATCGCAAGAGCAGTGCTTTGTCAATCAGAATGGTTCATAAAAGTTTTTAAAGATGAGCAAATTTATTTGTTGAGTGCTCTATCCGATAAATCATTGTAGGGGACGACCTATGTGTTGAGTCCAACGGGGTTGCCCCCTGACCCAATATCCAAAACAGTATCCCCGTACCCTTGCTCTCACGGATGGTTCAAAACCATCCGCTAAGTTCAAAATGGGAAACCCACTAAAAGGGGTTCAAAAGCAGTGCCTTTAGCGCACTTCCCAAGACAAGCTAGCCATATGTTTTGAACATATGGCAC
>JBCCSC010000081.1:0-18176 GCA_039200705.1 Chloroflexota bacterium
CTCCCAAACACTTATGGATTTGTGTGGCTCGTAAAATTCCTCTATGATTAAGTTGATGGTCTGCAGGATAGTCTCTCACACCATCAAAACGTCAATTCAAGATAGAAAGCGAACCGTCATGCCCAAGCGTATGCTATTGTTTTGTATGTTGTTTATCTTGCTGATACCTGTTAATAGTGTCTTTGCGCGAGATGTCCCACTCGGTACTGAAGTTAACTATACACCACCTTCAGGTGGTGTGTAGTTTACTATGTCTTTTCTCTCGATAACTTGCAGATGTAGTTTATCTATATTACTAATGTGCGCCAAGCCTTTACCAATCGAATTATTCGATGTAATTTTAAGATAGTTCATGTGATGACCGACAACTTGCCCAGCAGTTCAACAGCATGGCAGACGCGCTCCAGCAGTATATGTAACTTTTGCACTGGCTCAGATAACTAGCACACTTACTGCACAAGCACTCATGAATTTATGTGTGTTACTTCTTCCACCTCGTATACACATACCAACGAAGAAAAGTTTAGGTGACTTTATTCTGATATCAGCCACCAGAAAAATAAGGTTCTATCAATATCCATGGCGTTGTGTGTCGGCTTGCCAAGTAGTCAGTTGTTCAGCTAAGTCATGAAAATCAGTTACGATGAGGTCAAAACTTGCATCTGCTTCTTCGCCCGCGTTACCAAGTCCGTACTCTAAAGGACGCTGCACAAAAGCAGTGTGCATTCCGATCTGTTGTGAGGCGAGTAAATCACCGCGATGAGACGCAATCATCATTGCTTGCTCTGGCACAACATCCATTAAGTCACATGCTATTTGGTAAGTCTCTAAATCTGGCTTATAGTGTTTAGCGAGTTCAGCAGATAGAATACAATCCCAGTGCAAATTGCCGTATTTACTCAGATTGACGAGAAGCGACATATTGCCATTAGATAATGTGGTTATCGTGTAGTGTTGACGTAATTTTTGCAAGCCTGTTGCTGCATCATCCCAAGGCTTGAGACGATGCCAGATGCGGTTCAGATCAATTTTTTGTTCTTCTGTGAGATAATGAACATCGAATTGAGTTAGCAGTTTATCTAAAATTTGCCGATGTAAGTGATCAATATTTTCCCACTCGACCTCACCTTTACGAATTCGATCCATCGCAGGTTGATACCCTGCCCGCCACTGATCAACAAATTGCCCCCAATCAATATCGACACCGCGTGACTTCCACTTCGACTTACCTTCGGCAATCACGCTACCACGCCAATCAACAACCGTCCCAAACACATCAAAAACCAACAATTTTATTTCTTTATTCATAAGTAATCTCATCCATCTGCTTGCAATTGAAGTGTGCAAGTCACTTTGTATCAATAAATATTAGCGTGCAAGATAGCATTTTATGAGGAGAGATGCAATCTTAAACAGCCGCAGAAAAACACTGGAAATCCATACCCAGGCACGATCACGTAAACCCAACTTACGCGAGGGTATCATAATTTTCTATCATGCTATTGCGATTTGCCATTGTGCAGAATTTTACTGCAATCAGATGTGCGAAATCCGTTGCATTCCATTAACAACGAACTATCACCATTAATTTGAGGAAATTCGAGATATGATCTATAACGGCTAAAGGCAACAAGCCCTAAATCAAAAGTAAAGTCTCGCTTCCTAGATTTCTTCCAACAGGTTACAGGGTCTCCAAATGATGTCGTTATTCTCGCGTGTAATCGCCCATGTTTTTATTTGATGAGGTGCAAACTCAACTATCTGAGGTTTACCACCATCCAATTGAATTGTTGCGGTGGTTGTTTGACCAATTGTTTCATATAAGCGGATAATCAGCGCATCGGTGGTCTCTGCTTTTTTGATTGTGCCAGTACCTATTGTATGTGGTTCTACCTGTAAGAAAGGTACAGGCGCAGCAGGCGCTCCTGCCACAGGTGAGGGTGGATGATATACGAAGAACACTTCCAGTGGATGATTAAGTTCATGTGCCAGCGGAATCAAATGGCTAGCGATGTCCATCTTATCTGACCCAGCTATCAAGCGAAAACGTGTATCAATCTGTTCTTGGTCAATGAAGGTATAAGAAATATTTGGATCAAGTGGGTCTTCGTCATGCTTAGCATGTACAGCACCACGACTGAGGCTTAAGCCAAGAACGCCATCTTGCGATACATCAAATCCTGCTTGTCCATTATTTGCCAAGCCAATCGTCATCTCATCTGTTTCAAGGCGTAGCCAACGATGATAAGGGTGTTCAGTTGCATCAGATGTACGGGATGTCACACCATAAGGAACTTCGCACATCACATCAAGATCAGGCAGATTAAAGGGCATCACTAGCTTTATCATTTTTTGTCGTGCTTGCATATACAGTCTAACATCCACATCGATATGGCGCAGGTTTGCATAAAATGTGTAACGGATACTAGCGCGTGTGTATTGCCATTGCGTCAAACACTCGATAGTGATAGACACAGGACCGTGATGAATAACACGGACAGCTTGCCCATCGTGATTCGCCTCTTCACCAACAAACTGCCCCACTTGTTCCCCAGTGAGGGCTTCAAAATGACCAACAGGCTCGTTATAGATAGCTCTATCCATGCCACCCCACGCATGACCAGTATCGTCCATTGCCTGTAAACCAATCGGAGCGGTTAACAAATTTTGATTGGAAATAAGCTCTGTAAGTTGTGATAAACCACCAGATTGTCGGTCAAAAATAGCTTGCCACCATTGAGTTTTTATTATGATCTTATTATCGCTTAAATCAACATTTAGCGGTATGTCAGGGTCGGCTGTTAGTTCTTCAAAACGGATTTCATAGCGCCGTGCACTCATTGCTGGAACATCTGCCACGAAGCCAATGAAAGGTTGCATTTTCGTCCCTTCCAATACAGCCGTGCCACCACTTTCCTGATGGATAACACGGTGTCCATTATCGTCATATAGGACGAATTGTCCTTTGCTGATTGCACCAACATATGATCTCAAAAAATGATGCCCGACGTGCGTTTGTATGGCATAGCTATGTGGATTCAATACATACAGCGGAATCGTGTTAGGGGTGGGTTCAACATTTGGCAGCGTAGCATGTTGACGGCTAGTGATAATTCGGCGTGCGACATCACCCGCATATCCGAACATCTCATGAACACCTGGCAGCGCATGTTCAACCAGTGATCCTGGTAATACATCATGAAAGGCATTGAGCATCACCCGCTTCCACGCCTCGCGTAGCTCACGATCAGGATAACGGATACTATAACGCCACCACGCTAATGCTGACCAACGTTCAGCTGATGCAAGCATAGCTTCAATACGGCGCATTTCACGTTTGAGCGGCGCGACTGAGGTATAACATCCAGATAAGACACGTTGTAGCTCGCCTTCATACACAGGAATATCAGGGTCAGTGTCTTTGACTCGCTGTAAATAGGCTTCTGGCGTGCTGTGGCGCACCTCCACGTCACTATCTTTAAGGTCGTCCATCAGTTGATGAATTTGATCGAGGTCTTCACGGGTTGGACCTCCCCCATGATCGCCCAACCCCCATAACACAACAGAATCCTGCCCTGTATCGCGTGCAACCTCTATCCCAATATGCACTTGATCAATTGCCCATAGCGTCTTACCTGGGGAGAAGTCTCGATTAGGGGTCATATACCAGACACCTTGAGGACGCAAAGCAAGTACTTCATTACCATCTGCCCCACGCCACTTGTAGAGGGAGGCAGGCAGGTCTAGTTGTCGTTCATACGGTCTGCCATGAATGTAAAGTTCAAAACCACTTTGTTTGAGGAGTTGCGGAAGGCTATTGGGATGCCCAAATGAATCAAAGTTATAGGCAACAGGTGGACGAACGCCAAAGACTTCACTAAAGTAACGTCTCCCTTCAATGATGCACCGCACAATCGTTTCACCACTTGGCAGATTCACATCAGGTTGCAGATACCAGCCACCACTAATATTCCAGCGTCTACTTTTTACGTGGGCGCGAATACGCTCAAATAAAATAGGATCATATTCTTGAACCCATTCATAAAGTAGGCTTTCATTATGATTAAAAATAAAGGTAGGATAGTCGTCCAAAATGTCACAGGCAGTGCGAAATGTCGAAATAGCTTCCCTTGCACCTTCTTCCCATGTCCATTTCCAGATAGGGTCAATATGTGCATTACAAATTAAGTGGACGATTGGTTTTTCAGGCATCAGCTTCCTCAAAATTTAGTTAAATCAAACACCATATTTCTATACAATACAGTTATTTTTCCATGTTTCGTTATCTAAATTAACCAATATCTTGACAAATCCAAAAGTTCATTGGTAAATTGGATATGTCAACATATCATTTAGATCGTACACATGGTAATCAAAAATGTCAACTTACAAGACCGATCCTAACAATCCACTTCCGCTCTATTATCAGGTCTATAATTCATTGCGCGAACGCATCGAAAGTGGTGAATTTAAACCTGGTGATGCTTTACCACCAGAACGTCAGCTAGGTACAGAGTACGATGTCAGTCGCATTACCATTGTCAAAGCACTTGATACCCTAGTCCGCGATAATTTGATCGAAAAGCAACAGGGGCGGGGTACTTTCGTCCTCGACCAAAACAAGGAGCAGTTAGATCGGCAACTACGCTTAGGATATATGCCAGCCGTACTGTTGCATCCCTATTTTTATAGTATCCAGATGGGAATCATGGAGACAATCGCAGAAGACAACTGTGAGTTACAAGTGATTGGATTGCTCAAAGAACAACGTAAACATGTCGAAGCCATTGTCCAAAATGTTGATGAAAGTGTTGATGGATTGTTGGTATATCCACGTCCTAATAAATTGGATTTACAACTTTGCCAACGACTAGCAGAAGAAAAGATACCGTTTGTGATGATTGACCGCTACTACGATGAAATTGCAGTCGATTCCGTCACATTTGATGACCAACAAGCGAGCTATAATCTCACCCAACTACTGATTGAACGTGGGCATCGACGCATTGGTATTGTTTGCCATTTCGAGGTCAACGTCAGTAGTATTCGTAGTCGCATGAGCGGCTATACAAAATGTCTCGAAGATCATAATCTCCCCGTTGATGATAGTCTGATTTGGCTTGATGTTTATGCCAATCTACGCCCTGCAATCGGTCAAAAAGGGGATGAAAGTATGACGGAAAATCTCCGACAATTAATCGATACCTATCAACCAACAGCCTTAATTGCTGTCAACCAAGATGTCTCCCAACGCTTAACGTATGACATCATGATGCTTAACCATCAACGGGCACAAAACACAATACGTTCAAATGGTAGTCATGACTATGAATTATCAATTGAACTTACTGCTTTTGGTCACAACAGCCCAGAGGACGAAGGTCCTTATCATATCGCTACAGCATTGCAACCAGGTGAGTTACTCGGCAGACATGCAACACAACTCCTTCTAAAGCGGATGCGCGGTGAAATCGGTAACAATGCCTTCCAGCGCGTACAAGTACCGATTGAAATCCTCATTCGACATGATTTACCCAATCAATTCTGGGAGGTGCAACAAAGTTAAATTCATTAATCGACTCAATAGTATCTAAATTTTTAATTATTAAGGAGTAATACGATGTCAAGCAAAGGTTTTTCAAGACGTGATTTTCTAAAAATGATGGGGGTTGGTAGTGCAAGTGTTGCTATTGCAGGTCTTGCTGATTTATCACGCACATTAGCACAAGGGGATGAAGTAGTTGTGCGCTATCTCACCCCTAGTTGGGCATCAACAACAGATCGTCGTCGCGAACGTCAAGTCGCATTTCGTGGTGTGATTGATAGCTTCAACTCACAATTTGCTGACCAAGGTATCCGTGTTGAAGAAATCGTTGGGGACGGCAACCCTGTCACCATCACGCAAGAAATTGAAGCAGGGAATGTGGAATCCATCTGGCTCAATCATGGCGAGTTCCAATCACGCTACAATGCAGGTCAATTGGTGGATTTATCACAATTTGGCTCTGAAATTGGTGAATTCTTCGGCTTTGCAGAAGGTGTGATGAGCAATGGCGAGGGTGCTATCGCAGCCGCATGGCACAATACAGATACCCCACTCTACTACTACGATACGACCAAAATTGCGACACCACCAACCACATGGTCAGAACTGATCGCTATCTGTCGTGACATCCGCGAGAGCGAAGGTGGCAATCAATATGGCTACGTGACACCTTATGTCGGATGGTTTCAGATGAACTTTGGTATGTATACAACTTTAGGTGGTACACTTGTCGATGAGGATGGCGCACCAACTGCGTTCACACCCGAAAATCTAGAAATTTGGCGAGTGGTATTCGACCATGCCGTTACCCTGATTCAAGATGATTTAATCCCTGCATCAGCAATTGGCAATGCACAAGCACAAATGATGCCCGATGTCTTTGCAGGCAATGTGTATAGCTTCTCTGGCAACAGCAATTTCCACATTCGTGAATTAGAACCAAACTTACCGCCAGATGAGTATGCAAACTGGTCGGCTGTACCACTTCCTTATCCTGATGGTGCGGATGGCGGACTGAATGTCGCAGGTGGTTGGGGCATTGGCGCAGTCGAAACTGGCGATGCAGCGCGTAACGCTGCGGCCGCTGCTTGGGTAATCCATGCGACGAACACCGATGCGATGGCGAACACTTGCCTCGCTGGTGGCTGGATTCCAACGCGCCCTGACATTCTCGCAAATGATCCATTCTATGCAGATGATCCCTTTGCTCAGACAACTCTGGAAGCCCTCGAAGATGGTTGGGTCGTCCCAACTGCTGATATTTTTGTACCAATGTGGCTTGCATTCGATGTCGCCATTCAACGTGCCGCATCTGGTGATGCTACGATTGATGAAGCACTCACAGAAGCTGAAACTGAAATCATGCGAGAGTTTGAAGCACTTCAATAAGGGTGTATCCACCTTAATTCTGGAGTCAGCTGTTTAGCTGACTCTTCTTCATAATATAGATTTAGATTTAATTTTGAGATAGTTATTATGAGCACGAACACTAGTAGTCAGTACGAGCCAAGCAAGCTCGAACGATTTCTTGCAGGACCATGGCTTTTCATATTACCAGGCGTACTCTTATACGCTGCATTTGCTATCTACCCTGTTGTTTATCAGTTTTATGTAGCAATGACTGATATGACAACAATTAGCTTGTCGAATGTAAATTTTGTTGGTTTTGATAATTTTGCCATCATCGCAGCAGATCCTGTTTTCCGTCAATCTTTCATCTTTACTATTGCTTTTGTACTGGTGACTGTTCCTTTCCAGTTCATTTTAGGATTTGGTCTAGCCCTCTTTCTTGATCAAGAACTGCCAGGACGTTTGTTCTTTCGCATATCAATTATCATTCCGCTTGCGATGGCAAGTATTATCGTTGGCTTAATGTGGAGACTTATCCTGCATGATAGTGATGTAGGTGTAGTCAACGCATTTCTTGGCGTTTTGGGGTTTGACCCCATACCTTGGTTTGGGGAAGCGGCATTCGCAAGAATATCGGTATTCATCGTCAATATCTGGCACGCTGTTGGCACAACGATGATCTTCATGTTGGGTGGTTTGCAAACAATTTCTAAAGAAGTGCTAGAGGCAGCAGAAGTAGACGGCGCGAATATATGGCAACAAATCATCTACATCAAACTGCCTATGCTCAAGAATATTGCAGGCTTAGCTATTATTCTCATTTTTTCTGGTACTTTTCAGATTTTCGAGAAAGTTCTCGCACTTACCAATGGTGGACCTGCCCGTGCGACATCTACCATCGGTTTTGAGATGTACACCACTGCATTTCCTGAAGCTGGTACAGGATCATTGGGGTTAGGCGCAGCGATGGGATTGGTAATGTTCGCATTCATCCTCGTTATTACTATTTTTTATGTTTGGATGGTTATGTTTGATGAGGAGAATGCGTAGTGTCTGCATCATCGAGAATACAATCAAAAATGAGCAATAATCATAGTCAACACTTTAATTTCAGGAAAATTGGTGGTCGCATCATCAATTACATCATTGGTGTGGTCATTTCATTTTTTTTCATCTATCCAATTATATGGTTATTTAGCGTTTCTATTAAGCCGAATTGGGAAATCTATCGCGCCCCTCTACAACTGATTCCCAGTGATCCACAAGCAGCTGTCTACATAGAAATTTTCAGCACAACACCTATAGGTAGGTATCTTGCAAATAGCTTACTCTATTCGCTCAGTGGCAGTGCTATCACCCTCTTCTTCAGCATCATGGTTGCCTATGGATTGTCGCGCTATATGTTCAGAGGTAAACGGCTACTGATGATTGGTTTACTCGGCGTACAATTGATGCCTAACCTTGTGCGGTTGATTCCCCTCTTCATCATGATGACAGCACTTGATTTAATCAACACACGGTATGGTCTTATTTTGCTCTATGGGGCTGGTGGCATTGCTTACGGAACATGGTTTTTAAAAGGCTATTTCGATACGATACCGATTGATTTAGACGAAGCAGCTCAGATTGACGGTGCATCGCGTTTCCGCATTATCTGGCAAATCTTACTGCCATCGATTGTTCCAGGTATTGTTGCGCTACTTATTCTGCAATTTATTGCCCACTGGAATGATTTTGCAATTGCATCCATCTTAATTCGTAACCCTGATCTATTACCATTAACCGTTGGTACGTTCAAGCTCATTGGACCCGATGAATCAGATTTTCGTTTATTATCAGCCGCCGCGTTGGTCAATATTGTGCCTGTCATCATCGTTTTCTCAATATTGCAACGGTATCTCGTATCTGGTTTAACAGCAGGAGCTGTCAAATGACGAGTATCAGAAGATAATTTCAGCTATGTGTTGCGCCTATCAATTAGACTGTTTGATTGCAACTTTAGAAGGATCACCGTAATTTTTTGCCTGACCCAGCACACGCTTAAAGAAAGCCATAATATGCTCCCAATTCTGAACGGCATACCCTGTTAGAGCATGACCACTCCCTTCGTATGATACAAGTGTGACGGGAACATTGACATCAACTAGTGCATCGTATAAGTGTTGCGCTTGCGTGTACACAACAATCTCATCATGTGTACCATGAATAATTAAAAAGGGTGGTGCATCAGATGTGACATGTGCAATGGGACTAGCGAGGCTTACTAAGTCAGGTATTGCACTCATATGATTGCCAAAAAGTTTCGTAACCGCTTCGGCGGTATGTAGCCAAGGATACTCATCAGCAGAGACACGAAAATCGGTAACAGGATTCACTGCCGCAACAGCTTGTACACGAGAACTATATCCTGCCCATCCAGAATTGCCTTCAAGCTCTGGCATATCCCCTGTGACACCTGCCAGCGAGATGAGATGCCCCCCTGCTGAACCCCCTGTTAAACCAATGCGATTTGGATCAACATTATAATCTTCTGCATGAGCGCGTAACCAGCGAATAGCTGCTTTTACATCGTGGATTTGTGCTGGGAACGTGGCAACATTTGTCAAACGATAGTCAATGCTGGCAAAGAAAAACCCGTTTAAGGCTAACATCAGTCCACGTCCGATTCCCCTCTCACCTAGTTCCCAACCACCGCCATGAACGTCAATTACAGCAGGCATATGGTCAGGAGTTGGCATACTTGGCGTCTCAGTTGGATAAACGAGGTCTAGCAAGAGTGGTATACCATCCGCTTCTCCATACTGTATGCCCTTCTCCATCACACAGAAGAATGGGAGTTCAATGCGTTCGAGTGGCATATCGCCTCCTATCTGTAAAGTGCTTATAGCTGGTTAAAAAATTGGAAAATATTATCGTCGTTCCCAGGTAACCCTTCGTGAGCATAATCAGGATAGACGACTAAAGATTTGGTGGAAGTTATTTTGTTATAAGCGGCAAATTGGGTCGATGGCGGACAAACCGTATCCATAAGCCCAACCGCCATTAACACATCTGCCTGAATGCGTTCCGCAAGATGTTGAACATCTATATATCCCAGCTTCGTGAATATCTCTGTTTGTCGCTCATGTAAGGGATCATGATGACGGAAATACGTGCGTAGCTCAGTATAAGCATCCTTCGCTTGATCCATCTCCCATACGCGCTGGTAATCAGTGAGAAATGGAAAGACAGCAGCAGAACGTTTGATACGTGGTTCTAGCGCACTACAAGCAATCGTCAAGCCACCCCCTTGACTCCCACCTGTTGCGCCAACACGGTCTTCATCAACCTCAGGGAAGTCCATTACCAGACGTGCGAGTTGTGCAGCATCAAGGAAGATATGGCGAAATAGTAAATTATGCGGCTCGCCATCCAAGCCACGAATGATATGACCACGATGTGTTGTGCCAGTATGCCCACCAACATCTTCGGATAAGCCTCCTTGCCCACGACAATCCAGCGCAGCTACAACGAAGCCCGCTGCAACATATGGTAGTTTGCTAATCCAACTGCCCGAATCGCCTGTGTATCCATGAAACATGATAATTGCTGGATGCGCGTTATCTGATAATTGTTTTGGGCGTAACAACTTCGCATGAATGCGTGCGCCCTTTACTCCTGTAAAATACATATGAAAGCAATCTGCAAAGCTCGTTTGGAAATCTGCTGGTACTAACTCTACCTGCGGATCAACAGCACGCATTTCACTCAGTGCATCTGACCAATATGCATCAAAATCATCAGGCTTTGGATTAATCCCCTTGTAAGTCTTGAGTTGCTCAAAAGGCATATCAAACGTTAATGGCATCAGATAATCTCCTTTAATTTGTTAGTATCTTAAATTCGTCAAAAATTGTGTTCACTGTTTTATAGATGACCTGTTCACAATCTGGCAGTAAACGCGGTAATCCAAATAATTTTGGCGCACCATCGACTTCGTAGCCACCGAGGTAAAATGCCTCAGCAGTTGGGATGTAACCGTTACATCCGTTGGTGTAACCGAAAACCATTGTGTGAGGGGCTGGTGATTCTTTGTCAATGGTAAGTTGATAGGCGACAAAGGGTTCGTGTGGCATCCCGATCATCAGCAATTGATTGCCAAAGGCAATCCCTTGTGCCTGAAACCATAAGCCAGAGGGTGCATGGCGTACACGCTTTGCCCAATCCAGAAATTGTTGCTGATTAATCAGCGTGCGCCTATCCATATTCATTGATGCCATCGCTTGATACGATTCTTCTATCCGATGCGATAGTGCGCTGATAATATCTTCTGTAAGATGCTCGAAAGGCAAGGTCGTTTCTTTGTTGATAATTGTGATTGTCTCAACATTTAGGGTTGTCGCATGTAATAAGCCTGCCAACACTGCCTCGCCTAATATCGTGCCAAGGCGCTGTGCTTCATCTAATCCCCCTGCTAAGGAAACCACATTAATATCCCCTGCACAGCCTTGAACAAACATCGGGATTACATCTTCACTGAGGGAATTTGTTATTGTCTGAACAGCATATCCAGGAAAATCCGCATTGAATTGAGTCGATGCACCATGGACGGTGACAGGATGCGCGACATGACAGAATAAGATTGCCATTGCGGTACCGTCAATTCGATTGATACTCAGTATATCAACCCAAGGAACAATTGGGGCTGCTTTGTTCGCTAACATACGTGTACGTCCCATTGTTACAACACGCCGATTAACACCAATCTTGACTTCATGACGGGCGATAGCCAGAGTTATTAGTTGCAAGTCTTGAGAAGCCTGATAAACACACTCAGCGATCTGATTGACAAGTTCTCCCTCCCATTCTCGATTGCGGTCATCATCAAATCCACAATCTAGCGTGACAGGTGCGCTATGATTATGCGTCGCTGTCAGCATCAGTTGTTCTGCTGATAGTTCGGTACGGTCAAGTACAGCTTGTCGGATGTTCCTCAAAAGTGGCTGATCAACCCCTAGTAAATCTAGGGAGACAATTGCTATCTTATTTTCTCCATCACTGATGACGACAGTACGGCAATACAAATCAGTATGAATACCTGTTGTAGGGGTACTCGGTGGTTCTAACATTGACGTGCCAACGGGTGGCGTGATGATAATTTTTGCCACATTTGCCGATAACATCAGCTTATCCACTGAATTGTCTGCAAACGATACGGTTGGATTGTTCCTATGAGTGTTTCGCCATCGTTGCGTTTAATGGTGTAATCGGTTGCTCTGCCAGCAATTTCTTGTAAGCGAATTTGCACACCATCTTGCGTGGGCTGTAATGAAATCAGATGAATGTTATTTGGTTCAATTGATAGTAAACTCTGTGATACCTCAAGGTGAATCGGCGCAGTAGCAGATCGTTCAAGGAGACCGGGTTCTCGATCAATGAGTGGACCTACGAGTGCATCGACAGCCATATCAGCACCGAAGCGAGTAGAGATAATCGGATCAAATGGGTGACTGTGGCTCATCAAACGATAACGGAATCGCGTCCAGCCAGTTTGATCTCGACGGAAATTTGTCCACCAGTGATTATTCATAGCCCAGCCAATCAATAAGGGTTGTTCCATGTGCAGCTTTTTCTGATGACGATGATTGTTGAAACCACCGATGTGCACCAATGGTACATCTGGTGTTGCCAATGTCACGCTATGGTGTTGATTGCCGACATTTACCCAGTTTTGTACAGGATAGTAATCACGACACGCATTGGGCAACTGTTCTCGTTCTGTTTCTACAATAGCACCAGCTACCTCATATTTGGCGATTGGGTCATCGATTGCTAATGGGAAAGTAACATAGACAGATTCTGCATCAATAACCTGTGTTTTATTGATGTCGTAGATAAAGTCGATATAAGGCAAATCATCATAGAGCACAATCTGAACGTAAGCATCCTGAACGCCCTGCGCTTCAAAGCGCAACACAAAGCGTCCGCTGGACACGCCTTTGACGAAACACTTTTCCACGATCTTTGTAACTGTATGGTATTGCGGTGCCAGATGCGGACGATAGTCATAGTCGTGATCATAAGCAGGTAATTGAATGTCATCTCTCTGGTTCACAGCACCGATTGTCTCGTACACATATTGTCCGAGTTGCCATCCAGAGGTCGAATCAACCCACTCTTTATCCTCAGCGATGAGACTATTTACGGCACCAGTCAGCGGATCAACCCGTAATTTATACATCTCGTTTTCGAGTAGCCACCCGTGTGAGCGAACACAGGTATTGGGCGAATACGCAGTAGGTACAAATTGCGGTATCTGTGGCATCCGACTAGATGGTTGTGAGTCACTTAACTGTAGTGGAATTGTCGCATAACCGCAGGCAGGTAGCTTCACCACACCATAATCAATACGATTACCTGTTTCACCTTGTGGGCTACCAATTTCGATATCACGTTCGAGTCGCTCTAATTCCCACCCAGAGCGCGGCGTTGCTGGCAGATACAAGTTGAGCTCTCGTTCCCAAGGCAATGCATTATAGACCAAGGCATGTGGTTCTTGTGGCATTTTGATACGCGTTGCGAGATCGCGCAACATCTGTTGTTGCAGGCGTGTGATTTGCTCCGCAGCATCATAAGCATAGACCGCTTTCTTATACCATTGCCCGCGTGATTGTATAGAATCCCCATGAGAGATGCTTTCACTACTCCCCCATGTATGTTCATCATAACGAGCCAAATTTCGCCAGATCATCTCATCCCGATGATAAGGATAGATAGTCGCATCTGGCATATGCTTGAGAAGCCCGCCCAATTGCTGCACGCTAAAAAACCGACCATGTGAATGACGATTGAGTGCTGTCTCGAAGGCACTTGAATTGATCCCCTGCGCCCAATAATCTGTCCAATCACCAGTACGGACGACATCCGTCTGAATCCGCGCAAACAGTTCATCAAGCGTGACCATACGCATACGTGGCTGGTATCCGCGCGCGTTCCACTCTTTTACAAATTGTGGTAATAACTCATCAGGACCATCATTATCCCACATATAGGAACCAATGATTTGTAAGAAGGCAAAGTCTTGTACGTAATGTTTACTTTCGAGCGATGCAATATAATCTTGTATTGGTTGGTACGCCCGTTCAACATCATATTGCCAGATGCGTCTACCAGGTGCAGGCAGTGGTGCACGCGGAATGCCTAAATTGTTGCCATCACCATAATGTTCGCCGTGCCAAGTCAAGAGCCGCCTACCACTAGGACCTTCCCAATGAAATCCCATTGGGCGCGGTTGTGGATCAGGTGCGAGAGCGCGATTTATCGCCATCGCCATACCTTCAAAACCCGCATTGAGCAGCATCTCGACCAGCCCCCAACTTTGACCATTAACATCACAATTCAACCCGTAGCGAATATCCAATCCGTAATCCTGACGCAGATTCTCGGCAACGGAAATTGAGCGCATCAACATTTCTGCTGTATATAATGTTGAGACGTTGCAGTATAACCCCCCAAAGTCGATCAACCCTCGTTTATGTAAGCTGATTAATTTGTCAATTTCGCTATCGGATGCGTGTTGCAAGAAGTCTTCAACGATAATTGTTGTCTCGCAAGTCCATTTGAATTGCTCACCATCAGCTTGCTCGGCATATTTTTCTGCTAAATACATTGCCCGTCTGATGTAGTCACGTTGTAAGGCGAAGACTGTGTCTTGGTAGTTGGTATAACCGATGTCGGTGTGGGAATGGTGGAGGAGTAAAATATCTTTAATCGGCATAACACTATCCTAAATTATAAATAATTTAGACGGATTCTATCAAGATAAATTGGACATGTCCACATATCAAACATATAATATCAAACATGCTCAAACATCATTCATTATGAACTTATCTCAACACAAATCTCGGATAATCTCACTGAACTAAAAGTGCTTCAGTTATTTGGAAGTTTAATAAGTATAAGATTTGGAAAATACAAGTTTATGTTATATAGATATGATGATGAAACAGCAAATATCATACAGCATTCTACAAAAGAGTTTAAATGCAAGTAGATTACACAGATGAAATGAATTACGCCTCAACACTCATTGTTGCTGCATATCATGAAACAGTAACAAACTCAGAGGAAATGCATATTCATCGAAAAGGAATACGGGATGTAGTTACATCAATTGATTATGGAATTGAGAACTACCTCATTGCTGATATACAGCGAAACTTCCCTGATGACCAAATCATCGCAGAAGAAACCTACAATAAAACCTTAACGAATAAGCGAACATGGGTAATTGACCCCATTGATGGGACAGTAAACTTTGCGCGTGGCTTCCCATTTTTTGGTGTTCAGATGGCTCTTTTGGTCAATCAAAAACCTGTTGCGGCTTCCATCTATTTGCCTATATTTGATGAAGTTTATAAGGCTTGTTTAGGTAGTGGGAGTTTCTTAAATGGCAAGCTGATTGAAGTCAGTGAGCAAAGACCTGTCGATGAATCGATAGTTACTTTAGGTGATTTTGCATCAGACCCCATTGTTGATAATAGTCTCCAAATTGAAAGCATAAAATCGTTAGTCGGCAGTGTTCTAAAAATTAAGATGTTTGGTGCTGCGTGTTATGATTTTGTCGCATTAACACGCGGATTATCCGATATACATATTTTACTTGATTTTAGACTATGGGATATCATGCCAGGTCTATTAATTGCACGTGAAGCAGGTGTCATGTTTCGGACACTCAAGGGTAATCATTTGAGTGCATCATCCAAAAATCTTGTCGGAAGTTATAATCCACAGTTGATTGACTTCGTTGTCTCACAATTCAAATCCGTAGGATGACTCAAAAATATGTCCTCATATCTAGTGCGATTGTAGCATTAGTTGATATTTACAATGATGAACTGCGCCAAGCAGACACATATCTTCATCATTTTGTGCATACCGAATTAGATTTTCTGGAATGAACCCATCAAACAAGATATTTTCACGTAAGGTTTGAACAGCAGGTGCGAGGATTAAATCTCCTAATTTGGTTACACTACCACCTAAAACAATTGCTTCAGGGTTAAATAAATGAACGATATTGACCAGTCCAAGCCCAAGCCAGATGCCTGCTTGTTGTACAATCTGCAGGGCGAAAAGGTCTCCAGACATCGCAGCTTCGCCTACAGCTTTGCCATCTACATTCGATAATATTCTTAAAGACGATGGCGAATCCGTGGTGTTCAAATAATGGTTTGCCCATGTTGCTAATGCTGTTCCAGATGCTAATTCTTCTAAACGTCGATGACTACCATCAGGTAAAGTCAGTCGCATGTGTCCAGGTTCGGCAGCGAGAGACCTTGTGCCTGTAAATAAATTTCCGTCGATGATAATGCCACCACCAATGCCAGTGCTGATGGTCATATAAATCATGGGATTAGTAGCTTTCCCTGCCCCTTGATGATATTCAGCCAATGCCCCTAAATTACCATCATTTTGAACATAAGTTGGAACACCGCCAAACGCATCACTCACAATTTGACGGATGGGAACATGATGCCAATTAGGAAGTGTTTCGGCTTTTATAATAATGCCCTGTTCAGCATCGAGAGGTCCTGGTGCAGCTATCCCAATAGCCAGTGGCTCAACATCATCGGGTAAAACAGATTTCCCTGTTGCGATGATACGTCGCAAAACAGCCTCTTGCCCTTCAGCAACCAAAGAGAGAGTTTCAGTACGCTTCACAATTTGAAACGAATCGTCAAAGAGTGCTGCCCTGAGTCTTGTTCCACCGAAATCAATTGCGAGATAGTATTTCATAATTCGTTGATAAAAGTATAGTGGTCGTAATTTGGTGGTGCTTTAACGTCACCACTTAATGTACCTTCAAACAGGGATAATTGACCTGATTGCATAATCACAGTGCCAATTTGAATTTTTTCTTTGAAACCTGTATAGACTAAGCGAACCATCTCATGTGCAACGAAGCGGTCATAATAAGAAACATCGCCACCACGTTGTGCATGTCCAAGGCGTGTATAGCGCAGGCGAATCCCCGTTAGCTGTGGAATGGCTTCCGCTAATTGTGGAATGATTGCCACACCTTCTGAAAGCACAACTAAGGCATATCCATCACGAGCAACTGTTTTTTTCAAGCGTTCACCAAGCCAAGTCAGCGATACATCATACTCAGGAACAAGCACAGCTTGTGCGCCGACACTATAGGCAATTGCGAGTGCCAAATACCCCGTATGACCACCAAGTGTTTCTATCATGAAAATACGTCCAGGCAGAGCATGTGCGGTGGCTAGAATACCTTCTACAGCTTGAAGTGCAAAGTTACAAGCAGAATCATGACCAAGTGTATAATCTGTACCTGCAACATCATTATCAATTGTTGTCGGCAATCCTATACAGGGAATATTCCAACTATGCAACAATGGCAATACATGACGCAATGTGCCATCACCGCCAAACAGCAAAATGTTATCAATGGCATATTTTTCGATGATTGATTTTAACTTTTGCTCTGCTCCTACTTCGCCGAGAACAGGTTGACGACTTGATGCAAGATATGCCCCGCCGCGTCCTGCCAGTAAACCAATCACTAATGGATCTAAGGTAACAATGTTTTCTTCTAATAAGCCTTCAAAACCACCATTCGCGCCTATGACCTCATCACCATTCTGGATTACTAGACCTAAATAGTGTGCAATGACTGTATTAATACCTGGGGCATCACCCCCACTGACAACAATAAGTGTTTTCATAAATATTTTTACTTTAACTTTTTCAAATACGAAAATAATAGCAAAAAAAAGAAAATTTGACAAACTAATCGAAAGTCGATATAGTCAAGAAAAATAATAAATTTATTGATTATGACAAACGATTCTTCTTTACTTGCAATTGAACGACAACGACGCATCGCAGAGATACTCCAGCGTGAAGGTTCAGTTCGCACGGCTGAGTTGACAGAATTACTGAATGTATCTGCGGTAACGATTCGTGCAGATTTGCGTGAATTAGAAAAACTCGGTGATTGTCAAATTATATGGGGTGGTGCTGTATCGAATCGTCCCCCTATAGAAGCTGAGTCAATCCTCGAACATCGCAGTCAACTCCATAGCGAGTCTAAAAAGAAAATAGGCAAAAAAGCAGCAGAGTTTGTAGAAGTCGGACAAACAATCTTTGTTGATGCAGGCACAACCACTGTTGAAATCATTAAGCATCTACCATCAGATTTTGATTATTTGCGTGTCGTTACACCTGCGCTCAATGTAGCTGTTGCTGCAACTTACCACACCTATATTGAGCGCAG
>JBCCSC010000082.1:0-16599 GCA_039200705.1 Chloroflexota bacterium
GAAATAATTCGTCAATACATTGAGTCCCACGATGATAAACCAAATGGTGAAGATGATAATTTTAGTGTTGATGAGAGCGAATGAAGGAGAGTTTCACTCGCCCTTAAAAAGCCACCACCTTCAGGTGGTGTGTAGTTTACTGAAAATGATTATAGTTCTTAGTTTGCATGTAGACTCTCACACCTGAGAATGGTGAGAAAATGAGAAAAACCCGTAAACTCGAAACTGATAGATTGAGTCTACATGTTTTGAGCAGTAGCTTAAAGCAAGTCTCTCATTCCTGAGAATGGTAAAAAATGCTAGAGATCGCACATAATCTCATATTCAAATTTGCAAGTGTATTTCTCTGGCGTTTTTAGTACCTCGATTTGCACTCCTTTTTAGTACCGATAATATAAGATTATCGGTACTAAAAAGGATATACTGATTATGCAGAATCTTAGCCCACAAAATGCGAGAGCTTATGGTTACTAACAATAATTTTCAGCCAACACCCTTCCAGACATCATCACTAAGTTCTGAGCATGTGTTGCAATGGCAGAAAGTTTTTACATCATGGCTGATGAACTACAACAGCGGCAATATGCGCCGTGTCTATCAGAGAGCGATTCGTGATTTTGTCGATTTCGTAGAAGAACGAGTTGATGTGTTTGATCCAGCAAAGGTCAAACAGTGGATGGTCATCACATGGAAAGAATCGCTCAAGCAGACAAGATTGTCGCAGGCGACCATCAACCAGAAACTTTCAGCTGTGAGTGCGTTCTACACTGTTGCCGTTGAGTAGGGTCTTACTGATGTAAATCCTGTCGATGGGGTGAATCGTCAGAATGTGAATCCCTATGGTAAAGCAACATTTCTCAAAAAACAGGAAATCAAAGCCTTCATTGGTGCTATCAACCAGGACCACTTTACAAGGTAGGCGTGATTATGCACTAATAGCAATTTTGCTAACAACTGGTGTGCGTGTGTCTGCAGTAGCTAGTGCTCGTATACATGACATTGAGCAAAGAGGCGGGCATTGGGTACTACGATATGAGAATAAAGGTGGAGCGTAAGATTCTGCACGGATCACCAATTTGATGCCAATCATTCAGGTCTATCTGGATACCCGTGATGATGAGCTACTGCCTGAAAGTCCATTATTCATGGCAACTCCTCGTGGACAACGTGCCGCCAACCATAGCCGACTGATTGATAAGTACATTCCACAGCCATTGAGTACACGCGCTATCCGAAAGCTCGTAAAAACGTATGCCAAGCGAGCCAATTTGGATGCCATTACTCCGCACAGCCTGCGACATACAACCGCCATGCAAGCCGCTGAACATGGCACAGTGACACAAGTCTCTAAGCTCCTGCGTCATAAAAATGTCAACATAACTACCATCTATCTCGATCATATGGATATTGAAAGAGCTGATGAGCTAGCAGATGATTTAGCAAGTTTACTGTTGGATTAATATGCTTAATTTTAGACTAACGAGTAAATTAATAAAGTAAACTGATTACACAGTTAAATACTCGGGAATCTCACGTTTACGATTGTAGATTTTCAAGCAATAGCATATACTTCCATATAAAATTGTAACTTCCAAATGTGTTTGGACGTTTAAGGATGTTTTATGGAAGCCTATAATTATTCATTTACTGCTATTCGAGGTGTACAAGCAGGACGAGAATATTACGTTGCGATGTGCCCTTTAAAACTTGTGCCTAGAATATTCCGTTTTAACGAAGAAGAAATTCCAGCCGAATTACGCGCACAGCGTACATTGAATAAGTCAAGAATTCCTGAGATTACAAGATACTTGGTTCATAATCCAGACGATTACGTTTTTTCATCTATTACAGCCTGTATTGATGCAGACGTGAAATTTGAGCCACTCACTACCGAAGGCTATGGTCGAAACGCAGGTGTACTAACTGTTCCTATGAGTAGTACAGTTCTCATCAATGATGGGCAACATCGACGTGCTGCTATCGAAGAGGCATTAAAGGAAAACCCTGATTTAGGTAACGAAACCATCTCCGTTGTCTTCTTTATTGATTCGGGACTTGAACGTAGTCAACAATTATTTGCTGACCTAAACAAACACGCTATTCGCCCAACACGGTCTATTGGTATTCTTTATGATCATCGTGACCCTTTTGCAGATTTGTGTAGAAAGTTGGTCAAGAAAGTCCCTATCTTTAAAGGACTAACTGAGATGGAAAAGACTAGCATTTCTAACCGTAGCACGAAGTTGTTTACACTAAGTGCTATTTATCAGGCTAATCAGGCTCTGCTCAACAAGAAGAAAGCAGACGAAATTACAGATGAAGAATTTGCTCAGGCGAAAGAATATTGGACTGCATTAGGTGAAATAATTCCTGAGTGGCGCTTGGCAATCCAGAAAGAGATACGCTCTTCTGAATTGAGAAAAGAGTATGTGCATGTTTATGGTGTTTTGCTTCAAGCATTAGGGCATGTAGGTTATGCGCTTTTGAAATCTGAACCGTATCAATGGCGTGAAAAACTTGTTCCCCTGCGAGATGTGAATTGGCTCAGAACTAATTCAGTTTGGGAGGGGCGTGCGATGCAACTTGGAAGTATGACAACCGCAGGTGATAGCGTCAGATTGACAGCAAATATCTTGAAAGAAAAACTAGGACTTCATTTAACTGCTGAGGATATGGCAGTAGAAGATAAATTGAAAAAGTCGTTGGCACAGAGGTAATAATTATGAGTGAGACATCATTACAGATTCCAAAGGAATCTATATTTAAACGAACTAAACTCGACCAGATTTATGCTGAAGTTCAAAAAGTTTATCTGGAAACTCGTCTGCCATTAGTTATCGGCTACAGTGGCGGAAAAGACTCTACAGCAACAGTTCAACTTGTGTGGAACGCCTTAGCACAAATACCACGCGAACAACTGGAATGGCCCGTTTACATTATTGCATCAGATACATTAGTTGAAACACCTGTTATTGTGGATCATCTGAATGTGACACTCAGCAAGATGAATAAAAGTGCTGAAGAACAGGGATTACCTTTTGAAGCACATAAAGTTGTCCCCAAAACAACAGATACGTTCTGGGTAAATTTGATTGGACGTGGCTATCCTGCACCAACACAAAAATTCCGTTGGTGTACAGAACGCATGAAAATTCAGCCAGCTAATCAATTTATTCTTGATCGGACGGAGGAATTTGGTCAGGTTGTGATGGTATTGGGCAGTCGTAAGGCTGAAAGTGCGAGTCGCGCTCAAATCATCAATCGTGAAGAAGAGAAACGTTCAGTTACAGGCTCAGAGTTGCGATACCACAACGTGATTCGCAAAGCATATGTTTATACGCCAATACAAGAATGGCTTGTCGATGATGTATGGACTTACTTATTGCAAGTTCCCTCACCTTATGGGGGTGATAACCGCGCATTACAAGCAATGTATCGAAGTGCCAATCAGGATGAATGCCCACTAGTCATTGATGATACAACCCCATCTTGTGGTAATAGTCGATTTGGTTGCTGGACATGTACTGTTGTGACCCGTGATAAATCAATGGAAGCGATGATTGATAATGGTCAAGAATGGATGCTACCTCTTCTTGAATTCCGCGATTGGTTGACACTGACACAAGTACCTGCTGATAAATATAAATATCGCGAACATAAGCGCCGTAATGGACGTATTCTCATTGATGCAACGAGTATTGCTGGTGAACGTCTCAGAGGTCTAAGACAAATCGAAGAGCATGTAGAAAATGAAGGTGATGCTTCTATTGAAACAGCCAAACTTGTCTACGGTCCTTACAAAATGAGCTTCCGTAAGGAGATGTTACATCGATTACTGGAAACACAAGAAATTGTTAGACGTGATGGTCCTAATCCCAATGAAGAACTTATAACTGAGGCTGAACTGCATGAAATTCGTCGTCTATGGCGTACTGAGAGTATGGATTGGGAAGATTCTGTTCCTCAGATTTATTACGATGTAACAGGTCATGAATTAGACTGGTTACAGGATGATATTGGGGCTTTTTCTGCTCCAGAATACAAGCTCTTAGATGAAATTTGTGGCGATTCAAATATTCCGACTGAACTTGTCGCCAAATTGCTAGAACAAGAACGCCAAATGCAAGGGATGCACCGTCGTGCAAAAATATTCCAACGCCTTGACCAAGTTTTGAGTGAGGATTGGCGTGATGAGGAAACGATTCGCAAACAATATAATTTACCCTCGCGTGAGGATACTGATGAAACAGAGTCGCTATGATAATAACGAGATTGACAATAGATAATTTTGGGGTCTACAGTGGTCTCTATGAATTTGATTTACGTCCTAGAAAAATCGAAGATGAGTTAAGACCGATTGTCCTTGTTGGCGGGAAAAACGGTTCAGGCAAAACAACTGTATTAGAAGCAATCCGATTATGCTTGTATGGCAAGTTAGCACTAGGAACACGAGTACGTGAAACCGACTATAAAACGTACATCAAGCAACGCTTCCATCGAAATTTTTACAATCAGTTACCTGTTCAGTCTATGCAAATTGGGATTGTATTTGAACATGTTCACGCAGGTGAAAAAAGTGTCTATGATGCTGTTCGCTCATGGCGATTAGAAGGACAGACACTTCATGAGAATGTGAGTATTTACAAAGATGCTCATCCTTTTCATGAGATCGCCCCTGAACACTGGGACGATTTTCTACGTGATATCATTCCACCCGGTGTTGCAGATTTGTTTTTCTTCGATGGTGAACAAATTCAGATGTTGGCAGATACAGAAACTGAGGCTGTTGCATTAGAGACAGCTATAGGTGGCTTGCTAAATATTGATTTAGTAGAACGTCTGCAATCTGACTTAAATAATTATGTCCGTCAGCAGGATGGTCGTACACGAAGTGCCTTGCGCGAAGAGTTTTCACAACTATCTGCTGAGATAGATGAGCTAGAACTAAACAAACAAGACATCATTCAAAAGCTAGGTGGTATCAGAAATAAAATCGGACTTGTTGCAAAAGATCGCATCTCTGTAGAGCAGGTATTACTAACGGAAGGCGCACAGTTCCTAGAGCAACGTGCTGAACTGGAAACGCGCTTGAAACAAGTCTTTGCAGAAATTGAGCAAACACGGAAAGCCATTCGTGATTTGGCTAGTGGATTATTGCCGTTCGTTTTTGCACCCGATTGGAGTCATCATCTAAAAGAACGCTTGCTAGAAGAAGAAGAAGTTCAGCGGGATAATATCTTGGTGGATTATCAGCAGAAAAAGGCTGATGAACTTCAGCAAAGATTCTCAGATAATGCACTTCGTAAGCGTATTGGTGCAAATTTATCTGATGACGAATGGCAGAGTCTGATTGCTGAAGTTGATGCTCATATTCGACCTGAGACACCAGAATACGAAATACAAATCGTTCACCAAGTATCTGAATCACAACGTCGCAAATTATTATCACAGATAGATGAAGCACTGACTGAAACACCATATACCATGGATGAACTGACCAAGCGTCTCGATGCTTTGGAAATAGAACGTGGTGATATACAAAAGAAACTCAAACAAGTGCCTGAGAAATCTGTTGTTGAACCCAAAATCCGTGAGTTTCAAAGGTTGTCAGAGGAAGCTGGATACTTAGAGCAAGAAAAACAACATAATGAGGAAGAATTGCGCCGCTTACAATATCGTATTGATGATTTAGAACGTAAACGTAGCCGTATCTGGCATAAAATCGCAGATATCGGAGATGCTGATGAAAAAGTCGATATGGCGGCGAATATTCAAGTCGTTTTAGAACAATATCTTGAGCGTTTAACAGCCATGAAAGTTGATGAGCTAGAGCAGTTGGTAGGACGTTTCTTCAATCTGTTGAGCCGTAAAAAGCAGATTGTCAAAGAAGTCAAAATAGATGTGAAAAATTACACTGTGACATTGTATGGCGCAAATCGTATGGAGATACCCAAGTCAAAACTCTCGGCTGGTGAGCGTCAATTGTATGCGATGTCGTTACTGTGGGCGTTACGTTCACTTTCAGGGCGTAGTTTACCAATTATCATCGACACACCTATGGGACGCTTAGATAGTGACCATCGTGAACGCTTGCTAACTCACTTCTTCCCCCATGCGGCACATCAAGTCATCCTGCTCTCGACAGATACAGAGGTAAATGATGGTGCATTTGAAGCCCTTGAACCTGCAATCTCTCATGTCTATCGCCTTGAGTTCGACCAAGATACAGGACATACCGAGATTGAACACACGTACTTCAATCAGGATAGTGAGGCGCAACCACTATGAAACTCACACGACTAAAAGTCTGCCAAGAGGTTGACCAACGACTATCTCAGCTGAAAGGTCGTACTGGATTGACACCGAATTTACTATGTCGTATTGGGTTCTGTTTATCACTGACAGACCCTGGTGTCCCTAATCCTGATACATATCCACCAGATAGCGAACGGGAAATTAATCGTTATACCCTCACAGGTGAATGGGATGATTATTTTCTCGCATTGCTCAAAGAACGCTGTATTTATGATAACCTTGGCATAGATAATCAGATGCTAGAGGATCAATTTCGCGCACATATCAATCGTGGTGTGCTGATGCTCTATCTGCGTATTAAAGATTTGAGTGACCTCAACAACCTGATGCACGAATATAATACGTTGCCTGTTGAATAACATTGAGAAAGAGACTGCATGATGGATAACGATTACATCTATTTAGATCATAACGCAACAACACCCGTTGATAAGCGTGTATTGGATGTGATGCTACCCTATTTCACAAGTGAATATGGGAATGCCGCGAGTGACCATCATGCAGGTATCTCAGCAAAGCGACCTGTGGAACGTGCTCGGGTGCAATGTGCTAAAGTCATTAATGCGCGTGTCGAAAAATCATCCAAAAGCCCAGATAACACCAAAGAAATTATATTCACCAGTGGCGCTACTGAATCAGATAATATTGCGCTATTTGGTGTGGCTGAAAAGTATGCTCACAAAGGTAATCACATCATCACGACAGTGACAGAGCATAAGGCGATTTTAGATTGCTGTGAACGTTTAGAAGCGATGGGTAAGCGAATAACTTATCTGCCCGTAGATAATCAAGGTTTTATTGACATTGATGAACTGCGCCAAGCAATAACACCTGAAACAATCCTCATATCAATTATGTTTGCAAATAATGAGATTGGTACGATTCAACCGATTGCTGAAATAGGCAAAATTGCTCGTGAACATGACATACTTTTTCATACGGATGCCGCACAAGCGATGGGGCATGTCCCCATTGATGTACAAGCGATGAATATCGACCTGCTCTCGTTCTCTGCCCACAAGAATTATGGACCTAAAGGCGTTGGTGGCTTATATGTGCGTCGTAGAAATCCCTTTGTGAAAGTTGCGCCTGTTATCTATGGTGGTGGACATGAACTCGGTATGCGGTCTGGCACGCTGAATGTACCTGCAATTGTTGGTATGGGAGAATCGCTGGAACTTGCTAACAAGCAGATGAATGAGGATGCCCAAACTTATAGAGGATGGGCATCCATGATGCTATCTGAGTTTCAGGATAAACTCGGTGGCATCCAATTGAATGGTGCTGAAATTAGCGAAAACCGTCTACCAAATAATCTCAACATCTCAATTGAGCATGTCGAGAGTCGTTCGCTCATCGTCAATCTGAAAAATATAGCGATTGCAACAGGGTCTGCCTGCACTTCCGCTGATGTACAGCCCTCGCACGTTATAAAGGCACTAGGCTATGGTGATGACCGAGCGCATACAGCGATTCGACTTGGCTTAGGACGCAGTAATTCGCGTGAGCAAGTGCTTCAGGCTGTTAATACAATCTGTGAAGAAGCACTTGAGCTACGTGAACTACGCACTGCATTTCTATAGGGAAATCTATGAATGATCTTGATTTGAGAATTGGATTTGATAGCTCCACGCCAAAAATCAAAATATACAATCTTATACCCGATTTAGGGATAACAAGAGGCTTTGGGGTAAACAAAGACGATAGATCAGCTTTGTCTGAGGTCATCTATAACTATGATTATTCAGAACGTGATTGTGTATATCTGCTTCTATCTCATATGTCTGTAAATTATGTAGGAACTACCCAAGATATAGTACGTCGTTTAGGAGAACATGCAACGAGGAGAAATGCGAGCAAGAATTGGGATCGTTCACTTGTTTTTTTATATAACTAAACCAATACACAATAGGAGTTTGGTTGAATTTATCGAACAGACTCTATACCTCCGCCTTACTAAGCGAGGTTTTAATTTGAAACAAGACACACCAAACGGTCGAGTCTTAAATCCTGATGATCAAAAAATAGCAAAGCGTGTTGTTACAGAAGTGGAAAGAATATTAGAGCTTCTAGATATGGCGAAACCAATTGAAGTCATGAAAACCCCTCAAAAAGATGAAGAAACACAGGCTGATATTGATGCCCTCGAAGGCTTGGCTGATACACAACATGATAGTATCGAAGTTGAATTGAATTCACATGGTGCGGTAGGACGTGGCAAATATACAGGGTTTGGATTAGAGGTATTTGCTGGCTCAGAAGGCAACGCTCAGGTAAAACCACATATGGAAGAAAGCCAAAGTTACTGGGATATGCGTGATGAATTATTACAAGAAGGTGTTATCGAAATCAGTGGTGATAATCTTATATTTCGCAAAAATTATACATTTTCTAGCCCCACAGCAGCGGTTCGTATCCTTACAGGCTCAAATGCCCCAGGACCTCTAAGATGGAAATCTCGCAACGATGGAACACCATTGCGAGATACAGAGTTATATGGTGATTAGGAAGTATGATTTAGGGGTTATTCTTTTTATAAATATAATCATCTATAAATCGTCGAATAAGAAGTACTGGGGTGGACATAATCCCCTTACTCTGTCCCTCTGAGCTTGGTCGTAATGTATAGTTCGCACCAAAATATCTTACTTCAACAGGTGGTAGTTTCTGTAAATGCCATCCCCTTTTCTCAATTTTATTTTCATCTGCATCCCAAGCGACAAGTAGTTTTATACTTGGATGATATTTTTGTTTTGATAGAAAATCACGAATTATTTTAAATAGATCTAGTTTGAACTCAACAACTATGAGTTCTTCAAATAATCTTCCTTCATTTTTATATTTTCTTCGTTCATTGGCTGATAAAGTTTGCAACCATTGTTCAAATGCTCTACGTCCAATTTCTGACGAAGCTATTTCATAATTATAAAGACCGTCGTAAGTATCTGTAGATGAAAGTTTGACTAACCTGTATCCCAGCAATCGCTTAGCAGCTATTAGCTCATGAAATAACCCAATAAGTGTTTGCTCATTTTTTGGCTCAACCAATACCTGAACCCCAACTTCTTCGCTTTGCAATGGATTTGTATTTATCCATTCTCGCATTTCGCGTCGATTCTGTTCAAGTTTTCGCAGTATAGCTTCTTGTTGTATATCAACATTTCTGGAAATAACATATGCTGACAATTTCTGCATGTCGCGGAAAACTTTACGAGCAATAGACTGTACTAATCTTTCATCTGTAATATTTAACTTTTTACGTCCTGGCTCAGTACTTAAAGTATCAGAATGTACTACTATATAGAAACCAGACCAATAACCTGTACCAGAACGTGCAGGTCTAGGAATATCAGCTCCTAGTGGCATACCCTTCTTACAAGCGAAAATTCCAGGATACAAATCTATCTCAGGCTGTATGTACTGAATAGTTTCACCTTCGTCTTGATCTTCTTGTTCTTCTAATTCATATTCTTCTTCTTCTGATAATTCACCCATCACTCCGATTTCTTTTGCTAAATCTCTATAGATTTCACCGAAACATAATAGGGCATATATTGCATATTCTCTACCTTTATGTGTAATTTTATCCTTTCTTACCATACCCATACCTATCATATTGGGTATAGCTTCATTTCTCGGACCCTCATCAATATTTTTGATCTTGTAGTAGTCAACAGTTTCTCTACCGATTAGATTGAAATAATCTGCTGGATGCCATAATCTATTTTCTAATTGTAGCTCAGTCTCTACCCCATCCTTCGCTACATATTTCAATTTTATCTCTATATCACCATTTTCATCATCGAACGCAGACCAGAAATCTCCTACAGCAGTAAATCTTTGAAGACAATACACTAACTTCTGCTGGGTAAATTCAGGAAATCGAACAGGTTCAAATATAATATGAGTACCTGACTCATCTTCTGCTTTATTTTCATCACTCTGGAATTCTATAGTTATGTGTTCTTCATCTTCTATATCAGTTGCCCAAAAATAACCATTTTTCATAGAAATAAAAGTATGTTCACTTGCTGTTTTTGATTCGAGTCGAAACTCATTTGAATAGAAAGCTACATAAGCTAACCCTACACCAAATTCACCTCTGTTAGTACCTTTAGGATTCTTTGCTGAGAAATGAGGTGCAACAACTTTCTGAACTGCTGATGAATCAATACCATCTCCATTATCTCTGACACTGATAAAATTTCTTTGCAAATTGTATTCTATGTATATTTTGGGTTGATAATTACTGTCTGCATCCTGATGTTCACGTCTTTTCATAACAGCGTCTACAGCATTTTGCAAAACTTCACCTATTACATCCCATTCATGATTGTACATAGCGAATATATCGCGAACTTGTAGTTTATAACTAGAATGTTGGAAAACATCATCGGGCGTAAGCTTAATCATCATGTAGTCCTTAAAAGTGATTAACGAATAGCTTCTACTAAATTCCAAAGTGGTTCACCTGGATGCTCTAAAACATACTGGCGAATATCGTTGATACCCTCGTTGGCAAATTCCTCAGCGATGGCAACAACCTCATCTAAATCAGCAAGCGTGGTGATGTCATCGGTAGTCGCAATCGCGATTGCTTTCAGCAAGGGTATGTCTACTGGTTCAGAAAGTTGTGCATAATGAAATGGTTGGTGTTTGCCTCCTTCTAATGGTCTTCGGATGCCTTTTTCGAAGCCAATACAAGCCGCCAGCACGAATACATCTTTCATCGTGCGAAACGGCGTAGATAGCGGATTAGAGCCTTTAGATAGGCTTTCATATATGTCACGGACATTCGTTTCAATATTCACGCGTCCTTTTGTGCGCGTCGCTGTTGACATCTATTTCACCTCCTTGATTTCCGTACAGCTTGTTTTGTGGTCGAATATCAGTCGATACTCTGCACCAATGCGAGGACGCAGGTTATCCAGTGATTGGTCGCGTAATTCTTCATCCGTAACAAAGAGAACAAGCTGAGGTGCTAAAGCTGGTAGATTGTTTGTGATAGCTTCGCGATGGGCAGATGATAAGCGACCAAATGGGGTATCCATAATAAGAGGTGCTTCATTCTGTGCGACTTTTGCCATTGCCGTGATAAACGAAAGGCTAAGTACCTGCCGTTCACCTGCGGATAGTTCAGGGCGTGCTGGCATCCCATAGCGGTCAATGACTTCTAATTGGTAATCATCTGTGAGACGCACATCTTGGAAGTGGTCAGCTTTCCAAGCGAGTTCATGGAAAATTAGTCGTGTTTGTTCTTCGACTTCTTTACGCTTCTGCTCTGCAAATTTTTCATAGACCTGATTGATAGCATCCGAGGCATCTTGCGCTAATTCCAGCTTCTTGCTGAGTAACCGTTCACGATATTGTGTTTTCTCGGCTTGACTAATTTTCTTCTCTAAATCCTTGATGTCTTGCTTTATGCCTTCAAGCTCCATTTCAGCGCGAATTTTTTCTTCCTGATAGCCATCTATATCAGCACGATATTCATCGCGTTGTTTCGCCAAATTACTTACTTCAACATGCTCTGAACCTTCCATTTGACGTTCTAAATCATCAATCTGTGCGGCAAGTCCTTCTATTTTGCGGTCTAGGTCAGCTTTATCTTTCATTCGCTGATTAAGACGTTGGCGATTTTCATTTCCGCGTTCTTGCAAACTCCGCAGATAGCCAGCAGTCGAGAGAACATTATCTTCCAATGAAGTTGGTACAGATGTTTTCATCAAGTTTTCGAGATGTTCATGGGCATTATCGTGTTCATCAAAACGTCGCCCACAAATACAAATACCACGTTCGAGCAAATCTTTGATAAATTGCTCACGAATATTGCTTGGAATCTCTCCACGCTGGCGTTTCTCATCGAGCAAAGCCAACGCCATTGTGATAGGCTTTTCACTCATTGAGATATAAGATTGGCTGGCAATATCACGGATGCCCTCAATAAGTGTTTCGCGTTCTTTTTGACGCTCTTTCAGTTGTTGTGTGAGAAGGTCATGCTGGCGCTGAAGATTTTGTACTTCCTCAAATGTGCGTAGCTGTTGATTTACTTCGGAGATGTGTCTCTCTGCTGATACAATTTCTTCTTTTAACTGCTCAATCCGCTTTTCTAAGCGATCCTCATCTGCACGAAGATTTGTATCTTGCTCGATGAGAACTTTTAGTTCATCACTGACAACCCCTTTAAGTTGTCCTCTAAGTTCGCGTGCGGCATTTTTAAGATGGTCACGGGCGCGGGTAAGTACCTCTAGACTAAGTACCTGATAGATTGCGTCACGCACTTCATGAGCTGCTTCTGGACGTGCGAAATTATCAATCTTTTCACCATCGAATAGGAAATAGGTGCGGACATTGCTCGGCAAAATCGTGTTCATCACACCAATGGGATTTTTGACACTCTCAGCAACACCCCCGCGTGGAATTCGCATAAGCATGAACTCAGTATCGCCTCGTGCTTCTTCTATAGTGCCGTCAGTATGCTTTTGTCCTCTAAGCTGACGTGATGCTGTGAATCGCTCACCGTCATGGTAAAATGTGATTGCAACCTTCGTTTCGACAATTTCACCAGATTTGGCACGGCTAACTGCTTCTTTGCTGATAATCTGCCCAATATTATCAACACTTTCTCCATACAAACACCAGTTGAGTGCAGTAAAGAAAGATGTCTTGCCTGCACCATTTACACCATGGATAACCGTTACATTGCAGTCAGGATCAAGTGAGAAGGTAATACGATGTATCTCAAAATACTGACGAAAGTTAGTTAATTGCACTCGCTCAATTTTCATCGGGATATTCAGCTTTCACTGAGCGATGTGCCACTTTATCTAGTACATTTTCTATATCCTGCATGATGCCACGAGGATTTTTCAGATGAATGTATTCTTGTTCTAAAGACAAGACCTGAGAGACAACCTGTTTGGTGTCTTCATCAATATCTTTGAAAAAAGCATCAATTTGTTTACGAAGTGTTGGCATATCGAATCTTTCTACATTTGTATACGGTAACGTCGCGCAATGCTCCAAATGACATCCAGTGCTTGGTGCTTATTGCGAGCGCTATTGGCGAACTCAGCAAAACGCTTAAGTTCATGAGCAACGAGACTTCTTTCAGCAGGGTGAACTGTGTCATCAACTTGTGGTGGAATAGCGAGTAAGTCATAGATAGTGGCACTATCTTTACCATCAGCACGACGTAATATCCTGCCACGTCGTTGAATAAACTCTCGTGGATTGCTACTACTTGCTAGAATGTATGCAGTACGTGTGCTGGGGACATCGACACCCTCATCCAGACACTTCATCGCTACCAGTGCCTGACGTGTCTTATCGGCAAATTCTTTTAGGAGTTTCTGACGCTCCTGATTGCTCTCCTCTGCTGTGAAACGCCCAATAATCAGACCCAAATCCCAGCCAAGAAGTTCACAAACAGCATCAAACTGGAAAGGGTCACAGTAAAATAGCGTATGAGCTAAATTAGGCTTGTTTCGTATGAGGTCTGATACAGCATCTAGCTTATTCGATGCGTTGCTTAGTAATCTTGCACGCTTGATGAGAATCATTTTGAGGGGTTCATTCAATTCCTCATCATCATTCGACATTAGCTTCCCTACTTTTTCTGTAAGAGTTTTGTACTCCTGCATTTCGTCTTCAGTGAGTTCAACTAATTGTGGGAAGTAATCATATTGAACAAGAATGCCATTTCTGATTGCTTCATCTAGTGAATATGCAAAAACGGTTTCGCCAAAATAGTCTAATAGAGCTTGTGTTCCCTGGTCATCAAACCAGCGATTAGGCGTTGCTGATAAGGCTAGACGATGTGAAATATTTTGTGGGAGTTGTGTTCGACTGCGTTCCGCACCTAGATGATGCACCTCATCTGCGATGAGTAAAGCTGGTTCTTCTAATTTTCCGATGGCAGACTGAAAATCTTCGTCAATGAAGGTCGAGTGTGTTGTAATAACCGAGATTACTTTTCTATCTCGATGATTATATTCATTGACAGCTTGATGGAGTGGATTGAGCCAGCTTTGCTTACTTTGGTAAGCAAGAATAGGTTTCAAACCAAAGTTCTCAGCATCTTTTCTCCATTGATCGACTAAATGTTGGTATGGTACAGCAATAATGACAGCTAAACGTTTTTTCTGTTCAAATAACCATGCCATCGCACCCAATGATGTGATGGTTTTTCCTGTTCCAGTTGCCATCTCGAATAAGCCAATTCCATCAGCGCTAAGCCAATTTTGAATTGCCTCTTCTTGGTATGGGCGCAATGTGATTTCAGGTGGCACTCTAACTTGTGGGATATTGACAATCGTCTCTGCTAAGCGTGATTGCTTGAGTTGTTGAATACGTTGCCACTCTGGTTCTGGATAAGGACGTTCTAAAGTGCGAAGTTTTAGTATCTGTGCTTTCGCTGCATCTGGCAGATTATAGATTTGCACATTGGGGTCAAAATTATTCCAGAGACGTTCAAATCTCTGAGTATCACTCTCTACAAGAGGCGCAAAGCTCTCATTCCATGAGGTGAAGACCTTTATTGATTCATAGTTACGTGTCCCCTGAACGCTCTCGTTATATGAGCCATTGAAGCTAACACGATTACCATCGTCGTCTTCAAAAATACCAAATTTATCATGAAACTCACCACCTGACAGCTTATTGCGAGGTAGTGCTAGTTTAAATTCTAAGATGCCATCTGCGACTAACCAAGCCAATACAGATAGGGTGTTTTCTTCCAGAGTTCTTTCAAGGGTATCAATATTTTTGCGAAGGGCGTGAAGCAGTGCAGAATCATGTTTTGCAGCTTCACCTGTTTGAAGGGCTTGCCAATCTGATTGGCTGAGAATGGGACTGGTTATCCATCTGGCGACACCACTACGTTCTGCAAACTTCACCATGCCTTTTGCTGTGATACGTAGCCATGATGCGCTGAAATATCCAACACCTCGATTATAGTGACTCGTATTAGACAATGCAGGTACGAAGAAGTCTTCGATAATATCTACATCGGAGGTATTAAGCACAGTCTGTAATGAAATGTCACGTAGGCTCATGTACTAATCGCAAAAATTAGTGAATAAAAGATGTTAGCACCAACATAATATGGACAGAGCATTAATTTCACTAAATGTCTATCACCTATATAATTTGTTCCGCATTCCTCAATTACTTAACTGATGTATTTGATATTTGCTCTAAATCATCTTCAAAATCGGTCATGATTTTATCGATATTAAGCAACATACGATCAATTTCCGCCAACTCAGACTTAGCTTTTATAAATTTATCAACTAGATTGGATTGACTGTGTGAAAATTTTGCCAAAATCTCGTCACGCTTGACTTCTGAAATTACTTGACTGCACATGTAGCAAGACGGAGCTTCACTATGTTGCAAATGATTAACTACTTGTGAGATTTCTCGCCCTCTTTCTTTGAGAAAATCAATTCCCATTTGAAGTTCAGTCCAGTATGTAGTTGCCTTCTCCTTAATTTCAAGAATCTCAGATTGTTGCCTCAACAATCGAAAGATCATTTCTTGCTTATCCTTCAGAAACTGAGCTACTTCGGGTTGAAGAGTTGCATCAGGAGTAGATGGAAAACTGTGGTGTTTCTCCAGAGTCACTAACAAGTCATCCCAACGCTGACGTTCTAAATCCGAAAAATCAAGTGCTTGATATTCATTGACTATTGCGAAGCCTTTAGATAGACCATCGCGAGGTGTTGAGTAAATAAGTGGAATAATAATGATGTCCATCTTCACAGCTTCAATAACTTCTCTGAATACATATTCAGACATACGTGAATTTGGAGTAACGATAAAGATAAAAGCAAATAACTCTTTTATAGCATTTGATATTTCTTTTTCCCAAACAGTGCCTCCCAGAATATCTTGATCAATCCATAAACTGTAATCTGATCTCGATATAAATTCACGCTTAAACATTTGCATGAATAATCGATCTTTACGGGCATATGATACGAAGATATGTTTTTTTCTCACGGACACTATCCTTGATATACAAAATAACCCCACTAATTGCGTGGGGCTATAATTCGTGATATCTTTGTGAACATTCTTCACAATTTTTAATCACATATCACTTGTGACTCTGGAAGGACTCGAACCTTCAACCAATTGATTAAGAGTCAACTGCTCTTCCATTGAGCTACAGAGCCATATAGGACTTCAAATTATACGATTCACCTGACAAAAATCAAGAGTTATCTGTGTGCATTGCATAAATATAACTCAATATCTATCATTTTGAGTTGCTCGTTTTGC
>JBCCSC010000083.1:0-16245 GCA_039200705.1 Chloroflexota bacterium
GATAAAGCAGGTCTCATCTTAGTGGATACCAAATATGAGTTTGGACTCATCGACGGTAGACTGGCACTAATCGATGAAATTCACACACCTGATAGTAGCCGTTACTGGACGAAAAGTAGTTATGAGGCTGGAGAACCAGATAATTTAAGCAAAGAATTCTTGCGTGAATGGTTTAAAACACAAGGATACACAGGAGATGGGGACGCGCCCACTATGCCAGATGAATTCGTAGCACAAGTCGCTGAACGCTATATCAAAGTCTATCAGATGCTCACAGGTAAGGATTTTGAGCCAGCAAGCCAGCCAGCACCAGAACGCATTGCCAAAAATTTGCAGTCATTCGTCAACTGACAACACATACGAGGTTCATAATGAGTAGCCCAATTCAGTTCACGCAATACGTAGAAGATAAGCCTAAAGAAGAATGTGGTGTCTTTGGAATTTATGCAGAGGGGCGTGATGTTGCACGTCTGGCATTTTTTGGATTATACGCACTCCAACATCGCGGACAAGAAGCGGCTGGTATTGCCACTTGTGATGGTCAACGTGCCTATATCCATAAGGGAATGGGATTAGTCTCACAAGTCTTCAATGAAGGCAATCTCTCACCACTCGAAGGACATATGGCAATTGGACACAATCGCTATAGCACAACAGGCAGTCAGCATGTTCGCAATGCCCAACCTTACCTGATTGAGACAATTCATGGTCCATTAGGTGTCTCTCACAATGGTAATTTGACCAATGCACTTGAATTACGGCAATTATTGCTCAAACGTGGTGTTGGACTGTCCTCAACCAGTGATACTGAAATGATGACACAAATTCTCGCTGCGCCAGCCAGTGTCTGGGAAGAAGAAGGTATCTCTGTCGAAGCTGAAGATGGTGACCAATGGATTGGGCGCATCCGTGCCATGATGCAAATCGTGCAAGGAGCGTATTCCGTTGCTATTCTCACCCGTGATGCCATTTATGCAGTTCGTGACCCACATGGCTTGCGACCACTCAGCTTAGGACAACTAGATAAAGGACAATATGTTCTCGCGAGCGAGACCTGTGCCTTGAGTACCATCGGTGCTGAATACATTGATTATGTTCAACCTGGGACTATCATGCGGATTGATAAAAATGGTGTGCGTGAATTTGCGGGGATTCAACCAGCAGAAAAACGGGCATTATGTGTCTTTGAGTATGTCTATTTTGCACGCCCTGATTCTGTACTAGATGGTCAAGTAGTTCACGCAGCACGTCATAGCATGGGACAAGTGCTTGCGAAAGAGTCTCCTGCGGATGCTGATTTAGTCATCGGTGTTCCTGATAGCGCGACCCCTGCTGCTATTGGTTTTGCAGCGCAGTCAGGGATTCCATTTGGGGAAGGTCTAACGAAGAATCGCTATATTGGACGCACCTTTATCCAACCAGAAGATGGTCTCCGCAAGCAGAGTGTTAATCTTAAATATAATGCGCTGACCTCTAATTTGCGTGGTAAAAGAGTTGTTCTCGTTGATGATAGCATCGTGCGGGGTAACACAGCCGCACCGCTAGTTCAACTTCTGCGTGATGGTGGTGCAAGTGAAGTGCATGTGCGTGTCTCATCACCTCCTGTCAAACATCCGTGTTTTATGGGTGTGGATATGGCAACTTACAAAGAACTCATCGCTGCCAACATGAATGTAGAAGGCATTCGTCAACGGATAGGCGCAGATAGTCTCGGTTATTTGACATTGCCAGGAATGCTTGATGCTATTGAGGATGTTGTCGGTTTCCGTAACGATTACTGCACCGCTTGTTTTAGTGGCGAATATCCCATTGATATTCCAGAATGGCTCTTTGCAAATGAACGTGATAAGACACTCTTTGAAAGCATGTGGGGGTAAGCTGTGGCGAAAGTCTTAGTTATCGGCAACGGTGGACGTGAACATGCACTTGCATGGTCACTATCACACTCTGAACAAGTAGAGCACGTCTATGTTGCTTCGGGTAATGGTGGTACTGAATGGCATAGCAATGATAAACAAGCATCATGTGAAAATGTTGCGCTAGGTGTCACAGATTTTGATGCTTTGCTTGGCTTTGCAAACTCCAACGCCATTGATTTGACTGTCGTCGGTCCTGAAATCCCACTTGTTGAAGGGATTGTAGACTTATTTCAAGAGCACAATCTTGCTATTTTTGGTCCTCACCAAGAAGCTGCTCAAATCGAAGGGAGTAAAGCCTTTTCCAAAGATTTTATGACACAGCAAGGTATCCCCACAGGCGAATTTTTTACAACAGATGATTACGATGAAGCGCGTAAATTCCTCAATGAATACAAGAAGCCCGTCGTCGTCAAAGCATCAGGCTTGGCAGCAGGCAAGGGTGTTATCGTCTGTGACACACGCGAAGAAGCGGGTGAAGCTATTCATCTGATCATGTCTGATAAAGCCTTCGGTGACGCAGGTGACATTATTGTCATTGAAGAACGTTTACAGGGACGTGAAATCTCCGTATTGGCGTTTTGCGATGGTAAAACAGTCAAGCCAATGATACCAGCCCGTGATTACAAACGTGCACTCAATGGCAATCAGGGACTCAATACGGGTGGCATGGGTGCGATTGCTCCTGCGGATGACATCCCTCAATCCCTAATTGATGAAATCACTGAAATAGCACTCAAACCTGTGCTAGAAGGGATGGATGCACTCGGTACACCTTATGTTGGTGTTCTGTATGCTGGTCTAATGCTCACGGATAAAGGTGCAAAAGTCCTAGAATATAATTGTCGTTTTGGTGACCCTGAAACACAAGTTGTTTTGTCACTGCTCAAAACCGATTTATACGACATTATGCAAGCATGTATCAACGGCACACTCGACCAAATCGAGATTGAATGGCATTCAGCATATTGTGGTACTGTCGTCTGCGCTTCGGTTGGCTATCCTGAAAGTTATCCCAAAGGACTTGAAATTACAGGCGTTGATACAATCAAAGATAGTATCGTTTTCCATGCTGGCACAAAAAGCGATGACAATCAACTTATTACCAATGGTGGGCGAGTGCTAGCGGTTTCAAGCGTAGGAGAAACGTTGCAATCTGCCCTTGAACAATCCTATGAAAGTGTCAAAGCTATTCATTTCGATGGGATGCACTATCGCACAGACATTGGGGAAATTTATGAGTAGTTGGCAACTAGCACACCTCTCCTCGCTAATTCCTGCTGCAGATTATGAAACACTCGTTTTGCCCAAAGGCACACGCTGGGGTGTTCGTCCAATCATACCGATGGATAATGGCATTTTATCTGTACAGCATACAATTCCCTCTCGTGATAAACCTAACTGGGTGATTGCAGGTGGCGGTGTTGAAAAAGGCGAGACAATTCCACAAGCAGGTATACGTGAATTGCAGGAAGAAGCTAATGTTACCATCAGTATTAAGCGTTTACTCTATGTACGCATTTTCTATTTTGAGCGACCAGTCGTTGAATTCTATCCGCTAGCACAGATTGAATCAGGTACGCCATCACTAGGATATGACCCCGAAACATCCTCTGAAAATCAAATTTTGACTGATATTCGTGTTATCTCATTTGATGAACTTGAACAGGATGAATCCCTGACATTTTATCCGATTTTTATGCGTCAACGCTTACAACGTGATTTGCAACATCCACCAACAAAAGCACTTTATGTAGGAACAACACCTTAATTTCACGAGAGGTCATCATGAGCGATAAGCAAAGCCAATACACCCAAGCAGGGGTGAATATTGACGCAGGTCAAAAAGCTGTTGATTTGATGAAATCGGCTGTTAAAGCAACCTATACTGAAAATGTCTTATCTGATACAGGCAATTTTGGTGGTTTGTTTGCCATTAATCATCTCAAACAGATGCAATCCCCTGTACTTGTAGCATCAACTGATGGCGTTGGAACAAAGACAAAAATCGCATCGGCACTTAATCAATGGGATACTATCGGGCAAGATTTAGTCAACCATTGTATCAACGATATTTTAGTCCAAGGGGCGCGTCCGCTTTTCTTTTTGGATTATGTTGCCAGTAGTAAACTCATCCCAGAACAAATTGCATCAATTGTCACAGGGATAGCGAAAGCCTGTCAGGAAGCAGGTTGTGCATTACTCGGTGGCGAAACAGCCGAAATGCCTGATGTCTATGAAACAGGTGAAATCGATGTTGTTGGTACAATTGTTGGTATGCTTGACCAAGTAAACTTGATTGATGGCAGTCGCATCCAAGTAGGTGATGCTATTCTAGGCTTACCGAGTACAGGTTTACATACCAATGGGTTTTCTCTAGCGCGTGCTGTGCTATCTGAGCTTGATCTGAGTCAAAATCATGGATTAGAAAAGTCACTGGGTGAAACATTGTTGGCAGTGCATCGTAATTACATTCACGAGATTGATACTCTACAAAATTCAAACATTGATATTCGTGGATTAGCACACATTACAGGTGGAGGCATGGTTGATAATATTCCTCGTATTTTGCCTAATGGCGTTGATGCAACTATACAACGCAATTCATGGCAAATTTTGCCAATTTTCGATATGATACAACGCCTTGGTGAAATCCCTAATAATGAGATGTACCGTGTTTTCAATATGGGCATTGGTATGATTGTGATTATGCCACAAGAATACGTACAAGAGGCTTTGTCACTCATTGATGATGCCATTTTAATTGGGCAAATCACAGAAGGTAACGGCTCAGTCATACTCGAAGGACAATAAATAGTTCATGCTCCGTTTAGTTGTAATGATTTCAGGCAGTGGTAGTAATCTACAAGCAATCATCGATGCAATAGAAAAAAAACATCTTAAAGCGAAAATAGTCGCAGTCGTATCGAATCGTCGCAAAGCCTATGGCTTAGAACGTGCTCAAAAACATGGGATTGATTCTGTCTACTTTCCCTTAAAACCGTATAAAGATGAGGGCAAATCACGCGAAGAATACGATGCTGATTTAGCACAAGCTGTAGAACTTTATCGCCCTGATTTGATTGTTCTAGCAGGGTGGATGCACATCCTGAGTCCAGCATTTCTCGATAAATTTCCAAAGCAGGTGATTAACTTACATCCAGCCCTACCTGGTGAATTTGATGGAACAAATGCTATCGAACGCGCTTTCATTGCAGGTCAAGAAGGCACAATTAAGTACACAGGGATTATGGTGCATTATGCTATCCCTGAAGTGGATGCTGGTGATGTGGTTATACAGGCACATATACCAATCTTGCCCAAAGAAACACTCGACCAATTTAAAAATCGGATGCACCGCATTGAACATCGCCTAATCGTACAAGCAATTGCTCTCTTTACAGAGCCTTACTTAACATGAAGCGTGAGCAAATTCAGCAACATTTTGAGCAACAAATTGCCTCTCTAAAAACGATTGCAGGTGGCGTTAATGCAACTATCTATAGAATTGACCTTATAGATGGACAATCTGTTATAGTCAAAGCATCATCACAACAAGATGCGACGCTACATATCGAAGGTAAGATGTTGCAATATCTGGCTAATAATGGTGACTTACCTGTGCCTAATGTACTACATAGTGAACCACAACTACTCATCATGCGATACATCAACAATCACGGACGTATCACGCCATCCGTAGAAGAAGATGCAGCCCGTCATCTTGCTACTTTGCATAACGTCACAGTAGAACACTTTGGCTTGCCGTTTGATACGCTCATTGGTGGTTTACATCAACCCAATACCGAAGATGACAGTTGGATAGATTTCTTCAGAGAACAACGACTGCTGTATATGGCACAAGTTGCATATGAAGCGCGTCAATTACCTCTCAAACTCCGCCATCGAATTGAGCGATTTGCAACTGCCTTAGATGATTTACTCATTGAACCAGAGCAACCATCACTCATTCATGGTGATATGTGGGGTGGGAATGTTCTTGTTCTTGATGGAAAAATCGCTGGCTTCATTGACCCAGCCATCTATTACGCTCATCCTGAAATTGAACTGGCTTTCAGCACACTATTCAACACTTTCGGGCAACGTTTCTTTGATGTGTATACATCACTACGCCCATTAGAGCCTGAATTTTTTAGTGTGCGACGTGATATCTATAACTTGTATCCACTCTTAGTGCATGTTCGCTTATTCGGTGGTGGATATGTGTCACAAGTTGATCGTATTCTGAAACGCTTCGGCTATTGATTGTTAGTTAAATCATTGACTAATTCTTCGATAGAACGGTCTTTGCCGATTTCCCATGCTTGTTCTGCAATAGATTCTGCAAGCCTTCCTTGCAATGTGTAGACCATTTCTTCAGCATTATCCAGAATATCATCAGGCGCATCATCCAAATTGACAAGAGTTGCTAGAATTTCGAGTGCTTTGGCTTCTTGGTCATCTTTCACATAGGCACGGCTCAAGCGTAGCAATATTTGCAAAGTAGCTTGTGTATCTTTCTTGAGTTTTGTTGCTTGCAATAAAGCTATTAGATTATCGACAGATGTGCCTGTGCCAATAGACTCTATTGTCTGTGTACGACTTGCCCCTGCCATACCCCAATCGCCACCTGTTTCGCGTGATAATTGCAAACTTTGCTGATATAGGGTTTTCGCTTCATCCTGATTGCCAAGTTCATAAGCAACATCCCCAAGACGATTCAAAGCACGGATAACTCCTGCATGATTTTTTGCTTGACGGTAGAGGGCTAAAGCCTGTTCATAGCGCGTCTTTGCATCACCAAAGGCTTCTGTAGCAAAATCCACATTGCCAATATGTGATAACGAGACTGCGATTGCTACTTGTTCCCCCAATTCTTCGCATAGTTTCAAACTTTCATGATAAAGTTCTCTTGCAGTGTCATAATCTCCAAAGCCTAAATGTGCTTCACCAGAGCGTTGATTCAAGTGAACGTACTTACGCTTTTTCTTGGTCTCACTGATATTATCGAGTTGTTCTACAAGTTGTTTCGCACGATTAAATTGCTCAACAGCTTCACGATACGCACCTGTTCGGAGAGATTGCTCCCCTGCATAAGTTACATATTTCTCTTCTTTGAGAATGTCACCAGCTTTGCCCCAATGATAAGCAAGTGCATTGAGGCGTGTCGTATCATTGGCATAGAGTCGCTCTAATATTTCGGCGACTCTGCGATGCAGGGATTGACGGGTATCTTCGTCAATCATATCCAATAACCCGACTCGCAATTTATCATGAGCAAATTGATACAGGTCACCATCGACTTCTAACACAGAGGCATTCACACAATTGGTAACCCATGTTGCAATATCCACGCGAGGCATCACACGCGCTAAGATGTCCAACTGTAATTCGCGCCCCATGACCGATGCGTACCGTAGTAATGCTCGGCTATTGTCATCAAGGCGACTTAATCGTCGTTGTAAGACAGCTTGCACACCACCTGCAAATACTCTTGCAGGGAGTGTCATTCTGCCAATTTCTTCCAGATTATTAACTTCCTCAGCCAACGCACGCACGACCTCAACTACAAAGAAGACATTGCCTTCACTCTCGCGTCGTAGTAAATCGACAACCTGTGGCGCACGACCTGCTTTACCTAACATCGCTGCACTCAATTTGGCAATTTCATCATCATCGAGGCGACCTAATTTCAATAATTGAGCATCTGCAAATTGTTGATGAAGTTTCGGCTTTTCATCATCCCGATAGCTACCTAATATCATAATTGGTAAAGGTTCAACTTGCTTCGTCCACTGCGCCAATAACTGTAAACTAGCACTATCTGCCCACTGTAAATCTTCAAAGAGCATCAAAATTGGTGTTTGTGTTGCACCCAAAACTCGATTGAGCAATTGAATAATCTGTGATTGTGTTTCATCAGGCGATAGGGTAGCTGTGGTAATATGGGCTGTATCGCGCAAAATTATCTCACCAGTATCAGGGATAAATTGTTTGATGAGAGCAATTTCACTATCAGATAAATCATCATCGAGTAAGCAGAGCCAACGCAACGCTGATAACCAGACTTCGTATGGACGACTACCAATTGCAACAGCTTGTCCACGCATGACAATTGCACCATTGACCATCGCTTGTGTGCGTATTTCGTCAATGATGCGCGATTTACCAACACCACTTTCACCAGCAACAAGCCACGCTGACCCTTCGCTCTTAACAGCATCTTGAATGGCATTATGTAAATGAGATAACTCTTCTTCGCGTCCAACGAATCGTGCTGCTTGGAGAAAGCTATCACGAATTGCTGTCAACTCAGTCATCGGCGGTATATTAATTGTTGACCGAAACGCATTAATGGTCTCATTTGCTGTTTGATACCGTGCATCGGGGTCTTTTTGTAATAACTTAACAATAACCGATGCTAGCTCAAGTGAGACATCTAATTCTTCAACAGATGGCATCTCCACAAGAATATCATTGATAAGCATCGTGGGGTCGTTAACTGTAAATGGGTGCTTCCCTGCAACAATCTCATAAGATAGCATCCCGATAGCATACAGGTCAGCAACAATACCGCCAATTGTTCCTGTCAGCACTTCTGGAGCCATATAAGCCAATGTTCCAACAGTCGTGTCCGCTACTGTTTCAGTTGTGGTGCGCTCATGCATGGTCGATAAACCAAAATCAAGCACCTTAACACGTCCATCACTGACGAGAATGTTGGCAGGTTTTAAATCGCGGTGTACGAGACCACGTCGATGCAAATAACTGAGTGCATACAGCGTTTGTACAATTAATCCAATGCGCTCATTGATTGTACTTTCTTGACTATTCTCAATAATCGTATCGGGCTTGCCCAATAATTCCATCGTGAAGTAGGGTTGTTTGTTGTGGTCAAAGCCATAGTCTAATACATCAATAATATTAGGATGTCTTAGTGATGCAGATAACTTAAATTCACGCGCCAACCCTAGCCGAAAGTCTTCTGCCTGTAAACTATCTTCAATATGTAAGGTATCTAAATCAGCAATCACTTGTTTGAGCGCAACATCACGCCCTGTTAAACGGTCTTTGGCATGATAGACAACTCCCATACCTCCCTCACCAATTTTGTTGAGGAGCAAATAGCGATTGCCAATGCGATTCATAGGTGTTTCAAGTGAGGACATACCAAAATCCTAGGATTGTTAAGTATTGCTGATAATATTATTCTTCACTTAAGAAGGATTCTACCTTCGCTAAGAGACGCGCAAATTTGACAGGCTTCGTCTCGTATTCATCACAACCTGCTGCGAGAGCTTTTTCTCGATCCCCTGCAATGGCGTGAGCCGTTAATGCAATTACGGGGATTGTCTGTAAATCAGCATCAGCTTTGATGCGTCGCGTTGCTTCCCAACCATCCATCACAGGTAAACTCATATCCATCAGAATCAGGTCAGGCTCATTATCTCGTGCCAGTGTGATACCTTGTGCGCCATCAGTAGCAATGATAATCTCATAACCACGCCGTTCTAAACGGCGCGATAACATATCGAGATTCATTTCATTATCTTCTACAATCAGAATCTTAGCCATTGACTAATCCTTAGTCTGAAGACGATGTTTTTGATTGAACATGTGATATAACTAAATTACGAATTTCACTCACAAGCTCTTGACGTGTATAAGATTGCTTCGTGATAACTTGCTCAACATGACCTGCAAGCTCTTGTTTATCGTCAACTGTCAAATCTTTAGCAGTTAACACAATGATCGGAATTGCTCCCCAGTCAGAATTCTTCTTCATTTCAGTCAAGAATTGGAAACCATCCATCTCAGGCATCATTAAGTCAAGTAGAATAAGTTGCGGTAATGTCTCGGTTAGTTGATTGAGAGCTTCAAGTCCATTCCTTGCAATTTTAACACCCCAACCATATTTATCTAGCGTTCGAGCCAACATATCGCGTGTTGCATCATCATCTTCGACGACCAAAACTGTTCCAGGAGGTAATTTCCCAGTATCACCAATGTTGCTACGGTACTTCATCAGCAGATGTAACAATCGCTTGCGGTCAATTGGTTTGGTCATGTAATCTGTTGCCCCAAGTGCAAAACCACGCTGACGATTATCGACCATTGTCAACATAATCACGGGAACATCCTGCAAGTCAGGGTCAGACTTAATTTGAGAGAGGATTTGCCAGCCATCCATTTCCGACATCATGACGTCTAAAGTGATTAAATTAGGCTTAGCTTGTCGAGCGAGTTCTAAGCCTTCTGCACCACTTTCAGCTACTGTCACATTGAACCCTTCCTTGGTCAATGTCCGATGAAGTAGTTCGCGTACAGTCGCATCATCGTCAATGACTAATATATCAGCCCCTGCCATCATCGTTAAGTCACTCAAACTACGATATTCAGGTGATAATGGTTCAGCAATTGGATCTTCTACCTGCATTGGTTGCACAAATGCAGGTAAAACGATAGTAAAAGTTGTCCCAACACCTTCTTCTGATGCAACCGTAATATCACCGCCCATCATCTGTGCAAATCGTCGGCTAATGGTTAAACCAAGTCCTGTTCCACCATATTTACGGGTTGTCGATACATCCGCTTGCTGGAATTCTTTAAATACATCTTGTAATTGCTCTAAGGTCATGCCGATACCTGTATCTTGAACCTCAAAGCGAATCCAATCATCGCCGATTTCATCACTTATTCGTGTCACAGTCAGTGTAATTGTTCCTTGGTCTGTGAACTTAGCTGCATTACTGAGCAGATTAAATAGGGCTTGACGTGTCTTTGTCAAATCACCAACGACTGTTCCAACATGGTCTTCAATATGGATATTGAATTGGTTGTTATTTTTAATAACGAGAGGATGCACTGTTGCACCGACATCACGCGCAAAACCATCAACATCATACTCCTCAAGGTAGAGTTCCATATGCCCAGCTTCAATTTTGCTGAGGTCAAGGATGTTATTGATTAAATCGAGCAAATGATTTCCAGCAGATTGAATTTTGAGTAAATCAGGCACCATGTCTTCGTAGCCAAAATCATCAGCATCCTCTTCAAGCATTTCACTATAGCCAATGATGGCATTCAACGGTGTGCGTAGTTCATGGCTCATATTCGCCAAAAATGCACTCTTTGCACGATTGGCTGTTTCTGCAGCATCTTTTGCTGTTTTTAAATCACGCTCTGTTTCTTTACGGAAGGTAATATCGCGAGCAAGACAGGATACCCCTGTCGCTACTTTATTGATATTGAGGATAGGATTATAGGTAATTTCAAGTTCTAACAGTCTATCTTCATATGTGAAAATTTCTTCCACTGAAAAACGATCACCATTTAAAGCTGCATCGTAGTAACGCTTCCAACGTGCTTCTCGTTCTGCTGGCAACATGGCAATACCATCTGCACCTGCATACACATCACTACCAACGAGTACCTTCATCGCGCGGACTGTACTACTATTGTGTGTGATAATTTGGTATTCATCATCAATTGACCAGATTAAATCTTGGGTACTCTCAATCAATGAACTCAGATTTGCTTGATTATCTGCGAGACGTTCCTCAACAATCCGACGCTCAGTGACATCACGAGCATTAATAACAATACCACTGATGACATCTTCATTGAGGAGGTTCGTTAATTCTCCAGTAAAATAACGATACACACCATCATGATTTCGTAGTCTGAAGTCGAAACGAGCAGTATTTTGGTCGTCACTAGCGAATTTTCCTAATTGCCTACGCAAAGTCTTATGCTCATTAGGATGCAACCACTCAAAAAAGGATTGGTCAATCATAGTATCTTTGTTGAAGCCCAATAATCGTTCGCTTGATGGACTTTGATATGTAATGATGCCTGTCTCATCAATAATTGTGATGAGGTCACTTGCTTTTTCAATCAACTGTCGGAAGTAAATTTCACTTCGTTGAATCCGCAATTCACTCTCTTTACGTTCAGTGATGTCTCTCAGTGTGGCTGTGTAGAAATGTTCACTCGTCGTTTCCACAACGGCGACTTGCATTTCTAATGAGAAGGGCGTGCCATCGGCGCGTTGTCCCACAAGTTCACGATACTCATTACTTTGTAGCATGTCAGCTATTGTATTTTGAAAAGAGCTTGTATCAGGTGATACACCTTGACGGTGCATGGTACTCCAAGGTAACAACAAACGGGTGATGGGCTCGCCAACTAAAGCATCTGACTCATATCCGAAAACAGCAACAGTCGCAGGGTTAATCGTATCAATGCGGAAAACATCATCGGAGAAGGTAATGATTGAATCCATTGCAGTCTGTACAATTGAATCAGTCCGCGAGACAGCGTTTTCAAGCATATCAAGCATTCTGTTGTATCGTTCTGCAATTACACCAACTTGTGTGAAAGGTTCAATCTCAGCCCGAATACTCAAATCACCTGTTTGTGTTTGAACATCAATTGTTTCAATGAGGCTATAAAGTTCATTTCTTGCACCATGCTCACTGATATTTAGCCCAACTTCTTCTGCCTCTTCCGATACACGTAAGGGCATGATGGTATCAAAAAAGCGAAATGCAATATACGTGATGCCAAATGTCCAAGCACCTGCAACTACGATGCCAAGACTCTGTACACCGATGAAATTGAGACGATTAAATAAATCAGGGTCACTCGCTATGATTGTAGGGTTACCCCAAATACCAACAGCTAATGTGCCGAAAATTCCAGCACCAAGATGAACAGGAATTGCACCAACGGCATCATCAATTTTCAGGCGTAATAACAAACCATCAATGAGAAGCATGATAATCCCACCAACGAAACCGATGATGACAGCATCAAATGTCGTAACGGCATGAGCACCTGCTGTGATCGCAACCAAACCAGCCAAAATACCATTCATGACAGCATGGACTTCTACCTGACGTTGTAGAACGTAATTCATGATGCTTGCAGAAACCATACCTGCTGCGCCTGCAAACAAGGTATTCACGATAATGCTGATAACTGTTTCGTCCCAAACAAGGGTGCTACCTCCGTTGAAACCAAACCAGCCCATCCACAGCAGCAATACACCCAACGCAGCTAATGGTAAATTCGCTCCTGTAATTTGATTTGGTGTGCCATCAGCCTGAAAGCGTCCCTTACGTGGACCAATAATCAACAAAATTGCGAGAGATGCCCAACCACCCACACTATGCACAACAGTTGACCCAGCAAAATCACGGAATCCCATTTGTCCTAGCCAACCTGTGAAAACGCCTTGGTCAATGCCGTGCCAAGCCCAATGCCCAAATACAGGATAAATTAAACCAGAGACCATGAGTGTCAGAACGATGTAAGCACTAAAACGTAATCGTTCTGCAATTGCCCCCGATAAAATTGTGACGGCTGTTCCACAAAACATCACCTGAAAAATCAAAAAAACGGCTGTGTCAATATTCTCTGCCGTAAAATTTGGAAAGAATTGGCTGGTTCCAATATAGCCGCCTGATGTTGCACCAAACATCAAGGCGAATCCAAACATCCAAAATAAAATTGTCGTTAAACCAAAATCTACTAAGTTTTTCAGCGCAACGTTGATGTTATTCTTGCTACGTGTGAGACCTGTTTCCAAGCACAAAAACCCAGCTTGCATGATAAATACAAGTGCAGCACTAACAATAATCCATAAATTATCAATCATCATTGATAACCCTCATCGAATTTCTTTAATCTGTATTTTCTATTGTTGTATCTAAGACATTGAGTTGTTGCTGAATATCCTTGATAGCATCTTGTTGGTCGCCAGATAAGTTACTGTCATTCAATGTATTGACAGCATCTTGAATCTTCTGGACGATAGGAAGAATGCTATCTGTAGTCATGCGATTTTTACGTAAACTTGCGCCAACACGTGCTTTCAGGAGCACAGGATTAAACGGCTTGAATAAATAATCTTCCGCACCTAATTCAATACAGCGCACCACACTATCTAAATCATCCACTGCCGAAATCATGATGACAGGAATATGTTTTGTTGCCTCATCATTCTTGAGGCGTTCCAGCACATCATAGCCACTGATTTTGGGCATCATAATATCCAACAACACCAAATTAAATGGATGCTGTGTAACCATTTCCAATGCTTGCTCGCCATTTTCAGCAACTAATGCTTCATATTTCATGCGTTTTAAACGACGTGACAACATATCACGATTCATTTCGTTATCATCAACAACCAATATCAAAGCATTTTGCTCAGACATGCTTGTTTCTCCTACGAGTACATTGAGTAATCCAATAGCTTAATTATAGTCAGTCTGGATACACACGCTATGCGATAAGGTATCAATAAAAAAATAGTTATCACATACTTATGATTCTATGCGAAAAATTATTTTATAAATCTTGTCGTATCGCATCGACTTGGTTTTCAAGTAGTTTGGATGTGGTTAGGTCTGGTAATTGAAGATACCAAGAGGCAACTTGCATCAGTGCATCACGGGGCATCAGACCAATCAGTTCAGATTCGATGACTCGTGTACCAAGGTGATTTGCTTCAATGCGGATGAGTTCCATCACACGATGGAGAGGTGTTTTATGGTAATCTAGGAGGTTCATGCTAACCTGTGCATGTCCTTTGACCAATAGCCCCAATGCTTGAACATGCACTAAACCACCGCTTGATCCTCGGATGGCTTTGGCGATTTGCTTAGCAATATGAACATCATCGGTATCCAGATAAACATTATAAGCAATTAAGGGTTTACGTGCGCCAATAGTGGTTGCACCAGCACGACCAATCTCCGCTGACCCATAATCAGGATAACGGTCTTTTTCCTTTATAGAGTCTATCAAGGCTTCAAACTCTCCACGACGAATATAAGCCAAACTTTTCCGTTCAGGACGCAAAGCAGCTTCACCATAGAGATAAATCGGCAACCCAAGTTCGTCACCGACCCGCTTACCCAATCGCCTCGCCAGATGAGCGCACTCTTGCATGGTTACGCCTTCAATCGGCACAAATGGCACAACATCAGTCGCCCCAATACGCGGATGCACGCCTTGATGTTGTAGCATGTCAATCAGTTGAGAGGCTGTTTCAATGCCTTGATACATGGCATCTAACATAGCTTCGGGAGAGCCTGCCAGCGTGAAGACGGTTCGATTATGGTCACTATCACTGGTCTCGTGTAGTAAATGTGCGCCTTTGATAGTTGTCATCGCCTCACGAATTGCACGGATAATCTCAAGATTGCGCCCTTCGGAAAAATTCGGCACACATTCAACAATTTGTTGCATAACAATCACTCCACATTATCGTGAGGAAATAATGCTTTGACTGTAACATAGGGATTGTCAACACGCGACAATCTACCTGTGCTAAAATAGCTGTATGTGAGTCGATAGAGGTGCATCATGGCTGAACGTACAAAAATTGGTATGTCATTGGATGAGTTTATAAGTCGTTTTGAAGAACAGCCCTTTGAACTCATCAACGGGGAGATGTGGAATATGACACCTGCGAAAAAGAAACACAGCAAGATATCAAAACGGCTTTATGACCGTTTACTATTTCACTTAGTTGATAATGACTTAGGCGAAGTGTTCTTTGAATCTACATTTATCATCGAGGATGTGTCAGATTGGGTAAATGGGTCGCGTATTCCCGATGTCATGTTTTACGAAAAATCTCGTTTTGAGACACACGATAAAGATAATCCAGATGATGACGGCAAACCATTTATCCTTGTTCCTGATTTAGTAGTCGAGGTTATCTCACCGTCTGATAAATACTCTGATGTGACTACTAAAGTTGATGCTTATCTCAAAGATGGTGTCAAATTGATTTGGATTGTTGATCCTCAACGTAAAACTATCGCTGTCTACGAAGGTAGCGATTCACCAAGAACCTTGCGTGTAGACGATACACTTACAGGTGCTAATGTTCTCCCTGATTTTGAGATAGCAGTGAAAGCGATTTTTGGTTAATCATCAATACTACACACATCTACTTCTAGTTCAATCCATCGGACAAACCTTTCGTATAAAATAGTAGTTTTTCCAACTTCGTGAGATTGTTCATTAGACACTTCTTGTATTAAAACTTTTCGGTAAACACCGACTCTATCAAGTCTACCAAGTAAAACTAGAAGTTCTTCAGCATTGATATCATACAGTTTTTGAATTTTCTCTGTGAATTGTAACCAAATGTTTGTAGTTACATCTTGTACCCAATTCTTATAACCTAGCTCAAACAAGTAAGACTTTTTAGGCTCGTAATCAGCATCCAAATCTAGCAATAGAAGTTTTTTATTAGACGTAAAAAACCACTACCTCTGGTAGTGGAAGAAACAGAGGTTAGACCGTA
>JBCCSC010000084.1:0-15674 GCA_039200705.1 Chloroflexota bacterium
TCTCGTTTCCATGCTTTTATGATAGCGTCCGTGCGAATGTGATGCTACCTTTTCAACAGACAACACATTCAGCACGAACTGATTACTGAAAGTCGCCGCCTAAAGGCGGGGGTTTTAGACCCCGTTTACAGACAATAAAGGTCCTTTTGTATTTGCCAATAGGTATGATGGTATCGATTTGCCTAATGACAGTTGTAGAATTTTAGTTCTATCCGACCTACCTAGAGGTATAAACGAATATGATGACTATAGATTATTTGTATTTGAAGAATGGCAATCCGTTTACCTAGCACAAAAGATAGAGCAGGGTATTGGACGCGCATCCAGAGGATCTAGTGATTACTCAGTTGTTATCATGCTTGGAAAAGCATTAAGTGCTTGGCTTCGGCGTTCCGAAAATCAGAACTTACTCACAGTAGGTACTCGCGCACAGATTGAGATTGGTTTTAAGGTTAGTGATGCAGTTGATACAGTTGCTGGTTTAAAAGAAGTAATCACACAATGTTTAAATCGTGACAAAGACTGGATTGAGTTTCACGCTAACAATTTAGATTCTTTATATGATACTAACGAAAATGATATGGACTACCATAAATACGCGACTTTAGAACGAAAAACATTCCAACTTATGAGGGATGGGAATTTTTCAAATGCAATCAGTAAGATTGACAAGTTTCTCTCTAGGGCAGAAAATCTCAGCGCATATCAGATTGCATGGTTAAAGTATCTAAATGGACGACTTGCGTATCTGCAAGGTAACTATGACCTATACATTGAATACCAGAAAGACGCATATTCACGTAATAAAAATCTGCCTCGTCCGCCCATCAAATCAGAATACAAACCAACTAGAATAATAACAGAACAAGCATCCAAAATAAGACTTTTACTACCCTCAAAAAGGTATCGTCGAACTATCTTGGAAGACCTAGATAAGATTATACATAATCTTTCTCCAACAGCATCATATTCTCAATACGAAGAGGCTTTGAGGAAGTTTGGAGAAATGCTTGGCTTTGAATCTCAGCGTCCAGATAATGATAATCAAGAAGGGCCTGATGTATTATGGTTAGGTAGTGATGAAAATTGCTTTGTAATAGAAGTGAAATCTGACAAAAATACAAATAATCCATTCACGAAGTCTGAACATGGTCAACTGATGGTAGCAATGCAATGGTTTGAAAAGCACTATCCTAAATATGAGGGTATTGCGATATCAATCCATCCAAATAATCTCGCTTACAGAGATGCATCAACAAACAATGTTCGTGTCTTAACTTTTGACAAACTCACCCAGCTTACATCTAATGCTAGAAAAATGTATAAAGAAATAGTAGAAGATTGCGTATCAAATGAAGAGATAGACTTACTGATAACTAAATATAAGCTATCTCCACAAGATATAATTTCTGAGTATTCTAGTGATTTTGAAGAAACTCCCTCAAAATAAAGACTCTACATAAAAAACTGCGACAGGGTTGCCCTATCGCAGTCTGGATTTCGCGAATTTTACAATTACTGAGACTTAGTCGTCTTCGTCAGATTCGTCATCATCGGTGTCTTCGGACTCATCATCGTCGTCACCATCGATGGTTTCTTCGATTGCGTCAGTGACTTCTTCAATAGTTTCTTCGATTTCTTCGGCAACTTCTTCTACCGCTTCTTCGACTTCCTCAGCGATTTCTTCTGCTTCTTCGGCAATTTCTTCGACGACTTCTTCAACTTCATCCACTACTTCTTCTACGATGCCCTCTTCTTCAGATTCGTCTTCAAAGTAGGTGTCATCATCACCATCACCTGATGCAGACGGAGCTTCGTCTTCGCGCTCTTCGAGTTCACGATACGCACGCTTGAGGTCTTCATCTAGGAATTCTGCGCTGTTGACACGACGTAGGCTTAAGCCGAGACGACGTTGGCGCACATCAATTTTGACAACGCGCAATGTTAGTTTATCACCGCGATTGACAACATCACGGGGATGCTCAACGCGGTCATCGCTCAATTCGCTGATGTGAATCAAGCCTTCAACGGCTGGTAAAGCAATCACTTTCGCAAACGCCCCGAACTTAGTCAGTTTGGTGACTTCGGCGCGAATCAATGCGCCTGTACCGAAACGAGTTGCGAGTTCATCCCAAGGGTCTGCTTGGAGTTGCTTGATACTAAGACCAATGCGATTTTTCTGTTCGTCAATGTTGATGACTTTGACTTCAACTTCTTGACCGACTTCAAGGACTTGTTTGGGATGGGTAACGTGTTGATATGAGAGTTCAGTGATATGCACGAGACCTTCTGCACCACCGATGTCCACAAATGCACCGAAGTTTTCGAGGCTAACGACACGACCATCACGAATCTCGCCTTCTTGGAGTTCGGTGATGAGTGTTTCTTTGCGGCGTTGGCGAACTTCGCGCATGGCTGCTCGTTCTGAGAGAATCAGACGATTGCGACTGCGGTCTACTTCCATCACTTTGACGCTGATTTGTTTGTTGACCATGCCACTAAAGCGTTCTTCAGGCGTTTCGCCGTCGATGTCGAGCATCCGCTTATCGCTGATTTGGCTTTGTGGGACAAATCCACGCAAACGACCAAAGCGCACAATCAAGCCACCTTTGTTGTAGCCACCGATTTTGCCATCGTACACGTCTTTGGATTGCATGTACTCTTCGGCTTTACGCCAATCGAGTTCTTCTTGCGCGTGATTGATTGATAAAATAGTTACACCGCGATGATTGCTGGGGTTCACAATATAGACGTGGATTTCCGCGCCTTCTTGCATTTTTTCCAGCATACGCCCGCTCATCAATTCAACTTCACGTTTGGGGACAACGCCTTCGCGTCCTTCGCCTAGGTTGACAAAAAGCTCATTGGGAGTGGTGCGAGCAACAGTGCCTAAAATGACCTGTCCGCGCCGCAACCCATTCGCTTCTTCAACCGCCTCTTCGTCCTCATCATCGTCCGAATCATCGGTGTCATCAGTATCTGGTTCTGCGGCGTTTGTGTCGCCACCTGCGTCCGAGTTTGAATCTGTTGTTGCTTCAGGTTCTTCAATCTCGGTGGGCGCATCTCCCACCCCATCGACACTGGTTTCGGGTGTCTCTGGTGTAGCAGCCGTCTCTGATTCCGACAACTCGGCAGATGAAGGCGTTTCTTGCACGTCTTCTTCATTGCCCAGTTCTGGCTGATCCATGCTTTAGTCTTCCCTAAGATATTGGATATTGGTGTCAGGCGATTATACTCGCAAGATAAGAATAATCAAACGGTGTACCTTTATATTTGCAATTTTCATGTTTTGTTAAGGGTAGCAATTATGACATCAGGGTTTGAAAATGTGATGGCGAACGACTATAGTTTTCTACATATCATAATCACATAGGAGAGTGTCTGATGGATTTTTTACTGAATACCCCTGTTTACCCTATTTTGCGAATTACACACATTATGTTCGGGATTGCTTGGGTTGGATTTGCAACAATTGGAACATTAGTTGTACACCCACTTGCTGAGAAACTCGGTGATAAAGGTGACATGATTCTCCGCAATTTTTATGGATACAGCACTTACAATAAAATTTTCCCGATTGCAGCAATTATTACGACACTAGCAGGCTTAATCATGTGGGGTATCAGCGCAGATGGTATTGACTTGATTAATTTTAACACCACAGGTGATTACGTCATGGCAACAGGTGTGGTTTTTGGATTACTCGCCTTTGGACATGGTGCTGGGGCAACAGGTCGTTTTTCAGCATTGTATGCTAAAGAAGCTCGTGCGTATGAGGAGAATGGTGGTACAAATGGCAAAGCCCTTAGTGAGGCACGCGCTAAATTATTCACGCACTCTAATATCAGTGGTATCTTGACTGTGATTGCAGCCGTGCTGATGGCGAGTGCAAGGTATTGGTGAAATGGAAGTTATTGGTTTTAGTTGGTTTTTAGTGAAACCAACGACTAATGCCTGTCCATCCGCAAATTCAAATGTTGCTGGTTTGAATACATTAGGACATCCCGTTGGATGTCCCTATTTTAAAAACTGCTCTACTCTTTTTTAAGATAGATTATCAATCGGATAGGATGCCTGATGAGCCATCTGAGGCACGCGATGCGACTTTATCGATGAAGACGAGTGCTGCGCCTGTGGCGATACCCCCAAAAATGCCATAGCCAAATTCTTCCAAGGCAGCGATGCCTGATACTTGCCCTAAATGCAGGAAAAGCATTGCTGTTGTGGTCGCTTGAACGACAACTATCATCAAGAAGATATACCAGACTAGTTCGCGTTGCCCTTCTAGTGCATCTACTATAAAAATTGGCAGAGACACGACCAAAATTGAGAGCAGAACGAAGAAGAACATGCGACCTTCACTTGACAGGCGGATAGATGAGCGCACACACTGTTCCAAAAATTCACGCGGAATAGTTGATTCAGCACAAGTATTGAACAATTTTTCTTCGGCTTCTGTGCCGACCAAAAACCAAATCAAACCATTTTGGTTGAGGACATAATTGCCATCATCGACATAACCAAAATATTGTAAGCAACGTGCCCATTCACTAGCCGCATTGGGACTATTGCTAAAGGCATTGGCAAGGGAGACTTCTTGAGCACGAGGGATGGTCGTATCTAATGGAATTTCGTCACTAAAAGCATTGAAGCCACTGACACTGATTTCATAGGCTTGTCCAGCTTGAGCGGTGAATTGATAACGAATGCGCTCATCTTGATTAATTGCCCCTTCTGCTATGCCACCTTCTGTATCAAAGGCTGTGACAGAGTTGACAATTGCAACAGCGACAGTTTCGGCATCAGTCGGGTTAGAAGCATAATCACCATCAACAGGTATTACTAATAGTGTATATTCACCGACCATAGCATCCATGAATGTTGATATTTCAATGACGACTGTTTGCGTCTCATCGACACCAAAGTCAAATATTGTTGAGCCAAAAGAAGACACACTTTCATCATCATTTTCTGCGAGGACTGTTGTAGTTGTTTCGTTGTATACACGGAGATATGTATCAAGTTCATTCTCATCAATAAAGGAAATTTCCTCGTTGGCTTCGAGGAAGACGTTATAGGCTTGGTTGGCTTCGACCTGCATCGTGTAGACAACACGCTCATCACTGAAAATAAAGTCATCAATGATGTCTCCCGTATTATTCAGTTCAATCTCAGGATCATAAACAGTGGCGATACGTTCAGCACGACCTGTTTCGATTGGGTTGGGTGCACCATCTATTTGCTCCACGCGGAGTGTGTATCCGCCTTCCCATCTATCAGCAAATGTAGCGACTTCGATGATAATTTCTGCGGATTGATCTAAGCCAAAATTACGAATCGCACTATTGAAAGTCTCATTGCGTGGGTCATCATCATTTTCCGCGAGTAAAGTATCGCCTGAGGCATCGTAGATACGCAAATAGGGGTCAATCGGTACTGTTATATTGTTGGTTGATTCGCCTGTATCTTCGCTGTATTGTTCTTCAAAATCAAAGAAGAGTTGAATATCTGTGGCATTGAAGGGGAAGCGTGTATATTCGACTGAGCTAGAGCGTCCTTCATCATCAACGACACTGGCTTCTACTTCAAAAATCCAAGGATGAATGAAGCCACAGGTTTCGCCTAAGATATTGGAAAAAACAATATTGAAGCCGATAAGTACAAGCAAAATCACTGAGAAAATAATATTCCAGAAAAATTTAAAGTGGTTGAAACAGCCTCGATTGCGTGGACGTTGCGTCATGTGCATCCCCTTTTATGCCTTATCTATTGATAGACAAACTATAGCATGGGGGTATATTTTGTGCTGGTATTTGACTTTATTTTATGAGGGAAACATCAAGGTAATGTGGAGGATGCACTTTTATACATCCTCTACAAGAAGCTATTAATTATGGGTTTTGCGTTGAGCCATTCTCGGAATAGCGAATTTGAGGATTTGGTCGTTGGGTATGTGGCTTCTCGAAGGTGAGTTCACCATTAGATTCATCCACATCAATCATGACAACATCGCCTGGTTTGAAATCGCCTTTGAGCAACTTAATCGACAAAGGATTTTCAACATAGCGTTGTACTGTTCGGCGTAGTGGTCGCGCCCCAAATTGTGGGTCGAAACCTTTACGCGCTAGCCATTGTCGGGCATCGTGGCTCAAGTGAATTTCGAGACCGCCTTCCAGCAAGCGTTTGTGAACAGCACGCATGTGAATCTCGACGATTTGTTCCACTTGTTCTTGTGTGAGTGGCGAGAAAATGATGATTTCATCCACACGATTCAAAAATTCTGGTCGGAAAGTATCCCGAACGGCTTTTTCGATACGCTGATGGTCAGCAATTGCTTCTTGCGAGCCATCACGGATGAATCCCAATGCGCCACCACGTTTTGCAAAATCAGTACCTAGATTACTAGTCATGATGATAACCGTATTACGGAAATCGACTGTTCGCCCTTGTCCATCAGTCATACGACCATCATCTAAGATTTGTAGCAGGGTGTTCCAGACCTCTGGATGTGCTTTTTCAATCTCATCGAAGAGAATCACACGATATGGACGACGACGAACTGCTTCGGTCAATTGCCCACCTTGTTCGTAACCAACATAGCCTGGAGGCGCACCAAAGAGACGACTGGTGGCATGTTGTTCACGGTATTCGCTCATGTCGATACGCAAGAGTGCATCTTCATCATCAAACATGAATTCAGCCAATGATTTTGCCAATTCGGTTTTACCAACACCCGATGACCCTAAGAAAATGAAGGACCCAATCGGACGTTTAGGGTCTTTGAGACCACTACGGGCACGACGAATGGCATCAGATAGAGCCTGAATCGCTTCTTCTTGACCGATGACACGCTCATGAAGGGTTTCTTCCATGCGGAGCAATTTTTCACTCTCGGTTTCGAGCATTTGTTGCACAGGAATCCCTGTCCATTGGGCAATGACTCCTGCGATGTCATCTTCATCAACAACCTCATCGAGCGTATTTTCTTGTTGCCAGACGAAGCGTGCGTGTTCGTATTCTTCTTCCATTTGAATACGACGCATCTTGAGGTCAGCCGCACGTTCGTAATCACGCGATAAACCTGCTGCTTCTTCTTCCATCATGATGCGGTCAACGGCTTCTTTCATCTCTTTAAGGCGTGCTGGCATCGAATACAGTGCCACACGCAATTTAGCTGCTGCTTCATCCAATAAGTCGATGGCTTTATCAGGCAATTTACGCTCAGTGAGATAACGCGATGATAGGCGTGCTGAGGCTTCAACCGCTTGGTCGCTAATGGTCACTTTATGATGAGCTTCGTAGCGGTCACGTAAGCCGTAGAGCATTTCAATGGTATCTTCGATGCTTGGTTCATCTACGAACACAGGTGCAAAACGACGGTCTAAAGCACTATCTTTTTCGATATGCTGACGATACTCGTCGAGTGTGGTTGCGCCAATGGTTTGTAGTTCACCACGCGCGAGGGCTGGCTTCATGATATTGGCTGCATCGAGTGACCCTGCTGCTGCCCCTGCACCCACAACTTGATGCAATTCATCAATGAAGAGGATAATTTCGCCTTGGGCGTTCTGAACTTCATCAATGACCGTTTTAAGACGTTCTTCAAATTCACCACGAAAACGACTGCCTGCTAGCATCGCCGTCAAATCGAGGCTACGAACATGCTTACCCATCAGGGGTTCTGGCACATCACCGTTGGCGATTTTTTGAGCGAGACCCTCGACAATGGCTGTTTTACCGACCCCTGCTTCACCAATTAGGACAGGGTTATTTTTGGTGCGTCGGCTGAGGACTTGCATCACACGCAGAATTTCTTCATCACGTCCGATAACGGGGTCAAGTTTGCCTTCAATCGCCATGCGTGTGAGGTCACGGCTGAATTTATCTAGTGTTTGATAGCGACTTTCCGCTTGTGGGTCAGTGACCCGTTGCCCACCACGAATATCTTTGATGACATCCATCACTTTATCACGGGTGATACCATAGTCCGCGAGCATTTTAGCGGTCGGTGTACCTCGTTCTGACAAAATTGCCAAAAACATATGCTCAGTGCTGATGTATTCATCTTTGAGGCGGTTGGCTTCTTCATTAACTTGGTCGAATACCCGTTTAGCACGCGGTGTCATGAAAACTTGGTTTTGTCCACCTGCGCCATAAATAGCTGCTGTGCGTGGACTGCGCCGTAGAATATCATCAACACGGGTTCGCATCATACTCACATCAACATTGAGGCGTTCAACCACTTGTGGGATGACACCATCTTGTTGTTCAAGCAATGCTAGCAAGAAGTGCTCAACATCGACTTGGTTGTGTCCGTAACGTTGTAAAATTTCGTAAGCACGCGCTGCGGCATCTTGTGCGCGTTCTGTGAATCGATCCAATCGAAACATCGTAATCCCTTTTGGAACTCCATCGGAATAGGTTGATTGTAACTGATGTTTGGTAATCAGGCTTGTGATTGCAGACCTGATTCAGTGGCTTTTTGAGTTATTTATAGGATAGTCAAGGGGTGTTAGAAGACTATCAGCGCAGTGTAAGCGAAATACAAGAGTGCTAAAGGCAAGCACAACAGGCTAGTCCATATGGACAATTCGAGAAGTAATCAGGTAGCATCATCTCAATTGGTTTGGCGCGCCAGACCACTACAAATCTTAATTTTGTAAGAGCATGACGTGTCACACCTAATCGAAACTCTGATAATGTACTATCTACAGCAAGAACTAACAACTAATTCCTGAAATATGATGCGCCATTGACATCAAGGATTGCGCCTGTGGTAAATTCAGAGCCTTCGCTGGCGAGATATAGTACTGCATGAGCGATTTCTTCTGGCTTAGCAACACGATTCAAGGGGGATTGAGACGCGCCCATCTCAAGATAGCCTTGCGCCATATCGGTTTCAACCCAGCCTGGAGCAACAGCCGTGACGTATATCTTATGTGGTGCGAGTGCTTTAGCAAGCGATTGGCTCATGCTATTCAAGCCCGCTTTGGATGCACCATATGCAGGCGCATCAGGTTCACCACGAAATGCGCCACGAGAGGTAACATTAACGATACGTCCGCCATTGTTATCAATCATATGTTGTGCGACGCACCAGCAGGCATTCGCTACACCAATCAAATTAACATTGAGTGTTTTATGCCAAAAATGTTGCCATGTCTCGTAATCGACTTCGGCAATTTTGTGTTCGTCATAGACCCCTGCGTTATTGACTAAAATATCGAGTCCACCGAGATGTTCAATCACGGATTCGACCATCGCTTCCACTTCATCAGCATGAGCAATGTCAGCTTTGATGAGCATGTGTCCATCACCACTGAGTTGTGACAGTGTTTCTTGTGCAGCCGATTCGTTATTGCCATAATGCACTGCGACAGTTGCACCAGCTTCCGCAAATTTGACTGCGATTGCCCGTCCGATGCCTCTTGATGCTCCTGTGATTAATACTTTTTTGTTTGTGAAGTTCATTTATCCTCAATCCCTCTATAAGCAAAGTGAAAATTTGGAGTCCGTCTCCACATTCTATACTCAGAACCAAACTGAAATTTACGAGAGGTAATAACATACTTTTCTAACAATTTGAAAACCTCTTCTTCATCAATAAATATATTTACTTCAATAGGCTTCCAACTCCCCTTCATCACACCTGCCCCACTCCAATAATCTATCAAATATTCCCATGATCTTGTACTAAGATTTGATATTGATGGTGGCATCCATTGCCATTCTCTATCTTCTTCATTATTGTCTTTTACATACTTCATTGACAAAATCATTTCAAACAAATCAAATATTGAATCTAAATCAAGAATATTAAATTTAATATCAGTGTATAGACTTTCAATAACATCTTGAATATATAACCCAAGACGATGCTTCTTTTGTCCTTTAGTTTCACCAAATGTCATAAATGCACCTCCAATAAACTGAGTAAGATGAGACCCATCTAAATAACTATACTTAACTCGTATCTCCCGAAATATATTTTTCAAAAATTGCCAATTACGAAAATTCACTGCTGTGATGCCTGAAATATAGAATGCGATTAAACTAGGAATAAATCTAGAAAAGCTGCTATCCTGTTTAGTGTCTATTTTGCTAAGATGATTAATAGCATCACAAACATAACTAGCATGTTCAAGTTTTCCACTAGCTGATAAATATACAATGTCAGCCAAAAGATGTTGGATTTGAGGAAACACTAAGTTAAATATTTCTTCGTATCGATCTACTTCAAGAGGTTTCTTAACAATATTTGCATATTCTTCTGTAAACACTTCAGATACAAGTAATGAATAAGCTTTCTCAATATTTCTTATAATGTATTGATGAATTTCAATTTCATTGTTTCTCTCAAGTAGCGTTTGAATGCTATCAAAATCATTTTTCTTCATTGAAGATGGTACTATTTCCTTTATACGCCCTATCAGTCTTTCTACATCACGCCGAAAATCAGGGTCTTCTCGTAACTCAGCTTGATTGTTTCGATTAAGTTGTTGAATACTTCTCGGCAAATTTTCTCTGCTTGGCAACTTAGCCCCATTTACTAAGACAGGAATGACTGTGCAACCTTTAGTTTGTAAGCCTCTCTCAATTTCTTGACGTACATAATCATTTGGCGCATCTAAGCGTCGTTGACCATCTGAATTTGTTATGTTCAGCCATTTTCCACCAATTATGACAAGCATCACGACAGAATCATCAATTTGTTTCTTCAATTCTTCTGGAAAATCCTCACCTGAACGTAAAGTATCTGTATCTTTAAAAAGATTTTCTGCACCAAACTCAGGCTCAAGCCAGTCATACAATCTTCCACTATTACACGAACTATCGGCACGACGATATGAGATGAAGATTTTAGGCATACTTATTCAGTCCTAATCAAGCTATTGTAGATTCTGTAGCATTCAATAAGTCACTATAGAACATTTTTACTATGCACGCTAGTTGAGTAGGACACCAAAAATGTCAGCACCAGACCAAACCATCTACAGCACTCCTGTCACAGAAATTTTGAATAATCGCGTGAGTATTCGGCAATATAATGGCGAACGCATCCCTGATGAGATGTTACGTGCAATTTTGAATGCCTCACGTCGGACACCGACCAGTAGCAACATGCAAGCCTATAGCTTCGTTGTCGTGCGTAATCCTGAAACCAAGAAAAAACTCGCTGAATCGGCAGGGAATCAGAAGCATATCGAAACTTGTGATGTCTTTTTGGCGATTTGCGCGGATGTGCATCGGCTTGAAATTGCTTGTGAGATGCACGGGACACACCTTCACAAAAATCTCGAAAATTTCCTTGTTGCATCGGTTGATGCAGCAATTGCAGGACAATCTGTGGCAACCGTTGCTGAATCCTTTGGATTGGGGCATGTCATGATTGGTGGGATGCGGAATCGTCCGAAATATAATGCGGAGGTACTCGGCTTACCTGATGGCGTTTATGTTGTGTATGGGATGTGTCTCGGATTCTTTGATGAAGAGCAACGTCCACCACAGAAGCCACGCTTACCTGAATCCGTGATGATTCACTATGAACAATACGACACCAGTGACCCGACAGAGCAATTGCAAGCCCACGACCAAGAACTTGCCGAGCATTATGAATCGTTAGGACGTAATCTGAGCAAAGCAGCATGGACAGGTGTCATGGCGGATAAATTCAGCCAAGCTAAACGCCCTGATATGCGCGAAACTTTAGAGAGCATGGGGTTTCGGTTCGACTGATAAAAAGGATAAACCAGAAATTGATGTAGGGATGGATCGGCGTATCCATCCGTTTTTATGTATTTAGCTCATCTTTCTCCCACAAGCGTGGATTATACAAAACATATTCTCTTATGTAATTTAGTGAACCTTCGTCTCGTATGATATGGTCGTGGAAACTCTGTTGCCATAGGCGACGACTGAAACGCTTCCATTGTTTATTTTTAACGCCTTCAATATATTCATTGGTTGTAATTCGTTTAAACCACTGAATAATATCTGAGATACTTAAACCGTCATCATCACTTAATTTCAGTAAAATTATATGTATGTGATTTGGCATCACAACAAACAAATCGGGTTCAATAGAAGCATACTTCTGAGGAATTTCTCCAAGAAAATGATGTATCATCACGCCTGCATCATTGAGTATCATCTTTTGCTCAACTATTGTCCCGAAAAGATGTAATCTATCTTGAACGCAAATCGTGACAAAATAAGCACCGTTTCGTGAGTAATCATAGCCTTCTAGTCTGGGGGATTTTCGCTGGGGTAGCTTGTTCTCAGGTGGAAGCATACATTTGAGCCTTTTGCGGATTTTAAATGCGGGGGCATACGCTGATGCCCACCCTACAACTGTTTACTTTTTTCTGTCGATATAGATACTTCTGACGTTGACGTTTTATGTGCCTCGTACAAAATGGCATTAACGGCGACGACAATCGGTTCTTTCCATGATGCAATATCATCGGAATAAACACTAATCCCTAATTCTTCTCCATCACGGCGCACAAGGATAATTTGTGTGCCTTCATCATCCCCTGTGTAGAGATAAGCCCGTTGAATGGTCTCTAGTTTGATGGTATTGACTGTATTGCGCTTGAGTGGTGTTTGATAATGGATTTGCATTGTCTCTGCTGAAATATCAAATTCAATGAGGCGCACACGCCCTGCTAAAAGAAAATAGAGTGCAATCGCTAAAGCAAGGACAGCACTTGTCCAGAAACTATTAATTGAGAGCATTAGAGCCACAATCACTAGCAGAAATCCTGCGCCCCAATCCAATAAGGGTAATTCACACAAGACCAACCGCGATGAGGTTTGTTCAGCAATCGATAAGCGTTGAACGACACCTTGTATCATACGTCACCCTCCGCCATGCGTTGAATGAGAGCCAAGGTCATGCGGACATCACCCAACGCTGTATGAGCATCTTTGACTGTAATGCCCTGTTGCGAGGCAGCCATCCCCAATTTTTGCCAGCGATAACCATTCCGACTGCGTTGACCATAAAATTTAGCATATTGTTTCATGGCACAATGTCGCTTACCTGAGTTGAACATTGGCATTTTGCGAAGGGCAAAAGTTTGTTGGAGCAATCGCCAATCAAAGCTCATATTATAGGCAATCAGTGGCACACCCGATAATTTTGTCGATAAAAGCGTATAAATATCGAAAAAATCAGGTGCATCAGCGAGCATTTCGTTGGTGATACCATGCACATCAATTACCTGTTGTGAGATGCGTTTGGTCGGCTTGACTAAGGTATCAATCACCACTTCACCATGTTTGTCGATGACACCAATTTGAACGACTTCATCATTTTTACCCACACCTGATGTTTCAGTATCAATCACGTAAAAGTTCGGACGTTCATAGAGTTGACGCGCCCATTGTTGCACTGCGGATTTATCGCGTGGGTTGCTATGCCGTACCATATTATTCCCTTATTGTGTTACAAGCATCAGCCTGATTATAGCCTATCGTGTCAGTGTTTTGGCAGTGCTTTCCAAATTGTTGGCATCTTTTTCCCATAAGTGATTTTTTCTGCGCCTAGGAAATCAGCTAGATTGTCTACAGCGTCACTGATGTCGGTAACAGCATCCGCAGGAGCATCATCCTCAGCATACGTAGCGATGATGTCTAGCGTGTTCGTTTTGCGATCCATCGCCATATCCATGCGTCCGATGAGGTCATCATGATGCAAGATGGGTAGCACATAATAGCCAAACTCACGCTTTTTCTGTGGCACATAAATTTCAATCCGAAAGCGGAAATTCCAGATCAATTCGGTACGGTCACGGTCACAGATGAGGTTATCGAAGGGTGATAATAGCGTTGTGCGTCCAGACCAATCACCTGCTTCAATTTTCTCTAGCAATGGTAGGTCATCAAGGTGCATAAACCAATCTTTATCCCAGTCACCAATTTGCACAGGAATGAGTTTGCCTTCATCCAGTAATTGTTGTTTGACAGATTTATACTCAAAGTAGCGATTGCGTGTGAAGTGATAATTGATGTGCTTTTTATCCATTGCAACGCCGAGTGCTTTCACTGCTCTTTGTACTGCCTGATAGCTGGCTTCATAGGGTGAATAGACTGTAAGTGGTGTCCAATCAGGGAGTACATCCTCTGTTAGTGCCCATTTGCGCTGATTGCCTTCACGTTTTGCTGGTAACACCTCTCCCATACGCCACATTCTATCCATCAAGCGGTTGACGGCTTTGCCTGTTGTCCATCCTGAGAAAGTCTCTTCTGTATATTGTTCACTCTCAAAATCATTTGTGCCGAGCGGATAGTCTTTTTTGAGGCGATTGACCATTTGTTGATGCAGGTCGTGCAGGTCATTTTCATCGAGCCAAGTTTTCATCCAATCGGAGTCTTTACGCAGGGTCATCGTTGTCGCATGAATTGGGTAATCTTCGGTCAAGACAAGTGATGCCGCATGTGCCCAATATTCAAAGAGTGAAACATCCTTCCAACGCAATTTTTCTAGCTCATCGACATTGTAATTACCAAGACGACTCCAGAGCACCAACAAATGAGTGCGTTCAACTTTGCGAATGGGGTCAAGTTGAAGACAACCTAATTCACGGATGAGGTCAAGCATGGGCAATTTTGGGCGTACATCAAGGCGTTGTTTACTAATAATCAAGCGTCGGGCATGGCTTGGGTCGATAGGGCGTTTATGAGTCATGGGCATGTACTTTCGATTGAAGTGAACCTAAGCTAATAATAGCACATTTGTTCCCAATTAACGACTCATGGTATACTAATTATATGAGTTGATAGATGAGGTATCTCAATGACTGAGCAATTAATCGAAACGCCACAAGCCAAAATCTCTGAGGACACCATCAGTTTTGAGGATTTTGTCAAAAATTATGAGGGGCAACCTTATGAATAGCACGCAGGGAAGGTCGTGAAGAAAGTGTCTAATAATCCACAACACAATTTTATTGTATTTTCCATTGCTCAACTTTTGAGTTTCTATTTGTCATACGAAGCACTTGGAAAAATTCTGACCGATGGGGTTTCAATGTATATCAGTGATAAAAAACCTGCGCGCCAACCCGATGTTATTGTTCTGTTGAATGAGAATTTGGATAAAATCAAGACAACTCGGATTGAAGGCGCAGCAGACATCGTGGTTGAAGTAGTCTCACTAGGCTCGAATACAATTGACCGTGGCGACAAATTCGATGAATACGAAAAAGCGGGTGTCCAAAAATATTGGTTGATTGACCCGATTCGTAAGTCGGTATCAATTTACACACTGGATGCTGACGGCTACTATCAACAATTAGGCGATACGAAGACTATTACCTCACAACTACTACCGAATTTTGTATTAGACACACAAATTTTATGGCAAGATGACTTACCCACTGGTCCTGCACTTGTAAAACTTGTTGAAACAATGCTCGATTAAGCTATTGATTTAACTGCGTAATGACTTGAAGCTATGCTCACGAGTTTATGCTCACTGACAAACCCCCACTTAATAATAGATGTCATAATTGATACGTTTTCATAACTAGGTAGTGTTGACATTTCATCTTAGCCAAATCAGAGTGCCTGTGAAATAGAGAAAGCCGAGAAAAGAAGAATCGAGTTTCTCAAATCGAGAAAAGATACGACGAAAATGCTTGATTTTATTGATAAAACACTCAATCAAA
>JBCCSC010000085.1:0-15191 GCA_039200705.1 Chloroflexota bacterium
AGATGAAGCTAGCTTGCTGTCAAATTATATAATAAATTACGACCCAGATCTAATTATTGTATGGTATTTTCTAAACGATATTCAAGTAGGTGGCACAATAAGTTATTTAGAGCCACAAGAAAGTAAGTTACCTGCTTTTATGAATAGACTTGCAATTTTTGAAACATTGGGGCGAGCAGTAAATACTTTGTCTTCAAGAGAAGAATTTGTTTCAACTTATACCAATGGATATAGTGGTATTGAGTGGAATGCAACCAGCCAAGCATTGCAATTAATGGCAGCTACAGCTAATGCCAATGATCTTGAGATATTGCTTTTCGTACATCCTGTACTATTTAACTTGTCCAATTACCCATTCGACGATATACATAATCAAGTACTTAATACAACTATAGACTTGGGCTTTGTATCGACTGATCTCAGACCAGCATTTCATGGCTATAACGACTTTGAGTTATGGGTACACGAAAGCGACCAGCACCCAAACGAAATCGCTCATCAACTAGCCGCAGAATATACTTATTCTAACATTTCAGATCACATAAATTGCAAGGATTGAAGAAATGTTGTTCTAGGTACATGATTCATCTTTGTACTGAGTACATTATTACATCCGCCCGCTTTTACTGCGTTTGAGTGCTTGAGAAATACTAGCTAGTAGAGATCAAAAACGTGCCATGTAGCGCATTTTTGTGTCAGTTGTTCTTACTCAGTTCCTTGTCTCGTTGGCGTTTCCAATCATCAAAGATCAAATCATCACGCCAAGCAATTTGCCGTGCCAAATAGTCTGCAAATACAAGTACAATCATTAGCGCACTCGCGCCAAAACTAGCAAATTATACACAGACCAAAACCGCACAAATTTGCGCGTTCTAGCTTACTTAAGTACGGTCAGCAAGGTCTGCATCCGAAGAGACAGAGATAGTCGGAACGGGAAATCGCATCTTTTTCGGGTCACCGAATATTTCACTGGCATTCTCCATGCCCAGCGATTCTAGTAAGGCTATCAGTAGCTTGAAGGACAAGTCTCGATAGTAGTTAATCATACTAATCATCAGCCAAATCAGGAATAAGACACCAATCACCAACAAAATAATGATGGATGTTTGTTCTAAAAGTAGCATCCACATGTCTTGCGTCATTACTTTGCCCCCAAGTCGATTGAGCTAATATCCAGTTGCCCTTCCCATTCCCCATTGAAGAAATCAGGAATATTGATACGGTCTGCGATTCCTGTCGTATAGGTCACAACATGCTCGCCATTTTCGATTGTAATCCGCTTTGGTTGAGCGTCGGGGTCACTGGCGTTGCCACTACTGGCAGATATTTGTATCGGGCGATAGTTGACGACCCCGTTAGCGTCAATATGATAATAGCCGTCGTAGGTCTGGTTGGGGTCAGTGGTGCGATTAATGCGCCCTGTCACCTTGAGTAAGATACGACGATTCGTTGGGAAGCCACCAAGTCGCGCACCACCATTATAACCGTCGTCAATTTCACTACCCAGAACATAACCAACACGTGGCGTGCTATCCACATAGCGTGGGTCATTCTTGTAGTTTTGACCGATACCAAACCACTTATCGAATTGCTCATCAGGGACTTGGTTAGCAACGCCAGTAAATAGATTATAGTTATCTAAATTGTTGCCAAAGGTATTCGCAGCAAAATTGTAAATCCCTTGCACAGGTTCGCTGAAAAATATCTCTTTGGCAAGCAATACAGTATCTATAGCGATTCTGTTAACAGTGTTTTGGGCTTGTGTGCGGTAGGTATGAATCAAGGCTTGGAAATCAGGCACATCTTGACCAGCCAAACCGAAAGATGCTTTGATACCAGCATCAACAATGGCGGTATTTAGACTGTTGTCAAGCCCATTGTGAATTTGCAGGAAGAAGCCCCAAAATCCATTGGCTTGCTCTACATTGCCACCATAGGCGAGGTTAACATCGTTGACACCTGCTGGGATTTTGCCACCAAACCCACCTGATACACCGCTTGCTTTTTTCAGACTGTCGTCACTGGCATCTAGGGTTAGCGTGCCTTTAATTGACTCTGGGTCAAGTCCCAGACCATCATCATCCGCACCAAACAACCATGATTTAGATTTTAGCGTTGCGTGGTCATTTAACGCCTTTAGATGTGCGTTATACATCTCATCAAATGTTGCCATGATTACTCCTTCTCGTAAATCAAATCTGCTTGCTGTATTGCCCGTTTTCACGGATTTAATGCTAATGCCTTCACACACACGTACCGAGCGGATACCGCCAAATGGAAATAGGAACGGCGGTGTGTCATCAAACGCTGGAAAGAAGATAATTCTCAGCGTGTTTTGGTCAGTCTCTGTGAAGGTGAATTCTTGAATTTGTGTGCTTGCCAACTCTGGCGGTAGTGATGTGACATCTCGATTAAGTTCGATAATGGCGACACTCAACAAAATGCCTTCATTGCCCTCAGAGATAGCGTCGGTAAGCAATTCATGTATCTCTTGCAATGTGATATCTATATCGCGCAGGACAATGGCACGTCCGCCCAGTGGCACATTTAAAAGTTCTAAGCCAACCGTGCCTTGCCCCTCAAATTGCATGGTTACAGTAGGTAATGGGAAATTAGTGAATGTGTCTGAAATATCGTCAATCGCCTGTATTGGATTGAGTGGATTGATTAAATTAGGGACTAAGATGCAATCATCCCGTTCGTAACCAGCAAAGTCTAACCCGACAAAGTCAACAATTTGTTGCAACCAGTCTGGCAAAACTTCTAATTCAAGAATGTCACCATAGCGAAGCCACTCTAAAGCCAATTGCGGATTGTCGTCTGTATTCGCTGTAAATGGGTCATTAGGATAGAAATCGAATACATCATTGAATGTATCGAAAGTCGTGCAATTGAAATTGTTTCCAGATACCTCAAGGCAGGGACTGTCATCACCAGCTAGCAAGGTATCAATCGCATCGAAGGTATTCACCCAAGCATCGGATAATTCACCACCCAAGCGCAGGTCACGCCAGAGATTGAGCGCGTCTTGCAGTTCAATGATGTCATCTGGACTCGAAAAACAAAGAAGGAGTACATACTCCCCTGTGGCAATTGAATGAATCCTAGTTTTCGCCAGCATTACCACCAACGGCTGGATCAGTCACTTCGGGAAGTTCACTACCACCTAATTTGCATTTCGTCAGATTGCTGACGTAAGCGCGACGGAACTCGTAGTTGGGTTCACCATCTGGAATCGCTGAATTTAAGGCAGATGTTACCCGATTGATAACCGCTTGTGCCTTATCTGACTCGATGTCCACAAACCATTTGTTGTCCCCATTCACCAGCATCTCACGTTTCGATGCAGGACAGGTAACGGTCTCCAGATTGGATGCACGCACTTTCGGGTGCATTGATGGTCATTGGTCAGACAATTATTGCCGCTTTTGGCGTGATTGTGATTTTAATTTTTGTTGTGATTGTGGAGATTCAACGAGTAGCACATGGTGTTGAATTGTTTGAATCCAATGGCGCATATACAGGGGCGGCTGTGCTTGTCTTGCTGTTGCTCACATTGGAATTTATTATCCACTATGTCGAAACCAAAGAAGGTTACCACCGCGAGATACAAACCGCCTTTTCCTTACGGCAAGTGCGTGAGTGGTGGAAGTATTTCTTCGGTTTTGGACAGCACTATGCACCGCAACATCTATCTCCTGCGGAAAGAATCAAATCTTACAGTCGTTTACTGGCTATCACCATTCTCGCCTTAGCGTTGGGTGGGTCGATGGACAACGCTATTTCACAAGTGGATGCCACATGGACACAAGGACTACAGACGATTCTATTTCAGTCTACACTAGCTGAAATGGTGGAATGGATTGCAGGAGTTTTGTTTGCGCTAACGTTGGTCATTGGATCGCAACGCATTACGGCTTATGTGGCACAAAGAGCCGCTGAAACCCTGCACAATGATGAGACAGAAGCGGGGCAAGAAATAACAATCCCTAATGAACAAGATGTCAGCACTGTAATGCAGGACGAGGACACGCAACCACTGGCTTTAAGCACCCATGACATCATCATTGCTGAATGGGAACTTGATGCCTAAACTACCTTCACTCAGACCTGCGAAGATTGCGGTTGGTCTACAGAACCAAAGGAAACACAAGATTCTGCTATCCGAGCTTTACGCGCATATCAGGCATGGTATTGTCCAGTTCTGTTTGATTACTCGTAGAAAAGTATGTCAAGTTAAAGATATTGTAAAGAAGGTCTATCGAGTGATACACCTTCTCATAGGGTATAGTGATATGAATAAATGTCTAAACAAGAATATCATTGTAAATAGTGAACGATGCAATATCACGATAGCTGAAAAACAAGAATTCATTGCACTGATTACAGCAATTGGAAAACGTATTTGTAAAGAGAAGAATCAACATGCTTCAAAATCAACCTAAAAAGTTGCAATTTACGTTCGTGTGTTCAGTGAAATGCAGATTGATAACTATTCACTGGATGCACAAGAATCTGCTTGTCAGTCATTCGCACAGTTGCGTGGCTGGCAAGTGGTCGGAATTTTTCGAGATGAAGGGGTGAGTGCAAAAAGTATCGATCGCCCTGCATCTAAGAAAATGGTTCACGCGTCTGAAATGAAACAATTTGAGATTATCTTAGTACATAAATTGGATAGATTTTCTCGGAAACTCAAAGACATGATAGACACTATTGATTATTTCGATGATATAGGGATTGCTTTAGTGTCTGCTACAGAGCAATTCGATCTCTCGACACCGCAAGGTAAAATGATGGTTAACGTAATGGGTAGTGTGAACCAATGGTATGTAGATAATCTTGCTCAAGAAATTTCTAAGGGAAAACGTCAAAGAGCTAAAAGTGGTGACTGGAATGGAACACTATCTTATGGTTATACAACACCAGCTAGGCTCAAAGATGAGCTAACACAATTATCTGGTGAATTACGGCAATCTGTGATTACTAGAGAATATTTTCAAGAAGCTGTTGCTAAAATTGAAGAAAATTTAGAACAATATCTAGATGCACATGATACGCAGGCGATACCACATTATAGGGACGCTAGGGCTGTAGTTCTCGCATTTGAACAATATGCTACAGGACAATTTAGTGCTTCTGAAATCTCAGATATACTAAATGATGGAGGTTATCGTCGTATATCACGAGATGGTACAGGGTTATTTGCCAAAGATATGATTGAAAAAATGTTAAAAAACAAATTCTACTTGAGAATGACTTCCTATGGTGCAAAGGTCAAGGGAATGAAGCGTAAGTGGATGGAAGGGAATCATGACGCATTAGTTGAAAATGCTCTCTTTGATAAATGTCAGAAGGTAAAAGTGAGGTTGAAACGAGATAGCAATAAAAACGCTCATAACAAAAAACGTCCTTATCCACTCTCGCCAATGATGATTTGCATAGATCAAGAAATACGATGGCGAGGTCATTTTCAAGATGGTTATCGACGCTACCTAAGAAAACGAAATAATGGTATCGCAGGTACACACGTCAAAGTTGATGAAATTGAGAATGAACTTATTCAAGCCGTTGCGTCCATATGTTTGCCAAGTGATTGGAAGAAACAAGTTCTTCTAAATCTGGCAGAAAATGGCAAGGTGAAGGTTGATCCTAAGCCACTTTATAAACGTTTAGAGAGACTAAAAAAGCTATTTGTTCTTGGGCACGTTACTGAAGAAGAATATCTTGTAGAACACGATAACATTCAAAGCGAGTTAGAGACTTATCAACCTCAAAATGTAATAGAAATTGATGAAGTTGAGTCTATGGGTGAAATTTTGAATAATATCAAGACATTATGGGATGTTGCAACGTTGGAAGAAAAGGATAAACTGGCAAAAATGCTGTTTCATAAAATCTATATGAAAGAAAAACAAATAGCAGTAGTAGAAACTACTGCCATTCTATCTGAAATAATACGCGTTACGGAGAGGACAGGATTCGAACCTGCGTAGGGTCTCCCCTACCCGCTTTCCAAGCGGGCGCGTTAGGCCACTCCGCCACCTCTCCTAATAGCCTAATTGCGACATTATAGCAGAATGCTTTTCATGTGCAACACTGAAAACGATAGGGCTTAGTCGCATAGTTCACCACCACATGCTATCATCGGATAAAACACAATGAGTAATAGTGAGAATGCAATGGCTGATGCAAAATGGAACGTCACACAAGAATTAGAGCAAGCGCACGAAGCACAAGTTTTTTCAGGTGGGGCATGTAATATTTTGGATACCTCAGGGACACTGCTTCGCAATGGTGAGCGCGATATGATTAACGATTGGCTGACCGAAAAAGGCTTATTAATCTTCGACCCGCAGATTCATCCTGATACACATGGTGAAGAATATATCTATGAAAAGCATTCACAGATTGAAATTGCAGCACGGAAAGCGGCACAAGTCAATTTATTTGAGATTTCGCCACGCACATTTGGTGGTGTTACGAGCCTAGAAATTGCGATTGACCATTTCCGTTGGCATGAACCAATGGTGCTCTACTTTTCTGACGGGAGTACAAGCAAAGATGCTATTCCCGAACATGACCGATTTGGTTCACCCAAATTTGTCCCCTATGGTATTCATAATAACGATAAAGCAAATTGGGCACACTATCTCGAAATGCGAAAGAATGCCAATAACATGCGTAAATTTCTGATGCGTTTAGCGCGTGATATGAGCAATTTAACGGTTAGTTTTTCGCGGACATCAACTGAGCGTGATGTAGTTGTCATGCCAGACCGTATGCACGCTTCTGAAATCTTTGAGGCGGTTGTCAAAGCACTCAAAGGTGAACGAGTTTACATTCATTTCCCGTCAGGCGTGACTGAACAAGATGAAAATGGTAACCCTATCTTTATGTGTCCAGAAAAACCAGCCCAATATGAACTCCACGCATGGCTTGACCAGTATGTTGATGCAGGGAATGAACTCCGTGCCAAAATTGCCGAATTAATCAATGTCAATGTCTTTGTACGTGTTGTTTACACCCAGAAAAATGCTATCACCGCCTTAGAAGAATTACTTGTCCTCAAAAAGATGATTGAACCGACACATGGGTAATTTAACAGTCAATTTGTTGTTCGCAGCCATTTTTGCTGGCTTCGCATGGAATAGCTTGCCTCGTGGCTGGCGATTCTTCAAAGTGGGTTGGTTAGCGATGCGTGTTAATGCGGATAAAGCCAAACATGATTTTGACGTTGAACAACATCGAGATTTACAGCAGGGGTCAAACTTTTTAATTGCAGGGACTGCATGGTTACTAGGAGGCATTATTTCGGCAGGTGTTGCTATTGTCTTCGTTATCTTTGCAATTTTGAATGTAGGGATTTTTAACTTTATCTCGTAAAAATGAAACAATCCGACTATGATGTGCAACCAACTTGGGCGAAAATGTATCGCCCACTTTTTATGTTCATAACATATCTGAAAGTACCATGACTCGACATTCATTTTCATTTTTTGCTATCATTTTAGCTCTCGTAATATCTGCTTGTGGCACTGAACCTGCACAAGTAGTGGTGACGATTCCATCAACACAAATTGGGGCAGGCGCACCGATTTACACAGCAACAGCCTCATTCACACCCAGTGTAACACCAACGGTGACACTATCACCAACAGTAACATCTACAGCCACAGCAACACCGACATTTACAGCGTCACCTACAGCCTCGTTCACACCGACGGCAACGGATACACCGACCAGCACACCAACAGCAACCGCATCACCAACCGCAACAACGGAGTTGCTACCTCCCACCCAAGTTAATTTGGATGGCGCACCATCTGCTGTGACTATTCCTGTAGCCAATCGAACAGCAAACACGGGCTGGAGTTGTGGTGATTTTCCGTGTGCAGATGATATTGACGGTTTCTTGGAGCGTATCAGCGTTCCTGATGGCTTTAACGTAACTTATGTCGGGCGTTTCGATGGGCAAGTTCAGCAAATCGCTATAGGTCTCGATGGTCGGCTCTATGCAACTGTGCTCGAAAACGGCACTCACTTAGGGGCTGTTTATGTCATGCAAGCAGGTGGCACGTCTGAACGCTACTCTGAAACAATTATTTCTCCAAATGGACTCGTATTCCAGCCCAGTACAAATGTCTTGTATGTATCAGGACGCACAACGCTAGAAAATGGTGGCGCACTCTATCGCGTCGATGCTAATAGTACACAAGTGGTGATTGATGGTTTACCTTGTTGTTTTCAATTGATTGGCAATCAACCCAATGGACTCGCTTTTGGCGAAGATGGTCTACTCTACATGGGAATTGGTGCAGTAACAGACCGCGCAGAGTCACCAAATCCTGCTCGACAACCCTTCGCTGTTGTATCAGACTTTGAGGCATCTATCTTGCAAATTAATCCACATACAGGGGAGTTCAACTCTTATGCTAGTGGATTGCGAAATCCATTTGACATTGCATTTGATAGCAATTGGCAACTCTATGCAACAGATATAGGATTAGTGACAGGTGAAGGTGACCGTATCTTAGAAGTCAACCAAGATGTTCACTATGGGTTTCCCTATTATCGCACACGCGGATGTGCTGACTGTCCAGCACGTCCTAGTACACTAGAAATCACACCAGATTTACTGACACTCCCAAATTACACTATCCCTCACGGCTTGACAGTCTATACAGGGACGCAATTTCCGCAAAACATGCAAAATACCTTATTTGTCACATTCTGGAATGGTACAGAGGGTAGGCAAGGGCTTATGTGGATTGACCCTGATGACCCCACATTGTCGAGTGAAGAATACCAACCACAACCGCTCATGACAGGTTTAATTCGTCCTACAGATGTAATTGTAGATGGCGATGGGTCTCTTTTAGTTGCGGATTTTACTTATGGGCATGTATGGCGTGTATCATATGGCGAAGCTAGCTTTCAACTGCCAGAAGCAACGTCATCAGGAGGCTTTCTAGCACCAACCAATACACCTCAACCTTGAGCGATAAGCAATTGTAGCAAGATAATAATCGTGGCGATGCCTACACCGAAAATCGTCCCTAAGACGAGGACGCGAGTGACATAAATCTTTGGGTTAGATGGCGTGACATCAGCAATAATGGGGTCAGTCTGTGGTTGCGTTTCACCAATGAGGTCATCCAACATGCGTTGTGCTTGTATGTTGCTTGGGTTAATCGTCAGAATATTCTTCAAGCAAACCTTGCGGTCTTCATCATTATCAATAACCCACATTAAAGCGGTCCAGACCTGTTCATTATCAGGTTGGAGCATGGCTGCCTGTTGCCAAAATTCGTGAGCAGTCTTATCGTCACCTTCTGAGTGAGCCACTTGCCCTAAGCGCATCAGACGGTCAAATGTCATAGATTGTGCGAAGTTCGGTCTAGTTTCAATCATAATTGAGATAACAAATGCGTTTGTAATCTATACTACAAGATAAGCTAGTGTTCTGTATAGCATATCAGGCATTTTCCAACACATTTCAAACCTGACTTTTGCTCTCAATAATCTTATCATAGCACTAAATAGTCATTAAAAGCTAAAAGTCCATTTATGGCTGTGTAAGGTGTGACTGATATATTTACGTTTAGAGTAAAGCGATAACTCATCTAATATAGATGCACTTGACGTAGTAGTTTTATAGAATAAGTTTCAAAGTGGGAATAATGAATAAAGCTGTTGTTCACGTAGAAAATCTGACTAAAGCATACGAACAAGGTGGTAAGGTTCGCAAAGTCTTAGACAACCTCACCCTAGATATATATGAAGGTGAATTTTTTGTCATACTAGGTAAATCTGGTAGTGGTAAGAGTACCTTACTTAACCTCGTCAGTGGTATAGATACACCCGATGTTGGAGATATTACTGTCAATGATGTAACAGTAACGCAGTTATCTGAACGTGAGCAGACTCTCTTTCGCAGAGATAATATTGGTATTATTTTCCAGTTCTTCAATTTAATCCCTACCTTGACTGTCTTAGAAAATATCACACTACCGCAAGAATTGGCTGGTAAAGACCGTCAGCAAGCAATGGATGACGCACAAAGTTTGCTAGAACATGTTGGCTTGGGAGACCGTGCTGATAGTTTTCCTGATAAACTTAGTGGGGGTGAACAGCAACGAGTTGCGATTGCTCGTGCCTTAGTGCATCAACCATCTATCGTCTTGGCAGATGAGCCAACAGGTAATCTTGACGAAGATACAGGTGAGAATGTCATGCAACTGTTGCTCAATCTCACACGGACAGCAGGTAAAACCTTGATTATGGCAACTCATAGCCCTGAAATTGTGCCACTTGCAGATCGTGTCGCCCGTATCAACGATGGGCAAATGATTATCACAACCCAAACGGCACAGCAATCTTCAGAGCCAGTTGTAGAAACTGCCTGATAGCTTATCCATATATTTTGGATGTTATCTTACTTTTGTTTTTTGGGATGTGGTATCATAATAGACATAGGTAGTGTTGAGATACGCTCAATTATTACAGGCTATGACGAATCGCTATTATTTAATAATAAATTGTTAAGAGGCGAACGTTCGACATAGTAGCAGTTTTTTAAATCGTAGGACCGTAGCGTTCAGCAAAACGCAAGCAACAAGCGAAAGGTTGACAGCCATGTCAGACCCGAATAACGCGGACCTAAAAGATATTCTATCCGAATTACGGGATACGAATAAAGACAAACGCCGCACAGCAGTTATGAAATTAGGAATGCTTGGCGGTGACGATGCCATTCGGGCACTCATCCGTACACTTGAGAATGAATACGAAGACCTCATCGTGCGTGGACGTGCTGCCATGATGCTCGGAAAAGTTGGTGACCGAACAGCCGTTGCCCCACTTATCCGTGCCTTGGATGCACCTGGCTACAAAACGCCACTCTACGCAGTGGAAGCACTTGGTCTACTAGGTGATGCACGCGCCATTATGCCCTTAGTGAATATCGCGGAAAATGGTCGTGACCGTTTACAAGAAGCAGCTCTATCTGCCCTTGAAAAGTTAGGACACACTCCTGATGAGGCAGATTACGAAAACGACCTTGAGGTTGAACCACTTATCTAACTGAATTAATCCACTACCTAATTGTGCCTCTGCGAACCCAGAGGCACATTATCATTGTTTGATATGCCGAAACTAATCAGCTTTGTGCTGTAACGGTAGAACAATGATGAAGGTTGTGCCTTCTCCCATCACCGTCTCAAAAGTGATCGTTCCATTATGTAATTCAATGGCTTGTTTCACGATTGCAAGTCCAAGACCTGTTCCAGGTAAGTTATCAACATTGGTTGCACGATGGAACGGTTCAAACAAACGTGCGTGGTCTTCTTCGGGAATACCCATCCCTGTATCTTTGACTTTGATAATTGCTTGCTCTTGTGCATCATCCACTATCAATGACAAAGTTACTGTCTGACCATTGGGTGAATACTTGATAGCATTCGATAGCAAATTAGTTAACGCACGACGCAAGATACGACGGTCTATTTGAGCCATCAATTTTTTGATGTCGCACTCAAAATCGACAGAATGTGTTTTACTGTGGATAAAGTGAAATTCTTCCACAATATCTTGACAGTAGGTGACTAAGTTAAGCTGTTCAGCATCCACACTGAGACCTTCTGCCTCAGAGCGACTCAAAGTCATCACATCTTTGACCATATCACGCAGATGCCCAACCTGCTGCTGAATATTGTCCAACGCTTGCTCATTTTCTTCAGGTGTCGAGACATCGCCGTATTTTTTCAACATATCATAAGATAAATTGATGGATGCTAAAGGCGTGTTGAGTTCGTGCCCCATCATAGATAAGAACCGATTTTTCAGACTGCGTAATTCGCGCTCTTTATCGAGTGCAACTTGCATCCGTTCGCGCTCAATAATCTCGGTTTCCATGCGTTTACGATAGGTGATGTCTTGAATAATGCAGGTATAAATTGCGCCATCATCAAGCTCTAAGCGATTGAGCGAAAAGTACATCGGGAAGTGTTCACCATCTTTGCGAACCCCCGTAATTTCGTGCCCATGTTGTCCATTGAGTCGATAAAATGACTGCTCATCTTTGAGCGTTTCAGTCATTAAGTCTCTTAGATGTAAGCCAATGAGTTCATCCAGTTGATAACCGAAGATACGTGCCGATGCACGGTTCGCAGTTTGAATGAAGCCTTTTCGATTAATAGCAACAATGCCGTTATTGACATTATCAATCACAGCTTCAATGCGTCGCTTACTCTCTGATAGTTCGATTTGCACACGCTTCAACTCCGTCACATTTTGATGAGCGACAATAATGCGTGCATCGTCATACCAATCAAAACGACTGATCCGTACCACAAACCAACGCTTTTCTGTTGGACTATGACATGGATATTCAAGTTGAAACTCATCCATACCGCCATTCATAATGTCGCGGATACCTGATGCAACCATTATTGCATCGCGTGAACGGCGTTTGGCAGATATATCGCACACTGCAAGGTAATTTGTTCCAATGCCGTAATTGGGGTCACTTAAGCCGTTGCTATCAGCAAATAACTGCCACGCAGCATTGACTCCAATGATACTACCGTGTTCATCTAGGATAGCAATGTGTGCAGATAGTGCGTCTAATGCGGACTGAACGAATGCTTCAGCTTCGCCCGAAGTCCCACTGAAATTATCGCGTGAATCGGATGGAATTAGCAAGGAATCCCCCCTCGCTGGTAAAAAGTTACTTTTAGTATACCATCATTTTGTTAATTCATAGACAGTTAAAGTTGTTTGCACATATTTGTGATGTCATACTTGTATCAAATTAAATACAAAATGGTGCATATTCTATGTATTAATCATTTTTTTTGTGTAATATTGTATCAAAGACAACATCAGCCCACATTGTCAGGGAGTATTAGCGTGAGTGACCAACCACCAGAGGAAAATCAAAACGCAGATAAGCAAATCCCGAAGTTACCTAAACCAAAACCCTTTCACATCACAGAACCACATCAAGAACGTGGCTTATGGTGCTTCTGGCTAACAGCAGATGACGAGGTCTTGCGCTTCGTCTACAATCTCAACTGTATTATTGTTCCAGGATTCTCGCGTAGTCCCTTCGGACGACGCAAAGTAGGACGGGCATTGTTTGCCTTTAATCCCCGTTATAATCATGAAGAAACTTGGACATGGTTGCATGAAGTTCTGGAAACTGAAACGAAGCAAGTAGAACTCAATGAAGATTGGGAAGCAGCCATTCGGGATGCTCATATCAGTTCTAATGGCGTTGACTAACACTGACTGAAAACAGTGAAATAGACTGAACAGGGAAGATAAGTCTTCCCTGTCTACAATTTGGCTTAATCCATACCCGCTTTACCATATTCACGCTTACCTTCTAGTATTTGACGCAAACGGAATAAATCTGTACGGCTTGTCATATCAAGGCTGATAGGTGTGACAGATATGACCTTATCATGCAAGAGTGCATAAACATCGCTATCGGGTTCTGCTTGTGATGGGTCTGCTTGATATTTATATCCTAACTTGCCCGTATCGTTGATAGAACTGCGTTCAGGGCGGGTTGGCCAATAAACACGCCGATGACTTAATCGAGTGATGCGCCATTCTGTATCAGGTGTTGCTTGCCAAGGGACATCAATTTTGAGAATATCGACATCATCAGGCATCGCTTCATGGTTAAGATGCCACTCTCCAAATTGACGCGCAAATTTTGCGCCGACTGAAAAATCTACATCATCTGAATAAGATAAATGTAAATCAAAAGGGGTTTGCTGGCTTAGTGCCAATGATGGAATCCCTAGACTTGCACCTTCAAGGGCTGCCCCAACAGTCCCAGAAATAGTGACACCATTGCCTGTGTTATCACCATAATTGATGCCCGATACCACTAATGCAGGTTTTCTATCCGATAATTCTAAAACGCCATGTTGAACAGCTTGGGCAGGTGTGCCATCAACCGCATAGGCTTTGCAATTGTCGAGTTCAAGCAAGGGTTCATCCCAAACATAAATGCTACCTTTGCTATATGTGGGTAAACTACGTCCCATGCCTGATTGTTGTTCGCGTGGTGCGACAATTAGTAACTCCCCCAATCCTTCAAAGGCTTGTGCAACTGTCCACAACCCAGGAGATTGTATCCCGTCATCATTTGTAAATAAGATGAGTGGTGTTTGTGTATCACCCATGTATCTAATCCTTGAAATTGGTAATTAACTAACCTGTTTCAAACAAGTTATTATAGGATAGAGTAATCACAAATAATTAATCGAAGGTTAATTGTAAGACAAACCTATGTTATCAATTACTAGAATAGATTGTCTCAAAGGTGAAGATGGTAACGAGGATGCTTTGTCCATTCACGCATAGCATCACTATCTAACAGATGATAAGACTGAAGTGCTTTTGTTCCATCATATGTGATTTCATAACTACGCCCACCCAATGATTGTGCTAACCGTGTAGTATCATCATTTGACCATTCGGCAGCACCGCGTGCAGTGTAAAAATTAGGTCGCAACAACACTTTTGCAAATCCATCATATTGCTGGGCAATTTCAGCAGCCATATAACCACACAACAAATAATCATCGGGGCTTTCCTGAAAGCCTAATAGTTGCACACGATATTTAGGGATTGTGCCTAGTGCTGTTATGAGTTGTTCAATTTCGTGGGTACTTGTGCTGTTTTCATCCCAATTTTCAGGCTCAAAGGCTTGCAAATCGACACTAAATGGACGTACTCCATTCGTAATCGGATAAGCTACCCCTAGCTGTGTGCCATCTGTAACACCAACATGCCAATAGTGATGTGTTTTCTGGTGAATAACGTGATGCAAATCGTTCAGTTCATGACATAGTTGCTCAGACACTGTTTCTTCTGCCCATAATTGTAATCGCAGTAATAGTAATTCACGTTGTTCTCGCACATGGTCGTGATGGCGTTGATTACGACGTGCAAATGGGCGACGACGCTCTAAAGTCGATGAAATAGTCGCTAGCCAAACATGCAGTGCTTGCACTTGTAAATCGCTGAGGGTGGACGGAATCAGAATATCAATGAGAGGGTTTGGCATACAATTATGTAGAACTATGACGGTCAATAATGCTTGTCATCATATCAGAATGCCGCATATGTTAATAGTGCAATTGATGATGAATACCCCCAATAATTAAGGGAAT
>JBCCSC010000086.1:0-13909 GCA_039200705.1 Chloroflexota bacterium
CAATCTAACTTTAGCGTGTCATGCGTGTAATCAAGCCAAAGGCAATCAAACAGCAGACGAGTTTGGCTATCCCAAGCTACAAGCACAAGCTAAGAAACCTTTACGCGATGCCAGTGTAATTAACAGCACACGCTGGGCATTGTATAATCAACTGAAAACACTGGGTTTGCCGATAGAAATTGGCACAGGTGGACGTACTAAATACAATCGGAGCATCCAGAATTATCCGAAAACTCATTGGCTGGATGCTGTCTGTGTTGGTGAAAGTGGGCAGGATGTGTTTGTACATCACAAGATGCAACCCTTGCTCATCACAGCCATGGGACGACAATCACGCCAGATGTGTCGCGTGGATAGATTCGGTTTTCCGCGCACAAAAGCCAAACAAAACCGTAGTGTCAAAGGCTTCCAGACAGGTGATATCGTGAAAGCAGTCGTCACCAAAGGCAAGAAAATCGGTACTTATGTTGGACGGATCGCAGTCCGTGCATCAGGGTCATTCAATATCAAGACTGCCAACGAAATCGTTCAAGGTATTAGCCACAAATATTGTCAGATTGTGCATCAAGTTGATGGTTATGCTTACCAGTACCAATCTATTGATGTTTAGTTGAAAGGAAAGATGCGCTCCTCCTCGTAGCAAGCTACGGGGTTTTAGTTTATGAATATAATGTTTGTATTTGAAAATCAGTCATCAATTCAGGGGATATTTGGGATAAAAAGCTACTTATAAGCAATTTACCCCAAGAAAACTATCTGTTTATCCCAAATTAATTGGGAAATATCACAAGTACGGGAAGAATAGCAAAATCAGGCTTGCAGTCACTTGGCATATCCACGCAGCAGCTAATCCGTTGCGCTCACGAACATAACTGTACATCATATTAATTGCGATAAGTGCAATCACTAGAAAGATAGCTACACTAATGAATTGCAAAATCACATCCCACATTACAGGGAAAAACAGGATGACATTCCATAAGCCCGACAATGCACCGACAATCCAAAAATCAAGATGGCGTTGCATTGAGCCTCGGAAAAAGAGTGTTTCAGCAAGGGGCATCACGAATACCAAATAAGCGAGGACTGTTCCTGCGCCAAATTCTGGGAAAATTAACTCTGATACTGTCTGAAATTGGTCAATGAAGAATACAATAAATGGCACGCTGACCATCACACCAAAAGCAACACCCCACGCTACATTTTCAGGACTTTCTTGCCCAATTCGTTCGGCTGTCCCTAACAACCACCCTAAAACACCGACAAAAGCCAACACACCCCATGCAATCGTGTACCGCATATCCGCACTCTCAGGCAATAGTGGAATCAAACCCACACTGAGGGCAATTGCGAGTACAAAACCGAAAGCAGGGTCAGCACCACTCCCACGATATTCTATCGCATCAGATGGATTATCATCCTCAATTGTCTCGGATGGTGCATTTGATTGGTTGGTCAAGTCATCTGTAAAATCATTCATGACAGAATCGTTTTCAATGCCTCTACGATATGATTAACTCGTTCGCGTGTAATCCAATAGTGCATCACAAAACGGAATTTACGCTCGAACCCAGGATAAGGATTTGCCAAAATATTATGGTCACGCAAGTGATTTTTCAGTTCATCGGGGGTGATTTTAGTAGTTTCTTCTAGCCAAAGCATAACAAAGTTTGTATGTTGACTGACCACACGAATACCATCAATATCACTAACCGCTTCCGCCAAATAAGCTGCATTCTCATGATCTTCGTGCAATCGCTTCGACATTTCATGCAGGGAAATTAAACCAGCAGCAGCCAAAATCCCTGCTTGACGCATTCCACCTCCGAGCACTTTTCGCACACGCCTTGCCTCTTTGATGAAATCTTCGCTACCAACGAGAACTGACCCGACAGGCGCACACAAGCCTTTACTCAAACAGAAATACATGCTATCGGCATCGCCCATGATTTCTTGTGGAGAGACATTCAGCGCAGTGGCAGCATTAAAGATGCGTGCCCCATCAATGTGCATTTTGAGACCGTGTTGATGTGCCAATTCAGCAACTTGTTGTGTGTATTCGGCTGTTACAGGCACTCCACCAACTGTGCCTTGTGTATTTTCAATACTAATTAAGCGTGTGCGTGGGAAATGATAGTTATCGCCACGAATCGCCTGTTCAATATTCTCAATCGATAACGTGCCGTCAGCTTGCACAGGCACAGTATGAGGCATAATGCCACCAAGCGCACTCATACCCCCCTGCTCATAGACAAAAGTATGGGCTTTATCCCCTACAATCGCTTCATCTCCGCGTTGGCAATGGGTTAGTAGTGCAATCAAGTTACCTTGTGTGCCACTGGTGACAAATAAGCCCGCCTCTTGACCAAACATTTTGGCAGCGTCGTGTTCAAGCTGGTTAACAGTTGGGTCATCCCCATAAACATCATCTCCGACAATAGCATTTGCCATGGCTTCACGCATCGCAGGTGTCGGGTGTGTGACGGTATCGCTTCTTAAATCAATTACATCCATAAAATGACCTTATCAAATGTCGTGATCACTTCTCATAAAATTTCACGTTGATACTAATCCTCACAAGATTAATGTGCAATCCAAAAATTAGATTGTTGATACTTCTTGCAAGTAAGTAATCACTGTACGGATACCACTTTCGTATTGGTCGAGGTGGAAACTCTCGTTTGGACCATGAGCTTGTGAATCAGGTAAGCCGAAGCCAAGCAATACAACAGGCAGATCTAAAATGCGTTGAATTTCTGGTACAACAGGAATACTACCACCACCACGCATTAGTAAAGGTGAGTTAGGAAAGTTGGCTTCATAGGCGCGAACCGCAGCTTGCACCGCAGGATGGTCAAGTGGTGTTAATGCAGGGAAACCATGATGTTCTTCCAATACTTCGACATGCACGGTATCAGGGGCAATTTCCATAATATAATCGCGCACTTGTGCGAAAATCTTATTCGGGTCTTGATTAGCCACCAAGCGTGCACTAATTTTCGCAGTCGCTTTAGCAGGGAGAACTGTTTTAAAGCCTTCACCAGCATACCCTGAGGCAATCCCATTAATTTCGAGGGTTGGACGCGCACCAATTTTTTCAATACGACTGAAGCCATCTTCACCCCAATCTGGCAAATTCCCCATTACACCTTGCCATGCTTCATCGGTCATATTAGATAGAGCAAGTGTCTCACGTTCTTCTGTGCTAAGGTCAAGCACATCATCGTAAAAATGAGGCACACTCACGCGACCATCAGGATGATGCAATTGAGCGATAATTTCAGTGATAGCTTGTGCAGGATTATGGATCATGCCACCAAAACCACCACTGTGTAAATCTCGCTTAGGACCACTCACAACAAGTGTCATGGTCATTAAGCCACGCAATGAATAGGTCAAGCTCGGTTGTTCTTTGGATACAACACCTGTGTCGCTAATGAGACAAATATCGGCACTCAGTTTATCTTGATGTTGCTCAACAAACTTTGCTAGATTTGGTGAACCAATTTCTTCTTCACCTTCAATTAAATATTTGAGGTTCAGAGGACAACTACCTGTTTTCAGTAAGGCTTCGGCTGCCTTCATCTGAATCATAACTTGCCCTTTGTCATCGGTTGCGCCACGACCATAGAGAACACCATCACGCTCTATGGGTGAAAATGGGTCATTATCCCAACCATCTTCGATAACTGCAGGTTGTACATCATAATGTCCATAGACCAAGATTGTTGGTTTATCATCCCCTGCATGTAGCCAATCTGCATATACGACAGGATGCCCATCTGTTGGCATAATTTCAACATTTTCCAAGCCCATACTAATCATATCGGCTGCTAACCATTCGGCTGCCTGACGTACTTGAGTTTTGCGCTCAGGGTCGGTACTAATGCTGGGAATAGCGACCCACTCTTTTAGTTGAGTGATGAATTTAGGCATATTATCGTCAAGATAATTTTGTGGTGTTGTCATGATTCGTCTTTCTATTGCTCTGTTGCTTCGATAGATGGAAGTGTAGCAATTTCTTGCATGAAATGAATAGAAGTTGCAATTCCTTTATGGAACATCTGCAAGCTGAATCGTTCGTTTGGTCCGTGAAGGTTATCGCTATTTAGACCGAAACCCATCATGATAACTGGTAAGCCTAATACACTCTGGAGATCGGAGACAATCGGGATGCTTCCGCCTTCACGTTTGAAGATCGGGGTTGCGCCCCAACCATTTTCGTATGCTGTAATAGCGACACGCATTTCAGGGATGTTCGTGGCAATTAATGCGGGGAGTGCACCAGCCCGTAGTTTTTTTACTTCAACTTTAATCGTAGGTGGTGATAACTTCTCGATGAATTTAATCACTTTTTTCTCAATATCATCGGGTGTTTGATTTGCAACGAGACGACAACTGATTTTAGCAACTGCTTTGTGCGGCACAATCGACTTGCTACCTTCGCCATAATAACCACTCGCTATACCAGTAATCTCTAGTGTTGGACGTGCGCCAATGCGTTCTAAGAGCGTATATTGTTCTTCGCCCCAAGGGACGGGGGCACCTGTCGCTTCGCTCCAATCGACATTATCCCATTGTACCTGTGCAATCTCAGTACGTTCTTCTTCTGTTAGTTCCAGAACATCATCATAGAAACCTGCTACCGCTACTGAGCCATCATCATTGTGGAGTTTAGTGATGATTTCGGCTAATGCTTGTGCAGGGTTATGAACTGTGCCACCGAACATCCCACTATGCAAATCTTGTTTGGGACCAATCACAGTCATTTCAAAGGTGATACCACCACGAAGCGCATTGATGATGACGGGGTTATCTATATCTTGCATAGATGTATCACTGATGATGCAGACATCCGCACTCAGTTTTTCACCGTGCTCTTTGACATATTTGGAAATCGCTTCGCCACCTGATTCTTCTTCGCCCTCGATGATGAATTTGACATTGACAGGAAGATTATCCGCTTGCAAAAGTGACTCTACTGCTTTGACATGGGTAAAGAATTGACCTTTATCATCTGTTGCCCCACGTGCATACAGAAATCCATCGTCTTTACGAATAGGCTCAAAAGGGTTTGTCTCCCAGCCATCTTCCATGACTGCGGGTTGTACATCGTAATGCCCATAGAATAAGACTGTTTTCGAGTCCTCACCTGCACCCAACCACTCCGCATACACAATCGGATGATGTCCTTCCATTTCAATCAATTCGGTGGATAAGCCAATGCGTTCAAACTCTGCGAGTAACCAATTAGCAGCTTCACGTACTTGAGGGTTAAAAGCAGAATCGGTGCTGATGCTTGGAATTTTAAGAAAAGCAATTAGTTCATCTTCAAAACGCTGTGAGTTAGACTTAGCAAAGTCAAGCGATGTAGTCATCATTGTTATCCTTCGTTTGTGGCTATATCTTGTAAAAAGTAGATTGCGGTATCAATGCCATTGTAAAACATTTGCAGAGGAATATTCTCATTTGGTCCATGTGCACCACCCCCTTTGTAACTGAATCCCATGATAGCAAGATTTTCAGTAATGGTCAGCATCTCGTGTGTAATTGGAACACTGCCTCCAGCACGTTCAAATACAGGGTCAACGCCCCAGCCTTTTTGATAGGCATGGAACGCAGCTTGCATCGCTTGACCTGTGTAATCTAGTCGGATTGCAGGTGCTTCGGATTCAACACGCACAAATGAAATTTTCACAGTATCAGGCGCAATTTGCAAAATGTAATCTTGGACGGCTTGCATCACACGTTGAGGGTCTTGATTGGGAACAAGTCGGCAACTGATTTTAGCAAAAGCATGAGCAGGTAATACTGTCTTGAAGCCATCGCCTGTATAACCACCATGAATGCCATTAATTTCTAATGTCGGACGTGCTCCGATTCGTTCATGAATGGTGTAGTCTGGTTCTCCCCATTGTTTAGGGGCGTTAGCAACATCTTGCCATTCTTGTGTGATAGATTCATCACTTTCAGCGAGTAAAGCACGTTCATCGTCATCCAGAATAGCAACATCATCATAAAATGTGGGGACAGTTACGCGCCCATCAGCATCGTGCAATTGCGCCACAATCTCGGCAATCGCTTGTGCTGGATTATGAACTGTACCTCCAAAATGCCCACTGTGTAAATCTTTTTGAGGACCATCAACATGCACTTCCATTGTGATGATGCCTCGCAAGCCATAAATCAGCGCAGGTTGTTCAGGCGAGCGAATAATACCATCACTAATGACAGCAATATCAGCCGAAACTTTTTCAGGAAATTGCTGAATTAATGCGCCAATAGTTTCACTACCTGATTCTTCTTCACCCTCAAAAAGTAGTTTGATATTCACCTTAAGTTCTTCACTTGCAATCAATGATTCAACAGCACTCAGCCACGCCATCACATGCACTTTGCTATCCGTTGCGCCACGCGCGATGAGTTTTCCGTCTTGTATCACAGGGTCAAATGGGTCGGTATGCCATCCATCTGCTATGACTGCAGGTTGTACATCATAATGGCAATAGACGATGACTGTCTTGGCATCGCTACCTGCTCCATTCCATGTTCCGAGTACCACAGGGTGTCGTCCTTCTGGCAATGTAATGGCTTCGGCATCTAAACCAATCGATGACATGCGTCCGAGAATCCAGTCAGCAGCCAATTTGACATCATCTTTAAATGCGGGGTCTGTGCTGATGCTCTTGATTTTTACGAGTTCTATAAAGCGTTCAGTAAATATTTCGTGATGCTCTTGAGCATATGTGTGAGATTGTGTCATGAGTAATTTATGTCTCCTAAATATTTGCATGATAGTCGTGAACTGAGTATTATCCTTGTATTAATCAATAATATGTTACTGAGACGTGACAAAATGCCTCCTACAAAAGACGAACGTGCTAAGACAGAACGGTTTTTGAATGCTTTCAATCAAATTCATGATTATATGAAACAAGAAATCAAAACCTACCAAGATAACTTCGGTATTTTACTCGGCTTAATGAACGAAAAAACTCTCATTAAAAAGCGTGATTATGATTTCCTTGATAATTGTCGTGAACTTCGCAATCATATTGTTCATAGTAAAAAGCGTTACATGGCGATTCCGAGTATTGAAACTGTTGAACGCTTAGAACGCATTCTTAATCGCTTTGAAAATCTGCCAACTGTTCATAGTGTTTTTGGCGGTGAAGTCAGAATCATCCAAGCTGATGAAACGATGTACCATGTTATGAAAATTGTTGAAGATACAGGCTTCACACAATTCCCTGTGTACAATGATGATCAATTCGTGAACCTCATGACCGAAAATATCCTCACTCGTTGGTTAGCACGGCATGTTGTAAGCCATCAAGAAATGGCTTTTGCAGATTTACGTGATACAGCCGCAGATGCTCTCCGCTTACTTAATGATGACGATAAACATTGGGAATTTATCCCGCGTCACATGACTATCACAGCAGCTACCAACCTATTTGCATCCAGACCTGTACTCGAAGCCCTTATCATCACAGAGCGAGGTAATGTAACAGACTCACCGCTTGGCATTGTCACACGGTCTGACGCGCTAGACATGCTAGATGGCATACGCAACACTCATACAACGCCTAAAGTTTAATCACGTATTCATTGCTTTGCTGGCATGTTCCCATACAATTTGGCGTGTTTCGTCATCAGGGTCAAATGGAAAGTAATAACTCACTCGGTCTAACAAGCCATCGTATTTTTCGCGGACTGCATATGGTAAGTCATCAGGTGGTGCAACAACTGCAAATTCATGAAGGATTTCATCAGGAACTTCTTTCCACATATCATTCCATTTATTCTCTTTGGTCATGCGATTCATTTTCTCGCCGAAATCACGCCAACCGTGTGCATCAAGGACTTTATAGTAACTCGGTGTACTAGCATAAAATGCAATCTGTGATTTTATTTCAATCGTATTGCGCTCAATTTCTTCTTGATTGCGCCCTGTCACCACGAAAATACTACAGGTCAACGATACATCATCAATTGAACGACCCGTTTTATCTGCCCCTTCTTGAATAGCAGGTCGTGTGAGTTCTTCTAGGTATTTTGTAGTATGGAAAGGATGTACATGGAAGCCTTCGCACATTTCACCAGCTAATTGGCAGAGCGCAGCACCGACACCAGCAATATAAATTGGGATATTGGGCGTGTCGATAGCTCCTGGATTAAAGAATGGCGGTAACACCCCGAAACTATAATGGTCGCCACGATAACGCAGACTCCCTTCTGCATTGAAGGCTTGCCAGATAGCTCTCAGTGACTCCACATATTCACGCAATTGCGAAACAGGCTTACCATCCCATTGTGCGCTAAAGCGTTTGACAATATGCACTGCAATTTGAGTACCTAACCCTAGAATAAAGCGTCCATTAGATTGCGCTGCTAAATCCCATGCGATTTGTGCTATCACCATTGGACTACGAGGGAAAGCTACTGCAATAGCTGTTCCTAATTCAATTGAAGATGTGCTGTGAGCAGCTAGTGGTAAAGGCAAGAATGGGTTATGTGTTGTTTCAGCCGTCCAGAGTGCATCAAAGCCCATATCTTCGACACGCCTGGCGAGGTCAGGCATTTTATTAAGGTCATCAGGAAAAATAATCACATCAAATTTCATGTACGATAACTTTCTCATAATATTAGTCTGAGACGATTATACCGTGCTGAGACACATTCGCCCCATGTCTGGGATGATGATATAATGAGCATGATTTCAATAGCCAACAGAGGTAACCTCACATGGTTGATAATGCGACATCACCAGACAATCTGAAACCTGAACATTTGGTGGCACTTTATCAAGTTTCGACATGGATTAACTCCACACTTGATTTTGATGATGCGCTCGATAACGCGATGACAGCCATCATGGAAGTAACTAAGGCACAACGGGGTTTCTTGATGAGCATTGATGAAGACACAGGCGATATGCAGGTGTTAGTCGCACAAGCCAAAGAAGGTCAGAAAGTCGAACCAGAAGAATATAGTACAACTATTGTCGGTGAAGTCGTCAAAACACGAAAACCTCTGTTGACCAACAATGCCCAATTTGATGAACGCTTTAGCGCAGGTCAGAGTATTATCATGCGAGGGTTACGGGCGATTTTAGCTGCACCGATGCTTGTGCAAGACCGTTTAATTGGTGTTGTCTATGTGGATACCTCAATGAAAGCGGGTGTCTTCCGTCCTGATGATTTATCTCTACTACAAGCAGTTTCGGGGTTGGCTGCACGCGCGATTGAAAATGCTCGTCTCTACGCAGTCGCGCTCGAAAAAGGTCGCCTTGAGCATGAGTTAAGCATGGCGCATGATATTCAACAAAATTTACTGCCCCCTTCTATGCCAGCATCACCCAAATATGACATTGCCCCTTATTGGGAAGCCGCTCGTGAAGTGGCTGGTGATTTTTACGACGCTTTCACGTTAGAAGATGGCTCTATCGGCACAGTGATGGCAGATGTTTCTGATAAAGGTGCGCCTGCTGCTCTCTTCATGGCAGTGGCACGAACTTTACTGCGAAGTCATGCCCATGCAGGGATGACACCGATTGAAACTATGAGTCGCACTAATGATTTATTACTACAAGATGCAGAAAACAGTGGTATGTTCGTCACCATGTATTACAGTCGCTTTGATGCAAGCGGATACAGTCAGCATGTGAATGGTGGTCATAATCCACCGATTCTTTACAAGCACAGCACAGGTGAAGTCAATCTTTTGCCGATTGGTGGACGGGCTTTAGGATGGTTTCCAAATAATCCATTTAAAGAATTGACTATTAATCTTGACCCTGGTGATGCAATTGTTTATTACACCGATGGTCTCACTGAAGCTGAGAATCCTCGGGCAGAACCTTACGGTGAAGAACGTTTGATGAGTGTTGTCGCTCAAATTGGGGATAAAACATCAGCAGAATTGATGGACATGATACTAGATGATGTTGAAAAATTTGCAGAAGGTAACCCACCCTTCGACGATATGACTATGTTGGTCGTGAGATATAACGGCTGAGATAGCTCATCAATGATAAACGGATAAACACCGCATGATTCGTACAGACTCAGGTTATGCACGTAATATCAATATCTTGCTAATCAGTATTTTCTTTGTTGTTCTGCTGATTGGGCTGTGGCAAATTCGTGGTATCTTGATGTTGGCATTGGCAGGGGTCTTATTGACAGTAGTATTTTCAATGCCTGTTAAATCTTTCATGAGATGGCGCATCGGACGCATACTCAGCATTATGTTATCAATGACTATCGGTGTCCTCGTTTTAGTTTTACTATCTTTCTTGGTTTTTCCTACACTCTTTGAACAATTTGCGACGCTATTTGAGACGACTATACCAACAGGCATCAATCAATTTAATGAATTGCTTGAGAGTGGTGAGTTATATCAACAAGTTCCGTTCTTAGAACAAGCTGTTGAGATGCTGAATACTACAGAATTTGAGATTGACGCAAACTTCATCAATCAGGTTATTGGTCAAACCTATAGTGCCTTGAATAGTTTTGATGGCTCAGTAATTCCGCTGATTGGTGGTGTTGCAAGTGCCTTAGTCAGTGTATTCATCATCGTTTTCATTTGCTTCTTCTTGATTACTGAACCTCGAAAATACGTTAATGGTATCGTGCGCCTGACACCACTTTGGTATCGTGAACGAATGCGTGAAATCATTGCACGGATTGATTATACGATGCATGAATGGATTAAAGTCACTGGTATTTCGATGTTACTGGTTGGGACAATTACAGGAGCAGGTTTAGCTTGGCTTGGTGTTGACCAATGGTTGGCATTGGGTGTTATTGCAGGGATCGTATCGTTCATACCCAATTTTAGTGTGTTCATCATCCTTGTTCCCACCATAGCTGTGACACTTGTCCAAACACCTGAGACAGTCTGGATAGCCATTCTTATTGTGATTGTTGCATCATTCGTGCAAGCAAATATTGTCGGACCGATACTTGCATCAGAAGCACTTCACCTACCCCCCGTTCTGATTCTGATAGGACAAATCGTTTTTGGTTTCTTCTTTGGCTTTCTTGGAATCATGCTAGCTGTACCACTCTCAGCTATCACGGTTATTCTGATAGAAGAGATTTACATCAAGGATGTACTGGGAGATGATTCTGCTGATAAAGAAAAAGTTGTAGACATCTATGATGACGATGATTTAGTCTACGCCGAAGCCGATTGAGTCAATTGGTAGTGACCATCCGCGCCAAATAGCAGTTAGACGGAGTGTGAGCGTCAATGACATTGAAACAATAATCGCTATCGTTGTAAATCCCATGCCAACCATAATGAGGTAACACGTAGCCCCTAATAAGGATGCAGTTGCATAAATTTCTTTGCGTAAGACAAGCGGAATATCATCACTCAGCACATCACGAATCATCCCACCAGCAACACTACTCATCACACCCATCACAATTGCGATTGACCAATGAACATCCAAAACCAATGTAACTTGTGTGCCTATCACTGTGAACAAAGCTAAACCACAGGCATCTGCAATCAATAAAGGGCGATTGGGCAACCAATTAAATCGCACTAAAATAATTGTGATTAAAACACCGAGTAAAACTGCCACTATATACGAAGGGTCATTTACCCAGAACACTGGCGTATTGCCCAAAATCATATCGCGCAATGTCCCACCCCCTACAGCCGTAACAAAGGCGATTACGACTACACCAAAAATATCAAGTTGCTTCCGACGCGCCACTAGCGACCCCGTCATGGCGAAAACAATCGTTCCCAGTAAATCAAGGAGATAAAGCATTTTCATTGCCTTTGATTAGCAGAATTGAGCAAAAGCAAGACTGTAAAAGATAGTGTTTTTGCAGTCAATTTGTAATTGGTTTGAAATTTGCCCTTGCAAAGGGAGAGGTGAGGTGTATAATTTGCATCGTTGTTTGAAAAAAGCAGCACACTTAACAAGCGAAAACGCAACGAAAGGTGCGAGTTGGCACTAGTCTTTTGAAGGATTAGCCAGTCCAATTCACAAAGCACATAAAGGGACGTGAACGACACGCCCTAAACTCAGTCAAGCGATTTGTTGAGCAAATCGGAAAGAAACTTCACAAGAAGTCTTGACAAGTTGGGGTGAGGTTGGTATATTTGTCTCTACCAGTTGCGGAGAAGTCAATTCTTCGCTTTTTTTCTCAAGATTGAGAAGTGCAGTTTAACAGCAGAATAGTAAGTTCAGACAATTGAGCAAGAATTAGATCTAAGAAATGAAACCCCCATGACTATGGAGAGTTTGATCCTGGCTCAGGATGAACGCTGGCGGCGTGCCTAACACATGCAAGTCGAACGGGAAACCACCTTCGGGTGGTGGAGAGTGGCGAACGGGTGAGTAACACGTAGCTAACCTGCCCTCAAGACGGGGATAACTATTGGAAACAGTAGCTAAAACCCGATAAGCTCACGATTGGTAAGGGATTGTGAGAAAAACTCAGGTGCTTGAGGATGGGGCTGCGAGCCATCAGCTAGTTGGTGAGGTAACGGCTCACCAAGGCGACGACGGCTAGGGGACCTGAGAGGGTGACCCCCCACACTGGAACTGAGACACGGTCCAGACTTCTACGGAAGGCAGCAGTGAGGAATATTGCACAATGGGCGCAAGCCTGATGCAGCGACGCCGCGTGGGTGAAGACGGTTTTCGGACTGTAAAGCCCTTTTCTGTGTGACGAGAGTGGACGGTAGCACAGGAATAAGTCTCGGCTAACTACGTGCCAGCAGCCGCGGTAAAACGTAGGAGGCAAGCGTTATCCGGAGTTACTGGGCGTAAAGCGCGTGCAGGTGGATGGTTAAGTTACTTATGAAAGCTCCTGGCTAAACTGGGAGAGGTTGAGTGAAACTGACCGTCTAGAGTGGATGAGAGGTAAGTAGAATTCCTTGTGTAGTGGTGAAATGCGTAGATATAAGGAAGAATACCAGTGGCGAAGGCGACTTACTGGCATCCAACTGACACTCAGACGCGAAAGCATGGGTAGCGAACGGGATTAGAAACCCCGGTAGTCCATGCCGTAAACGATGCACACTAAACGTTCGGTGTCCTACGGGGCATTGAGTGTTGAAGCAAACGCGATAAGTGTGCCGCCTGGGGAGTACGGTCGCAAGGCTAAAACTCAAAGGAATTGACGGGGGCCCGCACAAGCAGCGGAGCGTGTGGTTTAATTCGAGGATACGCGAAGAACCTTACCTGGGTTTGACATACTACTGGTACTCAAGGGAAACTGCGAGGACTCTTCGGAGAGGTAGTACAGGTGCTGCATGGTTGTCGTCAGCTCGTGCCGTGAGGTGTTCGGTTAAGTCCGCAAACGAGCGCAACCCCTATGGTTAGTTACAAGTGTCTAGCCAGACTGCCCGTGGCAAACGGGAGGAAGGTGGGGATGATGTCAAATCAGCATGGCCTTTATATCCAGGGCTACACACACGCTACAATGGCGCATACAATGGGTAGCGAAGCCGCGAGGTGGAGCCAATCTCGAAAGTGCGTCTCAGTTCGGATTACAGGCTGCAACTCGCCTGTATGAAGTCGGAGTTGCTAGTAACCGTGTATCAGCACGGCACGGTGAATACGTTCCCGGGCCTTGTACACACCGCCCGTCACGTCATGGGAGTTGGTTACGCCTGAAGTCGGGAAGCTAACCTAACGGGGGCTACCGCCGAAGGCAGGACTGATGACTGGGACGAAGTCGTAACAAGGTAGCTGTAGCGGAAGCTGCGGCTGGATCACCTCCTTTCTAAGAGCGCGTGGGGTTGGGAAACTGCCCTACAAGCACAAAGAGGATACGAAGTCGCGTATGGAAGCGAGCGCAGATGGTGGAGCGTGGATTGGATAGCAAGGATTGCTCACCAAAGATTGTCTGACTTACTACTTTGCTGTTAA
>JBCCSC010000087.1:0-13647 GCA_039200705.1 Chloroflexota bacterium
CGACCATCACAATCACCCCCACACTAATCAGTGATAAACTAATGAGATTACGAAGTCCATTGCCTGATTTTTTAGTCATTATCAGTCCCTTGTCTAATGATACATAACATCTGACGAATCTCACCCAAGTGATACGCATTGTGTGCGACAATGCCCATTGCACCTGCTATTTGACGTGAATCTTGCCATTCTGTTTCGCCAGCAACGGCTTTGATGCGCTCATATTCTGTGCGGAGGTTAGCTTGACTTGTTTGCCATTCTTCGTCTGTCACTGTTGAAACCGTTTGCCAGATATGTCCCCAATCTGCTTGCGGTTGTTCACCCTCAATCAGTTGCAATAGGATGTTGATATAGTAGGTCATATGGGTAACATGCGCTGCAATCGTCGCGCAGGATGAACTTGTGGTTTGTGAGGCTTCTTCCGCAGAAAGTGTCGCAAGGGTTTCAAAAATGGATGTGTTACGGTCTAAGTAAATTCCGTAGACACTTTCAAACGTTTCTTCTAAGAGTTGCAAGAGTGCTGTCGTAAACAAGCTATTCTCATCCTGATTGGACATGCTGATTGCTCCTTTAAAGGGGTATTTTTTAGCCTAATTTTAGCACAGATGGTCGAAATGTAGCACACACTTATCACTATGACATTCATCCTGTTAGACCCATGACAAATGTCACTACGGTATCTGTATTGCAATCACTATAGTTGTAGTAACGGTGCAAACGGAATGCTGGCAACAGTATTCTTCTGAACAATCTAGTTCAACACAAAAACTGCCACGCCCCTCGGCAGTTTTTGTGGTTAATGAGGGGAAAAAGCTATAGCGTATATCATCTCATGTTCACCTCGTGGTCATCTGTATTTGCTAAGCTAGCACTATTGATTACCAATCCCATAGGACAATATGATAGGCTCAACGCGCTACATTGATGATTTAATTGACGAACTCGCTCATGTGACCTTCACCACGAATGATGTCTTCAACCCATATGCCCCCAACGACCATAACAATGCCATCCGTTGCCATAATCTCAAACTCTATCTCACGGAAATGGTCAAACGCAAACCGAAATACATGCTCGTGATGGAAGCCCCAGGTTATCGTGGTTGTCGCCTGACAGGTGTGCCCGTGACTAGTCGCAAAGTGCTACACGAAGGCATCCCTGAACTAAAGTTATTCAGTCTTGGACGAGGCTACAAAAAAACTGATGATACAGGCTTTGAGAACGTCTATGGCGAACAAAGCGCAACAATTGTTTGGGAGGCAATGACCGCACTCAAGACTGTACCGCTTATTTGGAATACTTTTCCATTTCATCCACGCAAAGGTGACGATGCACGGAGTAATCGCACCCCGCGTGCAGCCGAAAAATCACTCGGTGGACGTTTTCTGCATCAAGTGGTTGATAGCTTCAAACCAGAAGTTATCATCGCTGTTGGCAATATCGCTAACGACACCCTCATGCGACTTGGTGTCAATTGCATCAAAGTGCGTCATCCTGCTCAAGGTGGCAAAAATGACTTCGTTACTGGTGTGACCAAAATTATGACACCGCATCTACCTCAATAAATTTCATAAATTCCGACGGTCAAATGAGTATTCCTGTGCTAATCTCAGAGTAGATTCGACCACATCCACAGGACTGCTCATCATGACTATGTCTACCCTTGATAAACGCCTCGACGAAAGCAGAGAAGCACGCGACCAATTCTGGCAAGGTTTCACCCTTGAACGCTTCGGCACAGTCACTTCGTTGATTGCATTGGCTGTCTTATTTGGTGGATTATTCCTCATCTACGGTAACATCCCTAATTTGAAAACGCTTGCTACTGATTTTTATGCCAACATCAGCTCTGAACTGGCTAGTATCGTAATTACGGTGCTGATTGTTGACCGCTTGAATCGCCAGCGCGAAAAACGGGATCAAGTTGAAGTACAAGAGCGATTAGATGAACAGGAGTTGAATCGGCTAAAAGCCTTACTCGGTAGCGATGAGCGTGTCGTTACTAAGATTGCAATTGCTGAGCTAAGAGCGAGAGACTGGTTAAAAGGAATGTTGCGAAATACAGATTTTAACGGTGTAAATCTTGAGGGAGAAAATCTATCGTCAGTAAATTTAAGAGGAAGTAAATTGTCGCGTGCAAATCTGCAAGAAGCACGTCTTTACAACATGAATTTAGAAAATTGTAATTTTTATAAAGCTAACCTAAGTGGTGCTGATATTTCCCATACCAACTTGAGCAGGGCATATCTACACAAATCCAATGTAGCTAATGCCTCAGCTTCTCGAACAGATTTCCGAGGGACAATCCTATGGTCTGCTAACTTAATCAATGTACGCGACTTGGAATATGCGTACTTTGATGAAACTACTGTTTTGCCCGATGCTCGTCCATTATACGATGATAATGGTAGCCTCATGACCGATGAGAATGATATGTTTCTCTATGATTCATACTGGACACCTGATACTGATATGACACGGTATTCTAATCCTGACCATCCTGAATTTTGGCAGCCAAGTTGGGTTAAAGAAGCAATAGATGACTAAAACATTCTTCACAATGGTTGATTAATATTGAGGTTTTGAAGCTGGCTTTAGCCACCGACCATTTTAGCTGGATAGCTTTAGCTTCCAGCGACACAAAAACAGACACACTGTAATTTACAATATGCCTGTTCAATGAGATTGTGTTAACCCTCGGTCTTGCTTTCCTCAAGATGACGGTCTTTAACCGTATAAATTGCAGGAATCGAAATCAATGTCACTGCGCCTTTGACGATAATATTCGCCACAAAAATGCTGAAAACCACGCCAGCAGGTAAATCGCCCCAAAAGGCAATCAGCACAAAAATCGCGCTATCAATCGGCACGCTGACAGCATTGCTGACAAGCACCCGTCCCCATTGATATTTCTCTTGGAAACGCTTGACCCACAAGCTATACATCTCGGTATCAATCAACTCGGAGATAATCTCAGCCGTGATACTCGCCAACACAATGCGGAAAACAGGTGCAAGCACAGCCCCGAATTCAGCTTGTTCGCCGACCATCATATCGGCAGGGAGAATCGAAACCAGCCAGAATAAGCCAGCCATCAACAAATTAACCCCAGCCGCGAGGAAAATCAGTGTGCGTGCGATACTTTTACCAGCGATTTTATGCACCATATCGCGCAAGGTAAACGTGAAGGGATAAATGAGTGTGCCACCATCAATGCTGAATCCAGCCAGTAGCAAAATACGGAGACTCGTAATATCAGCGAAGATTTGCGCTGATACATAGAGCACACATACAATCACAATCGTGCGTAGTGTACGGTCAGTCATTCAGTTGTTCCTTTGTTTTGTTAAGGCTGGTGCTACGACAGCCGACTTATAGAGGGATGTAGTATAGGCATCATCATAGTGATGTAAATGCCGAATCTGGTTCGCTTCTCATCAAATCATCACTTGCAAAATAATAAGAACAAATGTTCAATGTAAGTATCTGTTTTATCCAATTAGGAGGAAATCACATGAAATTAGGGCAATTCTCAGTTAGCTTGACCGTGCAAGATTTGAAAGTCTCACGTGCATTCTACGAAAAACTAGGCTTTGAGGTCATCGGTGGTGGTGAAGACCAAAATTACCTTATTCTGCGCTCTGACGAAGCCGTGATTGGCTTGTTTCAAGGCATGTTTGATAAGAATATCATGACCTTCAACCCATCAGAAGTCGATGTGCGTGTGATTCAGCGAAATCTCAAAGAGGCTGGCATCGAACTGACCACTGAAGTCGAAACTGACTCAGGCATTGGACATTTTACACTCGTTGACCCTGATGGAAATCCAATCTTGTTTGACCAACACGTCGAAGAAACCAAACCTAAATCGCAAGCAGGCAAAGCTGCATGGATTGACCTCACAGTGGATGATGCCGAAACCGTGCGCGATTTCTATCAAGCTGTGATTGGCTGGCAACCACAAGCCGTCAGTCAAGGCGATTATGATGATTACAACATGATGCAAGGCGATACGCCAGCCACAGGTATTTGTCACAAACGGGGTAGTAATCAAGATATACCGTCACAGTGGATGGTCTATTTCACAGTCAGTGACTATGACGCTAGCCTTGAACAAGTGACCGCGAATGGCGGTAAAGTGCTTGTCCCAACACGCGGTGAAGCAGGGCAACGTTTCGCTGTCATCGAAGACCCTGCTGGGGCAGCCTTCGCTATGTATGAAGTCAATTATTAATTCAGAAATTAGCAAATGAGAGAGATATATGTATCTCTCTCACCGACAAATATTTAGATGATGACTATTTTCTGTGGATATCTATCTGAGTCCGCATAATATCGAGGGCGAGTTCCATATCTTCAACCATTGTCATGCCAAACGATGTACCACGTTTTTGCATCGTATTACGATACATCTGGGCAAAGACATTCGAGCCAACAAACACCAACATTTTGATATTTTCATCATTCGCATTGCCTTTAGCGTCTTTGTTGGCTTCTTGCATGATGTGTAGCATATCAATGAATGATGTCTCTAATCGTCTCACATCGCACAAGATGTATATCGGCTCACCAATTTCTTCAATGTACCGCGCATTATCAGCAATCACTTGTTTAAAAATATCGACGGTCAACTGTCCCTCATAGGTGAAGAGAACAATCGGTTCATGGTCGTTCAAGCGTTTCGATGTATATCCCATAGCTGGTGAGTCCTCAATGATTAGGATGAAAATGGCTTCATGATGTCACGCCCAAAGCCACGTAAAAGTGAGCCTAGCATCAATTGTGGTGATGCCCAGCCTTTCGGGTCAAAGCGACGAGTTGCATAGCCCACAAATTGTTTCTGATAAATAGGGTCTTCCATCACACGGCGTAACACATTTTTGACTACGAATTCAGGCGGTTGGTCGTAAATTTCCCGTTGCAGGCGTCCCTGTGTTTCTAGGAACATATCATACGTCTCAGTCAACAAATTGTCGCGGTAACTTTCGAGCGCGGTGTCCCATGTCATCTCGCCAGCTTTCCACTTGAGGATATACGGCGCAAGGATACTGCTACTCAAGAGCGCATCGTAAATACCTTGTCCATCAATAGAATCTTTGAAATGCACGGCATCCCCGACGAGTGCCCAACCATCACCACCCACTTGACGATAGCCATTGCGGATATTTTTCATGCCATACACTTGAGAAATTTGTTCAGCATCTTTGATTTGATTCCAGAGCGTCGGATATTTTTGTAATTGCTCCAGATAGTAATCATCAATACTTTGGTCACTGGGTTTGGGTAGTAAACCTTGCATCATTTGGATGCTGACAGCTACTTCGTTTTCACCAACAGGGAAGATTAAATACTGATAGCCCTGTAAGCTACTATAAATGTGCATGGTTCGCATCGCATCAGGATGGTCATACTGTCCACCACGCCAATAAGCGAAATAAAAATCGGTGTTGTGTTCCGTTTCTTCATTGAATGGTGTCGCATTCATCTGATTACCAACGAAACTATAGCGTCCATCTGCTCCGATGACAGCATCTGCCGTGAATTGTTCACCATTTGCACCTTCAATGCCAATGACTTTACCACTCTCATCTTGCAGTAACTTGCTGACTCCGAAATTTTGCTTGGCTGTAATGCGATTATCGTGATGCAAATAGTCCCAAATTTCATTATCTAATAAATCACGCTTCACACTATAAAAATAAGGCTGACGATTATCACCTGCCATTGCTTCTGCAAAGTCGATTTCAACAGCAAAATGTCCGTTCATCTCCAATTGTAAACGCACTAATTTTGCTCCTGATGAGGCAACGGCTGATTCAGGAATGCCGATTTCATCCAACATTTGGAGTGTATGCGGTAAAACGAGAGGCATAGATGGCACAGCAGGCTTGCTTGGGAAGGTCGCACGGTCAACCACTAGCACGTTCAAATCACCTTTTGCAAGACGCAAAGCAAGGCTAGCTCCAGCAGGTCGCCCACCAATAATGATGGTATCATAATGTTGTGTACTCATAATATTCCTCTATTGATTACAATACAGATAACATAGTTTAACATGATTTGTGAGCGAACATCTCACAAGTCTGTAATGTTGATAATCATACAAACTAAATTTAATGAAAGAGATACAAAATGGATTTAGGACTTAAAGACAAAGTTGCTGTTATTACGGGTGGGAGCGTTGGTATTGGGCTAGCTGTTGCTAGAGGCTTAGCAGAAGAAGGCGTTCATCTGGTGCTATGTGCACGCAATGCAGAACGAGTTCAGGCACGCGCTCAAGAAATCGCTGATGAATTTGGTGTGCGTGCGCTTGGTATCCCAATGGATGTTACCGATGCTGATGCGATCACCAAAGCACTTGCCACCATTCAAGAGACTTTTGGCGGAGCGGATATTCTCATCAATAATGCTGGCACAGGCAGTGACGAAACCATCCTCGAAGCTGATGATGATAAATGGCAATACTATTGGGATTTGCATGTGATGGCAGCCGTGCGTTTATCGCGTGGGGTAGCACCAATGATGCAAGCACGCGGTGGTGGTGTAATCCTGAACAATGCCTCAATCTGTGCGACTCAACCTTTGTACTACGAACCTATCTACAACACGACTAAAGCTGCCTTAGCGATGTTTTCTAAATGCCTCGCACACGAATTTATTCCGCACAATATTCGTGTCAATACCATTAATCCAGGCTTGATTCTGACCCCTGATTGGAAGAAAACCGCTAAAGCCCTCACTGCGGATGATCCCAATCAGACTTGGGAAGATTATCTGGATAATATCGCAACAGAAAATACGCCCATTGGACGCTTCGCCACACCAGAAGAACTCGCACATTTCTTTGTCTTCATGTGTTCAGACAAAGCCAGCTATTGTGTTGGCTCATCCTATTACGTGGATGGTGGCTGGCTCAAAGTCGTGAATTAAAGTGAGTTTCGTAGGGGAGGGTCGCTGTGCCCTCCCGTTTTGACTTACGAAAATCTATCTTATGCTTCTTCGGTTGTTGCTGGTGGTGGCGGTGGTGCAGGGTCTGATGGTTGGTCAGCAGGCGCAGTCGTTGGTTGTGGGATTGGTGTCGGTGGCAATGGTGGAGCAGCCACAGTTGGTACACCATCACAATTACCTGATGCTGTCACAAGGTCAGAGCGTACCCATGCACTGGATTCGAGTTGATACCACACGAAACCATCCGTGCCATTCGCTTGACCAACCACAGTTGGTGCATCAGTCGTCAGAAGTGTCCCTTGTAATCCGTAAAGTGTACTCGGACCACCACGCAAGTTGACGTTGCTAGCAGGGGTTACCGTACACACATCACCACTCGCTGCTGCACTGACATCGGCTGTTGCTGTGAACCACACATCGCCTACACCCTCACCAGTAGCATCACCAGGTACAGCATCTGCAACGAAGTAGTAGAGTGCTTGACCATCAAAGGCAACGATTTGTGAACCATCTTCAAGGTCTAGCAAACTCACGGATGCTTGCAATGCAGAGTCAATATTTGCGAGGTCAACTGTATTTGCCAAGAGCGGAGGCCAAATTTCAAGGCAACGTCCTGAGCAGTCTTCGAGGGTTGTGGTATATAGCGTTGTACCATCACGCCCAACGAGAATACCATCTTCGGTGACAGAGAGTGCAACAGGGTTCACCACAAACCAGACATCACCGACACCTTGTCCTGTGACATCACCAGCAGCCGTATCACTTGTGAAGTAATACAATGGCAGACCTTTATAGACGACTTGTAACTCACCTGTGTCCTCACGTTCAAGTAAGGTTAGGTCTTCTTGTGCGACAACACCATAACCAGCGACGAGTTCATCGGCATTGCTGACTGTGAAGGCAGGCCATGCACCCAAGCAATCACCTGTACAATTGCTGACACCTTCTTCATCCACTGTGAAGAGATAAAGGCTGTTACCGTCGCTATCCACAAGGAATGAGCCGAGTTCATCAGTTGTGCTTAAATCTAAGATTTGTGGGCGAGCAACAAACCAGACATCACCGACACCTTCTCCAGAGGTGCTACCTGCATCTTCTGAGGCGAATGTGTACAGTGGTTGACGGTTATAAGCAACTTGGAATGTGCCATCTTCATTTTCAATCACAGCAAATTCACCTGCGATACCATCGCGCACGATTTCTGCATCAAGGCTATCAACGGTGACAGCAGGCCATGCGTCAAGACACGCATCAGCACAATTGCTGAAAAATGGTGCATCTTCTGTGAAGATATAGAGGGTGCGTCCCTCTTCATCCACTAAAAATTGACCCAATTCATCAGTACTACTGATTGTAATAGTGACTGCTTCTTGAGCGTGTAAAACGACTGAAAAAATGAGTAAGACACTGATGGTCAAAAGACCAGCGATAGAACGTTGCATGTTTCCTCTCCTAAATAAATTGGTCGATATGTTACCTTACGCGAGGTCGATGCAAACTAGATGTTAACATTTGATGTGTAGACGCATTTTTACAAGATTTTAATAAGTTTAATGTTAAAACGGACTATAGTCCGTAATGTTTACGAATGTCTATGCGTCTACAATACATAGTGAGAAAATCAGTAGGAGTGAGCAATGACCCGACCTTTTGAACTTGGCATCTATTCTTTTGCCGAATTATCGCCTGACCCAACCACAGGAATTAAAATCAGCCCCACAGAACGCATTCAGCGTCTCTTGGAAGAAATTGAACTCGCCGACCAAGTTGGCTTGGATGTCTATGGCTTAGGAGAACACCATCGAGAAGATTATGTCTCATCTGCACCCGAAGTGATTCTAGCAGCCGCTGCCACACGTACCAAGAACATTCGCTTGAGTAGTGCCGTAACTGTCCTCAGTTCGGATGACCCTGTGCGCGTTTTTCAACGTTTCGCTAGCCTTGATTTAGTCTCCAACGGACGTGCTGAAATCATCGCAGGGCGTGGCTCATTCATTGAATCATTCCCACTCTTTGGCTATGACCTCAATGATTACAATGAGCTATTCAGTGAAAAACTAGATCTGCTCATCAAAATCCGCGATAATGAATTTGTGTCATGGGGTGGTGGACATCGTCCAGCCATTGATAACTTACCGATTTATCCGCGCCCACATCAAGACCAATTACCATTATGGGTCGCCGTCGGTGGGACACCACAATCAGTTGTTCGTGCAGCCAGCAAAGGCTTACCGATGGCACTCGCAATTATCGGTGGGATGCCAGAGCAATTTGCACCCTTTGCCGATTTGTACCGTCGCACAGCGCGTCAATCAGGCTTTGACCCTGCAACTTTGCCTTTCAGTATCAATTCACATGGTTTTATCGCTGATACCAAACAACAAGCAATTGATGAATCGTTCCCTTCGGTTTCAACTGTTATGAACAAAATCGGACGCGAACGCGGTTGGCGACCCATGCAAAAATCACAATACGAAGCCTCAGCATCTTTGCGTGGCGCGAACTTCATCGGTACACCTGATGACATCATCGAGAAGATTTTGTTTCAGCACGAAATTTTTGGTCACAATCGGATGCTACTGCAACTGAGTGTTGGTACGATGCCTCACGATAAAGTGATGCATGCCATTGAACTACTCGGCACAAAAGTCGCACCTGTTGTCCGTGAAGAGATTGCTAAACGCACTGCCTCACTTGAACCAACAAATTGACAATAGTCCGATAGTGGGTTTGGGAACACCAAATCCACTATTTATCCACGTAAATTGTAAGTCTCGTATACTTCTAAGTTGCTATCAGGTTGATGATGACACACCGTTTTGTATCAAACGTCATGAAGTGATAAAAAGTTGTCAAAAAGTTATCATACAATTTGTTACACGGTCTCTAGTCGCTTGACATCAGTTATAATCTGTAACAAACTGAAAGTGAAATTATGAGTCACGACGAGTTCAAAAACAATCATGGTACAACCTTTTTATGTGGATACAACGGGTGCATGGGTACTCGGGCATAATCAGCAACAACACGCAGGGACACATCTCCATGCGGGCGCACGTGCCGATCTGATTCCAGCACCGATTACCAAAGCCCTCAGTACCTTCGGCGGACGCATCGCTGCACAGACCATGCAGTACATGTTCAGAGGAGATAACAAGCTACTCTTGAATTATGTCGCGCTCCGTCCCTATGCCATGATGGAAGCGATTAAAATAGCACTTGGTACTGAACCAGAAGGCAAAGTTGTCCTTAACCCTGCTAGTGGCTTCAGCCCGATTTATTATTGGCTAGCACGCGAAATTCCACAGGCAACCTTCATTGAACTCGATACCCCCAAAATGATTAGCGATAAGCAAACAGCACTCAAAGAATTTGATTTACCTGATAACTTGAAGCTCATCCCATCTGACCTCAACGAAGTCAACTTACATACAGCCTATGATAAGCCTATTGATGTTATAGTGGTTTCAGGGGCATATGTTACACATAAGGATTATCGGGATATGCTCAAGTACATCACCTCAATCCTAGCTGATGACGGTTATGTGATTGCGACCTTTCCCTTTGCACCAGGTGTCGAAAATTTTGTAGAGAATTCGGCTGTTTTTGCGCGCATTGTCTCGAACCCAGTCGGTGTGCTGAATAGCGAGACTGAACTCAAGGCTATTTTCAAAGATACTGATTTTACGCCAACGCGCACCCTAATTTTATCGGAATTAGCCAACAAATATAACAAACCAAAACCAATGGATGCTGAGGTAATTGTTATCGCTCAAAAAGGTGATAAACCCATCCTTGATGATGACGATTTAAAGACGATTGCCGACCTCAACGACACATTGCACGATGCGGTGGACAAAGTGCCTCCATTTATCGAATTTGACCCCGAAACCTTTGCCCGTTTCCCACGTCGCCGTCGCCTCAATCCGCCCAAAAAATAACATGAGCCTACCACAATTACTCTGTATCATTATCGTACCTCAACAAGCTCTGTGTTTTTCGATAACTTCTCCACTTATTTGAACTTTCAATTTCAACTGCATCAAACTTTGACCAATCTGTTTCTCTAGTCCACTGTCTTTGATTAGGTAATATGGTGTTTGCATCACATTGAACATTCCATACATTTGCGCTTTGGAGTTGCATAATTCTTAAATCTGCTCCCTTCAAATTTGCCCCCCACAGATTGGTACCTTGAAGGCTTGCTCCCCATAGATTAGCCTTCTCGAAGCTTGCACCTCTTAGATCGGCATCATTCAGAATGGCATCCCTTAAATCTGCGCTCAAAAACTGTGTTTCAATCAAAATTGCTTTCTTAAACTGTGTCTTAATTGAGATTGAATTAGATAAATCTGCTGCTTGGAGCATTGCTTGATTTAAAGTAGCATGACTGAGATTCGAATTTTGTAAATTGGCTCCTCTTAAGTCGGCTTTATCAATCTTCGTATTCCAGAGTATTGAGTTACTTAGATTCGCACCACTTAATTTAGAATTTGACAAGTTTGCACCACGCAAATCTGCTTTCTCTAAATTAGCTCCACTCAAATTGATTCCCTCAAGATGTGCATCTTTGAGATTTATACCCTGTAAAATAGAGCTTCTCATGTCAGCGTTGATTAAATGAACTCCACTCAGATCAGCCCCTTGCAAATTCGCGCCTCTCAAATCTACTTCTTGCATTGTCCCGTCTGCTAACCATCCTTTTGCACGTAATTCTGCCACAGCGATTTTAGCAACAACATTTTCATTACTTCCAAGTAACGCTTTCAAACGAGTTAATTCCTGCTCATCGAGTCTTTTTTGCAATGCCTCATTATCGCGTTTCTCACGTTGTCGGTTGAGACGGTCAACAATCAGCACCGTAATTACAATACTAGCCAGTTCCGAGCTAATGTTGGCATAAAAATCAGTAGCGAGTGTTCGTAAATCAGGGATGTTCCCATAAATCAGCAATAATCCGCCGATAAGCACGAAGAGGGCAATCAATGAAGCAACTGTCCCAAAGCCTTCTAGTGTAAAGCCTTGCCAAAATTGCTGACGAGCCTCTCGGCTTTCGTCGAGACGTTTATCGAGGGTCGAAGTCGTCATGATGAGCAATCCTTAGTGTCTATGAGCATCCTAACTCAAGAGCCTAACACAATCCACATCATTTGACCGCTACATTACTTACATTGATTTTAATTCGGTATCCAATAATGCCAACAAACCATTTGGATAGAGTGGGGCATCCCCTGCGCGGAACATTGCCAGTGGCTTCCAGAGGGCATTGAATTCTTTTTTGCCTTCCTGTCCGACAACACTGTAATTGACGTGTATCCGTTCAGGCTCAGCAAAAATCGCGTTGTACATGAGGCAGATTTGGTGTCCACGTCCCTCGTCTGTCTCAAAGATATTCTCCAACATCCCTAAATAGCTCACATCACTCAAAGGCGCATTGATTTCTTCAAGCAATTCTCTCTGGACAGCATCGATGCCTGTCTCATGAAAATCAACTCCACCGCCTAATGGGCGGTAATACGGCTCATCATTTGTCGGATTGATATATTCTGTGACAAAAATATGCTCATCTTGCAAAATGACTGCTAAGGCAATCACACGGATTTTCTCTTTTTTACCCATATTGTAGTTGCTTTCATGTATCATCAACATGCCAGAAGCCTAACGCAAAACGTTCACGGACGAAAGGATATTGCATGACCAACTGGCATATCACCGAGCAAGGGCTAGCAACTGTCACGACACGCACGGACAACACAATCACACTAAATCATCCTGCTCATGACAAAACAGCCTATCACAATGCTCAAATCAGCAATTACGATGCCTCACGTCGATTCACTTCACGACCACCTTTGCGCTTAAGTCTAAAAGCACAAGCAAACACCTCAAATTTGCGAGGCACAGCAGGCTTTGGCTTCTGGAATCATCCTTTCGCGCCGAACGAAACACGCTTTGATGTTCCACAAGCTGTTTGGTTCTTCTTCGCCTCGGATGATAGTGATATGGCACTCGCGCAAGGGGTGGCAGGGCATGGTTGGAAAGCCTCAACATTCAATGCCAAGGGACTTGCATTCTATTATCTGTTGCCGACTGCGCCCCTAGCAATGCCTTTGATGAACATTCCGTTTCTATATGATTCATTGTGGCATATCGGGCAAGATGCAATTGGAGTCCGTGAACATGCACTCGATACAGAACTTCTAAGCGAAGAACATCACTATCAAATCGACTGGTTACCAAACCGAGCAATTTTCCGTGTAGATGGTGAGCTTGTCCTTGAAGCAACACAACGCATTACTCAAAATGCACTCGGTTTCGTTGCATGGCTTGATAATCAATATGCGATTGTGTCACCGAAAGGGCGTTTTGGCTTTGGCTTGGTTGATGTACCCCAACATCAATCACTAACTCTACGTGACATTCGTCTGGAAGAATTGTGAAGTATCTTCCATGTATCTGTACTTTGTCTAACAAATTTTCGTAGGGGCGGGTCACTGTGTTGAGTCCAACGGGGTTGACCCCCGACCCAATATCCAAAACAGCATCCCCGTACCCTTACTCTCACGGATGGTTCAAAACCATCCGCTAAGTTCAAAATGGGAAACCCACTAAAAGGGGTTCAAAAGCAGTGCCTTTAGCGCACTTCCCAAGACAAGCTAGCCATATGTTTTGAACATATGGCACGAGATACGAGTAAAC
>JBCCSC010000088.1:0-13613 GCA_039200705.1 Chloroflexota bacterium
TATTAATGATATAAAACTTGCTATGACTCAGCTTTGGAATGTCATAATCTCATCATTGATTTAAGCCAGAACTCATATGTGATTCACTTGAGAGACGTATCCTCTTAAATGCTTTTTTGTACATGCTATTGAGGATGGAAACATGAAAAGAAATCTCCTAGTCAGTTTGTTGTTGATTATCTTGATGATAAGCACGGTTAATGCACAAGATACTGTCTCGATTTATGACCTTGCATCAGGCACAGAGGAGTTATCGACACTGGTGGCTGCATTGGATGCCAGTGGCTTGTCAGAGACACTCCAAGCACAAGGGTCATTCACTGTTTTTGCACCGACCAATCAAGCCTTTGAGAACTTGCTGTTTACCTTAGATATCAGCGCAGATGATTTACTCGCTAGCGAGTTGCTGAGTGATGTGTTGCTCTATCATGTGGTGATGGGTGAATTCTTTGCCAGTGATTTAGTGGCATCCGATGGGCAGACACTCGCAACCGCTTTGCCTGACAATGTTGTGGCTGTCTCAATTGGAGATGATGGCACAGTCATGTTGAACGATGTAGTGGAAGTTACTACGCCTGATGTAGTTGCGAGTAACGGTGTGGTGCATCTCATCAATGATGTGTTACTACCACAATCAGCATTAGATGCCTTCGGCTTAGTTCCTGCAATCAACGCTAATGTGCAAGTGTTACACCTCGCACCTGATGCGCCAAATGTCGATGTCTACATGAATGGTCAAGTTGCTATTAGCGATTTGGCGTATGGCACAACGTCAGGCTATGTTACATTGCCAGCAGGGGAATACGAGGTTGCTGTTGCGCCAGCAGGGACAAGCCTTGATGAGACCGTTCTAGGACCATTTCCACTGACGCTCAATGAAGGTAGTTTCCTGAGTGTTGCCGCAGTTGGGTCGGTTGCGAATAGTTCACTTCGTGCAACACTCTTCACCCAATCTTTCCCAATCTTGCCTGAAACCGAAGTTCCTGTCACGGTACTCCATGCGATAGAAGGTGCGCCAGCCGTTGATATTCTCGCTAATGATACAGTCGCAACAACTGGCTTAGCCTATCCTGGGACACAGGGCACGAATGATGGTGTCGTTAATTTATCTGTGCCTATTCCCTTTGACTCATTGACAGTCAATATCAGTGGCACGACGACAACGGTACTTGATTTATCCGATGCGACATTGGAATCTGGCACATTCTCGCTGATTGTGGCTGGTGGCATACCTGATGCTCCTGAAGCCTTTATCTTCACGACAACAGCCTCAGAATTCGCCGCTCTTGAAGAGGCTCTCTTCACTGAGGTTACCACCGATACCATGCCGATGGAAAGCATTGCTGATATTGTCACAAATCAAGCAACAGCTAGTGATGCTGAATTCACGATTTTGCTACAAGCTATCGAAAATGCAGACCCGTCTATCTTGGCTACTCTGCAAGGTTCTGATGATGTGACTGTTTTTGCGCCTACGGATGAAGCCTTCGAGAATTTGTTGTTTTCGACAGGGTTAACTGCCGAAGACTTGCTGAGTAGTCCTCTGCTAACGGACATTCTTCTGTATCATGTTGTTGCTGGACGTGTAACTGCCAATGATGTCATCGCTCAAAATGGTAATTTGATTTCAACTGTTTTAGATGATGGCGCGATTGCTGTTAGTGTTGCCGATGATGGCACAGTTCTCCTGAATGATGTTGTCGCTGTTACACAAACTGACATCGTAGCAAGTAATGGCATCATCCATGTAATTGATGATGTGTTATTACCAGCGAGTGCGCTTCGTTTATTAGGCTTGGCAGGGAACAGTCGCTTGCAAATCATACACACTTCATTAGATGCACCGAATGTTGATGTGTATTTTGATGGTGAACTTGCAGCAAGTGATTTGGCGTATGGCACAACATCGGGTTATCTAGGATTTGATGCAGGACAGTACGAAGTCGTTGTTGCACCAGCAGGGACAAGTGCCGAGAATGCGGTTTTAGGACCACTGACTTTGACGCTTAATGATGGTGGTTTCCTAAGTTTGGGTGTAGTGGGGTCAGCGACTAATGGCACACTGCGTGGCACAATCTTCACACAATCATTCCCAATTCTTGATGATACTCAGGTTGCATTGTCAGTCTTACATGCGATTGAAGGTGCACCAGCCGTTGATGTTCTCGTTGATGGTACAGTCATTGAGGCAGACTTAGCCTACCCAGGCACACGCGATAATAATGACGGCATCAGCAATATTTCTGTGCCACTTGCGTTGACATCCCTGACCATCAATGCAACTGCTAGCGAAACCGTCATCGCTGATTTATCCGCAGTTGATTTCCAAGCAGGACTGTACTATCTAGTGATTGTCGGCGGCACACCTGATGCACCGCAACCTGTCGTCCTGACTTATGATGCGAATGCAATTGGTGTCTTCGATAATTAATACATCGTAGTCAACGAACTGTAACTATGTAGAGTGTCAGAATATATATCTTGCACTCTATTTGTTTCTGCATATCAAAGGTCTTCAAGACGCTTTTCTAGAAATTGTCGCTCGACATCGTTTTCACATAAATCAATTGCTTTAAGATAGGATGCTTTTGCTTCATCAGTTTGTTGTAATCGACGCAACAAATCTGCATGAGTGGCATGAAACAGATAATAATTGTTCAGGCGACCATTTTCTGCTAATTGAATGAGTATGTCCAAAGCAACTTGGGGACTATCTGCGAATGAAACTGCCACAATGTAGTTGAGTATGACAACTGATGATGGGGTGAAGTCGAGCAATGCGCGATAAAGTAAGGCAATTTGTTTCCAATCGGTATCTGCAAAAGATGGGGCTTGAGCATGAAGTGCGACAATCGCAGCTTGTATCTGAAATACGCCTCGTTGTCGTAATGCAATCGCCTCATCAAGTAAGTTGATTCCTTCTTTAATAAGTACTTGATTCCACTTATCGCGTGCTTGAGATTCCAAAAGTATCAGTTCGTTTGCGTCTGTTACACGCGTATCATGACGCGCATGATGTAAAAGCATCAAGGACAATAAGCCAAGTGTTTCGGCATGAGATTGACCATCGAGATGTTGGTTCAGTAGTTTATGCAATGTTCTACCCAGTCGAATTGCTTCTGCACATAGGTCAGATGCAATAAGTTCCTTGCCAATAGGGGCTGTGTAGCCAGCATTGAAGATAAAATAAATGACGGATAGAACAGCATCAAGGCGTTCATCAAGTTTTGTGACGGATGGCACATCATATGGAATGCCAGCATCTCGGATTTTGCGTTTGGTACGCACCAAGCGTTGCGCCATCGTTGCTTTAGGAACGAGAAATGCTTTTGCGATGACATCTGTCGGTAAGCCAATCACAGTTTGCAGGGTTAGTGCAACTTGTGCTTCCTCAGCCAATGCAGGATGACAACAGGTAAAGATGAGCTTTAGCCTCTCATCACGAATATCTGATGCTTCGTTAGTTTCCATTTGCGCTTCTTCTTCCTCTTGTTGTTCAAAGGCATGCAAGGCGTGGAGTGCAGGTAGATAACGCTCAGCAGTTTCGTAACGTCGTAAGCGGTCAATCACTTTACGGCGAGAAATTGTCATCAACCAAGCTCCAGGATTGCTCGGTATGCCTGTCTTTGACCATTGTTGCAACGCTACGACGAGAGCATCTTGTAAAGCATCTTCTGCTAATTCGATATCACATAAAGTCGATAGCAATGTCGCAATCACAATCCGCGATTCTTGCTGAAAAATGTCAGTAATCTGCTGGTGAATATTCGTTGCTGGCATACTTGAACTCTGATAATCGCTGATGAAACAAGTTACAGGTGTGTTGAAAACAGATAAGTGTTTAAGGCGAACAAAATACTATTTCGTTCGCCCAAGTACAGCCTATTGCTGGAGTGTATCGTTTACATCGGGTAATTCCATGATTGGACGAATTTCGACAGAACTGTGATGGGCTGCAGGAATCATCGCTACAAGTTCAATGGCTTCATCTAAGTTTTCGCAATCCAGCACATATACGCCACCAAGTACCTCTTTGGTTTCTGCGAAAGGACCATCGAATGTGGTAGTTTTACCGTCACGCACACGGATAGTTGTTGCTGTAGAGGCTGGATGCAGGGGGAGAGCATCACGCATGGCATTACGTTCTATAGCAACATCATTGAATTGCAGATAGGCTTGATAATCGGCTGTTTGCTCTTCCTCGGACATGCTTTCCAAAATTGCTGGGTTGTTGTAAATCAGTATCATATAGCGCATGATATTATCCTTATTTAGTATACTTAATGTATTCAAATATGTGTTTCAAATTATTCTTGCTTAAGCTGAGGTCATATCGCGTTGGTCTTTTAACCAGTCTTCTAATGTCGTGAGTTGAACAGGGTATGTCGCCAAAATGTTTGAAGCATCAAAATCTTTTGGACGAGTATCCGAATCAATAACAGCTTTCATCACATCACTCAGACCTGTATGAAATGGCTTGAAGATAGTCGACATCATACGAATGACAAAGCGCGGAATAATTTGAGATTTTAATTCAACACCTGCGACCTGTGCATAGAGTTCTGCTACCTCTTTTGAGGTCAAGTTATCAGGTCCACCAATATCAATTGTCTGATTATGTGCTTGTGGGTTTGTTAATGCGATGAAGGCAAATTGAGCAGCATCACTGTTAGCGATGAAATTACGTGGATTCTCACCTTGTCCCATAATCATGGCTTTGCCACCTTTGAGGACAGACTCACCAATCAACTCAACATGGGGGCTGAAAAATGCTGAGGCACGTAAAATGGTGTATGAAAGTCCACTCGCGCGCAGATAATCTTCAGTTTTTGCTTTATTACGGAAGAACGATACAGGATTATCATGTGTTGCTTCTTGTGTTGACATATAAACCAAGTGTTCTACGCCTGCTGCTTGTGCGATGTCAATCAGTTTGCATTGCCCTGTATAATCGACATGCTTTGAGGCATTTTTGCCGTAACCGAACATACTAGCGACAGAGGCAAAGACTATCTCAACACCTTCGCAAGCACGTCGCATTGATTCTTCGTCCAGTAAATCGGCTTGAACAATTTCAACATTAGCCCCTGCGAACTCTGCTAATTTTTCCGGTGTACGACTACTCAAGCGCAAACTGTGCCCTGCATCTTTTAGCAATGGAATGAGTGCTTGACCAACTGTACTACTTGCGCCAACGATTAAAATCATCTTAAAACCCTTCCTATGGTTTGTATGATATATGCATCTATACAAACGTCGTCCAAGACATCGTCATATCGACATAAATAGAAAGGCTTAATGTAAATTTAACATAAGGATTGTCTCAAGCGTAATTCAATTCACTGATTGCATCGGATAGGGACTGTAATTCGTCATGATATTCGATGCGGTCAAGCCAATCTCGATTCCATGCTTCAATGCCATGATACGCCCCAGCAAATGCGCCAGCGATACAGGCAATCGAATCCGAATCGCCACCGCTATTTGCCCCTCGCCGAATGGCTTTCATTGGTTCGTCAGGATAGAGTAAAAAGCAATAGAGGGCTGTTGCGAAGGCTTCTTCTGCTATCCAGCCTTTGCCTGTGGCTAAACAAGGGTCTTCTTTACAGTTAGGATGCTTGACTGCTGATTCGACTTTTTTCAGTATATCAATAACCTCGTCCCAACCACGTTCAATGAACTCTGCACCATCCAATGACATCATATCGCGTTTGTGTAAATCACCGAGCCAATTTTCTCGATAGGTCTGCCGTTGTGATTGTGCGTAATATTGGCATCGTTCTACCAAATCGGCGATAGAGGCGTTTTCGAGCAATTCATGAATCACCCATGCTGTGATGTCTGCTGATGCGAGTGCTGTTGGGTGTCCGTGTGTCATTCCTGCTTGGAACTGAGCAATCCCTGCACGAGTTTTATCATCGTAAGGCAATAGTCCCACTGGCTGAACGCGCATATTTGCACCACAGCCTTTCGAGCCTATATTCGTGGCTTTTGTCCAATCATCACCCAACATGAGACGGTCAGAACTGCCGAGGCAGGTCAAGCCAGGGGCACGATTGTTCTTGGGGTCGTTGCGCCATGCGACAAAATGCTTGCGTAGAATCGGTTCGAGTGTCTCTAGCTGATAGGGGCGTGGTGCTTCGATGAGCGCGTTTGCCACAGCTATCATCATTTGTGTATCATCGGTGACGAGTGCAGGGTCATCTTCGAGGTCTTGAATGCCATGTTCACCGTATTTTTCAAGAATCGCATCGTAGCGTAGAAATTCTGTTTTCGCGCCAAGTGCATCGCCCAATGCTGTTCCGAACAAACAGCCTTCGATTTTCCTACGATTTGTCACTGTTTTCTATCCATTCGCTCTGTGGTCAGCATAAATCCGTTATGATATGTACAACGTTATTATAGTGCGAGGGCAAGCAAATGGTCAGTCACTATCCTGAAAAACCAAAGAATAAACGTAAACCACAACGTTATAGATGGGTTGTTCCGATTCTTGTGTTAGCCATGGGAGTTGCATTGGCTTTATTCAGTGCTTCATATCAAGAGCCATACGAATACGAAGCATCTGCAACAGAGTTATATCACACCGCGATGCGTCTACAGGCGCAAGGTCAATACGAAGCCTCCATTGACGTTTTCACACAGTCAATTGCGATGGACAAAGGCTTCACAGATATGTTCTATGTCGATAGAGGGGTGAGTTACGCTTATCTAGGCGAAGACGACCTCGCACAAGCCGATTACCTGCACACGCTGAATTATATCAATGATACGTTTGATGAGGTTGTGTCTGACCCTCACTTTACCATTGCGGATTACTACAATAATCGTGGCTATACTTACATCATGCTAGGTGATTATGAAAAGGCTATTGCAGATTTAGACCGTGCCATCGCTATAGAGCCTGACTATGCTTATGCCTATAACAATCGTGGACGTGCTTATTTTTATCTTGGGGATATGGAACAAGCCCTTACTGACCATAATCGCTCGCAAGAACTCGATAGTGGTAATAATTTTGTTTACAAGTGGCGTGGTCATCTCTACTTTGAACTCGGTTCTTATGATTTAGCTCTCGCTGATTATCAACGCTATGAAACCATTATGGGTGGTTTGCAACCGTGGATGGCAGAGCAAATTGACATGATGGAAGACGCTCTTGAGAACAGTCCTCAAGTGAGAGAATTTGGAATGTACGAATAAATCTGAGAAAATCGTAGGGGTTGCTTGTTACAGTGACCCCCGTTGCTATTTTGGGCGCAGTGTACTACGCCCTTACAGTGACGACTATTTTGCTTGTGAACCCTGTCGGCGATTTTCTGGTAAGAATTGCACATTGAACACACGATACGCACCCAACATCACAATCAAGAAGCCGAACGGAATTGCAATATTCGCGCCGATGAAAGTGGTCGTTGCATCAGGTTTGGCAGGTGGCACATATAGATAAAGATAGTAATCTGCGCCGTCAATATTGAGATTTAAGTCATAGCCTCCTTGATATTCCCAGTTGATATCCGCGATATAGAAACTGCCATCTTGATAGGTTGCGCTGTAATCTTCTTGTTGGAAAATGCTGTATGCTTCGCCATTTTCTTCCCACGATGCGTCGTAAGTCACCGTCAAATCGACGCTATTATCGGCAGAGAGAGCCTCACCATCCGAATCAACGATGTTAAATTCTAGATGACCAATACCTTGTAGACGATTACCATGCACGGTTGCTTCGTAATCACGCGCTAAAGGCACACGATAATAGAGTCGCTCGTTGATTTCGGCTTCACCTAGCAAAGCACTGAGCCAATTGGTGTTTGGTTCTTCTTGTGCAGATGCAGGTAGCGCAACGATTGCTATCAGCATCATGGTGATGAGTATGATTAATTTACGCATGATTGTTACTCCTCAAGTGCTAAAACAGGGGCAGGTTGTAAGGTCATGAAAGTCGCCATCGCAAAGCCAATCAAACCTGTGTGGAACGTGACACCGAGCCACATATATTCAGTCATACCAATGCCACCACCGAAGTTCGTGACCATGATATAGCCGAAATAAGCCAACCAGAAGGCAATCGGTGCGAGGAATCCGAACAATCGGAAATTGATACGACGACTGCCATGTGGACGCACCGCATGATAGACTAACTCGGTAGCGAAACCACTCAACGAGGCGACTGTTCCCAATAACACTGAATCACCACTGACTAGTCCAAAAATGAAGCCATACAGCGCAAAAATCAGGGTAATTGCACCAATTGGCATCGGCATATTGCGGACGAACCACAACAAAAATCCGAACAGTAAAGCTGTCTGAACATAGAAGCCAACAAGTGCGTGGCTTTCAAGCAACCAGTGATTAATTTCGATGCGTGCTTCTTGCACAATCATGAAATCGCCCATTGGCAAGGAACTAATCAGCATCATCACGGAGAAGGGCAAAAGCATCGCTACCAAACCAATAATCGCTGGCAACATCCGTAGCAATGATTGCTTACCTTGACGACGTACACGCGCGAGAGTCGCCATGACTGTGCCTGATGCCAAGCCACCCCACGTCACGAATAATCCCAAATGTGACGGACTGAGCAGAGCTTCGTTATCGACCTCAAAGCCCCACAGCGCATGTCCGACGAGGTCGGCTGCCCCTGCGACACCAAATCCAAGCAGGGCAAGGAGTGCGAAACCATAACCTTGTGGGAGTGCATCTTCAAAGCGATAGCCTGCGCCGACATTGCGAAAATGACTACCGACGAGTAATGCGCCCATCAACGCGCCTGATGTATAGAATAAGAGATGATATTCACTAAGAACGGATTGGTCGGGTCCGAAGGTGGAATGTGACCACACATCCATCATAAAGCCGACAGTGAATAGTAAGAGCAAGCCTGTGTAGAGCCAATCGAATGCAAGGCTACTCACAGGACGGTTACCCACGCTTTTACGTGAGCGCACTTCAAATAAATCGGTCAATTGCATCAACATAGAATGTCCCTCCGAATGTTGCTTCTCACTGCTCATTACGGAGGCGATACCATCGCGTTCTATAATTTTTACAAGTTTTTATAAGTATGTGATTTACTAGTAGAGGTGTATTTATTGCCTCAATCGACCAGAATAAACTTTACCTTTTTTGCGGATTTCAATAATGTGTTGATAATCTTGCACTAAATCCGATAATTGCGAGTAACCATAAGTCTTTCTATCAAATTTTGGAGCTATTTCAGCAATAACATTGTCCAAAACTCCGAAGTATACCCAACCATCTTTTTTAGGACATTCATTGAAGGCTCTTATCAATAATTTTTCAATATTTTTGTTTTTCTTGTTTGAAGATGATGTTGTTGAGGTTTTGACTTTCTTTGTATTCTGAATGCCTAGTGATTCTGTGAATATAAAATCATTGCAAGCATTCACAAAAGGTTTGGGGGTATTTTTTCGCCCAATGCCAAGCACATATAAACCACTTTCGCGGATACGTTGTGCTAAACGTGTGTAATCACTATCACTAGATACAATGCAAAATCCATTAATATTTTGGTCTTGATGAAGAATATCCATAGCATCAATGATGAGTGTACTATCCGTTGCATTTTTTCCTGTGGTGTAACGAAACTGCTGAACAGGTCTAATTGAGTATGTATTTGTGATAGGCTTCCAACTTTTCATTTGCGGTTCTGTCCAATCACCATAAATATTACTGATGATGGCTTGTCCATATTGATTGATAACTTCCAACATCTCAGGAAGTAGTGATGCTTCAGCATTATCACCATCAATCAGAACAGCAAATAATATATTATTTTTCACAAGAGCCTTCTCACTTTTGTATTAATAGATATCTCTCATTATATGTTGTAGTTCATGTTTATGTGCATGGAGATATGCAACAAAAAACGGCGTGCCACTATAGCGACATGCCGTTTCTAAATTGCTATCTGGCTAAAAAGCTATCCAGCTAGCTCATCGACTCATCGGCATGATGACATGCACAAAATCAGTGCGACCTTCGGGCTTAATTACCCCGGGGTTTTCTGCGCCATTACTCTGGAATACAACTCGTTCTTCGTCAATCACTTTCAGCACATCAATCAGATACTCAATGTTGAAGCTGATGTCGAGGGCTTCACCTTCAACACTAGCATCTAACATCCCATCTAAATCACCACGCTCGGCAGATTTCCCGACAATTTGTACTTCACCAGGTTCATTCGGTCCACTCGGAGGTGCAACATACAAGCGTCCACTGTTAGCACTATCACGAGCAAAAATCTGAGCGCGACGGCAAGCAGTCAGCAAATCTTTGGTGTACATCGTCGTTGATGTGACATAGGTACTCGGAATAATCGCGCTAAAATCAGGGAAGCGACCATCCAAAATTTGGCTGCTAATATCCACATTTTGCAAATGGAAAGTCACAATATCGCGTTTCCATGGCAAGCTGACGCCAATTTCGTCGTCATTTTCGTCAATCACTCGCGCGACTTCCATCAGTGTTTTGGCAGGAATCACGAGATTCATATTTTCAGGGGCTTCACGAACCATTTTGCCGTTTCTCACTGCTAAGCGATAGCCATCGGCGGCTGCCATCGTGATGTTATCGCCTTCGAGTTCGGTATAAACACCCGTCAAAATCGGACGATTGTCTTCTTTGGCTGCTGCAAATGCTGTGTGCTGAATCATCTCTTCGAGTGTTGCGCCTGTCACGGAAATATCTGCACCCTCGCCGTGTGTAATCGGAGGGAACTCTTCGGCACTAATGCCTTTGATATTGGAATTGGTCGCGCCACAATGCACATGCACAGTCTGTGTGGCAGGGTCGAGGTCGAGGTCAACCCGTTCAGGCGATAAATTATTGACCAAGTCACGGAAAGTGCCAGCAGGAAGGGTGATGCTACCAGGCGCATCGACTTTCGCGCCAATCCACATGGTGATGCTCATCTGTAGATTGGTGGCTGCCAATTTCAAGCGACTGCCTTCGGCTTCTAGCAAAATGTTATTTAGTACAGGCAAGGTCGGACGACTATCCACCGCTTTTGAGACGATGCTTAAGCCCTTCGCGAGGTTCTCCTGTAATACACTAATTCTCATCGTGTGTGTCCTCTTTTCGTATAGTAGTAGTTTTTTGGGTTGGATTTGCGTCGGTGCGAGGCTGTTTTTGCGTAAACTTATCCCAATATATCCCAAATTTATCGTATTATCCCAAATTATAGCCTAATTTACTCGTTTTGAATAGTTGTTCTACGTTGGGGCTTCGTTAGCTTTGCTTTTGCTAAAGTTGACAAAATGTTCTATTGTGATTTATTCTTAGTTAGTTGTAAGTTTGTTACTAAATTCAGGTTATGAAAAAGAAAAAACGCTTCTTTAACCGTAGAGAAAAAATAGCTCTTTATCTTATGTCTGACGGTAACTGTGAAGACTGTGGGAAACCTCTAGAGAAAGGTTGGCACGCCGATCATCACATACCATATTCTCGTGGTGGAGAGACAAACATCACAAACGCTCAAGCATTATGTCCGAAGTGCAATGAACTAAAAGGAAATAAAATGCCTTCATATTCTAATTTCCCATCGTGGCCGCAAAACCTAAAATTGAGAGATTGGCAGGAGAATGCGCTTGCTGAGTGGGAAACACCTAGTACACCCACAGAACAGGGAAGATTTACATTGGTAGCAACTCCTGGTGCTGGTAAAACTCTATTTTCATTGCGATTAGTGCATCAGTTAATTGAGTCAAGACGTATAGAGTTTGTAGTAATAGTTTGTCCTACAACGCATCTGAAGAAACAATGGGCTGAAAAGGCTCATCGTGTTGGAATTGACATTGATCCAGACTGGTCTAATACAGACGCAAGTATATCTGATGAATTTTGGGGCATTGCTATGACCTATCAAGGGGTAGCAAGTGAACTTAATACCACTATCTTACGAAGATATTGTTCTCGTAAAAAGACTTTAGTCATTTTTGATGAAATTCATCATGCTGGTGAAGGCAAAACTTGGGGAGATAGTATACAACAAGCATTTGATTCTGCCAGATATAAGCTACTGCTTTCTGGTACACCATTTCGTTCTGATAACCATAAAATTCCCTATGTTTATTACGATGATAATTACAGTTTTGCAGATTTTCGATATGATTATCCTGATGCTTTACGCGATGGTGTTTGTAGACCCGTATTTTTCCCATCCTATGAGGGTAGAATGGAATGGGTTTCCAAAGATGGTCAACAGATATCAGCTACTTTTTCTGATCAATTGGAAGAAGAACATCAAGCATCAGAACGATTAAGAACAGCGTTGAACCCATCAGGTGAATGGTTAAGAGAAGTTATACAAGAAGCACACAAAACATTACAACAGATCAGAAGTAGCGACCATAAGAATGCAGGTGGTCTTGTGCTAGCAATAGATCAAGCCCATGCGAGAGCAATTGCAGACCTAATAAAGGAATTAACTGGAGAGACAGCAATAATTGCTGTTTCTGATGAACCTGATGCTTCTCAAAACATTGAAAGATTTGCTAATAATAATAATTACTGGATTGTGGCTGTTAGGATGGTCAGTGAAGGTGTAGACATACCAAGATTACGAATACTAGTCTATGCTACAAATGTTGCAACAGAATTGTTCTTTCGGCAAGCGGTTGGTCGTGTTATACGAGTTGTTCCTAACCTTGAGGAACAAAGTGCGTCTATGTATATGCCTGCTGAAGACTTACTATTACAGTATGCACGGCGCATCAAAGAACAACGTGATCATGTGATAGAGGAAATTGATACAGATATTGAATTATCTAATGAAGCAATTGAAGAAAAAGTCAAAGAATATTTTGATTCTGCATACACTCCCATTTCATCGGAAGCCCAAAGAGATAATGTGATTTTTGAGCAAGAAGAGTTCTCACCAGAAGAACTGGACAGAGCAGAAGAATATGCGAAAAATCTTGGATATGGGACTTTGCCAACACCTCTATTTGCCAAAATACTACGAGATTTTGGCGTGCTACAGTCAAATCAATCCGCAAGTGATGGTAGTCAAAAACCTAAAAAGCCACTTTACAAACGCAAGAAAGACTTACGTACCAAAGTTTCAACGCTTGTGAGAAAATATGCTTACATGACAAATATACCATTCAACGAAATTCATACAGAATGGCTCAAATCAGGCGGAAGTCCACAGAGTAAAGCAAGTGAAGAAGAGTTAGTCAGAAAACGAGCTTGGATAATAAAGAAGATTGAGAATTATGGCAAATGATGAAGATAGTCTAATTTATAATGACCAAATTGTAGAATTACTATCTATTTCTATACATAAAGGTGAAGCATCATTAAAACACGTTCCTGACCTAATGCGTGATTTAATCAAACAGAAACGTTGGAAAAAACGTAAAATAAGGAGAACTGGTCAGGTCACTGAATTTAAAAATTTTGTAGAGTTTGTAGAAACGCAACCACTCGAAGGATTGGGAACAAGTATTAATGTGATTCAGTCTCTATGTTCTGAAACTCCTGATGTTTTAAGAATGTTAGACGCTGAAATTATCGAAACAACAACGGACTTGGTTGGTTATCCTTTTCTGGTAAAATTTTTAGAGAAAGATAATCCTGAATTAGCAGAA
>JBCCSC010000089.1:0-13580 GCA_039200705.1 Chloroflexota bacterium
AGCATTTGTTCGAGCAATACATAGAACTTTAAAGATTTATCAAAAAGAGAGTTGGATTGATTGGGATAATATTCCATTAACAGCAGATTGGTGGGAAGAAATTTGTTTAGGTATTAAGAATTCTGATATTTTTGTCTTTGTAGTAAGTTCAAATTCTCTAGAGTCTCATGTGTGTCATCTCGAGATTGCTCACGCATTGAAACTCGGGAAAAGATTAGTTCCGATAATCCGAGAAGATATTAATTTTGAGCAAATACTAGCCAACTTAGCAAAAAAACAAATAAATGACTATGTAGAAAGTCTATTAGATGATCAAGAATTTTTGGCAATAGCACATGATAACTGGCTAGAGCTTCAACGCCCGAACTGGACCCTATTAAGAAAACAGGATAATTTCCGTACAGGCATCACAAATCTAATAAATGTACTAGAGCTGGACATTCAATTTGTGAGAGAACATACTAGATTACTCTCCAGAGCGGATCAATGGGATAAAGCCAGTAGAAATAATAGTTATTTACTCAGAGGAAATGATTTAACTCAAGCTGAAGAATGGCTTCGCCAGAGTGGTGATAAAAGTCCAAAACCAAGTGAACTACACACAAACTATATTATTCTAAGTCGTAAAGCACAATCTCAGCGTCAAAGGACAATTCAAAGTATCTCTTTTACTGGGCTAGTTACACTTTTGGTTTCGACTTTTTTGGCAATATGGCAAGCTAATATAGCACAAGCCAATGCAGTTGAGGCTGAAAGACGAGCAATTGAATCTCAAAGTATAGCTATATCAAGTCAAGCACGAGAACTATGGAACAGAGGATCACCATTACTAGCATTGTCACTCGCTGTGGAAGCTAATTCGATTGAAGATCCGCTAGCTACTTTGCGCGGTACATTATATGAAATCGCATATTCACCTGGATTAAGGGGGCAGATCAATGTACCAAATGAAATTCAAGAGCATGTTGCATACAACAATGATGAAAACGTAGTTTTGTCATATAGTGACAACCATCATATTTTGTGGGATGTAACAACAGGAGAATTGATACATGAGTTGCCATTTTTAGGAGAGCATGCCGTTTTAAATCTTGATGCCACGAATATTGTAGGTTGTTGCACTAATGGGTTAGTTTTTCACGATTTTACATCTACACAAGAAATTCAGCTTGACCAAAATCTATCTAGGATTCGTGGATTATCTTTTGATTCACAGGGAGAATCTATTTATGTAGTTGAGAATGATTTAACTATCTCTCAATGGGATATAAACAATAATGAGTTAATAAATCGAATAGATAGAAATGAATCTTGTGGCTCTGATGAACCTATCGAATTTTCACCTGACATGACTACAGCCGTTTTGACTTGTAATCGTTTAGCTATTCTTTACGATTTACAGAATGAAACTGAAATACAGCAATTTAGTATCCCTAATCCTATTGCAGATATAAAGTATAATTCAAACGGAAATGCAGTAGCCATTGCATGGGGGCTAACAGTAACTATTATTGATGTTGATAGAGCTGAAGTTATCACAAATATTTTACCTCGGTCTGTCCCATCTTCAATTGCATTTATGCCTGACGACAAATCACTGTTAATCAATAGTGATTCTATTGTAGTTATATGGGATATAGAATTAAATCAAATAATCAGGCACCTAAGAGTACCTCAAATCTGGGAGGAAGGGATTCCAAGGATGGGAGGGCAAATGATAATATCAGATGACTCTCGACAAATTCTGTTCAATGAATTCAGAGAATCTAGAACATGGATTCTTGATCTACAACATGGGTCTGTAGTGTTTCGTTTGCAAACAAATTTCGATAATAGCTCAGCAAATTTTGCATTTACTCAAGATGGTAATGAAATCCTTATTCCACCAGCCATTACAAATGGCAATCCACTCTGCATAAACTTACTGGAAAACACAACATATGAGTGTGATGATGATACACAAACTGTGGAACAAGAATTTTCTGAGCGAGGAAGATGCGATGGGTATGAACAATCATATTTTAGCAGTTACTCAGAGTATCAACTTTGCGCAGGAAGCCTTGACGAAGGCTTAATTGTTGGTGACGAACCAATACTTATCGACCGAACTTCAGGTGAGATTATAACCCGATTGCCACGGGGCAGATACATAGATATACCTACATTTAGTCCAGATAATAAACTATTGGTGTGGGGATCTGTATCTTCTAATAACGGTGATGGTTTAATTAGAACAGATGTAGTAATTTACGAGACTGCAACAGGCAATGAGATTCTACGTCTGGAAAACTTCGCTGACGAGATTAAAGATATTGACTTCAGTCCTAGTGGAGATTTAATAGCTATACACAATTGTCAAAGATCTTTATCTTCCCTGTACTTACGCAGTTGCTCTAGTGAGATAATCATACTCAGAATTGATACGCTACCCGAACTCTTCGATTGGATTGTAGAAAATAGATACTTAGCAGAACTAACATGTAACGAAAGAATCACTTATAGAGTTGAGCCTTACTGCGATGAAATGGATAGGTGAATAGTGAGAAAATATAATTTTGAAATTATCTTACTGATACATAGATGATTTCTAAACATAAATGATTTTGTCAAGATATACAATATTGTTTCGCTAGTTCATATGGATGACATATTTTTGCGCTAGACTATATTTATGGATTTATGCGCTAGCGAAATGATTATATGTTCAAGAAATATCTGCCTATTCTCTACATTTTAATTATCGTGGGTGTGTTTGCTTATGCCGTAATGACACGCCCCGAACCTGAGATTGTTGTCACGAGCGAGTCAGTTCCCACAATTGATGTTGGCATTGACTTCCCCGAAAATTATCAAGATACCTTTGTGCGCTACCTCGTTGTTGACCGTATTGATGACACTGTACGTCATATTTATATCAATCCCGAAGCCTTACTTGCCATTGAAGCAGGTGATGAACTGCCATACGGAACACAAGTCATCATTGAAACATGGGATGCTCAGACTGATGTCTTCGGCAATGTTCGGCGTGATAGTGAGGGTCATCTGATAGAAAGTGTGATGCATCCGAATTTACACATCATGGAGAAACAGCCCGATTGGACAATTCAAGAATTGCCATCGCCTGTCGGTGTTATCGAATGGAACTTTGCTTCATTTGATGTCAACACGATGTTGCCTAGTACAGAGAATCGCAATGATTGCCTCACTTGTCATGATGGCGGTGCATTCCGACGCGATTTTGTGTTTTCGCGCTTTATCATTGAGGAATATGTGGATAACCCCGAAGCACCACAATATTTATTTTGTCGTTTACCAAGGCGAAGCAATTGTATCGGTTGATAGTCTAGCGTCGGGAGGCTTTATTGTTAGGCGCGATGTCGCCATCGTCATCATCGGTGACCCCGAACATCTCATGAAATTCAGTATCGCCCATATCAGGATGCCATTCATCAGGGAAGGCATCGGTCATGCGTGTGACGAGACTGCCACTGAGGTCACGCGCAATGCGTTCGACCATGCGCGGTTTAATCCATGTCACACTATCAACTTGAACTGCAACTGCTCCTGCTTCGAGATAATCGCGTGCATCTTGTGGTGAATGAATGCCCCCTGCGCCAATAATCGGTACATCTTGGATGCGATTCGCAAGAACACCCACGAGGCGCAAAACCATTGACTTCACAATAGGTCCGTAGACTCGTCCACTGACCAATTTGCCACTGCGCGGGTCACGGGCTGTTCCACGAGGCGGTGCAGCGATGACTAGGGAATCTGCACCTGCATCAGCGACGACTTCAGCAAGTGCATACGCATCATAGACAGGCAAACGCACAAGAACAGGTTTTTCGGCATTGCGTTTTGCCACTTTGACCAATTGTTCAGCATCTTGCCAAGTGATATCATCACGTAAACCGAGTTCAATCGCACTAATGGTTTCTTCACGGTCAATACGCTGAACAGCACGTTGGATATGGTCTTCTTCGGTAGCGACTAAGTGCATGATGATTGGAATTTCCATATCGCGCCAAACCGCTTTAAATTCTTTTATCGTGCCACTAACGCCACGATTAGGTAAGCCTGTGTGCATCAAAATCCCTGCATTCATTGGCACAACGCGCGTCCCTGTGGCTGGCGACCAAGGCTCTAATGTCACAGGGTTGGTCACATATGCACCCAGTTTGCTGATATTGAGCATATTGTGATAGGCATTGGCGAAGCCCATCACGCCTGCGGCTGTCATCACAGGTGAATTGAGAGTTAAGGCATATTTTCCTGGGCGCGTGACGTAAATCATAACGTGTTTCCTAGATGGTTGATGGTGATTGGTTGTTGGTTATTAGTTGTTAGTCTCGGCGGACGGCAAGAATGCCGTCCCTACAATGAAAGGTTTTCGTAGGGACATGCTTTTGCGTGTCCATCAAAATTGAATGAATCTTTTTCCAAACCTTTACGAAAGTTCACTTAGTTGTTGATGTTTAATTATCAGACGTAAAAATACATCATATACAGATGTACTGTGGATATTATAGCGCGGATTGTGAGATTAGACGGACAATAATGATGACAATCTAACTGCCATCATCAATATTATAGCCATGTTGCTTGTAGTGATTGCGTTTGCGTTGGCGCAAGGTGCGGATGACTTGCCAGAATGTTCCTGCTGACCACGCGAGATAAGATGTGATGGTGGCGATGACTTCGGCATCAATTTGCACTTCTTTAACGCCTATTTTATCGCGTGTGGGAGTTTCGACCCATGTATAGAGCGTATTGTGGTCAAGTTTTTCAGCATTCATCGCTTGTGTGAACCACTGCTCATAATCACCATCTTTTTCTTCAGGTGGGGTAATGAGGTTACAAAAAATGCTGACAGGCGTATGTAGGATGACATCATGTTGCCGACAGCGATATTCTCCATTTTTGTGACGCACCATGAACTTGCAATGGACGCAATCAGGATGAGAGGTAGATTGTGCCATATGGCAACCTCAATCGTAGAAACTTGCATAATATCGGGCATTATACAAAGCATGTATTAAGAGAGTTTGATAGTGCGATATGAAATCATGAGTCTTTGTTATGGTGTGTTTAAGAGTGGCTAAAATTCTACTTATCTCTAAAGTTCATCACGAGTCTGGATGAAGAATGCCTTGCGGAGATTCGGGAGGGTGAAATCGAAGCCACAAGACTTGAAAAAATCTTCACTCGCAGAAATTGCCATCACTTCGAGGATTTGCTTTTCTCGTGCAAGGTCAACACAGGCTTGAACGAGTAACTTCCCTGCGCCTTTACCCTGTGCTTGAGGCGCAACCGCGAGACTACGAATCTCAGCAAGTTTTTTGTTGTAAATATCGAGGGCAGCACAACCAACAATCTCCTCTTCTAGCTCCGCAACAAAGAGATGGTCAAGCAAATCAGCTAATTCTCGATAGGTGCGTGGGAGTAAAATACCATCATTGACGTATTGCTCAATCAGGGCTTTGATTGCACCTAAATCGCCTATTGTTGCTTTGCGGATACTGACAGAATCGGTCACAGGTCGGCTCTCTTCCAGATGATGAAATCACCAATCTCATCAACACGTTCGTAATTAGCAATTAGCCAGTTGTTGAGTTCAATGTAATCTTGCAATAAAGTGTGTGAATCAGCATCAAAATCGGTCACCCAAGGCATGAAATCATCTTCAAGGATGAGCGCATATGGTGGCATGGCAGCCCATAGAATATCGACATTGTTCTGTTGCCACGCTGTCGGATACCAAGGCGCAACCAATGGAAAATGTGCTTGGTAGCGAGTCGCTGGACGTAATTGTGCCATATAATACACTTCGGGACGAAAACCCCAAATAAAGAGTGAATCGCCTCTCTGCACACGCTCTTGTAGATACGCGGTCACAGCGAAAGATTCTTCGGGCTTGAGGTCATTGGCTTGGAAAGTATCCCAATAGTCGTAGCGGTTTTGTTGTCCTGTGATGAAGGGCAAAGCACGTCCCCATGTGGTCATCATAGGAATGCTCAGAATGGCAATCGCCAAGATACTATGAACAACCGTGTTGATAAGATTGCGGTGTGTCGGCAAGATGTGATGAAGCCCAATTGCGCCAATCAGTGTCATTGGAGGCAACATCGGAAACCAATGGGTATCAAAGCCTTTCGCTTGCACAAAAGCGAACGCTAAACCTGCAATCAACCACAAAACGAACAGCATCATTTCTGGTGATTGCTGATTTTTGCGAACAATGTGCCAGATACTTGTGAGTAAACCCAAGCCAACTAAGGCAAATAAACCATGCCAGACTGTCGCGCGGAAGTATAATCCTTGACTCATGTTTTTGATAAATGCTGACCCATCATAGCCTTGAGCATTGTAAGCAGATGTGCCCTCCGCAACAATCAGAATTTCGGCAATCATCCCCTGTGACCAAAAATAGAGCAATAATGTTCCACCTGTGAGTAAGCCACCGACAGCAAAGGCGATAGACTCGCGCACTAAGCTAAGGCGATTGCCATCACGCAAGCGGATGATAATTTGATAGAGTATCATCGCAACGACGATGAAAGCATATTGTTGAGGCTTGAACCACAACAAGACACCACTGATTGCGCCTGTCGTTAATGCGGATAGCCATACTTCGCGTGACCTTGGGTCGGTTTGTACAGTGCGGATTGTCCAATAGCCAAGCCAAATCGCAGGGATGGTCGCCAGCGAATCACTCTGTGAGAGGTTCTGGAAGCCATCGTTGAAATAGAACGCACCATATAATAAGGCAGATAATAATCCGATGCGTGTGCTGTTGAGGCGTTTGCCGATAGCGAATAATCCCAGCATCCCAATAGGCACAAGCAAAATATCAATCGCTCGAATTGCTTCTGTGCTTTGTCCGAAAATACGAATGCCAAGAGCGTAAATGTAGTAAATCGGAGGCGGTTTGATGTCCCACACATCAATGAAGGGCGTGCCACCATTGAGGATACTGACACCAATGTTGGCATACATGCCTTGGTCGCGTCCCATGGGGTAAGTGAGGATAGGTAGCGCAATTAGGATGATGAGAACGACCAATCCTGTGAAGAGCAAGCCTTGTGATGAGAACTGTTTTGGCATGACGATACCCAATTATTGCCCTATCAGGATGTGAATGATAGGTTGGGCGAACGCTATAGATGGTGTCCCTACAGAAGACACATCATTGTAGGGACACGATGTATCGTGTCCGTAAGAAGCAGTAGATGCTGGCATCATCCGAAGACTCCAGCGAGGGTGGCAATGGTAAAAGCAAGGAATAAGAATGTTCCAATAATCATGAGGGCGATGTTGCGTCCACTGAGTTGTAGCGGATTGGCTGGACGTTCGATAATCTCCACATTGGCAAGTAAATCTGCCTGAAAATCGATGTTGATTTCGCCTTGATGCACACGCACAAGGTCATTTGCATCATGAACCAGAATCCAGTCCTTGCGCCAGTTTTCGCCGAGATGCTCTAGTAAAGCATCGTTAATAGCTGCACGTTGCTCTTCGGGAGTGGCGATTTCAATCTCATCTTGTGACGGTTTCGTCATGATGGTGTGCTATTCCTGCTTACTGATTGATGTTAGGTATCATTCTAGCAAACAAGCAAGGCAAAGTCAGCGCGGAAGTCATCAAGCGTGGGGAAGCAATCAGTCTACTTTACTGACCTAATTGTTTGTCATATTTACAAAATTATATAGTACGCGCAACCATCTGATAGAGAGGCAATAAAGTTGCTCCGACTAATGATGCTAGAACTATCGCTATAAATTGTACACCAAACAAAATAAGAACAAATCGTAGCAGCGAGTGCGACTCTGTTACTGATTTTTCTTTGATATAGCGGTAGAGGGTACGATAGATATGAAAAATCAATATAATTGCGAGAAGCCCGAGAGCAATCATCAGCCCCATTGGTATACTTAAGTCGAAACCAAAAAGTGACATACCCACTACGTAAAGTAATTGAATCAGAACGGTTATTGGATAGATTACTAGCGAATAGACACCATCAATGATAGCTACCCCGAAAGCTAATTGAACCAATGTAACTTGTTCCTTTGAAGTGTCGTCAATTAGAAATTGTCGTATGGCGTAAGCCAAGATGATTACCAATAGCAAACTCAGAGGGATCGATATTGCCATCCCATAGACAAAGCTCCACAATGTAAGTAAAGGGTCGTCGGTAAATGAGGTTAAGAGCGACAGTAGATTGACAAATACGTTACTAGTACGTGCAGTCCAATCAACATAGGCAACAAAAGCAGTATTAATCGCACTCTCGATTATTGTGCCCAACAATAAGGTCACAATAGTGAGAATCACAAGTCGTCGCCATGAAGCAACTTCATAAGCCTCATCATAGCGATAATTATATAGCACGATGCTACGTGTCAGCTTTAGCAAATAAATTGCTTCATTCCAAATAGATTGTTCACCACGCTTGGCTTTTTGAGATTCCATATAACCCACACAAATTTATCAACTAGTCTACTTGAGTATACAGTCAATCAGTCATCAGAAGAATTGAATCACGATTCGGTTTTTTAGGTACATCAGATTATAATGGGAACAAATCAACTAAAGTTATTTTGAGAGGTTAAAAATGGATTTTACAGTACCAGAACATGTCACGCGGATTGTGCATCGTGTGGAACAATTCATTGAGCGTGAGGTCATCCCCATTGAGCGCGTTGTGCTACAAGAGCAACGCGAAGTCACCATGGATGAGATACAGTCATTACGTCAGAAAGCAAAAGCAGAAGGCATCTGGGCACCGACTATGCCAAAAGACCTCGGCGGATTAGGACTCAACATCAGTGAATTTACGCCTGTTCTCGAAGCAGCAGGACGCTCCCTCTTAGGACCATCGGCAATCCATTGTGCTGCGCCCGACGAAGGCAATATGCACATGCTCCATACCTTTGCGAACGACAAACAAACCGAAAAATATCTGCGTCCACTCGTGGCTGGTGAGGTCTTCAGTGCCTTTAGCATGACTGAACCACCTCCAGGGGCAGGGAGTGACCCGCGTATGGTGCAAAGTCGGGCGGTTAAAGATGGCGATGAATGGGTCATCAACGGGCATAAATGGTACACATCGAATGGTGAAATTGCCGATTTCTTCTTCATCATGGCGGTCACTGACCCTGATGTGCATCCTTATTCAGGGACGAGTATCTTCATTGCAGACCGTGATACGGCGGGGATGAATATCATCCGTGATGTGCCCACAATGGGACTCAAAGACTTTGGTGGGCATGTCGAGATAAAATACGACAATGTGCGTCTGCCAGAGAGTGCTATTTTGGGTGAACTCGGACAAGGATTTTCGATTGCTCAGGTGCGCCTTGCTCCTGCCCGACTCACCCACTGTATGCGCTGGACAGGCATTGCTCAACGTGCCTTAGAAATTGCGACACAATATGCTAACAAACGCGAGGCATTCGGCAAAAAATTGATTGAGCATCAGTCGGTTGCGTTCGCACTCGCAGATAGTGAAATTGAATTGTATCAAGCGCGTTTGATGATGCAACATGCCGCATGGTTACTGACACAAGGCGAACAAGCCCGTTCCGAAACCAGCATGGCGAAAGTCACCATCAGCGAGACAGTACATCGCGTGATTGACCGTTGTATTCAAATTTGTGGTGGTACAGGCATCAGCCGTGATTTACCACTCAGTGCATGGTACGAAAGTGCGCGTGCTTTCCGCATTTATGATGGCGCATCCGAGGTCCATCGCATGGTCACAGCACGTCAAGTGGTCAAAAAGTATACGCAAATCGAAGAGCCTATTGCTGGTGATTGATAGTTGAATGGGGCTTCACTGCTACAGATTATGTTATACTTGAGCAACAGAATAAACATCTTAGAATTAGAGAAGTCCCATGTCCAATCGACTTGAAAGTATTCAAGTTTCTGGTTTCAAATCCATCCGCGAATTAGATATTAAATTGCGTGACCTCAATGTGCTAATTGGTGCGAATGGGTCTGGTAAATCCAACTTCATTTCATTATTTCGGCTTCTCAATGAAATCTTGGAAAGTCGCTTACAGACGTATTCTGGGGCAATTGGTGCAGATTCCCTTTTGTATTATGGTCGTAAAACAACTTCTGAAATCGACATTACATTGACCTTCGTTGACGATAACTATGCTAATGGTTACGAGATTAGCTTAATTCCATCAGAACAAGGCACACTCATTTTTGCTTACGAAGGCTACTCTTTCCATGACCGTTCGCGCTATGCTAATGGACTAGATTATCGCGTAGGAGAAGGACATCGAGAAACACTGTTATTCGATGTATCAGAACAGTATAGACGGCGCGTTGTGGTGGATTATGTTATTGATACATTAAGTAATTGGAAGATTTATCACTTTCACGATACCAGCCCCGACTCTGCCATCAAACAAGCAGGCAATATTCACGAAAATGACCGTCTCAAACCTGATGCGTCAAATCTCGCAGCTTATCTGTATTTACTACAAGAGAAGTATCCCAGTTATTATCGAAAGATTATGCGAACAGTCAAACGAGTAACGCCATTTTTTGATGATTTTGTTTTGCGTCCGAATCCACTTAATGAAGATACTATTCGCTTGCAATGGCGTGATGTCAATTCAGCCGATAACGTCTTCAATGCACATACACTCTCAGATGGCACATTGCGCTTCATGTGCCTTGCAACCTTGTTACTGCAACCAGATGAAAAACTGCCATCGCTCATTTTGATTGATGAACCTGAACTGGGTCTGCACCCATTTGCAATTAATATCTTAGTCAGTTTATTGCGGAGTGTTGCTACAAAGACGCAAGTGATTCTTTCGACACAATCTGTTCCGCTGATTAATCAATTTGACTTAGAGGATATTATTGTGGTTGACCGCAAAGACAAACAATCTACTTTTGCGCGACTGGATACAGAAACATTCGATGATTGGATGACAGAATATAGTGGCTACGGCATTGGCGACCTTTGGGAGAAAAATGTCATCGGTGGTCGTCCACAACGAGAGGCATCATAATTGAAGTTTGTACAGGTTTTAGTCGAAGGGCAAACTGAAAACGAATTTGTAGATGTCCTGAACGATTACTTTCAAGTTAAGAATATCTATTTAACGCCTGTTATCGCTAAAACGAAACGTCCAGCCAAAGGCAATCCTGCATATCGGGGTGGGATTGTTAGCTTTGGCAAGGTTGAATTCGATTTACAACGCATGTTGCAAGATTCGAGTACTTCACTGGTTACAACGATGATTGACTTTTATCGCTTGCCAACTGACTTCCCAAGCTATCACGATGAAAAGGCTGAACAAGGCAGTTTGTCAGATAGAGTAGCTTTTTTAGAAGAGCAGTTTGCAAAGATCATCAATCATTCTAAGTTTTTACCTTATTTTTCCATTCATGAATTTGAAGCATTGCTCTTCACTGACACTGAAAAGATTGTGCAAGAAGTAGTCGGTGAAAATAGTAAAATTGCTCAAAAGTTACAGAAGATAAGTGAGCAATATACCAATCCAGAAGAAATCAACCTGCAAGACCCTCCCTCAAAGCGAATCCTCAAGTTACTCAAGAGTTACGACAAAGTTGCTCATGGCTATGGTATCGCAATTGACATTGGCGTTGAGGCGATGCGAAAAAGCTGTCCACATTTCAATCAATGGCTCACAAAAATCGAAAGCATATAAAACCAATAAAAACGTCAGAGTGATTGCAACATAGAAACCTCTTTATGCGTAATAATGGGTGGTAGCTTAACACTATTCGATTATTTAAAAGGGGAACAGTTATGCAACTCGTATTCAGAGCCATTGGATTAACCGCACTTGCTTTATTTGTGGCAGCCTGTGGCACATCCATCAACATTGAAAATGGTGAATTGGTCGTCAACAGCAATTTTTCAGTGACAGAAACGATGCTCAATTCAGGTGATTCAGCCAATTTTTCATTTGGTGAATCAGACTTCATCCGTGATGCTGAGTTTGACATTCAAGAGGGTCAGCTTGTCGTCAGTGGCGACGTACTGTGTGCTGATAGTTCTCGGAGTGCTGGTTCAGTGACTATTGCGATGGGCACAACCGAAACAGGCTTCATTGATGTACAAATTACCGATGTCCAAGCCGATTGTGAATATGACGAGAGCTTAATCACAGAAGCGCAAGATGACCTCGCTACAGGTTTATCGGATGCCGCGCGTGAACTCGAAGATAGCGAAGCAACGGTGACCTTCACTGAGGTGACACTTGCTGATGATGCTATTCGTCTCGGTTTAGAAGTCCGTGCGCCGATGAATTCAGGTAATGGCAATTAGAGCAGATTCCATCACATATGTAGGGGCGTAGTAGCGTCTGCGCCCGTTCGGGACGACACACATGTTGAGTCCAACGGGGTTGACCCCCGACCCAATATCCAAAACAGCATCCCCGTACCCTTACTCTCACGGATGGTTCAAAACCATCCGCTAAGTTCAAAATGGGAAACCCACTAAAAGGGGTGAGTTGCTAGTAAAAGCGTCCATGAAAAAGTTAAACTCTTAAAGTTATCGACCAAGAAAACAAAAAGAGGCTTTCATGGACGCACTATACATTATATACGTCTACGTTCAGCTAGACGATACGTTGAAAAGAATGGGACACTGTGACCATCATCACGCTCGTATCAGCACAGCCGAAATTCTTACCGTCGCGATTGTTGCATCTCGATATTTTCAGAACCATCATGAACGTGCTTTACAAGTCCTATACTTAACAGGTTACATTCCCAAAATCAGTGTGTCTCGCTTCAATCGTCGCCTTCACCAAGCCAGTGATGAACTAATGACCCTACTAGATGACATGATGACCCAACGCCAAGTTAAAACAGCCTGTGTTGTTGACACAATGCCCTTGCCTGTGTGCAACAAAGGCTATGCTGAGAGATGTCAGCTCATACCACAGGTCAAAGGGTTTGTCGGGTTTGTAGCCGCCAAAAATATGTGGTTCTGTGGCTGGCGATTACACTGGATTTGTGATGCCTATGGCTTCCCACTAGGCTTTGACATTGTTCCTGCTGTATGGCATGAACTGACAACTTTACAAGCTATCACGGGCAATTTACCCTCCGCAGTCACAATTTATGCTGACGGGGCATATGTCAGTCATCTCCATGGTTCTCTTTTTGCTGAAGATGGGTTAACGTTCATTTCAAAACCACATCGCAACATGAAACGCACTCTCTCTCCTGAACACGAACCAATTCTCTTTCATGTACGCTCTAAAATCGAAGCTATGCACAGTATTTTTGAGCGCATGGGTATGCAACGGCTTCATGCTGTCACTCAACTTGGATTTGGAATCAAAGTCTATGCTTCTTTATTGACACATGCTTTACGCATCACTTTTGACGAACTTATCCTTTACTAGCAACTCACCCACTAAAAGGGGTTCAAAAGCAGTGCCTTTAGCGCACTTCCCAAGACAAGCTAGCCATATGTTTTGAACATATGGCACGAGATACGAGTAAACTTAGGGGTCGGAGGGTGTCTAAAATGGATACAAGGTAAGGGGTTGTCCCAAATAGACTCAACA
>JBCCSC010000090.1:0-12243 GCA_039200705.1 Chloroflexota bacterium
GTCGCACCAAATACTTATAACCCTACATCGCATGACACGTTGCGCGTCCCTACAACAATTCGTAATGACATCCAACGAGATGTGCTGAAAGTCACCAAATAATTAACTTATGAGTATAATTCATGAATTTATAACCATGTACTTAATTTAAGTGTGGTTTTATTAAGCCAAACAGTTAACGTTATAGTAGTCCCCAATTGATAGGGGTTTTATGAATTTAGCTCACAACATCCCTTATACTGGTGGCAGATAAGCATAATTTAGGAGTTTTTGTTGATATGAATGATTATGATAAGCGTGGGGCGGGCGGTACACCAGGCGGTTTGATTGAATTTTTCATTGGGTCAGTCATGATTTTAGTCGGTGGTTGGCTCTTCCTCAGTCGCATTGTGGTGACTACCAGTGGCTTCGGCTTTGGTTTTGGATTCGGTGGCACGAACTACCAAATCAACAATTTTGGTGTTGCGCTCATTCCATTGATGATTGGTATTGGTTTATTATTTTTCAATGGCAAAAATTTCTTCGGCTGGGTACTCACAGTGGGTGGCTTCTTGATTATCATTGTAGGGATTCTCATCAACTTGCGTATCTACTTTGAACCCACAAATCTAATCACAACCATCATCATCTTAGGGACATTTGCTGGGGGTATTGGTTTGGTCGCACGCGCTCTACAACCACATTGATAGCATACAAGCAGAGGACGGATAATCGTCCTCATTTTGAATTTATATGGCTACACTTGGCGGAGGCGGTAGGGGTTCAACTTTTTCGCCACAGTAGGGGCAAATATCAACCTGCTTATTGACCACTTCTTTACAATAATCACAGATAAAAGTTGTTCCAGGGGCTAAATCATGATTCACGCTGATGCGGTCATCAAAGACAAAGCACTCTCCTTCCCACAGACTATTATCAGCTTGCATCAACTCCAAATAGCGTAAGATACCCCCATTGAGATGATAGACATTCTCAAAACCTCGTTCGAGCATCATTGATGTTGCTTTTTCACAACGGATACCGCCTGTGCAGAACATCGCTACTTTTTTGTGTTTGCTAGGGTCAAGATTCTGATCCACAAACTCAGGGAACTCATTGAATGAATCCGTTTCGGGATTAATCGCATTTTTGAATGTCCCAATTTTGACTTCATAATCGTTGCGTGTATCAATCACGACCACATCAGGGTCACTGATAAGCTGATTCCACTCATCAGGCTCAACATATGTGCCGACTGTTTTATTGGGGTTAACGCCATCCACTTTAAGGCGCACAATCTCTTGCTTGAGGCGCACCTTCATCTTCTGAAACGGGATAAAATCAGCATACGATTCTTTGACGGTCAACGGCTCAAAACGGGGGTCATCTTGCAAGGATTCTAGCACCGTATCAATGCCTTCGCGTGTGCCAGCAATCGTGCTGTTGATGCCTTCTTCGGCTAATAGAATTGTCCCATACACGCCATGCGACTTGCATAAGTCAAGCAAGGGTTGCTTCAACGCTCGGAAATCAGGCAAATGGACAAATTTGTAAAATGCCACAATGACAATGTCAGGTGTGTTACTCATGATGATTTTCTTGAAAATAATTAGACGGAATATCTATTATCTTAATCGAATCACCATGAGATTTCTATATGACAATCAATTGCCTAGAAGCGATTAGTCACCAGAAGTAACAAAAACTGCTTGGCGCGTCGTAAGCGATTTGGAGTACAAGCACGGCGTATCATCCGACGCAAGCGTTGTTGTTTGGCTTGTGCTTGCATATCGTGCTGATGTTGCTCGGACAACTTCAAAAGGGTGTAGTCGTTCATTAGTTTTTCTCCTCTTTTTGAAGCCATCCTAGAATGCCTTTTTACAGAGATAAATTCATTTAGTGTCAGCTAAATCTATCGCGTTCCTGATACACCTATGCTAGAGTGATGTATATCTAAAGAGGAATACCACTCATGATGCAGATTGCCGTTTCTACAGAAGATTTGACCAAAATTCGCTTTGCCATTAGCCCAATGATGATAACTGTCTTGGCGATGCGTGCGCTCTTGCATCTTAATCCCACGACACATCCCATGCGTGATTGGTTAGAAATGGCACAATCACGTATAGAGATAAACGATTTATCGGCATTCCAGAAATTTCATCCCACAGGCAACTATGTCATGGATTTCATGTTGCCACTCCCTGACCATGCCCAAGTCAAATTTGAGGATGAACTCCAGCAGGTTGCTAACACACCGATTACCCAAATCGAAGAAGAAATTGCTTACTTGCATCAACAAGGCATGATTACAACGCCGTATAGTGATGTATCAGCCTTGCGTGAACAAGCTGTAGATGAAATCGCACATTTTTGGACTGTGGTGATGCAACCATATTGGCAACGAATTCGCACCATCCTCGAAGGTGACATCATGCACCATTCTCGCCAACTTGTGCTAGGGGGTACAGTTAGTCTATTTCATGGGATTGATACTAGTATGACTTTTGAAACCTCAGATGTCTTATCTATTGCGACACGCGCCACACCACCCAAACCCTTTGACCCACAAGGACACGGTTTAGTCTTGATACCGCACTTGGTGTCATCTTGTGATGTGCTAGTGCAAACCATTCCAGACCGCCCTGTGGTCATCACCTACCGAGCCTATGGCGCAGGTTTATGGAATCAAGCAACACGCCCAACGGATTCAAATGCAATGACTGTGTTATTTGGGGATAATCGCGCACACTTGTTAGCTGAATTAGCGCAACCAACATCTACCAAAGACCTTGCACAGAAATTAGCCGTAACGCCAGGGGCAATCTCCCAACAATTGAGCCAACTCAAAGAAGCCGATTTAATTGCCTCTAATCGCGCAGGACGCTCCGTATATTACTATCTCAACAATCGTGGCGTACAACTCTTAGAGCTATTAGGATGAGTTCTCATGTTTACTGCAAAAATGGCGCAAACTGCATAGGGTCAAGCTCGGCAAAACGTGTCATCAATGCCTCAACGATACGCGCTTGTCCAGCAGGGTTAAAGTGTAAGCCATCGCCTAGAATAGGATTATTAGGCGTGCTTGCCCAAAACGCATCCACCATCGCTTGGTCATTTGGATTCACCACGACATAACCTGCTTCTTCATAATCAACTTGTGAAATGCTCCCCACAACGTACTCTGTAATCGGAAGCAAGAGTGTATTTGTCGCTAAGCAAGTGACCTGAGCATCGGTATCGCATAAAATGCCATGTGCTTCATTCATAAAGGTCACATGCAATGCCGAAACATCCTCACCATAGGTCATATTGCCAGCCCCTTGCAAGGACGTAATGTAATAATCCATCACAATAATCTGACTATCAGGACTACCCTCGCGTATCAGCATCATCAAGTCTTGCATCACCTCACCATATGTCGCAATGCCATCATCACTATCATCTGCAATATAGAGGTCATTCAAAAACGGAAAAATCACCACAAAGCGACAATTCAGCGCACTACCTAAAACAGCCTCGCGTGATTGTAAGTAAGGTTCGCTATTTGGTGCTGTCAGGCTACTCGCGCCTAAACTGAGGTCGTAAATCCCATAGTGGAGTAAGTTTGCCTCGCGCAGAGCATCATCCAACAGATGTGACATTCGCTCACCTTGTAAAACCGTTACCCCTGTCGCGGGCAAATTCGCTACAAATGTTCCTGCAGGTAAGGAATCGCCCATCAGTGCAATACAATTATCCGCCGATGTTTCTTGTGCTGACCCCGTGATAATCACACTTAACAGAAAAAGTACAAGCAATAAATTTCTCATGGGTCATCTAAGCACTTTCGTCAATGGTATGGATGCAATAGCATTTATCAGTTGCGAATCTTACTGACTAAGCCCAAAATTTTGAAGCATTATTACATTAAAACAAAATGCCCCGTTCTCGGAGCATCTCTCAAAAGGAGTTCAGCTAGCAATTAGCTGTTGCGAATCTGCATCATTTTACGGACGAGTTCGCGTGTACGTTGCTTGGTTGCACGGATTTTGGCTTTAGCCATAAAACTACCCCTATATTGTGTCCTAAACAAAATGACCATAACAGTCTATTACACTATATACGATAAGCCTCATCGCAAGCAATGTAATAATTGGACATATTTTGTCAGCATTTATTAACAATTATTACTAAAGTGCGTTTTTGGGTAGCGTATTAATCCAAACAGGTAAAAAACATCATTCACCACATTAACAAACAGCATCTTTAAAGTCTTTTCTTGGCGTTCTTGGTGCCTTGGCGGTTGGCACTATAACGGTTATTTCGATTGGATGAGTCTCTTGATATATGACTGAGACAGCCTTTGTTGACGAACCCCATTGATAAAAATAGCAGGGGCAGATGCCACACCACTTGCCTTAGCACTCTCCATATCACGCTGAATCCGCTTGAGCGTTGTCGGATGCGAAAAGTCATCTTCAAACTGTGTTTTATCTAAGCCAATCGCATTGGCATGTTGACGCAATGCGCCATCACTCAATTGTTGTGGATGTGTTGCTAACTGAGCTACCATTGCCCAAAATTGTCCCTGCTTCCCTGCAGATGCTAAAGCCTGTGCAACTGCATACCCCAAAGGATTTTTCTCAGTATTTGGGAAATAACGATACACAAGCACAATCTGTTCCTCGAATGTGTCTCGTATTGTCATCGCTTGCTGATGCAATGTACTGAATTCAGGGTCACTAACATCCACATACATCACAATCTGCACCCCTGCATCCAGATTGCCTTGCCAATAATCCTCAGATGTGATGCCATGCGATAAATCTTTCATGTTGAACTCCGCCTATCGTATTTTTAGTACAAATTTAGCCTTCATTGTCCATAATATGCTAGTTGAGTTGAGTTGATAGATGAACGCTAAAAAATCGACATATGCTTTTTGCCAACCTCGCGTTGGTATGATTGTCCTAACCTGTGGGGTTATTCACAGGGTTTTGAGAGCTAACAATATTGTTAGATGCTGAATCCGACTATAATATTTGAAACACACATAGAGAAATCATAAAGACATGGCAAGAAATCGCCCAAGTCCCAAAAAAGGATGCCTAGCACAAGCTGGCATTATCGCCATTAACCTCGTCGTCATTGTGTCACTAGTGTTACTCGCTGGATACTTCTATCAACAACGCGCACAAATCCTTGACGCAGAAAAATTCCCACCTGCTGGTGAATTAGTCGATGTCGATGGCACATTGATGCACATTCATTGCGAAGGCGAAGGCAGTCCAACAGTTGTTTTTGAATCAGGTCTTGGAGACGATTCCCTAATTTGGTATCGCGTCCGTGAAGAAGTTGCCGAAACTACCCGAACCTGCGTTTATGACCGTATTGGCTTAGGCTGGAGCGAATTTGCTGATACCTTCACCAGTAGCACGGCTGTCGCAAATCGCCTCAATACCTTGCTAGAAAATGCAGGTGAAAGTGCGCCATTTCTCCTAGTCGGTCACTCCGCAGGTGGCATATATGTTCGCCAATATGCAGAACAATACCCTGATGATGTTGCAGGACTTGTCTTAATTGATTCAGCACACGAGAATCAAGCCACACGCCTACCAGAAGAAATTGTTGCTCTCAATAATGGGCAATCAACACTTTTAACAGTGTGTCAGATTGCTGCACCATTCGGGTTACCTCGTCTGCTCAATTCCGCAGATAATTACGTATCTCATCTCGATAACCAACCTGAACTACGCGAACAAGCTGTCTCCCGTTTTTATCAGACACATTTTTGCGCTGCAAGTCTCCAAGAATTACAATCTTTTAACGAAACTGTTCGTCAGACAACTCCCCCTGATTTCTTGGGCGATTTACCGATAGTTGTGCTCACCGCAGGCGAAAGTTTCTTAGATAATCCTGAGCAAATGCCACGAGGATTGTCTATCGACCAACTTGAGGCTGCTGATGAAACGTGGCAAATCATGCAACGCGAACTTGCTAATTTATCAATGAATGGCGTTCAAGTTACAGTTAATAACGCAGAACACCATATTCATCTCGATCAACCGAACTTTGTCATCAATGCAATAACTGAGATGGTTGAGAATATTCGTCTCGAATAATCGCGTTGCCACCATAAAACTCACTATCGTCATTTTATCGAAATATGCTATCCTTAATGTGCAATGAGGAATTAAGTAGGCATGATGTCTTGCCTCATTGGTGCATGAGAAGGTGCACCCTACACAACCTATCACGAAATGCAAAGCAGTTTGAAGCATAGCAGGACACCTCAACAAACGCGGGTCAGATATGTGGACGCTCAAATGCAGTTTCTAGCGTGCCGCGTCAATATCCTAATAAATGATGTTAGACAGGTACAAAGCAGGTTTGTAGCAAATATCATTTAATTAGGAGAAATCACATAATGGCAGAACGTCAACAAGGTACAGTGAAGTGGTTCAATGCGGAAAAAGGTTATGGTTTCATCACCCGCGAAGGTGGCGATGACCTCTTTGTCCACTTTTCAGAAATTCAAGTGACAGGGTACAAAACCCTCGAAGAAGGCACCCCTGTCGAGTTTGAAGTGACACAAGGTCGCAAAGGACTCCAAGCAAGCGCAGTTACCCCTGTCGGCGAATAAGCTACCCTGCTAGAGCATCAAATGCTCTAACAAACAATCTCATAAAAATCAGAGGATAAGCAACCGCTTGTCCTTTTTGTTTCTTAAATGCCTCAAAAACCAAAAAACCTTACACGACCACAAAAGTAATACTGAAATATAAACGGTTGAAGTATGCCTCAATCCTACACAGACTCAATAAAGTTGAGGGATGTAGAGACAAGGCATGTGTCATGCGATGTAGGGTTGTACTGATAAAAATGACATAAGGTTTGTAGGAATCGCATCTGGCTAAAACTAGATGCTAAACAATAAAAAACTTTGTATTTCTGTCTTAATTGCTCTGCGTCTTTGTGCCTTCGTGTTCTTTGCGTTACGCTTTTGAGGCTTAGCTGAATGCTGATAGCTAAGGGCTAATACTTCATTTGTTTGAGTATCGTCTGAATTCTGACACAAAATAGCAAATATGGTGTATATTAAAAGTATAGTGAATTATTACAGTGAAGGAAGGACAGCGATGCCTGAGCGACAAAACGAAAAAACACGCCCCATTTTGCATCACGGCATTTGTCCGTCCTGCGAAGAAGAAACTGAATTTGACTTGGCTGGTATTCAAGTTTGGCCAGAAGCCGTTGCAGAGAAAGTCGGTGTTGCGGCTGTACAAACGGTTTGGCAATGCCGAAACTGTGATACGACCTTGATGGAGCCCTCCCTCAAACTTGACTATTCCGTATAGTTAATTAGGTGAGGCGTAAGGGTTTGGGTAGTAGTTAAGTAGTAAGTAATAGCTTATGCAAATTATAGTCCATGATAAACTATCCAAGCATAATCCGATGCATCCACTCAGATTAGTGGATACGATTCCTTAACTTCATCGTATTGTGCTAAAGGTTGTCTAAGGGTGTTATTCCAGTGTTCAATGTGTGAGACCGCGCCACTCTTCTTGTCCTTCGCCCAATGTAAGTACTAGGGCAAACAGCCTGTGTAAGCAGGGGAGCAAGCGGTGTCCGAAGGACTCAGTTTGAACACACGCTCAATCCCACGCAAACTAATCCGTTTTTGACTTGTTTTCAAGACTCGCTCTCTCGTTTGGCTTGTATGTCTGTGATGAGGCTCATGCACACAATACACCCTAGAATTGAGGATTGCTACATTTATTCGTTCTGTTTCTCATGATGGTCACACTATCACATGACCGACAGGCGAATATGACGCTTTCTTGTATGATGTGACTAGTGTACCAAATGCCAACCATCACTTATCTTTTAACCACTACCACTTAATTTATTCATATCGACAAGATATTGAACACACATGACTCATCACATGACGACGAGTGGTAATTTTACGGTGACTTTTGTTCCGTGTGATGCAGTCTCTTTGATGGTGAGTTCGCCATTATGAATTTCGACAATTTTGATGGCAAGCGGTAAACCTAAGCCCATCCCTTGTTGCTCTTGTTTTTCGCGGTCAATTTGTTCAAAAGGCACGGAGGCTTTGCGTAAGCGGTTGGTCGTCAGCCCAGGACCTGAATCGACAATATGCAAATACACCCAGACATCATCAACTGTTTCTTGAATCATCACTTGTGAGCCTTGCGGGGAATAAATGAGGGCATTAGCGACTAATTCAGCTAAAGCGAAACTGAGTGGTTTCATCAGGCATTTGATAGGCGCGTAAGGTTTTTTATGAGCGCGTCGGATTGTGCCATCAGCATGACGATAGGCGAAGCTACGTCCCATTTGAATAGCTTCGTTAATCACAAAATCGAGTTCTAACAAGCGACCTTGTGTTTCGACGGTGTTGGTATCAATCACTCCTGTGTTGAGTTGGGTGTAAAATACCATTTGTTCCACCAAATGACGCATCCGTTTATTACCACTTTGCATCATATCAAACAAATCACGCAAATCAGTTGGGGATAGGTCATCCAGCTTGTTAGAAATCACATCTTGTACCATCGTCATCGAAACGAGTGGCGTGCGTAGCTCATGGGCAACCATACGCGTCAATTGCTTTTTGGTCTGGTCTAACTTTTGGTCGGCTTGTTCGCTGATAGTGGTCACCCGTGCTAAACGGGCATCAATTGCTGATAGGAGTTCCTTGCGACTGAAGGGCTTGGTGAGGTAATCATCTGCGCCAAGATTCATCCCATGACGAACAAATTGACGGTCTGCACGCGCTGTTAAAAATATGAAAGGCAGTTGTAGGAGTGCTCCGTCCTTGCGGATATGTTCCAAGACATGATAACCATCCATATTGGGCATGGCGACATCACACAAGACAATATCAGGTCTTGTCTCTTGTAGAATAGTCAGAGCTTCTTGACCATCTGAGGCTTCAGTCACAACAAAATCTTCTAGGCGTAACATTTCTGCCACTTCTGCACGTAAGTTATCTTCATCTTCAACGAGTAGAATATGTATTGTCATGATTGTTCCTCATACATTGTCGAACTATTCAGGGGAAGTGTGACCACAAATAATGTCCCTTGATTTTCGATGCTTCTGAAATTGATTGTGCCACCATGTGTTTCAACAGCACGTTTCACAATTGCAAGTCCGAGACCTGTACCATGAATCGTGCCGACGTTATCTGCACGGTGAAAGGTCTGGAACAAATTCGCTTGATTTTCTTTTGGAATGCCAATCCCTGTATCGGCGACAGCAAGTGTCATCTGTTTATCGGAGGCATTAATTTTGACGCTGACTTCGGCATGTGGACGAGAATACTTGATAGCATTCGAGACCAAATTCTGCAAAATATGACGATACAAGTTGGGGTCAATCGGCAAATATGTATCCCCATTAGTGTAATTAAAGCGAACGTTGACATTATTTGTGCGATGGATCATTTGAACTTCTTCGATGATGCTGTTTGATAGCCCGACGATATCAGTCGGTTGTGTGACAAATGGTAAGCCCTGTGCATCCCCTTTGTTGATGAGCAATATCTGATCCATCAATTCTGTCAGGCGTTGCACTTGTTCATGAATGGTCGCTAGTTTTTCATCACGTCTTTCGTTCGTAAGGCGGTCATGATAGGTTCGCAAAATATCGGCAGAGGACAAAATCACAGATAGTGGTGTCCGAAATTCATGCGAGACCATCGAGACAAAATTTGTTCTGAGTTCGACTAATTCTTCCCGTTGTCGGAGAGCTTCTGTCAGATAGCGTTCAATAGTTTTGGCTGAGGTAATATCGGATGAGACGCTCAGCAATAAATTTGCTTGCTGACTACTATCATAAATGAGTGTTTTTGTGGTCATGAATGTACGCTCTACACTATCATGACGCGTTATTGTTTCTTCAAATTCGTAAATCACCCATTCCGAATTGAGAACGGTTTGGTCACCTAGAATAATATCCTTGGGAGCTTGAGACCCGTATTGGATTTCGCCGACGAGGTCTTCTAATGAGACATTGTAGAATTTGCGGAAGGCTTGATTTGCCCAAATGAGGCGTGACCCTAAATCCTTGACGCAGATAATGTCAGGAATTGCATCCAAAATTTGGAGATAGCGTGTGGCATCCGCTTGTAATTCTTGCTCAATGGTGACTTGTTCACGCACATCTTTTAGCAATACAAAACAATAAGATGTATCATCTTCTGATAGCATATCGATGGTAATCTCAATTGGGATAGATGTTCCGTTTTGATGTTGCCCGTGCATTCGTATCCCTTGCCAAGATGATGCTTGTGCCTCGTTGCTCAAGGCTTTGACCATAAATGCTGTCATATCATCACTGAGGGTTTCTTGTGTCAGCATATCAATTGGCTGACCAACGAGGTCGCGTGGACGGTATCCCAAAATATCCGAAATAGCATTGTTGGCGAATATGATATTCGTTTCGTCATCAAGAACAAGAACACCATCTGTGACTAAACCCGCAAGGTGAGTGACCATCTTTGGCATCGGGTTCAGTTTATTGTTTTCTTGTGGGTTATCCCACTTAGTTGACATGATAATCGCCTCTTAAAATTTTCTTCGACGAGTTGCACATACCATACGGGCATTTTTACAGAAAAAGCGTAAAGAAAAATTTAATGAAGATATTTCGATGAAAATTGTGAGGTATTTAGCATTATCGGGAGCGTAATTGTGACGCTCCCTGAACTGCTACAAATTTAAGCTAATTACTTCTTAGGGCGTTTGAATGCGACTTTTGCGCCATCTGTTTCCCATTCAAAAGAGACCATCTCCCAACCTGCATCACCATATTTATTCAACTTATCTGTGAAGCGGTCTGCATCCAAATGCGTGTCTAATTCGCTACCATCTTCTGCTACTTTGCTATCAGTGATATATACCACTAAATATTCCCACGACATACCTTATCTCCATCCGTGATTGATTATTATGTTCTACTGCAACCAGTATAGCGCAGATAATGAGAGGGCAAAATAATTCGTCAATGAAGCACACGACTGTATTGTGTATAATGAGATTGTGAGTTATCCATCTTATCTTGGGTTCAAGAGTGGTGAGAGCATTGTATGGCAGAGTTGTCAACAGAAATTAATCCAGAATTGCATCCTCAAAAAATTCGATTTTCGATTTGGAATCGCACCGATGCCATTGAAGTCGCCATTAGCCAAGAAATTCTCATTGGCCGTGCAGACGAAAATTTAGAGGTAGCTGTCGATTTATCACCTCATCACGGACGCTTGCTAGGGGTCTCACGTCGTCATGCTCTGGTTTTCCTAACACCCACAGGGGTCGGCATTCGTGACCTCGATAGTGCCAACGGCACAAGTTGTAATGGCATCCCACTTGAACCTGATACCGCTTATGAATTACAGCATGGTGATGAACTCAAATTAGGTGGTTTATACGTTAACGTTTACTTCTCAGATTAAGCCCTAATACTATTGTAGTCTTAATACTTTGTACGTCTATCTTATGTGACGCTTAATTTAGCGTAATTAAGTGAAAGTATTTTTGATTATGGTTAGCTCATTCCAGACAAACACCATTAACACATGGCGATACAATTCAATTGGGTCAGATGCGCTTACATGTTGCGTTTTCAAAGGGTGTACTACAGTCTGCGTGAGGGGTAGGCAGTTTATCTATGGGACGCACAGATGCGTCCACTACATTTAAGAAAACGATTCTGCTTTATGCTTCTGGTGTATCACGTCTGACACGCGCTTCAAATTCTTGGATGTTGGTAATGTAACGGATATGTGTGCCAATACCAATCAATTCTCGTTCATCCCACGCACGAATTTGTAAGTAGACGCGCTTACCATCAATTTTGGTGACCTCTGCCATCGCAATTACGCCTTCGCCGATAGGCGTTGCTGACAGATGTTCAACGTGAATTTCGATGCCTACACTAGCAGAATCCTCTGGCAGGTAAGGAGCAATTGCTGAGACGGCTGCACTTTCCATCAGCGCAATCATAGACGGTGTCGCATAAACCCTGAATGCACCACTGCCGACTTCTAATGCTGTTTGTACTTCGGTTACTGTATCAATTGCCTCACCAATTAGTCCCACCCGTAATCTTTCTTGTGCCATATGCTTGTTCCTGATAGTGTTCGTTGAGTAACAGAATTACTTTCAATAATAGCCTCGAATTAAGGCAAAAAGCGTTAACACTCATTTTTACTCATGATTTACAATAACTTTGCATATCTTAATTAAAAATAAA
>JBCCSC010000091.1:0-11545 GCA_039200705.1 Chloroflexota bacterium
GGAGAGGATATATGCAAATTTGTGTTTGATACGTTTATAGTGTGACCTCTTCAACGAGAACATCAACTTGACGGCGAATCATATTGGCAACAGATGTACCACCAAAAGGCGATAACCAAGTCCGTTTTGCTTTTGGCATTAACACAGTTACCCCTTGCAAGCCATGTGTCACCTCTTCAATCGCATGTGAGGCTGAGTTCCCTTGATGCAAATAAACCGACACACGCTCATATTGTGCTTGGCACTTGTTGCGGATGCTCATTACTTGTTGTTTCTCATAGGCTAAGCCAAGTGCTGTTTGCTGTGTATCACAACGGTAGATAATCATCAGTTCTGCTTTGTTGGCACGGGCACTGCGCATCGCTTGTGGGAGGATACGTTCATCAGATTTTTCGCTCAGAACAACCACAATATATTGTGATGCTCTTGCTTGAGTCATGATACGGGCTGGTGCGCTGGTCAATGTGTCTGTTAGTGGATTACTGATGAATTGTTTTTGGATTGCCATGATGTTCTCTCCTGTTTTTTTGTTGATGTCTATACCATACAAAATCACAGCAGGTAGAATCACCCCCCCTAGGGGTAGTCTTCAAAATTTCCTTGTATAATGAGCTTACATTCTATCCATGAAGTCATGCTCAAACACAGGTAGATGTTTCGTAGGGACGCGCAACGGCGCGTCCGAGAGCCTAAATAGAACAACAATTTATCTATTTTTGGATAGATTCTTAATCACATAACACCAAGGATTATGCTCAGTCAATGCGCGTCTTTTTATCGTTTACATCTGTCGTTTTATTGTTACTCGTTGTGCTCCTTGCTGGGGCTGTTGCGTGGCTCATCTTCACACGCCAACCTTATGAACAACCCTTCCGTCCTGATGCGCCTCAATATGGTCAACGAGGCGATTATGACGTAGGTTATCAATCGTTCACCATCCCTGATAGTGACCGTCCTCTCAAAATTTGGGTTTGGTATCCATCGGCTGATGCCACCGAACCTGCTCTCTACAGTGAATTCAATGGCATTTTCGAGGTTTCTGGGGTCGCCACCCGCGATGCAATACCACTCAGTGATGATGCCCCCTATCCACTGGTCATATTCTCACATGGCAATGGCTCATCACCACTCTTGAGCACCTTTTACAACGAACATCTCGCCTCACATGGATTTGTCGTCGTCGGCATTGAGCATAATGGTAACACCGTGCTTGACCGTCTCTTGGGGAGTGACCGCTTCAATGACCTCTCGCGTGACCATTACATTTATCGTCCCAATGATGTTACGCAAGCCATTGATTATGCTCTCGAAACGCTCAACACAGGCGCATTAGATGGCATGATTGACCCTGATAGAATTGCCGTCTCAGGACATTCTTTTGGAGGCTACACCGCTTTTGCATCGGCTGGCGCAAATTTTGACTTTGAAGCCCTCACAGCCTATTGCGAGGCGACAGGCGATACGAGTCTCGGCGATGTCCGCGATGAAGCGCAATTGGTCGAATGGATGCGTGACTTGCCCATTGTCGGCGGTGTTTGTAGCCTAGAAGATAATGCCGAACGCTACGCAGAACTCGCTGGCTTAGAGACTATTCCTGATGGGACATGGAACATTTTCGGGGATGAGCGCATCAATGCCATTGTCGCACAAGCCCCTTTCAATGCACCCATTTTTGGCGAAGACCAACTCTCACAGATTACAATGCCAAGCATGATTCTTGTCGGAAGCAACGATAGTACAACTTATCCTGAGCGAGATGCGTATAACTTTTATGAGTGGCTCGGCAGTGATACCAAGTATCTTGCCGAATTTGTGTTGGGTGACCATTCGATGTTCATTGATTTTTGTCCGCCAGCCTTGACCAACGCAGGCTTTTTCACATCATGCAGTGACCCTGTATGGGATTTAGGACGCGCCCATGACATCACCAACCATCTTGCCACAGCTTTTCTGCGGTCTATCTATTATGATGATGCCGAGGCACAATCCGCCTTAGATACAGTCGATTTCGTTGGCTTACGCATCCGTCAACCGTAATTAATAAACATTGTTCGTTACAACGGGCATGATACATCATGCCCCTACAATCTCATAAATTATGTAGGGGTTTGGTATTCCAAGCTCCCAAATTCTGGATTAATTTGCTTATGAACATTCCCATTTTTGTTGATAGCCTACAATGGTATCGTGACGATTATTCGCAAACGCGCAACAAACTCATGATGATGGATGTGCGTCAAGAAGACCTATCTAAGAAGAAATTCTACGAAGCACGCAAAGAGATGGGTGACCTATTTGACCTCTTTGCTAAAAATCAACGGCTTGATAAAGACCTCGCCTTACGCTATCTAGAACAAGGCTTGCAAGTCGCACAAAGTGACGAAGGACATCCTTACTGGGAATTGTTATTCGAGTATTGGCAATACACGACCACCGCCCCTAACATTGGTGATGTCAGTAAAGCCGTGCGCTTATTCGTCAAAGTCAGTAGCGAACGCTATCGAGACTGCCCCATCAAAGGGCGCATCCATGCCGCACTGATTGATGCCTATGTCTGGTCAGACCCCATCAGTTACGCTCAAGAAATTCGAGAAGCCATCAGCTACACAGTTGATTATGTGCCGATTGAGCAAAATACCTTCCAGCGTATGTTATGGGCAAAATCACGCTTACACTATGAATTACAAGAACACGAACTCGTCGTTGATACAGCTAGTTTGCTCTTAAATTATGCTGATGATTATGCACCTGACCAAATCAATGCACATCTGCATCTAGCGCAAGCCCATCTCGCTTTAGGTGAATACGAGCAAGCCCATACGAATGCCCTCCTCGCTTATGACATTGCCGATGCCAACAATTACACCGATTTTCAACGGGCTTCACTTACTGTCCAAGCCTCGATTCATGCTCATTTACAACAATGGGGAAGTGCCGAAGTCGTGCGCTATCAAATGCGCGAACTCGACTGGCAAGGCGCAAAGTGGCTTGATTTATCCTTCGATGCTGAACTCAATTACTGGCGCGAGCGCAATAACATCTGGGCAAAATTTGTGGTGGTGCGTTTCGCCAAGCAAATCTTAGAATATTATCGCAAGCAAGAACAAATCTACTGGATATGCCGTTCGCGCTATCAACTCATTGAAGCTCTGGTGGCTGTTCCCGTCTGGATACGCTGGCTGGTACGCATCGCCTTAGATGTGCCATCACTCAAAGAGCAGGTGCAACTCGCCCAAGAAGATGCAACCTACCTCAAACGGAGTGAGTGGTACTTAGACCGTCTGAGCAAAATCGCCTATCCGTACATGGATTAGCTCAATAACATCCATATATATCTCTCTGACATAGTAGCAAAATGTTTGGTACTGTTTCATAATAACGGTGGGATTACGGATAGGAGCAACCATGATTGGACAAGTTATTCGCGACTATCGCGTTATTGAAGAAATCGGCTCAGGTGGTTTTGGTGCAGTGTATCGTGCTGATGAACTAAGTGTCGGACGCGATGTAGCAATCAAAGTCATTTTGCCAAATTATGCGACAAACGAAAAATTCTTAAAGCGATTCGATCGTGAAGCTCATCTCGTCGCCCAGTTAGAACATATGAACATCGTACCGCTATATAGCTATTGGCATGAAAACGATGAAGCGTTTCTTGTCATGCGATACATTCGCGGTGGTAGTCTGCGTGATCTAATTGATGATAAAGGTGTAATGCCATTATCAACATCATTGCGTTTACTTGAACAGATTGCCGATGCGCTTGACTTCGCCCATGCCAATAATATCGTTCATCGTGATTTAAAACCAGAAAATATCCTGATTGATGAACGTGGTAATGCTTACTTAACTGACTTCGGCATTGCAAAATCGCTCACTCAACCAAGCAATTTAACAGATGATGGTACGATTGCAGGCACAATCACATACGCCTCCCCTGAGCAACTCAAATCACAAGATGTGACACCTCAATCTGACATCTATGCTTTCGGCATCATCCTCTACGAAATGCTGACAGGCGAACACCCTTTCAAAAGTGCTACAATTACTCAAATGATTTTACGTCATCTCAATGAACCTTTAGCCCCTGTTACAAAAAAGCGAGCAGAGTTACCTTCTGAGATTGATATTCTGATTGCCAAATGCACTGCAAAATCACCTGTTGATCGATACCAAAATTTTGCTGATGTTATCCAACAGATGCGGATCATTCTGTATGAAAAACCATCTACCACAATATCGTCAGCACATCCTAAAAAACTCATAGATCATAATCGGCAATCAATGTTACAGAATATGCGTCAGTTCTGGATTAAAGGTATGCTAGAAAATTCACTGACCAATTCACTAATTGAGTTGAGCTTGTTAACAAATACTGATGCGGTTGAACGTCCATGGGATGCCATACTTAGGAAAACAGACTCTAGTCAAACTGCGCTACCAGTCAAGGCAAATTCACTTCTTGAAGTCTTTGATCAAGCAAATGGTAAATTACTCATCTTGGGTGCGCCAGGCAGTGGCAAAACCACAATGTTGCTACAACTACTCCAAGATTTACTAGCCCGTGCCGAGTCTGACCCCGAATATTTGATTCCTGTTGTGGTCAATTTATCAACATGGGGCGAACTAATGCGTCCGCTTGAGCAATGGTTAAAATCACGATTAATTGACCAATATTATGTCCCTGAAAATATTGCTGAGCAGTGGATTCAAAATGATAAACTTACAATTTTGCTTGATGGACTTGATGAAGTTGAGGAGGGTAAACGACATCAATGCACACGCGCCATAAATGCCTTCCGACGTGACCATGGTTTTTGTGATATTGTCGTGACTAGTCGTACTACAGAATATATGGGATTAGCAGATCAGCTTGTGTTGAATGCTGTCATCAATATTCAACCATTGAATGATGCAGCCATCTTCAGCTATCTCAATAACTTTCCAGATGATACCGTTAAAGCATTGACAACAGTCTTACACGACGATACCAACTTACGTGACCTATGTCGTTCTCCTTTCATATTAGTGACGATGGCAATTGCGTATCGCAACGTATCAGTTGAAGAAATAAGCTACTTTGGCACCTTTGCTGAACGGCGATTGCATCTCTTTTCAGCTTACATTGACCGCATGGTTGAAATGAGCGATGATTTATTAAAGTACGACCCTACAGAATTCCGCCACTACTTGGGTTATATTGCCAAGCAGATGGTTAGTCGCAGTATGACAGTCTTCGCAGTGGAATCACCTCAACCATACTGGCTTAATGATGATGAAAAAATCCGTGTCATGCGCTTAAGCTCTATTATCTATTTCTCACTATTCCTTTTTCTACTTGTGTTAGCCATTGTTTTAACCCCGAATTATCTTTATGGTCTTATTATCCTGATTTCTCTTATTCTGTCTTCTGGCGGAGCGAGTGCACAGGGCATTACACTCAGTGGCTCATTTAAATTTAACATGTCGCTGATTGAAGGATTGGTTATTCCTATTGCCTTTACCTTGATATGGTATATTTTATCTTTACCACAAGCAATTTTAGTAGCTACCATCTTAGTATTACTGCTGGGATTTGAAATGAGTGGGGATGTGTCTGTAAAGCAGAATATCACACCAGGCGATGTTATTCGACGCAACTACCTTGTCATCTTAGCTGTGTTTGTCATCAGCCTCGTCATCATTACGCTAGTTGCATCACTTGTTTTTACAATGCCACAGGGTCTGATAATGGGTTTGATATTTGCTACGCTTATCATCATCGCCAAGACCAATACACGCGGTCTTCTACTATTTTATACTTTACGTCTCCACCTCACCAATCAACATAATCTGCCATTACGTCTGAAAGCCTTCCTTGAAAATGCGGTAACATTGTTAATGGTACGTCGTATCGGAAGTAGTTATATTTTCATTCATCGTTATTTGTTAGAGTATTTTGCAGAAACATTTACAACCAAACGCTAACAGATAATCTAGAGCTTCTTGCAATTGAGTACCAACACTTGGGAATTCAGTAGCAAATATCAGGAGCATACCCAACCGTGACACTCCTGATACAGTCTCATCCTACGACGCAGATGAACACGTTGCTGTGTATTCCCCTTGAGCATTAATATATGGCGTGGGTTGGGTCGCAATCAAAAGTGTGTACTTATCTCCAACAAGGTCAAATTGAGCATCCACAGGGAATTGTGACGGTGGCATATCCGCGACCAAATTACCATCGGCACGAATTTCAAGCGTATCCATGATAGTCCCTGCATTTTCTTCATACAAGTCGGCATGGACACTGACTGTTGCTGTTCCATCTTCTGTCATGACATAGAATGTACTATTCCAATCATATAAATCTACACGGAAGAATTCACCTGCACCCCAAGGGAGCAAAATATTATTCGTCCAGACCCACAAACACGATGAAGTATCATCAGGCACTTGCCAATCATTGAACATCATCGGTGTTGGGTCGCTGCCATCGTCATCTGGGTCAGTGGGGTCAGGCGTGGGCAAATTGATAAACATCTCGATGTAGTCTGTATTTTCTTCATCACTTGGTACGTAAATCGTAATCCGATTACCACTGGTCTCATCTGGCAGAGTATGGAAAATCGTTGGTACATCCGATGACGGTGGTGGATTGAAGGGCGGTTCAATCACTTCAAAGCGAATTGTCGCAACACTTGGGTCAAGCGGAATCGGCAATAGACGATAAGCACTATCATCAGGTGGCATGATGAGCGTCATCAAAATCGTCGGAAATTGCATGACGAGCGCATTGGAGCTTTCTTCTTCAGGTGGCAGTATAAGCGTAAATGGCTCATGTTGACGTTTACCAGTGGCTTGCCCACTCGCAGAACCTGCAACTTCTTCGTCAACAATATCACCCTCAGGCAATTCAATGATGGTCAAATCATCACAATTACCCCCAATTTGAACAGCATCCGCAAAGACCCAACTCCATGGGAAAGTCTCGTAAAATGCGCCATCACTGGTGATGAGCATAAAGTTGACTGGAAAGAGTTCCCCAGGTTGGATTGTACCTGCAATTGGAGCAAGCAGGGAGGCATAGGCGCGTCGATTAACAACACCATTCGGTGACCACATCACACAAGGCGCAGTGGGGTCAATTACGACAGGCGGTATAGGCACAACGGGCGCATCAGGTGTTAACTCCACAGGAGATTGAGCATCCGTCGGACACCCATTATTCCAATCAGGTCCACCTGCTTGCGGGCAAGCATCATCGTCATTGAGCGTACCATCGCCATCATCATCATTGGTCGGTGCTGGTGCTGGATTGTTCGGCGCAGAGGGTTGTGTAGAAGCAACAGGTGCAGTGGGCGTTACAGGGCATCCGTTATTACTAGGTGGTCCTGGCTCACTGATACAACGGTCTACTGAATCAGGCACGCCATCGCCATCACGGTCAGGCTCAGTTTGAGCAAGGCTTAAACTATATGAGACAAACAATAATATGATTACTGAAAATCTGAGCGAGAACTTCATCACAATTTGTCCTTCGTCAAGATGACAGATAGGTAAATTGTAAGGGGCATTCTCGCCGTGCGTGACGATTTCTCGTCAAAATGCTGTAAAGATTTGCAGACCGTGTTTTAGCTCAAATCCACTAAACCGTGAATATCCCCTTTTGGACGATTCACCACAAGGGCTTCATCGGCAGAACGCACCTGCATTGGCAACGACCCCTTCGGCGAGAGTGTCACCGTCACATGGCGATTGACTGTCGCATTCGGAACTAAATTCAGACGCACCCGTTGTAAAATCATCGCCAGACAAATCTTGAGTTCCATCATGGCGAACTCTGCTCCAATGCACCGACGCGGACCTGCACTGAATGCCATATATTCATAAGTCGCTGGCTTGAATGTCTCCCAACGGTAGGGGTCAAACTGGCGCGAATGACTATAAATCTCTGGGTCATGATGCGTCATATAGTGACTCAGAATCAGCGTTGAGCCTGCCCCCAGCATATGATTGTCGAGGCAGACTTCCTCGTTCGCAATGCGCTGAATCCAGACGACAGGTGGTAGAATCCGCATACTCTCTTTGATGATATTTTCTAGCAGAGGCAAATCATAGAGTTGCTCAATGCGTGGTGCGTCACCAGCCAATTTACTATCAAGTTCATCCAACACATCGCGCAAAATATTCGGATGTTGCGATAGTAAAAACAGTGTCCATGTCAGGGCGTTGGCACTCGTCTCATGACCTGCAAGGAATAAGACATTCACTTGCCCAATTAATTCATCATCTGTTAGCCGATTGCCCTCTTCGTCTTCGGCGTGCATCAGCGACGCAAGCACATCGGTATCTTGTTCAGATGTTTTGCGCTTACGGACAATCAAATCGCGCATGTAGTGTTCTAAATCATGCGAGACCTGCCGAATTTTCCGAACAGGCGAAAATGGTAAATCTAGCGGAACAATACGCAAAACAGGCGACGTGGCTAAATCCATCCATTGCGCGATGAGTTTGCTCATTTCGCGCCCTTCGCTTTCGGGATTAATGCCGAACAGTGTTTTGATAGCAATTTTCGCAGTCAATTCGTGTGATGCTTGGCTGATGTCTACCGTCTTCCCCACACGCCAGTCCTTGAGCATCTCATCTGTGAGTGCCACCATATCATCCCGATAATGCTCGACATATCGCTTATGGAACGAGGGCATGATAATCCGTCGCTTAGTGATATGTTCGCTACCATTCATGAAAGTCAGTCCGTTGGCGAGGTTCTGCACAGATGAATCCTCTATATCCATCATCGATGAAGAATGATAAGCACTCGGATTGCTGAATACAGCTTGGTTATTGTGTGCACCAAAAGCAAAGTAGAAACTCTTATCACCCTCTTGCTGATGCGATAAAATCCCACTCAGATTGCCGTACTCGCGCTGATAGCGTTCCATTGTAGCAAGCGGACGACGGAAAAAATTAATCAGATGTCCATAGATAGCGACGTTCATGCGGTTATGTGGACCTAGAATCACAGGGATACCTTAGCAACTCAGCCAAAAAATAACGTAATATGTGTATTCTATCAGTCAAGTAGACAAGATGTCCATTTTTAATGAGTAAGTTCTGAGCAACAATTGACGCAAATCTACATCATGCAGAAATGATTGACAACAGCTATGATGAGTGAAAAGTACTAAGTGGCATGACTTATGACGCATACAGCAATCCAACTCAAACAGGTGCTACCCCAGAAAATTGTGTACTGGAGAATATATTAAAAGTCAGTTCACCATTTGCATTTCAAGGAGATTTTGATTGTTCAGATTTATAATTTTAGTAGTGATAATTTTGACTTTTCTATTCACTTCGACTAGAAAAATAATTGTTGGGGTGACTCAAGAGGTTACGCCAACATTTACTTCATCGGAAGAAACTAGTTACGTGTTCTTTCCTGATAACTTGTTTTGTGCTGACATTAAAGATACAAATATAGGGCTTACATGGGAAAATATAACTGTAGGAGATTCTAAGCTGGATGATTTTTTAGATTTGCTAAACCTTCATGAGGTTTATGAGTTTGTAGTTGATGAACAGGAAGTATTATTTTTCTATGATGATATTCAACAATCTGCAAATTCTTATTTACCATTAGGTGGTAATGCGTGCTTTAAGCAGGATATAATCACAGTTTTGCTCATAACATATAATCTCAACTCAAGTTTGCGCTTGGATTCTTTTATTGCGACATATGGTGAGCCTGATAAAGTAACGTGGGTTTACGGAGACCCTAGACAGCGTTTACTTATGTGGCTTGATGAAGGAGTCGCAATCACAACATACATCAATACCACGATAGATGACATAAATGTCTACGGTTATTTGACCACTGTAGTGTATTTTCCTCCACAAGAGGATGATTTGGCAGGTGGTGTCTATCCGTACAATAGAACTTGGTCTCCGAATACCCAAGAACTTAAAGATTTATACGGTGAACAAAATCCGTTTAACTTCAATAACATCATAGCTAGTGTAACGGCTCAACCATCCTATACACCAACAGCAACTTTGCCTCCAAGAACGATTGAGGCAACAGGGACACCATAATTGGAACTTGTGCTGGATACTTAGCCCATTCGACTTAATTCACCAGCTATGCCACTCGTTTGCGCTCTTAGATGTGATGAAGTCCATCTAGTACAGATTTCATATCAAGTACTACCTCACTCAAATTGGGTTGCAGTGTAATGTTCTAATCATTGCAAATGTCCAGCATAGGGTAGTATCCTGTGATGGCTTCACTATATGCCCCTTAGATAGACCGTTTGTTTAGCCCAGCACATACCAATTATGTTGGATTCCCCTTAGCACCTATCGCAAGATTTCAAACATAGGTACAATCCCAAACATCAAGCGACAATGGGTAAGCCTTGCGTTATAATTGGTAAGGTATAGTTGTAACATTCAAAAATAATACAGTGATACACATTGTTGTGTAGTTCATTGTTTTTCATGAGACATTCGCAGTAGCGAGGACTGCATTAGTATGATGAATCTTGCAGGACAAGTATTAAAATCCTACGAAATTAAGGAACGCATCGGCGCAGGTGGCTTCGGTGCGGTGTTTCGGGCAGAGCAACTTGGCATTGAGCGTGAAGTTGCGGTCAAAATTATCCTACCAGAACATGCCAACAAAGAAGATTTTGTCAAACGCTTCGAGACAGAAGCCCAACTCGTCGCCCGTTTAGAACATCCTCACATCGTCCCACTCTATGATTATTGGCGCGACCCCAACGGCGCGTATCTGGTGATGCGCTATCTCAAAGGTGGGTCACTGCGCGATTCGATTGAAGAACATGGCGCGTGGTCAGTCGAGCGAGTGGCACGCATGTTAACGCAAATCGCATCTGCCCTATCATTCGCTCATGCCAGTGGCGTTATCCACCGTGATATTAAGAGCGATAATATCTTGATTGATACGACGGGCAACAGTTACCTGACCGATTTTGGTATCGCCAAAGACCTCGGCGTTGACCATAATTTGACCCAAGATGCGATTCTTGGCACACCAGCCTATTTATCACCCGAACAAATACGGGGCGAAGTAGCATCACTCCAGAGCGATATTTATTCATTAGGAATTTTGCTGTTTGAAACGCTGACAGGCTCAAAGCCTTTTCATGATGCGACCCCTGCGACAGTCCTCTATCGCCAATTGAATGACCCTCTGCCTGATATTCAAAAGTACATTCCTGATATACCTGATGACATCAATTATGTGCTCCAACGCGCCACAGCTAAAGATGCCAACTTACGCTACGATAATGCCCTAACTTTAGCGCGTGAATTTGCAACCGTCACCAACAATTTGCAAGCGATGCAACCTGCTGAGGGCAATGCTACACTCGATATTCTCTCAGTGACGCAACAAGATGACCGTTACGCTAATGCCGTTAATCCATACAAAGGCTTGCGTGCCTTTCAAGCTATTGATGCCAGCGATTTCTTCGGGCGCGATGACCTGATCCAAGAATTGATGGCACATCTATCAGCAACAGGCAAGCAAAATGAC
>JBCCSC010000092.1:0-11540 GCA_039200705.1 Chloroflexota bacterium
TAATAATTAATTTTGTTTAAAAACAATGTAATGCCAAATTTTGTAACTTTAATAACAATTTCCATCGCCATTAATATCATTCAGTGTACTTTTGCTGATTTTGAGCAGACATCAACAATTATTTTACGCCAGTTAATTCAACTTTTGCTCGATAATTTATATGCTCCGCCGTGCATTGAATAAATATTTATACCCTATTTTATAGACAGGATTGTTATATGGCATCAGTGTTACATAGATACTGATAAATATTGTCTTTTAATACTGTGAAATCAGCCTTTAATGCAATGCGTGGAAAAAACAATAGATTATGTGATTTAATCATTCCAACTTAACGTTAGTATGATTCGGCATAATCTGATGAAGCCCATTAAAGGTCATATCCTCTTTTGTGATGGTAGCGATTGCAAGAAAAAAGGCAACAAAAAAGCCCGCAAACACATGAAAAAAGCACTCAAAGAAGCAAAGCAACCTTTTGTGCGTTGCTCCACAACCAAGTGCTTAGGCGCATATAAGCAAGCCCCTATCATGGTCGTATATCCAGATGGTACGTGGTATAGCAATGCAACGAGCAAACGGGACATCCAAGCAATTGTTGAGCAACACATTGTTGATGATAAACCTCTTGAGAAAAATGTCTTGTATCAGATACCAGCACGGAAATAAGGTCTATTGTGAATGGCATCAGCGACCTCCAATTAAATTATTTAGCTGAAATTTATCATGTGAGCCATCTCGAAAAATATAGTGAAAACGAGACAGTAACATCATCGGATTTGGCGATTCACATTGGAGCAACACAATCTAGTGTGAACCGTATGATGGAACGTCTCAAAAAATCGAGTCTCATTCGACATGAGCCATATGTTGGCCTATATCTGACCGAAAAAGGCAAAGCTATAGCGATTCATATACTACGAAAACAAGCTATCATCGAAACGTTTTTATTCTCAGTGATGAATATTGTGTGGCATCGTGTTTACGAAGAAGCCAAATTAATACGGCACAATGTCAATGATACAGTCCTAGAGCGCATGTATCAGCTTTCAGGACAGCCAAAACGTAGTCCTTACGGTGCATGGATAGACTCCACCCAACTTAATCAACATCACGAAGAGCGATTATCTAATGCAGAAATCAAGCAGGACTATGCCATCACTAGTGTGTCAACCCGTCAACCAGATCGCCTAGAATATATAGAAGCAATCGGCTTAACACCTGATACAAGCATTAAGCTATTGCACAAAGCACCATTCAACGGTCCATTACAAATTCAGCTAGGATATGAGTATCGGATTTTAGGCTATGAGTTAGCCGAGATGCTAACTGTCACTTCAATTGAGGAATCATCATGACACACATCCAGACTCTCAAATATCAATCAACACCGATGCGCTGTTGCTGGTGGACAAGTTTTTCCGATGAAGTGGAAGCCTTCATTCGTCGCTATCAGCTTAGTCGATGCCAAATTTGTAGGATAAAACCTCGCATCAATCAGCTTGCTGGTGGCTTTGAATATGTCTATCGGAATTTACCAACATTATCGGTTGATGATTTGAACGATGACTTAGTTGAAGCCTTATTAATCAATCAAGCGCATCATCTCGACATCACCTTACGTCATTATTTTAAGACTCTTAAATATGGTAGCACACGTCAATGTGACCGTTCACGACGCGGTTTAGAAAATCAACTAGGATTAGCACGGTATCGTTTCCTCAATTATTCGGAACATTCTGAATTACAATTTGCACATTACATTGAATTGGAAGCACTGCGTCAACATCCTATTTGTTGGGAATTGCGTAAAACGCTCTACAATACATTTGCCTTACTCGACAAATCAATTCACTGATAATTTAGACCTTACAAGTAAGTATCCACCAGTGAATTGACCTGTAAATTGGTAATCGCAGGTGCAGACATAATCAGCGACTTCAGTTGCGTCGGGCGCAAATGGAAGAAGTTATCGCTAAATTGAGCATTCGGCAAGGTCAGCCACACATAAAGTGCGGGCTGGTCAGTTTCAAGCACTACTTCGTAACGGTCACCGCCTAGCTCACGCGATTTAACAGTAATCGTCGGCGACTGGAGTGGCAAATCTTTGGGCTTGGCTAGCGTAACCAGATTTTCTGAGACGACTGCCCCTTCGATACGCATCGCAAGCCATAACATCACATTCTCTGCGCCATGCCTTGCAACATGCTCTGATAAATCAAGCGTTTCAATGATGAGTGACTCACGCACGGGAATTGTCACTTGTTCTGTTGATTGCGCTAAGACACTTCCTGATGTATCAGTGAGATGCCACGATAACTCACCCACTTTTTCGACACGCAAATCGCTAGTGAGGTGAATCGCCACTGTGTTCGCTTCGGCATCCTCAACGCCCGAAATCAATACAGGCGCATAGAAGCGTTTGGTCATGTAGAGTAAGGCTTTTTTGTTGCCCAACCAATCCAATGCTGACCAACTGGCGGCTGCCCACATATCATTGTATTGCCAATAGAGCGTACCCATCGTGCGTGGCATATTGCGTCGCCAATGTTCAACCGCATACTGAATAATCATCCCCTGCAATATTTGACTCAGGCAAAGCAAAGCATTGAAATCTTTAGGGTCACGAAACCATTGTTGCTGATAATGCGTAATCGTCTCGTTGCCAATAGCACTACGTTGATGATGCTTCATCACAGGGCTGAGCAATTCGCGATCTTGTGCTTCGGTGAAGCTATGGACAACATCAGGCATCGGGAAGGATTGAAAGCCAAATTCACTGATGAAGCGGTCAAAGCGTGTGCGATACCACTCCACAGGCAGATGTCCGTGCCATACTTGCCATAGATGCGTATCACCCCAATTCGGATTTTGCCAATCCATGCGGTCACCAATCGGCGAATGCGGACTCCCAGGAATATAATCAACACCATCAGAGTAGGTATCGACTAGTGACGGCAACATCTCATCGAATAGCTTGCTATAATCGTCCCAACTGACTGTCTCATACCAATTATCTGTTTGCATCCCCTGTTCAATTTCGTTATTGCCACACCACAGAGCCAAACAAGCATGATGTCGAATCCGCTTAATATTGTCGATAGCTTCGGCTTTGACAGTCGCTAAGAAGTTACGGTCAAAACTGGGGTATGTGCCACAAGCGAACATAAAATCTTGCCAGATCATAATGCCCATCTCATCACACAGATGATAAAATTCATTACTTTCGTAGATGCCCCCACCCCATACACGCAACATATTGATGTTGGCATCTTTCGCCATTTGCAAGAGATGCTTGTAATCATTGTAGGTGACCGCACTCGGAAACGGTTTGGCAGGTATCCAATTTGCGCCTTTGATAAAGACAGGCTCGCCATTGACCACAAACTGAAAACTTTCGCCCCAAGCATCTTCATGGCGATCCAATTCAATCGTGCGAATCCCAAAACGCATAGCGTGATAATCGAGTTGATTGAGTTCACGGTCAAGTAACCCAATTAGAACTTCATAGAGCGGTTGGTCGCCCATGCCATTTGGATACCAGTACATAGGATTTTTAATGGTAAATGTCGCATCAATTAAGTCACCATCAAATGTTATACGACGCATATCCGTAATGGTCATGCCATCACGCGCTAAAGCGATGACAGCTGTGACAGTTTCACGTTGACGAGGTTGCACAGAAATTCTGACTGTTACATTGACCACAGTATCCTTATGAGATTGTATCAATTCCACATCGGTGATGCGCCCTTGCTCAACGCCCAACAATTCAATACCACGCCAAATGCCAACCGTCGGTAACTTCGGTCCCCAATCCCAACCAAAATTAGAGGGTTGCTTGCGAAGCCATCCCCCTGTGTTCAGGCGTGCCTCATCCACCCAACCGACCATTGCTCGATTTTCAGCATCCATCTGACGAAGATAGGGCATCGGTGCTCGAAAGGTAATTTCAATCAGATTATCACCAGCACGGACGACTCGCTTCACATCAAATTCATAGGTGCGGAACATATTATCTGTGCTTGCAACATTAATGCCATTGATACGAATCGTCGCCAGTGTATCCAAACCTTCGCACCGTAAAATCACCTGTTTGAGGCGCGTAAACTCACGAGTGAGCGTAAACGTGCGTCGATATGTCCAATCGGTTTCGCCAATCCACTGCATCAAGGCTTCGTTATCACGATAGTTATAGTCAGGGAACATATCGTTTGCCATCAAATCCGTATGCACACACCCTGGAACAGTCGCAGGAATAACTGTTTCATCATTTGCTTGTATCAGTTCCCATGCACCATTAAGCGATACTTTTTGCATAGCTCATCCTTGAGCAGTACTAGTGATAATTGATGTAATTTATAGTCAATCTGATAAAGTAAACTGGTAAAATAATATTGCCTTTGCAGGAATCGCATCTGGCTAAAACCTGGAGGTGATGAAATAAAACCACATAATTCTTTGCTGTATCAACTACCTATAAATTCCATGTCGCATAACAAACGACACATCTACTAAACCAACAGCATTTCACATCTATTTTTACAAGTTTTTTATTTTATCAGTTCAAGAGTATTTTTTAAGGGGCGGACATCAGGCTAAAGTCGTGACGCATAGACAACATGAGGGTTATTATTATTAGCGACACTCAATATGAGTGAATGCTCATGCACATCGCTATAGTAATCAAGCAGAGCGTGCCATATAATGTCGCACCACAACGAGACAGATAACGTTTCCAATTACGTCCCAACGGCTAGAAAGTAATCATCATGCGTGCGCGTGTTAAATCAATTTTCCATCGTAACAAGTTCATCAAAGGAACAATTGCGAATTCCATCAATTTTTGGAAATATGGCAATGATACCATTCAGTTACCTGATATTTTGCCAAGCACTATCACCCCATATGCTTTTGTCCCTGGTAAAGACGAAATTCACTTTGTCGAAACACCAAGCGATTATGAATTACAGGGCAAGCCGTTCCTCTATAATGAACAATTCCGCAATGCCCAGCGTGTTTATGAAGTGTCTTATGATGAATGGTTCAAATGGTTGAAATCGCAACCCTTGCCCGATAAGCCAATTTTCGTCTGTGGCATTGGACGTAGTGGCACAACCTTGATGGCGCGTGCCATGTATCAACTCAACAACACCACTGTCTACGATGAGCCTGATGTTTATGTGCCCATCATTCGCTTGCCCCAAGAAGAACAAATTCCACTGATTCAAGCCAGCACAGCCTCTTTCAATCAGCATGGAACGCGCTTAGTTATCAAGCATCGCAGTTTTGTCAGCTATATGATTGAAAGTCTGCTCAAAGCCTACCCTGACGCGAAAATTTTGTACATGTATCGCAATACCTACGATTGGATTATCTCCAACATGCGACTGATTTTACGCACGCCTTGGCACGCAGGGGTTGTCCATGAATTAATTCGCATTATCTTCAAGCATTTCCTGCCTGCGCTTGACCCCTCAGAATTTCGAGGGACACACATGGTCGAATCAGGAGCGTTATTGTGGTTGCGCTTTAATGAACATTACACATCGCTTGTAGAACAAGGCTACCCTGTTTTGGGAATTCGCTATGAAGATTTAGTGGATGCGCCTGAGTCAGTCATGTCACAAGTCTTTGATTTTTGCGAGTTACCGACTTCACAAGTGGCAACAGCACTCGGCGCATTCGAGCGCAATTCGCAAAGTGGCACAATTTTCAGTCGTCAATATTTGGCAGATGTCGAATTGAACGAGCGTCAGAAAAGTCTCATTCAAGGGATGCTCAACCGTCATGAATGGATGAACGATCCCTACATGCGTTTACCAGGCTCAGTCGAACCTCGCCAACGTGAACTGGCATAAATCCTAATAATCACACCAAGATTATATGAGCAACCATCTGAAGAATATGTGCTTATAAAGGATGAATTAACAGAATTACGGCTTCTGACTCGGTAGTGGTTAAGTGGTAAGTGATAAGACCTTCAAATGATAGTCAATAATGAACCACTCAAGCAACAAACGGTGCATGACATCAGATTTAGAGAATGAAAGTGATTTGCGAACAAAGCGTGCAAGTCGCTGTCGCAAAGTATTATTCCACCGCTCCAAGTGAGAAGTCGCACCACTACCTTTTCTTTTGCCCAGTGTAAGTGGTCAGGCAGAACCTTACGATAGTCAGGATATTGGTCACCATACAACGGACAGAGTGAATACGAATAGTCAATGCGTTGCCAGAGTTGTTGAGTAGATACTTCATCACGCTTGATAATCTAAAAGGCGACAATTTGACGAGTGCGACGACATAAAGCTATCCAAACTCAGCGTTTATGGGCTTTCTTGCTTACAGAGGTAAGACATCGAAAACTTGACAATAATTAACAAGCGTCATACCATACGAAGTATATCTTCAAATAATTTTCGTGTAAGGCGACGAAATCATATGTCACTACTTCGTAGAATACAAAATAGTAATCAAAAGCAGCTTCCTAGCCGTAGACAAGTAGCTTATTTTTGGGATGATATTAAGAAAAAAATCAGATGTCGTGTGATCGCTAAGATAAATTTAAATACCGATCTCGAATCCATGAACGATTCTGAAAAGCATCTATACATATGGGAAGCATTCAGAAAAGTGTGCATTGAAGTGTCGGCTGAAGAGAACCTTATCATTGAAAAACCAGAAGTTAGCTCCTTATTCCAATCTTTTATAGATGAATGGGAAAAAAAGCGTGACCACTGCCCAGATTGAACGCTGGAACAATATCCTACGTCAACAATGTATTGCGTCCTTTGTCAGAAAGTCCTTCAACTGGCTTATTTCACCATTGTGACCCTGCTTAACTTCTCGCAGGCATATATCGACAGCCGCACGCACCTTACAGGTGAGCACCAACGTCAACATAGCACGTGTGGTTAAAGACTTTGATAATTGCTTAAAGTTGTAGGGAATTTATTAAAAGTGGCGCACAGCGTCCAATAGGTAGTGATATTGCGGGTTGCCACACTTGTTCGTTCCATTCTTAATGGTGTTTGCACTACCGCACGAGCGACAAGCAAATGTAGTGGTTTCTTGTATTATGTTGGCAATGTACCCAATCCATCTTACCACTTACCTTTCAACCACTACCTCTAACTCAAGTTAGAAGCTATATCATTGCGTGAAATGAATTTCACTAATTCGATTTATCGAACACAACTAACAGCCTTTGACTTGAGTCAAAGGAGGGAAAACGCTTGCCACAGTAGAGTTTGTGTAAGGGCGCGGTCTCAGACCCGCCCAAAAACACCGAAATGCTTAATTCTCAAATGGCTTTTTAAATAATGCCAGTGTGCTTCTGCATGTCCGAATATAAATAGCCTTTATAATAGAACCTACAATACCATTTCCGCCAAGGCACGAACTGTCTCAATGTCATTGGTCTGGACGACGAGTGTGGTCACATCGCTGTTCTTCCACATATCAATGCGTTCGGCGATGCGCTCACGCGGACCAACTAGTGCCACAGCATCAATCATCTCATCAGGCACAGCGACCATCGCCCCTGCTCTATCGCCTGATAGATACAAATCTTGAATGGTATTTGCTTCAGCTTCAAAGCCATACCGCACCGCAAGGTCATGATAGAAATTCTTACCTTTTGCGCCCATGCCACCGACATAGAGCGCAAGCATCGGACGCACTTGATTACGTGCCATCGCCAAATTATCATCCATTGCCACATAAACTGAGGGAGCGATGTCAAAATTAGCAATTGATTTGCCATTACCTGCTTTAGCGAACCCTGATTCGACCTGTTCTTTAAAATATTCGGGATACCGTTCAGGTGAGAAGAAAATCGGCAACCAGCCGTCGGCAATCTCGGCAGTTAGTTCGACATTTTTAGGACCAATCGACGCAATATAAATCGGCAAATCCTCACGCCCATGAATGATACTCTTGAGCGGTTTGCCCAAGCCTGTCGCATCATCGCCCTCGTAAGGGATTTTGTAGTGTTTGCCATCGTGGGTCATCGGTTCTTGGCGTGCAAAAATTTTCCGCATAATCGAGACGTATTCGCGTGTTTTCCCAAGAGGTTTACCATAGGCTTTACCATGCCAGCCTTCGACCACTTGCGGACCTGATAAACCCAAGCCGAGTAACATCCGCCCACCGCTCAGTTGGTCAAGAGTGATAGCAGTCATCGCGGTCATCGCAGGGGTACGGGCTGGCATTTGCATGATAGCACTCCCCAGCTTGATATTTTTCGTGAGCGCACCAATCCACGCTAAAGGCGTGACGGCATCGCTTCCGTAGGCTTCTGATGTCCATACTGAGTCGTAGCCAAGACGGTCAGCCTCTAAAATCATATCCATTGGTAGGTCGATGCGTGCCCCAGAATATCCAACTGCTAATCCTAATTTCATGTGTTTGCTCCAAATATAAAGTCAATAAATTAGTCGTTCACTATCTTGAGTATTGTTTTGATGACATCCTCAATGGGAATAGTCGTCACGATTTCGTGGTCAGCCCCTTGTCGCAAGAGAGGTTCAATCGTTTTGATATAATCGAGTGTCTCAGCCAATTCTGAGGGGTCTTTGCCATAGCTATTGGTGGTGCGTGTTGTCAAGCGATGGATAATCACATCTTCTGGCGCACTCAATAAAATGACTTTTTCAAATCGTGGACAGTATTGTCCTTGATTTTCAGCACAGCCACTCACGAACAGCACATCATCCTCTTTGACACTATCTAACAAAGCATCAATGCGTGCATCATTCCAAATCCAATCGCCGTCATCAGACATCACCGACCAACCTGCTTCATCCATATCAATTGCCTGATAACCTAACAATCGCAACTGTTGAATGCTGGTCGATTTACCAACACCCGACATCCCTGTCAGTAAAATTCGTTTCATGGTGGACAATCTTCACTAATTAAATCGTGATTCAATTAAAATGAGTGTGACACATTCATGCTCAAAATACAAGCACTCGCAAATACAACTTAAACATAAATCTGTTATACACTAGCGCAATTCTAACCATCACCCAACTGACATGGAATTTGTGTAAAGTGATTCCTTACATATAATGAAGACCTAGCCACTTGCACAAGGTCACAATAAATGGAAAAAACCAAAGCCAAAACACATCCAAGACGCTATCGAGACACCATCGCATTTTTTGCAGATTGGGTGTTAGGTCAAGGATTGGCTGTGGCATTGATTGGACTGGTGACAGCAGGGATTATTCTGTGGGTTGATACACTCGGCATCTTCACCTCATGGACAGCACGCAATGACTTCCACACACTGATGATACTCGGATTTGCGCCCTTGGCGATTGTGACTGCCAGCGCATGGCTACAACACATCGCCATTAAAACACTCATTGGCAGACCCCTCACAGGTTGGATGCGCGATACACTACTCGGTGCAGTTGTTAGTGTGGCGTGGTTCGCATGGCATATGAGTCAAAGCAATGGTGTTAGCAGTGTTTTCAGCAACACAAGCAGTACAGCCCAACTCCTGATTCCGACTGTTTTATTTGTGCTGGTTCTGCAAGCCCGACGCTTACTCGCAACCATGCCCTCGCAGAGTGTTCGCGCTCACAAATGGATTGTTTACTGGTTCATGCTGAACTTGTGTGGCTCACTGCTTGTGTTCTCGTACATCAATGAGCGTTTCTTCATTTATGCTCTCGCTGGATACTTACTCCTACAAGCGATGATGATGCGGTTCGTCTTACAACCCTATCGTGAAAACTTCCATACTGCCTAACGACCCCTTCTATAAAATCACATTAGATACTTTACTTATTACCATCAATTTTGGATAAGCATCAATTGTTTGAGTGCTGGAGAAATCATCTGAAAATTACGATTTTGGGGGGAGCGTTTAAAACACTCCCTTACGCTTGTCCACAGCAGAGTTTGTGTAAGGGCGTGGTCTGTGACCCGCCCAAAAATGCCGAAATGCTCTATTTTCAAATGGTATCTAAAATTAATATGGCAATAGTGATTGCTACAATTGTCGTTGCCATTTTAGGAGTAATTACAGGTTTGCCAGCGTATCTACCAACAAGCTAAAAAGGCGAGGATAGTCCCCGCCTTTGTAATCATCAAATGGATGTATCTTAGTTACTCAGCAGCGGAATTACGAAACCACACACACAGATTAGAACAACTACGGCAATGAATGGTATAATTTGTGCGAAACACCCTTTAAACCAACCAAATTCGTAATTATCACCGATGCGTTTTGTCATCCACCACAAGATGCCCAAACCAACCAAACTAATCAGACCGTTCATACTAGTAATCAGACCCAAATTTTGATTAATTTCAGGCACAAAGGTCGTGTCACCTGTTCGCATAGCAGCTTCTAAAGCGACTGGGTCAATATTCGCAAAGCTAGACCCAACTAAGGCAAACATCACCACATAAATAATGATTTGAAGGACAAATTGAACAATCAATGGTATTGAGATGGTTTTCAATAAGTTGGTATAGTAGCCAACCCCACCCAAGGCACTCGTTGCGGCAAAATGCACCATCGCATAATAGATTAAGGTGTAAATGAAGGTGCTAAAAAATAGCATGACCGCAATTGCAACGCCTAGAAAGCCCAAGTCACGGCTCACGTCATTGATACCAACACTTGGATCCCATGCTGCTGCAAAAGTACCAACAACTGTCGTAAACAAGAAGAATGGGATAGCAACCACAATTGCAATCAATAAGGAATACAAGGCAATCCCGCCTAAAGCACGTCCCCAGCCAACCTTTTCCACATCAGATACTTTAGCTTTTTCTTGATTTTTTGCTTTGCCACCGCCTGTTGTTTCTGGCACAGTGCTTAACAAGGCTTCGACAGCTTCTTGACGTTCCAGCCCAGTAATTTCACCAGCCAAACCTGTTGCATAATCATCCTCAGCCAATGAAGGGTCAGCACGGAAGGCTTGCGCGGCGAGTGTCCATGCCTCGTCATTGCGTAAATCAATGAGAGCAGTCATTGCCCCTTCGAGATATTTCTGCGCTTGGGCAGGGTCGCGCTTGGTCTTAGAGCTTGATGCAGGGGCAGATTGTGCTTCCGCTTGTTTCAGACGACGTGCAGCCGCTTGAATATATTCTTTAACAGATTCGTCTGTCTCTTTTTTGTAGAGCGCACCCAAAATTCGACGCGCATCAGGGTGATTTTCAGATACGAGACGGTCAATGCCTCGCATACGATCCGATGGGTGATTGCTTTTCAATAATGCAATGAGGTCTTTATCCATAATGATGAACCCTCTCTCTGTATAAATGTCTTTCGACCATTATAACCGCAAACAAAATATTGCACGATTGAGACAATCTCATTATCAAAAACCATTATCACCAGATAAAAAACCCTGTGAGTAATGGCTCACAAGGCATAAGGAGAGGATATATGCAAATTTGTGTTTGATACGTTTATAGTGTGACCTCTTCAACGAGAACATCAACTTGACGGCGAATCATATTGGCAACAGATGTACCACCAAAAGGCGATAACCAAGTCCGTTTTGCTTTTGGCATTA
>JBCCSC010000093.1:0-11518 GCA_039200705.1 Chloroflexota bacterium
CCTTGAAATACTTGCTAACCAAGCCGCTACTGTGATAAGTCAGACCCAAACACTTAGTTTTCTGAATGAAATTCTTAATCATATTTCGAGTGCTACAGATATATCTACAACTTTGCAGGCTATAACTGAAGGGGCAACTGAGCTTACCCATACATCCTGGGCAGTAATTCGACTAATTGAAAATAATAACGGAAATTATATTGTTACTGGCACATTTCAATATCCTAGAGACTTTAATGCTGTGATGCCTCGTTTATCCAGAAATCAAGGTGTTACTTATTCGGTCATTACTACTGGCAAAATCTTCACCACATCGGACATTTCTACTGACGAAAGAGTGAATCCCTATCTTAGAGAAATGCAGGTTCAATCACTCATTGTCGCTCCCCTGCTAATAGATAATGTTGTGATTGGTGCATTGTATTTATACGACTATAAAAAACGTGAATTTACGACTAGAGAACAATATCTACTCATGGCGCTTGCAGATCAAGCAGCAATTGCACTCAAAAAGGCATCAGACAGTGCTAAGTTGAACGCACTGAATGAGGCTAGCAGAAGAGCCAGCACGACCCTCCTACAACGACTAAAAGATCATAGTTCTAATATTCTTCAATTGATGGCTGACGAAATTAAAAATATTGCCAAAGCCACTTGGGTTACTGTAAATATAGTAAATGAGGATGGAAATTTATATCAGACTACAATATCGGGATCAAGCCTTGTACCTCCACAAATACGTACTAATGGACATTCACGCTATGTGATGAAAACTAAATCTGCAGTTTTCATTCGAGATGTATTTGCGTATTCTGGAAAAATCTCAATTAATCCCGAGATCCTAGAAAAGGATGTAAAGACGATATTGTGTTTGCCTCTTTTAGTAGATGGTAGTTCTATCGGAGTTGTGTGGCTCTATTTTGATAAGGATGATTCTAGAGTATTTAGTGACAGCGATATTTCACCATTACAAGACTATGTTAATCAGGCTGCATATATTTATAATATTGCTGTAGTTCTGCAGAGAAATAACGATATAACGGAACATGTAAAGAGCCGTTCTCTTGAAATTGGAAATCTATTCGAGAGCTTATCATTTTATGATTTGTCAAAGTCAAATGCTCCTATCCAACATTTCTGGAATCAACTTACACGTATTTTCCCTGAAATATGTGATTGCCTAGATACTGAATACGGTATGGTATTGTACCATTCGAATACTACTGAAAATAATAGAATTCATAATATATTCCACCATATGCCTAGTGAAGGGATATCGTTAGCTTTTGATTGGAAATCGATATCTTCTAATCAGCAATTGAGTATCTTAAATGGATATCAATTGTCAAAATTAATGTCACTTACTCCAGATGATAAATATTTGCCCCAAATATTTGATAGGAAAAAACAAGTTGCTGTTCTCATATTTCGTTCAAGTTTGCCGTCCTCAGAACCTAAATTTGTGATGATTTTTGCAGGACACAATAAAGCTTTCGGATTAGGGCACATTTTATTTGAAGATCAGGAAAATTTATTCCGAAGCATTTCTTTCGCTATCACAGACTACTACCACGCTGCATTACGTCTTGAAGAAAAAAATAGATTGGATAACGCAATAGTTGAACTGTATTATCACCTTGGTCATGAAATCGGTACACCCATGATTGGTCTTATTGCGGCAGCTAATGCTATGGCAGAAGGGTTGGAAGAAGATCAAGGTAATTTTCAACCAATAGCAAAACATATTCTTGAGCAAGCAAATAAGTTGTATCTCCTTTCAGAGACTATGTTAGCCTCTGTTGGTAATCCTCCATCACCAAATTCAAATAATTTTGTAATTCATAATCTAATGCGTCCTTTAATGGATGCAATTGAAATGTTCGAAGGTGAAGCAAAATTTAAGCAATGTGATATTCTCGAACCAAAGGGGCAGTTTCCCTCCATTTACATGTCTCTACACGATTTGACCATTGCATTTAAAAATTTAATCTCTAATGCTGTAAAGTACTCATATTATCCTTCTTCACCCGAGCAATTAAGTAAAAGATTCATAATCGTAAGGGGCTATTGGCTAAATAATGAACAATCGCGCTTTGCTATTGAAATCCAAAATTATGGAGTAGGGATAACAGAGGAAGAAATAAAATCACGTTCTATCTTTCAACCATTTAGTCGTGGAGTCAATTCGGGTGATAGGCTTCGAACTGGAAAAGGCTTGGGGTTAGCCCAAGTAGAACACGCAATAAGAGTAATTCACAAGGGGGAAATCTTGGTTGAAAGCATTCCTCAGGAAGGATCAGCATACCTTACTACATTCAAAGTAATATTGCCTATCTCACAAGATTAATATTTGTTTCAGTCAAGAAGGGATGATTACCTGTGGCGAAAATTCTATGGATTGACGACGACGTATATGATATTCAATTCTTATTATATAGTGTGGAAAAGAACGGCATAATTATTGATAAAATCCATCATTTGCCGGAAGCATATGATTTGCTGAAAGACAATCATCAGTCATATAATTTGATAGTTTTAGATTTATTGATGCCAAGTACCAATAAAAGTGGGGAAACACCTCCTTGGTTGTCAGAGGATGCACCCCGTGGTGCAAACGGGGCAATTTTACTCAAGTTAATACGCGAAAATCTAAAAATAAAATTGCCAGTATTAATCTTGTCAATCATGGGTCCAGAAGCTATTGAAGATTTGGAAATCCACTCGGAACAACTTCAACCGTTACAAGTAATTCGCAAAACACCCGATAACTTAGGTTACTTACCTACTGCCATTAAAGAACTGCTGAAATAGAGTCAAATTTGATTGAAACTCAAATATAAGAGCATTTGTCGAGGCGAAATATGAAGTTAATCACAAAATGCAGAGAAAAGCTACATTCATTTTTGTCATTTATTGAGACTTCAACGATCAAAATAAAAGAGTCTTTTAGAGAAACTAAAAAACGCCTTAGTGATTTTGCTTCATATATTAGAATGTTCATCCAAAATATACTTCTCATATTAAAAAAGTTTATCAAGCGATCCTGGCAATTATTCATTGATTGGTGGTCTTTACCTCGAATTGCAAGTCTGCTCATATTTTTCGGGGGTATGTTAGGTTTGTTTTTTACTTTTGCTTACGATCCTCAAGGCGAAGTTTCATCATTTGACAACTTTTTGGATAGTATTAGTCCAGAGCTAATTGGTATAGGCATAACGGTATTGTTCATTGATGCCCTAAATGATAGGCGCTCAAATCAACTTGAAAAGAATCGACTATTGTCTCATATGGCCAGCCCACACAATGCGACGGCTACGCAAGCAGTGGAAGAATTGCGTATCAATGGATGGTTATCAGATGGCTCTTTGAGAGATGGAGTTTTCATTGAAGCGAATCTTGCGAATACATACTTGAATAATGCTGATTTGTGTCGAGCAAATCTTAATAACGCTATTTTGACTGGTGCAGATCTGACAGATGCAAATTTGTCTGGAGCAAAACTAGCCATGGCTTTGTTTGACCAAGAAACTATTCTGCCTGATGGAAGTAGATGGGCTGAAGAGAAGAGTTTAACACCCTTTACGGGTTCACCACGACAGGGCATAAGCCAAATGATAGAAGATAGCGTAATGAAGAATGATTTGGTAAAAGTCGATGAAACATTAGAAAAACTTTCACTACATAAGTTCTTATACGAGAGGAACATGATTGCTCTAAAGGAGCTCGCAGAGCGACCAAAACTCCGTCCTGAAACAATAAAAATGCTTTTGGCTACAGCTCAAAAAGATTATTCGCCAGAAGATGTAACCTTTCGTGAGATAATCGGTGTGATATGGAAACATGTCCATTAATATATCTGAGCTATAATTCCAGAGAAAATTTTCGCCATTTTACGCTTTTATAGATTGCCTAGTCACTCATTTAAGAATATGAGTGACACAATAAATTGATTTGTTATACTGTTCCTTTTCAGAGATTATTGAATATGAAATTGAAGCTTGATAGATAGAACGCGAAGCAAAAAATAGCTGGTGAACTCACACTCACCAGCTAGATAATTTCAGGCATAGGCTGCTGACAACATTCGTGCAGCCCGTTTCATGTATTTCGGAAATGTCTTCGGATTCTTCCCTAGATCGAGAGCTGCCTGCTTGTAGGTCTTGCCAGCAATCTGTGCTTTGAGTGCACCGATAATACAGATCGTGTGACTGTATTGTTCGAGTAGTTCCTCTGCTGGTTCAGTAATGCCTGCTTTGTACTGGTCACGCCATTTTGTGTACGGTGATGTGAAACAACCAGGATTCGTCTCTGGTTTCCCATAGGGTTCAGGCATCTGATAATCATGACTTTCGAGAAATACTTGTGCAAATTCGTACTGTACCTCTTGTTCCATAGACTGGAGGAAGTTTCTGCGCCATGTTGAAAGATGCATTCCTACTACGGGTGCAGTATCTTTGTACAGAACGTCAGTTGTGACGGCATACAGTGCCATCAGATGTTCAAACGAATCGGCATATTTCTCTGCTAATTTCTGCATAACCCGCTCAACATCAATACGAATATCAAGCTCCGTTGCCCATGGTGCCCATCGTTCAACTGATTTGTACCAGCTACTCGGTGATGTCAATCCAGTAATCGTGTGTTCGTCCCATGTATTATGCCAGTCGTAGCTGATAATCTCTTCCAGTTCATCATATCGCGCATCATACCCACGCAGGCTGGAAATCTTGCAACGTGCCAGAACAAAAAACACCGCCTGTTGGCGGGTCTTGTCTGCGAGAAATTGATTATTGTCGATGAGTTCTTCCCAGAGTGACATAAAGCCAATCTGCAAGCAATCTGGCAAGTAATTCGTTCGATGAATACCTTTGGACTTCATTACGTTACTGGCGTAGTGAACGAGATTGTCGTAAATTTGCTCAAATGTCATCTCATCACCCCATCCAGTCGCATAAACAGCTTTGCGCGGAAATGCCTTCACAGCAGAACGAATACGGTCACGAATTTCATTACTCATCATATGCCTCCTCAGCATCACGTAGTCAGAATGAGCACAACGCTCATCCACGCGGGGCGGCATAGAAGGGGGAGCCTGTCCAGCAATTTGCGAAGCAAATAAACGGGTAGTTCGGCAGTCCCGTTCGCAGAATGGTACTGGCGTACCTGCCCGAAGGTGCTGGATAGGGGGTGACCTCATGCCGCAAAATAGCCGCGCTGCGGAGTGCGAGGAGTCCCATAAGTTATGCTGTCAGTCTGTGGGTTCAGGCAATAAGAAACGAAAAAAGGCGATGCTTTTCACATCGCCAACATTGCAGTATGAAATTGTCAGTCGCGCTCAGAATGGAATCTCTTCTTGCTCGGGCCGTTGCTCAACGCGATCCAGAAGGATGAGACGATTGGCATCAAGATCAAGACTAACACGCGCTGTACCGTTTTGATCAATCCATGCTGAGGGACGCATCCATGAAGTGGAGATTTGTAGCAGGTTTCCCTTGCGGACGAATTTACTGACGACTTCTGATAGCCCGTTCCAAGCATTGACGCGAACCCATAGTGTTTGAGCTGTACCGTTGCGAGTCTTGCGATTAACTGCAAGGCTGAAACTTGCAACACGTTGCTCACCGACTTGTTTGATTTGAGGTTCACTACCGACGTAACCTGTAACTTGAATGTTGATGCTACTACCCATGATGTTGCCTCCATTTGTCTGTAAGTTTTCATCGCCTGCTAGCGATTTCTGCTAATATCGGTACAGGTGCTTGGAAGGCTGTTGTCACCCTTGCGGCGTCATCTGATTGAGATGAGTGAAACGGCACTAGCCAGGAGCAATCAGATAAGACGACAGCTTGCTGTTGACGACAGACTGCGCTTGTTAAGATAGGCAGAGTAAATTGCGTGCTGAAGGCGAGAAATTACAGTAAAAAAGGCATTGAATGGATTGTTCATCTATCAGGTTAGGTTTTCGAGCACTCCGCAAGCAGGAAAAGGCTGGTGTAGGTTTCGTGACTAAGCCATCTGCGATTGTAAGAATCGTAAATCTCACTTCGCTGATTCGAAATAAGCGTCTCAAGTTACTCAAGTGTCTCAACAGGTGTAGATAAGGTTTCAGTATATCTTGTGTAGGGTGCAAAATTTCGAAATAGAGTAGTTTGAAATGTCTCAGGCTGAGGTGGCTGTGCCACCTAAGATAAATCCAAGAAAACTCCTACGAGGAATTTATTGTCATAATTTTAGAACTTCACTGATACGGAAAAACAAGCTCTATCCGAAAAAAAGTTGGATGAATTTACTTAAAATGTCAAAATATATAGTAGAATACTAAGCAGTTATTTTTTCTATAACAAGGACAAACAAATGATTAGTGAACAACAGGCAGAAAATTTACTCACGCGTCCAGAATCAGAGTTACGTTTACTGCTGGCAAATAGTTTGAGTGCTATTCAAGCAGAACCTTCTCTCGGTAAAACCGAAAGTGTCTTTGATGAAGGCTTTCAAGGTGCATTAGAGAGAGGGGGGAGGGAAACACCTTCAAATTTAATGTCTAATATAGCAGATACGATTATCCAATCGTCTATTGATTTTACGTATCAACTGATTTGTAGTTCCGATGATGAGATGAAGAATACACGCACACAAGTGTTAGATGCCATTAATGTTAAGAATGCAACCGTAGTTGTCTTGATCTCACAATATCTAATAGGAGTAGGTTTTTCACATGCTGTTGCAGCAGTGATTGCTGCCATCGTTGTTCAGTATTTGAGTAAAATCGTTAAAGATGGAAGTAAGCCGTTATGTGAACACTTTAAAACATATACTTCATATGCTGAACCAGATGGTCAAGCAACCTAACCCTCTTTAGAATTGAACTGTTATAGGGTCTTCACATGATAACAACGAGCCCAGACAAGATCAGTAGTTGGGATGAGGTTGCTATACGCCGTAAAGAACAAGTTTGTCGTATATCATTAGGTGGTAATGCAACTTATGGTTCCGGCCTTTTGATTGCACCAAATCTAGTTCTTACCAATTATCACGTGATTGAACACGCGGTAACAGATGATGGCAAGCTTGATGAACCAGACAACTTTACCATCAAATTCTATACGTTTGGTTCTAGACCTCAACCAGCTGAACGGCAATGCTATCTGGCAAAAATTAAACCACTGGTCAGTTACAGCAAGCATACAGCATACGAAGATCATCCAGAATATGGTAAGTGGGATAAACTTGGTCGCTCTGATGATGGTGAATTCTCACTTCTTGAACATCTGGATTATGCTGTTCTCAAACTGCGGGGGTATCCTCCGGGCTTTGATTTCCTACCCACTCGAATGCGTTTTAGAGGATGGATTAATTTATTTACACAATTACAGGTTGTTCACCGAGAGGAAAACAAGAGTGTACAACATATATCAATACCTGTAGGTATCATTCATTTTCCAAAAGGTATTGACCACCCTAAAACGTCAGAAAAGACCTCTCTTGTAAAAGACATTAAAGTAGATCTATCACGGGTCAGATATGGTGACCTTAATACTTCTCCTGGGTCTTCTGGTGCGCCTATATTAGCTACACAAAATCCACGTGGACGTTTAGTCGCCCTCCATAATGGAACGGATCCAAAAGGTGTTCCGATACCATCAAAATTTCCGAGAGGCATCCCCGCCTTGACTATAAGGAAAGACTTGTGGAAATCATCAATTAGGGGGCAACTTGTAGTAATTAATAGCGCTATCTCGATACAAATTCGCTTTTTAGTGTCTGTACTTATTTTTTCGTTTATTGCAAGTTATATTGGATTTGCTCCACAAGAATGTGCATCGTCTAATTCAGGCACAATACGTGTAATCATAGTTGATACACCAGTATATCGTAGTAGTGATCAGAATATTGTTCTAGACAACAGGGGCTTGAGGGGCTTTAGAGCATTTTCTCAAGATGTCTATGAAACATTATCAAACTCTGAGGAAGATCAACAAGCAGGTTTCGTTGTAGGGTGTCATCCACGCCAAACAAGGTTACCGCGAAACACAAATCCAGAGAATCTAAATAATAATTTAACCACACTTCTAGATCAAAATAACGCTCAAATTGCAGTATATTTTGAACCTGATCGAGTCGAAGGAGAGTTTACATATGTGAATCTTGTCTTCTACTATCATCCAGAATGGCAAATCAAATCCTTAGACATACTCCCTCTACAAGGTAACTTGCCACTAGATACAGAATTAAGCTACGCGTCATATGACCACGATGATCTATCTGAGCAATTTCTTGATGATGTGGGGCTACTCATATCGGTGGTCAAAGGCATCATAGATTACGAACGTGGCGAATATATCAAAGCGATTGAACACTTTAATGAAATTGACGAAGCACCAGAATCACTGACTACATCTGTTTTTCTTGGTAATAGCTATTTGCTAACTGGTAACAGATCTGAGGCACTGCATTACTATCAACAAGGCATTGAATTGGAATGCACATCCTCGGAATGTCAATTGATGTACATCCGTACTTTGACAGGAGCTGCCAATGTTCTCTTAAGCCAAGCCAATGTTTTACGGGAATGTGGCATTAACGACACTAGTGCAGAGATAGATTCACAAGAAGGTTGTAGTGATCTTTATACATTATCTCCTGGAGAGTACCAAACGGTTGATGAACTATTGCAGGATGCCGTCTTCTATTTAGACATAGCTACTGACAGACTTACTCAGGAAGAGCCATCAGCAAATGACACTATCGTAATCGCAACTGATATGAAAGTTCGATATGCAATCGGACGGGCGCACTACTTATCCGATGAGTGGACACTTGCTCTTGAAAATTGGTCATCATTTATTTCATTTTATGAAGAGATAGATGACCCTGTCCTTTTGGATGAGTTACAAGTCGTTGCTGCTAACACCTATATCTTTTACGCTGAGATATTGTCGTCGCAGCCAATACCAGAAGATACGGATCTGTTTGAAGTTGCTGAGACAGCAATAAATAGTTATTTACGTGGGCTTCAGTTACTCTATGGGTTAGAGGGTAATGCGTCAATTGTATTAAGGCAAAATGCTTGCGATGGTATTGAAGCCATACGAGATTTTGTGAATGTATCAGAAAATATTTTAGATGACGGGAGATATTCCAGTTTATGTACGCAATGAAACATAGTTTATTATTGATCTTGGGTATCATATTTGCACTATTGAGCATCATAGTAGCCTATGGACAGGATCCATCGGAAGTGGAAATACGTTACCAAACCGCCGTATTTGATACTGAAACTCTGCGAAGTTCAGTATCATCAGATAATCCAGAAGGTCTACTGCTCTATTCATTGCCAAGCAATATGATGTTTCCCTCTGTACAAGGTGACAGATTTACACTTGACGGACAAGCTCTGGAGAGCTGTAGAGCGGAAGACGTAGAGCAATTTATTTTTGATACAAAAGCGATTCATCGTATCAATTGGGTCAATGATTCTGCTACATCTCTCAAAGTCTTTTACATCCCTGATCGCGATGAAAATAGGGGAGAAATTGTTGATACAGCTCTCTTAGTCTATAGGGATGATGGCAATGGTGAGGGTGTTTGGTTATGTGCCAATGATGATGATCCAACACCACATCCGTTCATCAATCTCGGTTCGCGCAGCGCAGTGTACACTATTTGGGTGGGGACAAACCCGAGCTATACAGCAGATGTTTTCGGCAGTCTTTATGTAACCTTGGAAGATAATTTGCGTCCTTCTAGAATTATCAGTACACAAGCATTGCAACAACATGACTATCCCAATGCGCTGGATTCTGATATTGGTGGCACAAATACATCAGTACAATACGTAGAAATACTACGTTCGAGCAATACAATACGGGTTTCTGCTGATATTTGTATTTATTTGCAGCGCAACGATCAGGTTCGTTTCATGATTGAATTGAGCGATTCGCAAACACAAAACGCGATACAGTTTTCTGAATCTTGGGATGATGATATTGAAATCTTGGGAGATGCAATACTAGTCATAGATGATGTTCTGAGAGATAACAACTTTTGTTACGATGCACAACCTCTCACTGTTCCAAACTACCCTCCAATAACATGGGACATTCCATCTGAATTGCTTCCCGATGATCTGACAAGTGTCCGTGTTCTTCTTCGTATAGAACAACTTGTGGATGGAAGATGGAATTCTATTCCCTGCGATATCGAGAATGATGTTTGTTTCGACGAAGAAATTACAATCTTGAATGGACAGATAGCGGAGTAAATAAAAATATGGCAAATCGAACGAGGCAGGTTCAAAGGATTGTTTGCACAACCTTTTTAAGTTTTTTGCTGTTGTGCTTCAGCATGAGTGATCTAGTCGCTCAAGTTTCTATTTCGACAGAGTTATTACAATACACTGCCAGTAGCGTTGTACAGGTCAATGGTGAAGTTCCTGGTAGTGGATTCTTTGTTTCACATGAGGGAGATATTTTTACAGCATGTCATGTTATCACTGAAGATAAAGACAATTGCACTAGTGAGATGGTTCCTTCTATATCAATAGTCCCTGCATCATTTTCGCAAGAACAGCTAGAAATACGGAGAATTCCTCTGGGGCAAGATGATGGATTATTTGCTGAAGTAGTTTATGCTGATCCTGAGCTTGATTTTGCTCACTTAAGACTCATCGATGAAATGACTCCAGAAAGTTCGTCATGGATTCCACCAACTCGGTGGGCAACTTCTCATCAGGGAGATTCATTGTTTTATGTAGGTTTGGGCACAAACGAAGATTTTCTAATTCATCCACCTGCAACAGTCCAGTCATTTAGCGGTAATGAATATGAAATCGTTTCATCTTTAGAGGACGGAAATAGTGGGGGACCTCTAGTACAATCAGAAGGTTACGCAACAGGTATTGCCTTGACGACTCAAGTTTCAGGTGCGTTATCGAATGTACTAAGTATTCAGGCTGTTTGTTCAAGTGAAGATCTACAAAACAGTGATGATGTATGGTTGCAGGAGGCTTGTGCAACATTTGAAATGCTTGTAGGACCGTGGACAGTTAGCTCTGGTGCTATTGCAAATCTGTGTCAGGATACAGATCTTCCGGTATCTTATGGAAGTATGATTAATCACTTGGCTGATGGCGGTACTGATCACATCAACGTTGTGAATTTATTACGTAGATTAGATGAGCGTATGCTATCGGCTAATTGGCAGTATACTCTCGATCAACGAGGGCAAATTGACTTAGGTATTTTAGGTGACCACACGACTGGAAAGCTTTATCAAACTGACGGTCAAATTGTGCAAGTTGATTATAGGTGCGTAAGTGTAAATAATAATCGTATTGAGATTGTAGGTAGTCTAATTTATTCTGGTAATTGGCTGTTGACAAATTGGGGAGATAGCGGCGAGGTTTCCGCTATTACTAACGGAGATGGCAGACCCGATACTCCACGGACTCCACAGGCTACTCTCAGTTTTTCAGTTCAAGGGACATTAAATGGCCTGTTAACAATCACACCTCAACAAC
>JBCCSC010000094.1:0-11376 GCA_039200705.1 Chloroflexota bacterium
ATTGCACACAAGGCACAAGGGGATTTAGACACTGCAATACAAGATTATAACCAAGCAATCAAACTAAACCCTAAATACATTAATGCTTATTACAATCGAGGGCAGATAAAAAAGCAACAAGGCAAAGATATTCAAGGTGCAATTGATGATTACCAGAAATATCTGGATTTAGGTGGTGGTATTCGGGATGGCGATCAGGCACACGTTGAGAAAATCATTCGTGATTTGAAGAAAAAACTGTAAGCATTAGCTCAACAACTGCGCTAATTCACTTTCGGAAATTTCGCCTGATGCCACTCGTTCGCGCAGCGCAATCAATTCATCGTCGGAATAATCACGCAAGCGTCGGCTGATGTCGCTATTTTTGCGTTTTTGCCGAGAATTAATGGCACTATCAATTTGGTCAGCGATATAGGCTTTGTCTTGCATCCGCACACTAGCAGAATCGCGTCCCCAATTCCAGATGAAGCCACTACTCATCATCATGCCGAACACAACCAAAATAATGCCATAGAGAATATCCCCGCCAAGAGTCTCTCCTAAGAAAATCGACATAACGGTGATGATGCCCCCACCCAATAACCACACCATTAGGGTTGCCATCGCTTTCCAGAATGTGTTCATGTGTGCCTCCAAATGCTCTTGTATTTTTCGTCCTAAAACCCTTAACGCAAAGTCTCAAAGAGTGAAAGATTGGAAGGAAAAAGCAATAAATAATTGTCATCGTTCGACATTAGTCACTCTATTTTTCAATATAAATTCTCTGCGTCTCTGTGCCTTTGTCTCTTTGCGTTGAAGCGTTCACGAGTATCCCTACAATAGGATATTTATCTATCGATGTTTAGTAAGTCTTCTAGGCGCGATGGGTCAATATCACCAGAGCGCAGTTGGTCGCGGAGTTGCACCAGTTCATCATCGCTCAGGTTACGGATGGCTTGGTCAACCATATCGCGTTTGGGCTTATGCTTGGCTTTGATAGGTAATTCAACTGTGATGCCCATATTTTCGCGCAGTTCAGCTAGACCTTCTCTGATTTCATCTAGCTCTTCTTCTGAGAGTCCATCGAGTTCTTCAGTGATTTTTTGATTGAGTTCTTGAAAACGGTCTGTCGTCAGCACAAAGGCTGTCCCGCCTACACCGAGGACAAACAGCACCAGTATCCACCACATTGGCATTGTCCATGCTGTCGTCAACATCGAGATAATGGCAAGGATAACGAGTACCAGCATAATCGCTGCCCACATCACAGCAATCACAATCCACTGAACGAGATTTTCAATCCGCATGAGAATTATTATTGTCTCCGTACAAACTCACCATCGTCACCAACCACTTGGTCGTAGAACACCTCATCATCGAATGAACCATCTTGCAAACGTTGGCGCAATTCATAGAGTTCATCATCACTCATATCACGAATCATGGCATCAATGCGTTTGCGCTTGCGTTTTTCGGTTTCATCGGATGAGGTCATCATATTGGCTAGACTTTCTTTTTTATCACGCTTGCTGAGCGTACTCATCAGCACGATGAGAGGCACCATCATAATCGCGGCAAGCGGAATCACAACTGCGCCGATTTCACCTGTTAAGTAAACAATCACCCCTAAGTAAGCGACCCATGCAAAGGCAATTGTGCTATCAATTTTGTTCATTGTTGTTTCCTATCGTTTTGGTTTTTAGTTTTTAGTCATTGGTCATTTTCAGCTAACAATATAATCACAGTTATCTTAGTCTCAGACAAACAGTAAACATCACATTATTCGCGTGTATCAAGCATTTAACTACTATAAATATTTTTAAGTAGGGGCGTAGCTATGTCTGCGCCCGTGCGGGACGACACACAGGTCGTCCCCTACATACAATGATTTATCGGACAGAGCACTAAAAACTTTTGTAGATTCTTTTTAAACAGCTTCTTGCTCAAATTTACCGCTACTCTTTAAAAAGGAGATTCTACTTCATCACATCTCGGATTGACGATAGACCAATTCACCATCATCAGTCAGACCATGCACACCATTTTGCTGATGTGTTTGTTCAGTCAAGCGTTGACGCAAATGATAGAGTTCATCATCGGATAGCTTATTGAGTAAGCCATCCATGCTCTGGCGTTTGCGTTTTTCAGCGTTTTGTATCAGTGATTGTGACTGATTGACATCAATGCTGTTGATGCGTTCCCATAACCAGACCAAGCCTGTGAAAGCAGTTGCAGGAACCATCAGAATCAGTGCCATCAGCAAGCCTAAGCCACCAACTTCTGTAACAGCGACAACTGTACCGCCGATATACATCAGCCAGATAAAGGCAGTTAGCATAGCACGCGCCACAAGATGCCCATTATAGCTCAGACCTGTCTCATCGCTTGCCTTACGACGCGCTCCCCAACGATTGATGAAACTGGTCATCAAAAAAGCAATAATCAAGACAAATGGAATGACCTCGCCATCACCTTCTGAGCCAGCAACACCTGAAATGATGAGTGCCAAGAACCATACAAATTGTGTTATCCAAAATCGTGCGCGTGTCATCTACTTTTTCCTTTATGAATTATAGCGAACCAGTTCACCGTCTTCGCCGACCCATTGGTCGTAGAGGTCTACTTCGTCCAGCTCACCTGTTTGTAGCCGACGACGCAGTTCAATTAAATCATCATCACTTAGTTCTTGTAGCACATCATCAATGGCACGACGCTTGCGCTTTTTGGCTTTTTCGACTGTATTTTCAACTTGTGCTGGTAATTGTTCAGCACGGTCAGTTCGTAATGTGATGCTGTAGTTCCAGACTATGCCGAGGACAGTCGCCACAATCGGCGTTATAAATACAAAGAGAAAAATTAAGAAAGCAGGACCATCATAATTGGATATTGATCCCGCCATTGCCATAGCAAAACCATATATCATTAGAATCAATAGACTGAGTAACAAGCGTCCCTTTTGTTTGCGTAACATTGTGTGTTTCTCCCCTAAATATATCCCTGATTACTGATACGTGACTATCAGTAGAAAAGTTTCTTGCTTAGTCAGATTGTTGCCGATGTGGAATCAATTCTCCATCATCACTGAGCGTCATGCGGTCATACAATACCTCGTCGTTAATGATGCCATCTTCCAGCCGATGTTTGAGGCGCACGAGGTCTTCGTCACTCAAATCACGGAGTACCGCATCGAGTTGTTCGCGTTTGCGCTTTTCGGTATTGTTTGATTGTGATGAGTCACTTTTAGCACGGTCTGTTTCGCTGGAAAATAAACCCCACATACCACCAATAATCGGAATGACTGCCATCAGCAATACAAAAGCTAGCAGAGACACCCATGCTCCTATCTGTGGTAACGAAAAGTACAAAATCGCTAAGTAAGATAGCCAAACAACAATAGTCACAAATCCTTTGACTTCCATATTATTCATTTTTACGCTCCAGTGGAATCAGTTCACCATCATCGGTTAGTGTCATGTGTTCATAGAGTAGGTCATCATCAATTGTGCCATCTTCCAGACGTTGTTTGAGGCGCACGAGGTCTTCATCACTCAAATCGCGCAGGACAGCATCAATTTGGTCACGCTTAGCTTTTTCTTGCATCTCACCTGTTTCGGTTTCATCAGATTTATTACCATCACCCCAGATAAAACTGGTTGACCCCATCCCTGCTCCTGCAAGGATAATCCCAAGCCAAACATGCCCTGCTTCTATGCCATCACCAAAGACACCTGCAACCACAAACATCGTCACAAAAATGAGTGTTAGTGCTACCCAAACAGCTTTGGTCGCTTGTAAGCGCATTTCATCACTATTCATGATCATGCTTCCCTGAAAAATTTTGCAGAATTTTTACTCATATTATCGCAATCAGTGCTACTCTATCTAAGTGATAAGTACACTAGCTATTGGGTCATTCATTATGAGCCTATCTATCCACATTGTACGTGATTGTTATCGCAAATGTTGCACTAAAATATTTTTTCACAAACGAAACCATGCGAAGCATCCGACGATGTGGTAACATCTGGTAATAATTTATGTAAAATGTAGTAACGAATCTTTAGTGCTTAGTACCAGTAGATTTTAAATTAATATCGTTGAGCAAGAGAATACTGCTAAGGCAGGTTGGATAAAGAATGCGATGATTGGGACAAAATTAAACGACAGATACGAAATTCAAAAGTTGCTCGGTGAAGGGGCAACCTCTACCGTCTATTTAGGGTTAGACCGTGTTTTAGGGCGACAAGTTGCGCTCAAGGTGTTGCATCCGCATGTGCGTGATACCACTCGAAAACGGTTCTTCCAAGAAGCGATGGCAGCCGCTCAATTGAATAATGGCAACATCATGCTCATTCATGACCGCGGCGAAGATAATGGGCGCGATTATCTCGTAGTGGAATATGTTCAAGGGCGACCATTAGCTGAATTTATCCCCAGCAATATGCAAACCGTAACGCGATTAGGCGCACAGATTGCCTCTGCTTTACACTATGCCCATGAACGCGAAATTATCCATCGGGATATTAAACCTGCGAACATCATGGTCACACCTGAAGGCAACATCAAAATTATGGATTTGGGCTTGGCATTACCTCGTGAAGCTAAACGAGTCACTGCCCCTGGAATGGTCATTGGTACACCTGCATATATTTCGCCTGAACAAGCCAAAGGCAAAGACCTCGACTATCGCACCGATATTTACTCACTAGGGATTGTGCTATTTGAGATGGCAACAGGTGAACTGCCGTTCAATGCCGATGACATCACAGCCCTCTTATTACAGCACGTTCAACAGAAACCGCCGAATCCATCGCTATTAAATCCTGAAATGCCGATGGCACTTGAAGCGGTTATCCTAAAATGTCTTGAAAAAAATCGTGACCGTCGCTTCACGACTGCGCGTGCTCTGGCAGATGCTTTGCGTGCTGTGTTCCCTGATGGTCGCTCATCGCAAACATCAGATAGTCCTGTTATACCACGCGACGATGCCACTCATGATGTTCCTACTCCTGATAATATTCGTTCAGGCAATGTGATTCGGATTGTGCTAGCAGATGACCATCAACTTTTGCGTTCGACCTTAGCCAATTATCTCGGCACACACGATGACATCATGGTGGTCGCCGAAGCAGGTGATGGCGACGACGCACTGGAACAAACCCTACAGCATCAGCCTGATTTACTGTTGCTTGACCTCAATATGCCTGGAAAAACTGGTCTAGAAGCCTTACCAGAAATCCGTGAACAAGCCCCAAGTGTCAAAGTGCTTGTACTAACAGGGCGTGATGATGACAATTACATCATGCGTGCCTTGCGCTCAGGAGCAAACGGTTATGTCCTCAAATCTACTGATGAAGTCAAGCTAGTCGAAAGCATCCGCAATGTGATGGATGGTGATATGGTTTTGGGACGTGGTATCGCTGAAAAAGTCGTGTCAGGTCGCTTACATGCCAATGAACATGCTCTCAATGAACAGGAGATGGAAGTTTTACTCCATATCGCAGCAGGCATGGACAATGAAGACATTGCGAAACGATTGGATATAAGTGTCATCAACCTTGTAGAAGTCAATGCTAGCTTGCTCGATAAACTCAAAGTCAAAGACCGTCAAGCTGCTGCGCTGAAAGCCCTACGCGAAGGCTTAATCCTCGTCGAGGATATTCACGAATTACAGACGAAGTATTAGCGCGATAGCTGGATAGCATTTTAGCTCAATAGCTTGCTAGCGACTTCTATATTACACATATTAGAGACAGACCTATGCGACGATTAGTATCTTGTATCATTCTATTTTTTGCATTCAGCTCTGTACAAGCTCAGTCATCAACTGATATAGAAAATTCGCCTGTCATTTCTGAGAATAATGTAGACGAATTGATTGTTCTACAGCAGTATGATATTGATGTGTTCATCAACAATATCTATTGGAATGACAATCAAGAGCTAATAATCGAGACGACTGAGCAAGTTCTTATGTTAGATTTGGAAGCACAGCAAGTAGTCAACACACCATCATTGCTAGAGAATATTTATCCTTTGGAGAGTAATGTAAACCTCAATTATGACAGTGAAGGTTACATTACAGAACAGACAATAGAAATTTTTACAGATACGCAGATAGTCCGACACGAGATTGATGTGGCACTAGAATCGGGTTGATGTGATTATGCTTGCTCTGTGACAGTCACCTTCAATCCCACTAGGTCTCAAATAACATACACAGCAGTCGTGCAATATGTTGAATCTGCAATCTTCAATTTAGACAATCAACAAAAAATCCAACTCATACCCGATGGATATTTTCAACCTCAATATAGTCCTGATGGGTCGCTGCTGGGTGTCATGACAGGGGTTGCAGGTTACGGTACAGACAAATTTATATTGATAGATACTACTGATGGTGAGCGAATTGTTGAACTTAACGTATATCCATCAACGTTTGCATTCAGCAACGATGGTGACCTACTGTTTATTGGACTATTTGACACTACTGCGCCGAATGTAGATGAATCGACAGGCATCATTCACATTTATAGAACACAAGATTTGATTGATTCTGATGCTCCTGAACCAACTACAATTTTATATATGGAGCGTCCTCCACACGATATCGTAATTTCACCTGATGACCGTTTTATTGCTACAACAAATGATAATGAGAACTATCAATTACAAATATGGGGCGTAGCATTACAAACATAAATTTTCGTCTTCTATGAATAGCACCTACATCATTTATGACACACCTACTCTTATTGCATTTTTCGCCGTTTTTTACAATAAGTGACATTCCCTACTATCTGAGATAGAAATTTTAACAGTTAAAACAGAACAAATATGCTATACTGCTAGTATTCGATAATACAGGAGAATACATATGGCATATAAAGATACCTTCATCAAAGTTGCACCTGATTCAAGTGCAGTGGAAGCCACCATCCCCGATGATAAACGTGCTAAGAAGACCATCCATCGCATACAATACGAATTGCTGACAGAAAAACCCTATCACTATACTCATGATGAATTCGTATTCGCTGTTTACGCACTCCGACAGGGATTCACTGAAACAGAGTTAGAAGCGAATGGCGACGCTATACGAGCAGATTTTTTCAAGAAAGGACACCCATGTATGCGTGCATCAGCACTGACCAAGAAATACGGATGGGGTGCACATTACGATGACGCAGGTAAAATTGCGATTTATCCTATCGAATCAGACGATTATATAAACTTAGTCGAAAGCGCATCCGATGTAAAATTAGCTATGCGGAGTTCGCGCAAAAAATAACGTTGGTTGAAGCGATGTCAGCTTTTCCTTACACTAAAGTACAGATGGACAATAATCAGGGGAACAAGCACATATGCAAAAAGTTAAACGTAAGAACAGCCAACCCCGTCCGAATCCGTTCTCAGCTATAGGACGTTTCATTTGGATGCTCACCACAGGCATCACGCAAGGGCTTTGGTGGTTAGTCACTCAAGTTTTTAACGGTATAACTTACGCGATTAAACATACTGCTAAATTTGTTTGGGCAGGTGTTCAACATGGTGCACGAGGGCTGTGGTGGTTAGCAAAACGCCCCTACTATCTCTTGCATTATCTGCTGAATGGGCATGTCCCTGAATTCGAGACCAAACGCGAACGCGAGGTTTTCTGGCGGATTAAGCGTCACTACCGTCGGCGGAAATTGTTGTTTATTAATGTTTTTTTCTTTGGAGTCTGGTTATTCATTGCGTCAAATATTTTACTTGGGGGATACAACGCATGGCAAAGAGAACTTGCTAGAGTTGAACTTGGATATGCCGAAACATATGAGCGTTTTTTCTATAATGATTTGCGTACTCTCACCATCATAACAGGTATTTATATTATCATCTTGATTGCCCATATGATTTTTAACAAGATGAGCAATACCGAAGATGAAGTCATCGGACAAGCTCTTGATGAAGCACGACAAGAAGTACAATCACTGCCTGATACACGTCATCTGGAAGATTATGACTACGATGACGCATACTATGATTATTATGAGGATAGCAAACTCAAGCGCAGTACAAGCTAAAGTCTAATCAGCATTATCAGGGGCAAGTGGCAATTCAATCCAGAAACATGCCCCACCTTCTGGGTCGTTATACATGCCGACATCGCCTTTTTGGATTTTCATCATCTCGGCAACAATCCACAGTCCAAGACCTGTGCTGGCTTCCCCTGCTGTCGGTTCGGTGCTGATTTTGGATTTACTAAAGGGCTTGAATAAATATTGTTGTTCTTCTTCGGGGATACCTTGCCCACTATCAACCACATTCAAACGCCAGCGCATCTGTTCAGGGTCAATTTCAGTATAGACATAAATATCAGATTCCGTTGGCGAATATTTAATCGCATTGCTGATGAGATTCCCTATCACTTGCGATAAGCGACGCTCATCACCGATGACCGTGCCCCGTATCTGACGTAATTTGACATCAATTTGTTTGCTGGAAGCCATCACACTATATTGACGCACCACCTGTTGCAAAATCTCAATGGCATGAATGCGCTCTAACTGTAGAGACACACCATCAGTACTTTGGCTGGCATCTAAGAAATCGTTGACAACGGTCACCATTGTATTGAGGCTATCACGTTGCGTTTGGAGCATCTGAGTCAATTTTTGGTTATCGTCTGCCTCACGCATCATGATTTCAGTCAGCATGGTGAGGTTATTCATCGGATTTTTGAGGTCATGACTCGCAATTTGCATCATGCGTGTTTTGAGTTGACTCGCTGATTGCAAACGGTTGATGAGCAGGTTACGTTCATCATGCAAGCGTTTGAGACGCAATTGTGTATTGACCCGTGCGTGCATCACATTGGTGTCAAGCGGTTTCGAGACATAATCATTTGCTCCCATACGGATACCCCACGCGACTTTTTCTTCGTCACGGATACCTGAAACAAGAATCACGGGTAAAGCTGAAATATCTTTGGTGCTACGGATAATCTGCAAAATATCCAACCCTGTCATGACAGGCATCATCAAATCGAGGATAACAATGTCATATTCAGTCTCTTCAATTTTGAGCAAGGCATCACGCCCATTGGTGACAGTATCAATATCGCCTACATCATGCAGAATTTGTTGGATAAGCATCAAACTCAGTTCATCATCGTCTGCAACCAGTAAACGCGGATATTCGTTCGGCATAAATTTTACTCTGACAATACGGTGGCTATCGCTTTGCATCTAGTTTAACGCATAATACAAAATGCAACATCCGAAATCGTTTATCGTTTACGATATGTGAGCCTTGAACCTAACCTTACGTCATGTTGTATGATAAAGGTATGTCATACAAGGAGACACATCATGAGTAAAAAACATGAGGTATTTGGCAACACCAGCAAAGAAGAAGAACAGCAACTCACGCGCGAAGCACGCTTACAATACGACCAAGATAAATTCCAAGAAGCACAAGGCAATTGGAATAGCTACACTGATGCTCAGAAAGATTTTGTCAAAGCAGAAGGCAATCGTATTTATCAAGAATTAGCTGATGCACTAGAAGCAGGAAAATCAGTGGATGATGCTGAGGTTCAAGGTTTATTCGCGCAATGGCATGAGCATTTACGTTACTTCTACGAACCAACACTTGATTTGCTGGCAGGCTTAGGTCAAATGTATAATTCCAGTCCTGACTTCATGGCAAATTTCCAGAAGTTACATCCTGACTTACCAGCATTTTTAGAGGCTGGCATCGCTCATTATGTTGATGACTTGGAAACTGCCGAATTAGAGCGCATGTTAGCAGAAGACGATGCGGATGAACGAACGAAGCGGTTATCGAAGTAGCGGTACAAAATGTAAGGGTTTGCTACAGCGAAACCACTTCAGATCGGGCGAACTGTAGCACACCCCTACAACAACCTACTATAAAATCTTGTCAAGATCAGGCACTTGCGATGATGAGCTTGTCTTGAGCAAGCGGTAACTCAATCCAGAAACAACAACCACCGTCATCGGGGCTATCCATACCGATTGCACCACCTTGGATATGAATCATCTCGGCAGCAATCCAAAGCCCTAAACCTGTGCTACTTTCACCTGCGGTAGGTGTTGTCGTGATTTCATATTTACTGAATGGTTTGAACAGGTATTGACGTTGATTTTCTGGGATACCTGCGCCTGTATCTTGGATTTCCAATCGCCAAAGCATATCTGAGGTAAAGGTGCGTAAGGTGACTGTCCCTCCTTTTGGCGTGTATTTGATGGCATTACTCACCAAATTATTGACCACCTGTATAGTACGATTTTCATCTGCGAAAATGATCGCCTCTTCAACATGCTCTAACACAATGTCGATGGATTTCTTCTCTGCAGCGAGCGCATATTGTACAAGCACCTCATGGATGAGGTCATGGCTTGAGACATCATCGGTATCAATTTGAATTTGACGACCAATAAACTCGTTAGCTGTCAAAAAATCGTTGATGATTTGTGTCATGGACTTAATGTTGTTCATAGCAAGTTCCATAAAATTAGGAAACTTAGGCACTGTTCCGATGGTTTCATTAAGAACACTCACGAGCAATGACAGATTGTTGAGTGGGTTTTTGAGGTCGTGGCTAGCAATTTGCATCATACGTAGCTTCATATCATTCGCTTCTTCTAAGGCGCGCATAGTCATTTTGCGTTCATCAGATAAGCGTTTGAGTTGAATATGTGTCGATAAACGAGCACGTACTACACCTGGGTCAATTGGCTTGGCAATGAAATCATTTGCACCGAGTTCAATACCTTCAATGATGGTCTGATTATCATCTTTTGCAGAGATAAAGATGATTGGCAAGGTCGATAAATCCAGCACATCACGGATAATTTTGAGCGTTTCAATACCATTAAGGTCAGGCATCATAATATCCAATAACACAGCGTCATAATCTCGCTCTTCAAGTTTTTCGAGAGCTTCTTGCCCTGTGTTAGCCATATCAATGATGTGGTCACGTTCCAAAATGCGCGTTAACAAGAGACGGTTAAATTCTTCGTCATCCACAATTAGAACATGAGGTTTATCTTGCATGAATTCCGTCAACATAATCAAATCATCCTGCTACTTTACGATATACCCTCATCATATATTGATTGTTACAAATAATTAGTTAAGGAGTTAATTTTAACACAATTATTTAGTTTGAATATTCATACGAAAACGGACACTGAAAATAGTGTCCGTTTAGAGAGTCAAATTCTAGTGGTTTATATATCTATTCAGATGCTTTACCAATTCTGACAGAGCATCTTTTGAATCTCGTTTCCATTCTTTGTTAAAAATTTCAATTATGCGCTCTGCTGATTGTTCGATATCAACAGGGTTGAAAACTTTTCTCTGTGATGAAAAGCCTAATAATTTCGC
>JBCCSC010000095.1:0-10819 GCA_039200705.1 Chloroflexota bacterium
ACACGCTTCTTCGTCTTTGCCTACATAAGCATTCGGCTCTTCTAATAAGAACGCTCGAATTTTCGTCCATTGGTCGTCGCTTAGTCTCACATCTGTCATGAGACTATTTTACTCGTTTTACTCAAATGTCAACAGAACCTAATTAAATTGCACATGATTGATGGTATAATTTGCACAATATTTGATTTTTTAGAGGATAAGGCATGTCTACATTTAATCAAGAAAAATTAGAACAGTTACGCAAATATCAGACGAATTGGAAAGATTCCACACTCAAGCAAACACTTGCCCGACGCAATGAGCGTAAAGAGACATTCATCACACAATCAAGCGAATCAATTAATCGACTATATACACCGCTTGATGTCTCTGAGCTTGATTATGAACGCGACCTCGGCAATGCTGGTGAGTATCCGTTCACGCGTGGTGTTCATGCAACAGGGTATCGCGGTAAGCCTTGGACGATGCGGATGTTTGCTGGCTTTGGTACTGCCGAAGAGACTAACGAACGGTTCAAGTATTTGGTGAATAACGGCAACATGGGTTTATCAGTGGCGTTTGATTTGCCGACCTTGATGGGCTACGACACCGACGCAGAAGAAGCAATTGGTGAATTTGGCAAGTGTGGTGTGGCAATTAGTTCACTCAAAGATATGGAAATTTTATTTGATGGCATTCCGCTTGACCAAATTTCGACCAGCATGACCATCAACAGCCCTGCGCCGATGATTTGGGCGATGTATATCGCGGCGGCTGAAAAACAGGGGCATGACCGCTCTATTTTGCGAGGGACACTACAAAACGACATCCTCAAGGAATACATAGCACAGAAAGAATTTATCTTCCCGCCAAAACCGTCGATGCGCCTCGTAACGGACACGATTGAATACGCCACACATGAAATGCCGAAATGGAACTATCTAAGTGTGAGTGGTTACCACATTCGTGAGGCAGGGAGTACGGCTGCTCAAGAATTGGCTTTCACGCTGATTGATGGCATTGAATATATCAAATGGGGATTAGAGCGCGGTCTAGATATTGATGAGTTTGCGCCTCGGATGAGTTTCTTCTTCAATTGTCATAATGACTTTTTTGAGGAAATCGCCAAGATGCGGGCAGCACGTCGTATTTGGGCACGAGAGATGAAAGAAACATTCGGCGCAAAGAATCCGCGCAGTTGGTTGATGCGCTTCCATACGCAAACGGCTGGCGTTAGCCTGACCGCTCAGCAACCCGAAGTCAATCTCGTGCGTGTGGCGATTCAAGCCTTAGCTGGTGTGCTTGGTGGGACACAATCCCTACACACAAACAGCATGGATGAGGCACTTGCTCTCCCATCCGAACATGCCGTGACATTAGCATTACGGACACAGCAAGTCATCCTCGAAGAAAGTGGTGTAGCGAATACGATTGACCCACTCGGTGGTAGTTACTTCGTCGAAGCCCTCACCAATCAAATCGAAGCGCAATGTTATGACTACTTCCAACGCATTGACGATTTAGGTGGTGTACTGCCAGCGATTGATGCAGGGTTCTTCCAGCAAGAAATTGCTGATGCTAGTTATCGTCATCAATTGGAATTGGAAAAAGGCGACCGTGAGATTGTGGCATTGACTAAATATACCAACGATGAGCCGATTCAGATTCCGATTTTAGAGATGGATCCGCAAGGCTACGAAAAACAAGTCGGGCGTTTGAACCAAGTGCGACAAGACCGTGATACTGAACGCGCACAATCTGCACTAGATGCAATCCGAGAAGCCTGCATCCATGAGCAAAATGTGATGCCGCATCTGGTTGAAGCGGCTCACGCTTATGTGACACTCGGCGAGATGACGGATGTCATGCGCGAGGTATTTGGGCTGTATCAAGAGCCATTGCATATTTAGGTGTATAGTTATCGGTTTTTTAGTGATTAGTTTTTGGTGGGGTGGCTCGGATGATTTACTCAAAACATAATATGGAGAACAGATTATATTCTCAGAAATAACACTTGAACATCTCAAAAAAGCTGGCTGGCATGAAAACTATTCGTGCAAAGTTGCAGGTGTAATTAATCCATTTGAGCATTTCTCCATTGAAGTAGCTGATGCGGAATATGCTATTAACTTCTTAAAAAAGTATGGTGGTCTAAAGATAGGAAAAGATGAGGAGAGAAAACCACATAGTTCTTTTCCAATCAGATTGCTCAAAGTACCTGAGTCTGATGACTTCTCGCACTTCGCAAAGCGGTTAGGCTACGAAAAACCATTATATGCTTGCGCTATTGGTTATTCACACCTTGAACATATTGAACTTTTCATGACGTTTGACGGCAAGGTATACGGTCACTATGATGTCCCACTATAGAAATTTGGAGATTCAGGCGAGGAAGCCCTTGAAAATTTATGCAATCATAGATTTATGAAAGAGTATATGTAGTTAATGCTACTGAAATCAAAACAGATGACTGCTTGTGTCATCTGCTAGAATCTCATATTAAGCTACCAGTAAAACCAAATTATCTATCCCTATTGCACTATTATTTTGTGGGTGCGATGACTTAGCTCATCACTTGCGGTAACAACATAAAAATAGCAATCAACATCCCGATTGCGAGGACTACATTTGCTACTTTTTCGCTTGACCTTGCCATATTTTCTATCCCTTTTGCTAACGGTTTTCATTACACTTTTAGTGTAGCAATTGCGGATAGAGGATGATTGTCGCGCACCCTATCGCTAACCCACGCTTACCCTACGTCATTAAGTGAAGTTCTGATACACAGGGTCAAGCAGGCTATAAAGTTCCGATAAGTTCTGGATTCTGAGGTTAAAATGCCAGAGCATATCACTCGACGAATGACCAACGACTAAACGTCAACAATCACATCAGATAGTATGTAGCATCCAGACATTTGGTTCGTAATAAATGCCTTGGTCACTGTTATAATCAATGTGAATCGGTGATAAGGCTTCTGGCACGATATAGTTGCCCGTTGCAGGGAATTCTAAGCCTGTCCAGTCGTGCCATTCGGCAATTGTGCCAGGGATAATCATCGATTGTGGCGCAACTTTGACAATTTCCGCACCGAGGCGTTCATGAGTGCGTAGCCACGCATCATAAGATAAACCGTCCTCACGTCGCCATGTGATGTAATCTTCCATTGGTATCAAGGGAAATTGGTGCTTTTGATTAGGGCGCACGGGGGCAATCAGTTTATCAAAGCCTTTACGTTGGGCGTTGAGGCGCATCAACTTAATGCCGACGGTGCTTAATCCTTGTCCGCGATATTCTGGCAAAAAGGTAATTTCGATAGCACTTACCATATTGGGTGTGATGCCTTTTTCGTGAATTTCGATGCTATTCTGAATTGCCCAATCCCAACCTGCATCAGGTAAATCGGCTATGTCACCCTCAAAAAAGACAGGCACACTCTTGATGCGTGCAATGAAACGATTGCCTTCTGCGATGTAGAGTTGGTAATCGCTGTAAACATCATGGAATCGTACCCAGTATTGGTCTGATATGGGGTCTTGTTGCATAAAGGTTGCCCACATTCCACCTTTGAGTTCAGATGGATAGATTAAATCATCGCGTTCATCAAATTCTGTTTGTGTGTAAACATTATAGTGTGTGATATTTTGTTGCATATTATTACCCTTTTTGACCCCTTATTAACCTATATGAAGTATCTATAAAGTGCTAAGACTGTCAAGGTCGAAGGGACGCACTATTGTTTAAAATGCGTTATAATCAAGCAATCCTGTTTACTATTCATCAACTTGAGGGGACTATTATTATGTGGGAGTATCGCTCCATATTTATAGAAGCAGATACCAGAGACAAACAAGTTAAAGATTTTGTTGAGCAAACGTTCAACAAGAAGGCAAAACGTTATTCTCCAGAAGCCCTCATCCCAACTTTGAACGAATACGGCAAAGATGGTTGGGAACTGATTCATATGGAGCCAATTCCGCGTGTGGGTGGTAAAGAGAACATTCAATTTGCTCCCCATCACTGGACAAACACCTATTTTTGTGTGTTCAAACGGGCTATGGCTAACGAATCAGACACTGTTGAAGCATTTTCAGCCCAAGTTGCCCCTGCCACAGAAACAGACTCAGCCCCTGAACCACCACCTATTGAACTCAATCCAAATATGCCTTACTAAATTCGCTATGCCCTATCCAAATATGCTCCAACGCCCTACACTGTGACTCAGATTGAATTGGCTGAGGAGCTTTCACCCTTGGATAAAGTCGTTTTTATTACAGGTGCATCAAGTGGTATCGGACGGGCGACAGCCATCGCTTTTGCACGCGCAGGGTATCATGTTGCAGGAACAGCACGACGCGCCGAAAAATTAGAGTCACTCGCAGAAGAAATTAACACAATGGCTGACTCAGTCGGCACATTTTTACCTCTGGTTGGTGATGTCAGCGATAGACAATCTCTCATTGATGCAGCACAACAAACAGTCGATAGATTTGGACGATTGGATATTCTGGTCGCCAATGCAGGGGTTGGTCATCGTGGGTCACTCGTCGATTCTGATTGGGATGGGCTAGAAACACTCCTCCGCACCAATATAGATGGTGTTTTACACAGTATTCGAGCCTGTGTGCCTCACATGCGGAATAACGGTAGCGGACATATCATGACAATTTCTTCAGTCGCTTACAATTTAATTTCACCTTATGCTGCCAGCTATGCTGCTAGCAAAGCCTTCGTGACGAGTATCGCCAATTCAGTGCGTGTTGAATTAGAAAATGACAATATCAAAGTCTCGGATTTTCTTATTGGGCGCACAGACTCCGAATTTAACGAGAAACGTCTCGGTGATGGTCCACGTAAAGGCAGTAGTATCCCCAATATGACCCCTGATGATGTGGCAAAAGCCATTGTCCATACCGCAATTAATCCCAAGAAAACAGTGGTTTTGCGCTTCTTTGACCGCTTGATTGTGTTGGGAAATCGCCTCGTTCCGAGTATCATTGGCGCATTAGCCAAACGACAATACAGATAGGACGCATCATGCTGGGCACATTACAGAACAAACACTGGCAAGTTGGGATTTTGCCAGAAACAGGCGGTAGCATTGCGTTTGGACGTATCCGCTATAGTGGCACATGGGTTGATGTCATGCGCCCTACCGATGAAGCGGATTACGACAATGCCAGCAAGACGGCAAGTTTTCTGATGTTGCCTTGGGCAAATCGTATCCGCGATGGTATTTTGCGTTACGATGGGCAGTCATGGCAACTCAAAACCACTGCAGAAGGCACTGCTCGACATGGTGATGTTCGCAAACGTAGTTGGACTATAAGTGAGCAAAGCGAAACTCACATTACACTAACTATCAAATCCTCTGATTTTGAGGATATGAATTTTCCATTTGCATTCTCGGCTCAATTAACTTATCGACTAGAAGAGGAAGCATTTATTTGGGATGTCACCCTAAGAAACGACGATGAGCGAGATTTTCCAGCAGGGTTTGGTTTTCATCCTTATTTTGTGCGGATGTCGCCTCGGATGCCAATGCTAGAAGTGCCATGTGACCACTATTTTGTGCTGGATGACACAGCCATGCCTGAGTCTGCGCCTGAACCAATATTGCCTGAATTAGATTTCCAGCAATTACGCCATGTGCAAGATGATTTCAGCTTTGACCATTTGCTAGCCAATCGAGATACATCCAAGCCAGTTCGACTCGTTTATGAGGCATGGAACACTGAAATTGAAATGAGTAGTGATAGTCTCTACAAGCATGTGATTTTGTTCTCCGCGCCTGATGGATCATTGGCAGTCGAGCCTCAAAGCAATGCTAATGACGGTTTTAATCTGCGCGAGAATGGTATACATGATGGAGGTGTTTTTGTAGTCCAGACTGGTCAAAGTGTACAAGGTGCAATCAAATTGCGTGTTTTACCGTATAGTAATTAGACAGGAGGATAAAATCGATGAATAAACACAAATACGATGATGTTGCTCATCATTATTTAGATTACTGTAGCCCAATCAACAACGAGATGGTGGATGAAATTGCTCATTTGATGCGCCTAAAACCTGGTATGACAGTCATTGATTTAGGATGTGCCAAAGCAGAAATTCTGATTCGGATGGCGGATACCTGCCAAGTACAAGCCTATGGTGCAGACATCAACGAACGCTATTTACATCAAGCACAAGAAGCGATTGCGAATCGTGTCCCAGCCGCCGATATTACGCTTTTGTTGCAAGATGTCAATGAATATGCTTATGAGCCAGAAAGTTTCGATGCTGTGATGTGTATCAACTCATCCGAACTCTTTGCGACTTATGACGAAGCCATTATGACGATTGCCAAATATGCCAAACCTGGTGGCATGGTCTTAATGGGCGATTATTATTGGCGCAATCCATCCCATGCAGATATGTCCAAAGCATTTACTGTTACTAAAGACTACATGGGAGCAGTCGAGATTGGAATGCAAGAAGGTTTAACGCCACTCTTTGCATCCGTTTCGACACAGGTCGATATTGACCGCTATATCTGGTCACAGTGTTATGCTGTGGAAATGTATGCTGTTGACCATCCTGACGATGACGATATTGCTTTGATGCTTGACCGTGCGCGTACCACACGCAGTCTATATGTCGAGTACGGTCATGAAACACTTGGTTTTGGACTATTTTTGTTCCGCAAGCCTAAAGGATGATTGATGGCGAAAAAACAGAAAAAACTCAATTCCATGCGCTTGCTTGAAGCTAACAACATCGCCTATGAAGTGATGGAATATGACACTAGCCTAAGAGATGCAACAGAGGTCGCCGAAGCAGTTGGTATCCCTGAATTTATGGTCTATAAAACACTGATGACCTACTCTGTCGCCACAGAAGAAATTATGGTGGTGATGCTGGCATCAGATACACAGCTTGACCTCAAGAAATTAGCAACGGCATCAGGCGAGAAGAAAATGAAAATGATGAAACATGCTGATGCTGAAAAAGCCACAGGGCTACAAGCAGGTGGTATGAGTGCCTTGATGATGATGGACAAAAACTGGACAGTCTTCATTGATTCCCCTGCAACTGAATTGCAAAATATCGTCATCAGTGCAGGACAACGAGGCTTACAATTGCGTGTGCCTGTTTCTCCTTTGTTGACCCTACTCCGCGCACGCATTGCTGATGTCAGCGATGCCTCACAGGCATAGAAACGATTCTCATGTTTAAAATTGGCGATTTTGAAATTCACCTCATCAAAGAGAGCATCATGAATGTTGATGGTGGTGGGGCTTTTGGGCTTATCCCTCGCAAATTATGGTCACGCTATGTACAACCTGATGTCGATAACTTAATTCCGATGTCGCAAAATTGCTTGTATGTGAAAGCGCATGGCAAGCATATCGTTGTGGATACAGGTATCGGCAGCAAATTGACCAAACGCTTACGCCGTATGTATCAAATTGAAGATGAAAATGGGCTTGTCACTGCCTTAGCGCAATTAGGCATCACACCTAGCGAGATTGACCTTGTGATAAACACTCATCTGCATTTTGACCATGCAGGTGGTAACACCATTTGGGACGAAGATGGCAACATTCAAGCTACTTTTCCGAATGCGGAATATGTTGTTCAACGTGGTGAATACGACGATGCCATGCACCCCAACGAGCGCACATCAGTAACTTATTTCCCTGATAATTACGTGCCATTAGTCGAAAATGGTCAAATGCGTTTGCTGGATGGTGATACTGAAATCTTAGCAGGTATCACAGGGATTGTGACACCTGGACATACGCCTTTCCACATGAGTATTCGTTTTGAGGGCCAAGGCGAACATAGTGCTTTTGTTTGTGATTTAGCCTCATTTGCTGTGCATTTTGAGCGTTTAGCATGGATGACCGCTTATGATGTTGAACCATTGCGAACAATGGAAACCAAACGCATTTGGCAACAGTGGGCAATTGACCATGAAGCCACTCTTATTTTTCCGCATGATGTGACTCGCCCTGTTGGTCGCTTGCGAGCATCTGATGTTGGTGTGCCTATATTAGAAACAATTGATGAGGCATTCGTCAACGCAGATTAATGACGTTCTTGCCATTCATCAATGGCTTGTTTGATGAAGGCTTGTGCGTCTTTATCCGCGACTTCATCGACAAATTCATAGGTCTGACCATCAACATCAATGCGAACGCCACCACCAAATCCAGAGCGAATATGAATACCACGCCCTTGAAATTGCGGTGTCTGTGAGATTTTGTACTGCAAGTATTCTTCAATGGCATCAGCAATGTTAATCTCGCCGACTTTTTCGCTTTCTTTCACTTTTCTAGCACGAACTCGTCCAAAACGTCCGACTGAATACGAATCGGGCATGTCGTCCATTGATGGCAGACGAATATCCCCTGGTAAGGGTTCGTCCGTCGTTCCATCTTCAGACATGATTGGACTACCAAATGCAGGTAGCGGTTGTGGTGTCTGTGGCTGATTTTTCTGTGGTGCGACAGGCGGATTATCATCAGGTGTGGTGATGGTTGATGACAAATCTTTCATGATTTTAGCGAAACCTGCTTTAGCGCGGTCATCCTCGATAAGGCTACGATAGCCTGTATTGCCAATTTGCACGAGCAAGTGACCATCGGCTGTATCGCGCAAGACACTTATCATCTCACGAGCTTGGGTATCACCCCCTGATGCGACTGGTACATCAATCAACTCTGTCACCATTTTATTGGGTTGTTCGCCACTGAGTTTGACACTATCTGGTGGATTTGTGTCTTCTGTCATAATGACGTTCGAGAGTTCTTTCATGATGCGCGTGAATTGTTTGCGTGCACTTGCATCATCTTTTAGTGTCCGATAAGCATTGTCGCCGAGTTGTACCATCAAACGTCCATCACGGTCATCGCGCATGATGGTCAGTAGCTCATCCGCGATGGCAATCTTCTTCGTAATCAGTCGAACAGCAACGGGGTCATCAGCAATTGTGTGATAGTCTTTGGGGTCTTCTGCCATAGTGGTCAAAAGAGATGCTAAATCAACAACCTCTTCCTCTTCTTCAAATATAGGAGAAGGGTCAGATGTGGTTTCTATTTCACCAGCTAGAATTGCTTCTTCACGCGCAGCATAGAGTTCTGCCAGTGGGTCGTCATCATCTTCAAGGATGGGTGTAGGAGCAAGCACATTATCATCAGGAAACAAGACATCATCAAAGCGTTCAGATTGCTTAGCAACAGGTTCTGCTGATGATGCTTGTTTACGACGGCGTTGTTTACCTGCTTTACTCTGACTTTTTTGAGGTGTCGCTTCAACACCCATGACTTGTTGCTTTTTCTGGAGGCGTTGTTCTTTTGCTTTTTTCTGATTACGCCATGCAACAAAGATAGCCAAAACAATCAGAATAGCTATCAGTAAAATAAACCGCCAAGCGACTGCTAAAAATTGAACTAAGAATCCATCACCCATAGACTGACCTTTCTACTTTGGTGCTGATTGACAATTTGGGCAAAAGTGTGTTCCCCGTTGCCCTACCTTGATTTTCTCAATTGTTGCTTCGCCACAAGTCTGGCAGAGTTTGCCATCTTGACCATAGACATAAAAATGATTCTGCGACTCACCTTTTGTACCATCTGGTTTACGATACCAGCCAATACTTGCGCCTTCGTGTTGAATCCCCGCGTTGAGAGCTATCCGAACGGTTTCGTGCAATTTGCTAATCTCATCATCTGTGAGCGTATTTGCTCGTCGTTCAGGATAAATCCCTGCACGATGTAATGCCTCATCCGCATAGATGTTGCCAACGCCTGCGATGAAGGTTTGGTCAAGCAAGAGTGGCTTAATCATTTTACTACGTCCTTGCATTCGCTCTTTGAAGACTGCAACTGTAAAATCATCTTCAAGCGGTTCAGGTCCTATATCGCCTGTGATGTCATCTAGGTTATCAGTTAGGTAAATCTTGCCGAACTTACGTGAATCACTGAAACGCAGTTCGCGTCCTTTATCCAAGCCAAATTTAACATGCACCCATTTATCAACACGATGTTCTTCCTGTTCATCGGCAACGTAAAGTCGTCCTGTCATTCGTAGATGCACTATCAGCAAATCCGTATCGAGTTCAATCACAATGTATTTGGCACGTCGGGTGATGCTTTTTACTTTTTGCCCGATGACGCGCCCTTCAAATTCATGAACTTCGGGCGTAGCAATGGTCTTTTCCCAATCCCACCACATACTCTCTATTGTGTGTCCGATGAGTGGTTGGCGCAAACCGCGCACGACTGTTTCGACTTCTGGTAACTCTGGCATATATTATCCAATACTAAAAATCAGTATGTCTATAACTATAAATTATTAGCGTTCCACCGCTAGGTAGTAATTCAACAGGTTTTTCAATATAACGAAAACTTGAAGGCGATATAATAGCAGTCTGCCAGAACTGAGGTTGATTAGCATCTAGCAACGCTACCGTAACACATTTTGTCGCCTCAGATTCCTCACATAATACAGAATGTATGATATAACTATCAGTATCAGCAGCCGAATTATAGGAATTGGTATCATTATTTCCTAATTGCCCAATTAACCAATCACCATAATCATCATTTGAAGAATATAAATTTACTGATATATCCTCAAAATATTGTCTAACTGTGTCAGTATCATCAGATATCCAATATATCAGATTAGATTGTGCAGTATTCCCACCCTGTCCTGCTGTGTATTTGGATAGCAATTGTGAATTCGGGTACATAAACAAATTTATTATATGAGTTGGAGATGTAACATAAAGCCAAAAACCAATAGCTACAGAAAGCAGAATTATCAATATCAGAGTTATTTGCTTCCGAGA
>JBCCSC010000096.1:0-10679 GCA_039200705.1 Chloroflexota bacterium
ATTTATTTTAATTCATACAGACATCATTTAGCATACCTCATATAACGGAGTATCATCATGTTCAAATCATCATTAAAACACATCTTCACAGGACTCATTTTCGGCATCGTAGTTTTTGCTGTGTCAGTCACGGCTGTTATCGTGAGTTCGACCTTCACTGACAATACCGTTGTCGCTGCCGATACTAACCAAACAATGCTCGTGAGCGACATCAGCACCGATTGTAATTGGGGCGAAGGGTCAGGTCTCCTCCAGAGTAACGAGTTGATGTTTTACGGTCCAGATGGCGAAGTTCTGACTGTGAATCGTTCAAATAGCAACTCTAACGGATTCTTTGGTAATTTGTTTGGCACATCTAGCGTGAATTGCCAACTGACCTCAGCAGATGAAAGCTAAAGCAACAACATAGTTCACCCTAATAGAGAATTTGTGAAACGCTCAGTCAATTGATTGGGCGTTTTTTGTTCTCTGTTGCTTCTCAACAATTAAGATGGCTTGTTGCTAGTACGATTAAAACTAACCTAATTCAGACATTGTTCTTATCGTATTCATCTATGTTTCATCCTAAAACATTGATTTTACTGGCTTTGAGAGCACTATGTTACAGAATGGTAAAGGTTGATAAATAATTAATTTAATCAATTGTTTTAAATTAAAATCAATGATATATTTGTTTTAAATAGCCAAAAGATACTATAGACCTAACGGAGCAACCATCATGATTAAGAACACAATGGAAACACTCTCAGGACGCATCACCGACGCACTCTTCAGCCTTGTACTACTCGTTATCGCTGTTATGGCAATGATGGCAATCACTAGCCAAATGACCATCCAAGTCAGTGCCAGTGAACTCGATAGTACCGTGCAAGCCGAATACGCAGTGTCAGTATGTAGCGCCGACTGCCAATAATTACAAAATACATCATCAAACATGGCAGAACGCGCTATCTAAAGGATGGGGCGTTTTTGTTTGCCTAAATCATGTAAAATAGACGCAATACGTCCATATAAATGATTGAACGAGCGATGTTATCCACATTATGGCATGGATTCTGTTTACGATGCCCCCACTGTCACCAAGGTCATCTGACTGATAATTGGCTACATTTCAAGCAACAATGCGATATCTGCTCAGTACGCTTCGAGCGCAAATCAGGTGAATCCGCAGGTGCGAGTATTATTTGGGTCAGCATCTTGCCCATTCTAGCAATGATACTCTTCTTTATATTAGAATTCACTCTGCCTGATGCGTCCTTATGGGTTAAAGCAGGGATTCCAATCGCCTTTACAGTGATTGCTGGTGTTGCCTTTTATCGCAATGTGCGCGGACTCTGGATTGCGATTAGTTATCTCACAGGCGATGTCTATGCCGACGAGACACCGCATCATGAATGATTTACACCGTGCAATTGACTTCACCACTGACGATTTGAATGCTAATCGGCAAGGCTTGCTATCCCCCAAGCAACGAGAGCAATTCAGTCATCGTCAGCAACGGTCTCAACGATTCTTGACAGGTGTAGCCCTTATTGTCGCCTTGATGCTTGTCGGCGCAGTTTTACTCGGTACACTTGGCATTATCGTACTGGGGATTATAGCCTTGATACTCGGTGTGTTGGGCATTATCGAATATTGGATTGGCTACCAGACTTACACGCGTGATTTACAATATAATCAAGTCGAAGCAATTCAGGGTGTGGTGCGTTATGTCTGGCGTGGCGAGAGTGCTCTGGGTATTGCTACCAGTCCATCAGGCATTCGCGTTGGTGACATGCAATTTTTGCTCTTAGAAGACCAAGCACGTGCCTTTATCGAAGGCGATATTTATGTCCTCTACTATGCGCCTTCCACACATACCTTACTCTCAGCCGAACAAATCTATCTGCGCGATACAGTCATGGAACATGATGTTGAAGTCGCTTATTGGGAAAGTGCTGAACACCAAAGTCTTGAGAATCTCTCCGAAAAATAGATAAATCCTTTACATAACGACACTCCCTGATTTTATCCTGCCACCCTGTGTATCTTTGCGCTATCATTTGCACAATCATAGTAACGAGAGCAGAATCCATGTCCGAACAAGACCGCCAGCAAGCTATCGCTAAACTCGAAGCCCAACAGTACCGTAAATGGCTATCTTGGCTGATACTCGCGCCAGTTTTACTCTGTGCAGGACTCGCCATCGGTGGACCGAGCATCAACAATATGCTTGCTCGTCAGGAATCGAATAGCGTTTGTGCCGAACGCATTGCATCGGAAGCCTTACAAGCTACCCCTGAATTTCTGGTAGATTCTGAGGATACAGGCACAGTTATCACTGCCGATAACGTCGTCCAACTGACCAACCTCGCCGATACGGTTCTCGATAATCCAAGCATCGCTTTTCGTCCACGCCGAATGAATCTCGCGCATCCACAGGGTGATTACACTATTTTTGTTGATGCACAAGCCGATAGCCCGACACGCTTTTTCATCTGTGAGGAGAATGGCACAGCCCTCGGTGCATTCACAGCCGATGAAACAGCAGATGTGTGGTTTCAACCAGATGGAGCGCAATTTTTCGTCGTAGAAGCAGGTTTCGGACGCATCTTAGTGTTTGATGCTGTGGAAATCGAACGTGCTGGCACAATCACACTCGGTGACAGACGCGACATTGAGTCGCTTGTTTTTCATCCCACACAAGCCTTATTGTTCATCACAGCCGATGAAACCTTATTCGTTTACAATACGGATGATTTAACACAGATTCACAGTGTATCTGTCAGCGAAATCAGTGACCGTGAACTGGCTATCAGTAACGATGGCTCACGATTATTTATCGTGCAAGCGACAACGAACGTGCCTCGTGCTGTTGTCTTTGGTATTGCTGATGACTGACAAAATATTAGTTACATCACCGCGTATCACACCTGACTCTACTATTTTGATGAAAACGGCTAAGTCAGTTTCTCAAGAAGCGATGCGATTACCAAGTTTTCGTCCAACTGATGGACTCGAAGGACAGCGTATCGCTATCTACGGTGAGTCATTGTTTGCCATTATTTTAAGCTCAGCACTTGACCATGTTGTACTTGAACCAAGTTCGGATTGGCTGACCACACTACCCTGTGAGTACAGACAACGCGAGATTATCCTCACGACAATTGCCCAAGCGCGTCGTTATCCAAAACCACGATTTATCAAGAATGCAGATGGGATGAAAGCCTTTGAACCAAAGGTCTTCTCATCAGGCGCAGACTTGCCTTCTTCTGAATTTTATCCTGATGACTATGGTGTTCTAGTTTCCGACCCTGTTTATTGGGAGGCTGAGTATCGTTGTTTTGTGTTGAACCGTAGTATTCAAACGCTATCTGTTTATCTGCGTGATGGTCAACTCGCAAAATCAGACGATGATAGATGGCTACATGATGGAGTTGAACAAGCCGAAGCACAAACATTCTGCGAGCGTCTGTTACAGGATAAATCTGTCAAGATTCCAAGAGCAGTTGTGATTGACGTAGGTAAAATTAAAGGCAAAGGCTGGGCAGTGATAGAAGCAAACCCTGCTTATGGCTCAGGTATTTATGGCTGTGACCCACTCGCTGTATTACAAGTCATCAACCTAGCAACCCTGCACACGAATGATGTGCAGACCTCTGATGAACAATGGATTACACATTATGAGGTCGATTAATTTATCTATGTAACCATCATTTTAGGCTTAGATGAAATACCCTAACAATCTAAAATCATGTCAACATATGTAGGGGTTTGCTAAAGCGAACCCACGATTATCATAGGCGCAATATACTACGCTTCTAATCATCATCCTCTTGCGCTAACAACGCCAACAATTCATCATCCACAAAGATAGATTGCGTACTCTCGCCACGTTTGCGCTTGAGCACTTTATAACACAGGATATGCTCATAGCCATCTTTCGGACGCACAATCTCTAGCAGGCGTTCACATTCCCAACTATCTTTAACAGCCATATACGTCTCTTGGCTGATGATAACTTCCCCTGCGCCTGCTTGCTCCTGTAGATACTTACAGACATCCGTCGCGTTGCCGAGTGCTGCAAACTCTTTTCGTCCCATACTGCCAACATTACCTAAAACAGCTTCGCCTGTATGCACCCCAATCCCATAGAACAAGCACTCATTCTCTGGCAACACTTCATGGAGCGCGTACATATCTAGTACCAATTGCATCGCAGCTTGGACAGCGCGATTGGCATGGTCAGCTTGTGGATTCAATTGTGTGTTCCATAAGCCTGTCACGGCATCGCCCATATACTTATCGACAATGCCTTCAAAGAGACCAATCGAATCACTGGCAATTGCTAAGTACTTGTTGATAATCCGCATTAATTCTTCAGGTTCGAGTGCTTCACTGAAAGTCGTAAATCCCCGTACATCTGCAAACATCGCCGAGATTTCGCGTTCTTCACTTTCAATCGCTGTCACATCCACCGATGCCATATTACGAACTAAGGCTTCTGGTAAGTAGCGACGAGCTTCGACCAAACGGGATGCACTTTGCTTTTCGTCAGTCATATCATCAATGACCATCGCTACACCTTGCGCGTTGTCTTCATCGCCTTGTAACTGACTCGCCACGATTGCCCAATTGCGCGTTTTACCCTTCTGAATGACATCAATCTCACGGGTGACCTGTGCACCTGATGTCCGTACATCATTGATAATCTGATAAAAACTGGCTGGTAAATCAGGCAATGCCTCTTTGATAGGCTTACCAATAATATCGCTGACACCCGCAATCTGACTCATCGTTGCATTGCAAACCAAGACTTCATCGGCTTGATTCACTGTCAAAACACCACTTGCAATACTAGTGAAGAGGTTCATCATGCGGTCACGCAAATCAGTGACTTCTTGCAAGCGTGTCTGAGTTGCTTCAAAGAGGCGTGCATTCTCGATAGCAACGGCTGCTTGGTTAGCAAAGGCAGTCAGTACCGTCAGTTCCGATTGTTTGAACAAACCCTGCAAGAAGCGATTATCACAATAAACCACACCAATCACTTCATCCTGTGCTTTGAGCGGAACAGCCAAAATACTCCGCAATTGCAAACCGACCACACTCTCCGAACCACCTAAGCGTGAATCTTCTGTAGCATTGTCTGTCAAGACCGATTGACCTGTGTCGGCAACGGTGTTTACCACTGTCTTTGAGACAATCATCCCTTGACTGCTATCTAAGGTTGATTGATCCATCCCGCGCGCAATGCGGAACTCCAATTCGCCTGTGTCAGGGTTTTTCAGCACAATGTACCCACGTTCTGCACCTGTCAATGCGATGACGGTATCCATCACCTGATTGAGCACTTCGTCCGTTTTTTGTGCGCTATTGATAAGTGCCGTTGTCTCTGCCAGAGCACGAAGGGAACGCAATTCTTGCGAACCTTCGCCAATGGTGCGTTGTAGAACATCAAGGCGTTTTTTGAGTGCACGCAAACTATCTAATGACCCCGATGGTAAACTCACACCACGCTGACGTAACATATCGCGTTGATTGCGGAGTAAACCCATCACATCATTAATTTGTTTGCTGACGCTACGTAACTTAGCACCTGCACCGATATCTTTTTGATCAATCATTTGCTTTGAATACCTCATAGACTTGTGTGGCGGTGGATTTCCCTTTGCCGAGAATAGGCGGACGGTCTTCAAAACGGAAAGCCGACGCATCACCTGTTGCATTCAATTGTTGACGAGTCTCATCGCTCAGGATAATTTGCCCTGCACTCGTATTTTCCTCCAAGCGTTTAGCGAGATTGATAGTATCACCAATCGCAGTGAAGTCACGTCGTGTCACACTGCCGACATTGCCCAAAGTGGCATCGCCTGTGTGCATCCCAATCCGATACCAGCGCGTATCATCCGATAAGCCCAATTCATGATACAACGCATGAAAACGCTCACGCATCAGCAAGGCACACTGAATCGCTTTTTCCGCATGGTTATCGACAGCATTCAATTGTGTGTTCCACATTGCCATAATTTCATTACCCATGAACTTATCGACCACGCCTCCTGTTTCCGAGACACAATCGGCAGCAATCCCTAAATACTGATTGAGAATATCCATGATTTCTTTCGGGGCATTATTCTTCATGGATGATAATGGGCGCACCTCAGCAAATAGACAAGTCACCTCGCGCCGTACCCCACCGAGTGCCAATTGGCTAATTTCGTGGATTTGTTCAACCATCTCTGTTGATAGATACGTTTCCATCACGCGTAATTGTTGCTGTTGTTCACGCTTTGCCGTGACATCATCCAGCACGATTGCCACACCGCGCACATCATCCTGACTATCGCGTAACGGTGACATCTTCAAGGTAACAGCCACACGACTGCTATCCGAGCGTGGAATTTCGGCTTCCAGTGAATGACTATCGCCACCATCTTGTACTGCCGCTAATTCTTCTTCCAATGGCGCAGTAATCCGTGAGAGAACATTCTGCAAAGGAACACCCACTGCCTGTGGTGCTTGCCATGCCAGAATATCTTGTGCTGCACGGTTAAAAGTTGTGATGACTGCATCTGCATTGGTCGCAATCAAACCTGACCCAATCGACTCGAAGACGTTTGCCATTAACTCTTGTACTTGGGTGATTTCTTGCAATGCTTTTTGAATCTCAGCATAAAAACGCGCATTAGAAATCGCTACCGCAGCCGTGTTCGCAAAAGCTACGAGCGTTTGTTTCTCACGTTCAGTGAAAACACCTGACTGCAAACGATTATCCACATATACCAAACCAATCATGTTATCGCGGTACATCAAAGGGGCACATAGCACAGAGCGCAGGGAGAAATTAGCGACACTCGCACCACCTTGAAAACGTTCGTCCTCAAAGGCATTATCTGCTAATAGAGCTTCTCCTGTGTTGACCACCTTTTGTAAAACAGTCGTACTGATTTCAGGCGTTTTGTCGGTTGCAGATTGTCCTGGCTTGAGAGTCGTATCCCGAATCACACGGAAATGAAAACTGTTGTCGTCTTGTAATAATAAAATGTACCCACGCTCAGCTTGTGTCAGCGCAATCACAATATCCATTGTCTCTTCGAGCACTTTGTTCGTATCGAGCGAGGTCGTGATATTCGCAGACATATCCGCGAGGGCTTGTAATTGCCTGAGTTCGGTCTGCTCAGCTACAACCGTTGATTCTAGTTGGCTCAAATCAGCGCGTGCACTTTTGAGGGCGTTCATCACCATCGGAGGTAAATTCATCCCCCGTTGCTTTAAAATTTCTTTTTGATGTGTCAGCGAGGTCGTCACTTGGTCAAGCAATGCTTCAGCTAGACTGAGTTCTTGCACCATGCCTGTTGTTGTCATCGAGGGGTCTTGCGCCATGCTTTACCTCAGTTTCCACCATAATTCAGTACAAACAATTATACATACAAAGCACAAATCTATGAAACAAGAAAGGTTAATTTATGCAAACCTAAGTCACTGAATTCTTAGTTTTTATCAGATTTTTGCTTATTGACATACAATACACCATTAACTTCCTCGAAACATTACGCATTGTTAACATAATGTCAGAGTTGATTTAGCGTTTGCTGAAAATTGTAGATTTTTTGCGTAATAATGTGTAATATATAAAGTGACAAGGGTTTTAACAAGCAAAAGAAAGCAACATCAATGTATCAAGTCACATGGATTGTTCGTAACAAAGTGATGCTCGTCAAAGCAACAGGCGATGTAACTGATGGCGAATTACGGAGTGCATTGTCCCTCAAGCATGTCATGCTGACTGACCCAACCGTCGCCGAACGTGTTCACTGCTTGTTTGATTACCGTCAACTCAAACGCTTGCCACTCGCCCCAGCCTTACGCCTGAAACTCAATCAAAGCGAAGAAGAACATGGTGGCTGGACAATTCATATTCAAGATAATCCGCTTAGTCGCCGTTTAGCCGATTTCACCACACGCTTGATTGCAGGACGTTCAGTGAAAACAGTCGCTTCTATAGATGAAGCTCTTGCTTTCTTGCAAACTGAGGATACCTCGCTCAGTGAAACTCAAAAAGCCACCGTTTAGCATATCAGCGAAACTGTAGAATATTTTCTTGGCGTTCTTTGTGCCTTGGCGGTGAATATCATTTTGATGAGATTGCCTTTGTACTTATGTGGTATCATACGGGCTGATGAATCACATAAGGTGAGAGTAACGCAATGCAACGAGTGGTCGCAATCAGTCTAGTGTGCCTTTGGGTGATAACAGCCTGTGGCTCAAATACTACTGTAACGCCAACGGCTGATGCACTACCGACTATTACACCAACAGCAACTGCGAATATCTCAGCCCAAGACATCACAGCTGTAGCGACTTTCATCCGTACCTTGCCACCGTCTTTTACGCCGACATTCACACCGTCAATTACACCAACGCGCAACACAGATACCCCAACACCGCCCCCATCGGCAACCACCATTCCCGAAGCTGATTTGTGTGAACGATTCTTGGTATCGTCCGCCCCAGTCGCAGAAGTCAACCTTGATGATTTGGATGATGTAATCCAAGTTTATATCGATGAACCGACAGTTACTATCTCAGGTGAAGTTACCAACCTGACTACTGATGAAGTGGTCGATAGCTTTGTGCTACAAGGCGATGCTATCTATGAGATTAGCTTTGCACCAGAATTTTATCCCGAAGTCGGTGACTACGAAGTCACACTCACCCTCAGCGATGCCACCCGTGATGGCATGTGTGAAAATATCACCAATTTTGACACACGTCCCGACGAAAGCCCAAATGCTCAACCAACGCCTGAAATCACTGCTGAAATCACTGAAACAGCCGAAATGACTGCTGAACTCACAGAGGTAATCGAAGCAACTGTTGAATTGACTGCTGAACTCACGGAGGCAGTCGAAGTAACCATCGAGATAAGCGAGTCAGCAGAAGTCACCGCCGAGGTAACCGAAGTAGTTGAAATCACCCCTGAGATAACTGAATCTGCTGATGGCACAATCGAACCAACAACTGAAACACCTGTTGATCGACCTAGACCGCAATTCCCGCCACGCTAATCATCTTGAGATACTCATGTAATTTTTCGCTGGCATAGTGTATCTGAAAAATAAAAAGCAAAGCGATTGACTAACATGGGCGAAATTATCAGTATTGTCTACCAACCAGAAGCTACCGATGTCACGCATGGTGAATTTTATCGTGTCCCTGTAGACGAAGCCTCGTTACTAGCAGGGCATGGCATCGAAGGTGACCGCAAAGCAGGACGCAACCCCAAACGCCATCTCAATATCATGATGCGCGAAACCTTAGATGACCTAGCCATGTGTGGTTACAAAACAGGCGCAGGGGCAATGGGTGAGCAACTGCAAATTCGTGGCGTGGATATTGAATCACTCCCCAGTGGTACATTGCTCAAACTAGGTGATAGTGCCATCATTCGCTTAAATAAATTTCGCGCAGGTTGCGTCTGGCTAGAACAAATTCAAGGACGCGATTGTGCCGATCTCGAAAATCGCATCGGCTTGATGGCAACAGTCATGGAAAGTGGCATCATTCGCGTTGGCGACCCTGTTGAAATTATCGCCATACCAGAATTGATAGACGCATGACATAATGGTCTTCTTAGACTGTGCAGAATGTCGTCATTCGCTCTACAATAAGCGCATAAATCACTCACACCTATAGAGGTACATATGCGCCTATATTTCGTCCGTCATGGACAATCAACCAACAACGTACTCGGTACCAGTGACCTCAATCAAGAAGAAATCAACCTCCAACGCCATCACGACCCTGAACTGACCGAAACTGGGGTTCAGCAAGCCCAACGAGTTGGGTCATTTTTAGCGGATGGCATTGATATGCCTGAACCTTATCCCGAACCCTTTAAGCTCACCCACATTTACGTCAGCCCAATGATTCGTGCGCTGAATACGGCGAAACCCATTGCCGAAGCAACAGGACTGAATCCTATTGTCTGGACAGATATTTTTGAATTTGGTGGCTTATTCAAATTAGATGCAGAGGGCAACATCACCAATTACCCAGGTTTGACCCGTTCAGAGATGAAAGCACAATATCCGAATTATGTTCTACCACATGAAATTACCGAGGATGGTTGGTGGGATGTCAATTACGGACGCGAACATCCACAACAATTCATGGCACGCGCTATAGCGGTTGCACTCCGTATCCGCAAACTCACCATGACTGACCAGCGCATTGCAATTGTCGCCCACGCTGCTTTCTTAGATTCCCTGATGAAGGCTCTCCTCAGTCAATTACCGACACATCCTGATAGCTTGTTCTACAATCACTACAACACAGGCATCACACGCATCGACTTTGCCGAATCGCACTACACCGCTTCCACAGACCATATGCGAATTCACTACATCAACCGTGTTGACCATCTCCCACCAGACCTACGCACATGGTGAAATGACTTCTAATCCATGTCACAATGTCTAAAAACAGTTGATTTTGTAGGGGAGGGTCACCGTGTTGAGTCCAACGGGGTTGACCCCTGACCCAATATCCAAAACAGCATCCCCGTACCCTTGCTCTCACGGATGGTTCAAAACCATCCGCTAAGTTCAAAATGGGAAACCCACTAAAAGGGGTTCAAAAGCAGTGCCTTTAGCGCACTTCCCAAGACAAGCTAGCCATATGTTTTGAACATATGGCAC
>JBCCSC010000097.1:0-10499 GCA_039200705.1 Chloroflexota bacterium
CGAAATGAGTTTTGAGATCGATAACATCCTACTTTTAAGAATACTAATAGGATTGAGCCTGACTATTTTCGCAGTATTGTATGGTTTTGAAGATGATGAATTAATGAAGATTGATATTGAAAGATATATGACCTTCAATTTTAAGTTATTTTTGCGACTATTTACTAATTCTAAAAGGTCTCTTTTAGGTAGCGGATTATTTATTGGATTACTTACTGGATATAGTGTAATAGGTGAATTTGGGATATTCACAAGGTTAATTTTTGGTCTATTCGTTGGAGTGAGTTTTCCTTTGTTGATAGGATTGTTTTTGGGCATTCTTAATGGGGTAATGGGGCAAACAGTAGTTGCGTCTCGTAATATTATTAACCAAGGTTTGAGAGAAACCTTAATTGTTGGACTAGGTAGTGCATTGATTGCATGTTCAATTATTTCGTTCGGTCTCAAAAATTACGATGGTATAAACATAAACAATGAGCTAGCTATAGGGATGATTGCAGGGTTAGCATGGGGAATGATTAGTGGAATAGGTGATGTTCTGCAACATCTACTCCTGCGCTGGGTATTAATGCGTCAAAACCTCGCCCCACGTCGTTATGACCATTTTTTGATGGCAATGGTTGAGCGTCGGCTGATGCGTCGGGTTGGGGGCAGTGTGATTTTCATTCACCGCTATCTGCTGGAATATTTCGCTAACGAGTGGGAACGTCGCTATACAGAGCAATATCAGTGATTGTCTGCACACATTGCCTAGCTAAAATGCAAACTTGCTGATACGCTCTCAAGCTGATTGGTTAAGGAACACACACGCAGAGCGCATCATGGCAACTGTCACAACCGCATCAAGCATCCGAAACATCATCATTGGCTGGCTGGGCTTATTGCTCATCACTTGGGTCGGCTTGGCGATGTTCTGGTGGCTCATTCCTGAACATGGCGTGTTACGCACCCACAGCAATAATACGGATTATCAGCATCAGGGGCGGTGGTTGTGGCTGACCATTGGTGGACATAGCTTCTCTACAGAAGATGGTCTGGCACGGGTTACACAAGTCGAGCATCGGGGCAGTGTCTATCTTGGTGAGGTCAGTGCACACACTTGGCAGATTCAGCACAGTGGCAATCTCAGCATCAATATTGACGGCAATACTGTCTTCCAACGTGATGATTTCAATACACTGACGACGGATATCCTCAGCTTTGAAACCTCCAACGCATGGGCGGATATTGTCATCACCTCGCAAGTAGACATCAATACAGCGCGTACTGTCTTCCCTTATCGCACCGAAATGCGCCTCTACAATCAAGGTCTTTTCGGACGCTGGCAAATCATCCCTTATTATCGCCTCTATCCAACGCAAATCTCGGATGCACAAGCGCAACAGCACGTTTTTATCGGACAAGCCGTAAGCAGTCTAATTGTGTTATCGATGATGGCTATCTTAGGATTAGCTAGCACACTCATCTGGCACAATCGGCATCAACAAAGATTGTGGATAGCACTCGGCATCATGGCACTTGCCCTCATCGTGCGTGTGATAGTCTGGTGGCAACGTTCACTCAATGACCCACTATTTTACTTTTTAGCCCCTGCTGGCGATGATAATTATGTCCTCTGGGCGCAACAATGGCTCTCTGGGCAATATCAACTGGCAGGGACATTTTGGCCACCTACACCGATTGTCATCAATGCGCTGATTGCAATTGTTTTCGGCTCACCTATCTGGACAGTGATGCTCGTCAATATTCTGCTGACAACCGTCGCAGCGGGTGCAGTGGTCGTCAGTGGCTGGCTTGCTTTTGCTCAAAAGCGCATTGGCATCATCGCTGGCTTAATTTTTGCGCTGTTTCCGCCACTCGTTTTTTATACCACCACCACACAATCAGTTGTCTTGGATGCAACCTTCATCGCCTTTGCTATCTGTGCTGGTTTATATGCCATTAAGTACGAATCGTTTACCTCTGCTGGACTATTCGGGATGTTCATCAGCATAGCTGGGATGTCGCGTGGCATTGCCTTACTCTTGGGACTCGCTTTTTTCTTCGCCTTGTTGATGCGTCATCGTGTGCGAGGCATCCAATTGACTTTCGTCGCAGGGATCATTTCTGTGTTGACACTCATGCCTCAAATTGTCGCTAATGCGTCTGCCACAGGTGACTGGTCACTTATCCCTTATGGTAATGGCAACCTGACACTCTATTCAGGTAATAATCGAGATGCCAATGGTCTATGGACAGGGCGTGGCATGGCATGGCAAGTCGAGCAATTATCAGGTGAACATTGGGATGAAGCCCTCCTCGCCGATTTCCGTGATGACCCCATGCGGATGTTTGAACTCAATTTACGCAAAATTGCGATTTTCTGGAACAACATCGAATACGTCAGCAATGTCAATTACTATCAGCAAGGAACAGGCTCATCATCCTTATTGGCAGTCCTATCACAGAATAATCTGTTTGGGATGCTTCTGCTCTCAGGTTTTGTCTGGATGGGCATTGGCACATTGATTCAAGCGCGTGACCGAGAAAGCTGGTTCATCTTGTGGAGCACATTGCTCTTATTGCTCGGGACGACACTCTTTGTGTTGGCTGGTCGCTTGCGTGTACCTCTGATGCCCTTACTTGCTCTACTAGCCTCTGTCGGAATCGCTTCATTGTGGGAACTGATTATCAAGCGTCAAGAGATTCGGCGACATTTGTCCGCGCTGGTTTTCGCTGGTGCTGTGATGCTCATCATGCCAATCATTGAGTGGAATCTCCCGCGTAAAGATAGTGATGACCTTTCATCAACGGCAATCACACTCGATAGCACATTTTTTGATGAAATTGTGCTGATTGCTCATGAACCTCTCCGCAGTGATTTTGAAGCAGGGGGCTATGTTTATCTCACACTCTATTGGCAAGTCTTGAGTGAGGCATCGCATGATTATCGGGTATTCGTGGAACTCGCTGACGACAATGGGCGTGTCATCGGGCTAGACCGTGATTTGGGCACGATTAGTTATCCGCCACAACTTGCTACAGCCATGCAAATCGGGCAAGTGATCGAAGAAGGCTATTTACTCCGTTTGCCAGAGGTTGTGCCATCGGTGATGACCGTCAACGTAGGACTCTATCCACCTGATGCGCCTGATAACAGTCAACGTCTCTCCTTGTTTCAAATGGGCATTCGTGAGGATATTGTTGTCGAGACAACTCAGCCAGCACAATATTATATCGGTGAACAACTAGCCGTTACAGACATCACACCACCGCGCGTACATGAGCAGAGCATCCTTGTGGGTGTCACACTACAAACTGAGGCGCATATCCCTGATGATTGGGTACTGTTTACGCATGTCTTGGATGAGGACAATAATTTAGTCGCACAGGTCGATAGTCCCTTTGTGATTGATGAGCGCACCGTATCGTCACTTGTTCCTGATGTGCCACTCACCATGCAACGACGGATTCCATTGCCAGATGACCTATCAGCAGGTCAGTATCATGTAGTGATGGGCGCGTATCAATTACCTGATGTTATTTCACTACCACTGACAAACGCATCCGATAATTCGCCTATGATGACGATTCCGTTGGGGGAGATTGCTTTACCCTAGAAACACAAAAGGACACCATTGCTGATGTCCTCCACAAAACTAAGTTAGAAGCTATTGCGCTAGGGTCACTGCAAGACACTCGTCCGCAAGACATGGAGAGCTTGCAAAGCGGTCAGATTACGGATAGTGTAACCATAGCTCAGATTATTGCCTCTGAAATCACCAGCCCCTTCAAAGCCTGTTGGTGGTGACGATGGATGAATACCATCAGAATTCATGCCCCCATCAGGTAGGACAACAATCGCGCTATATAAATCAATCAATGGCAAGCCACGAGTTTGCGCGACATTAATGATGACTTGGTTGTAGGCTTCTGCACGTCCAGGGAAACTCAAGCGTGGTGGAATAGTCGTCAAGACAGGAATCACACCTTCGGCAATGCTGAAATCCGCAATGGTGAACATATTATCGCGGAATTCGTCAATTGGAACATTTGTGGTGTCATTTGTCCCCAAGAGAATCAAAGCGACAGCAGGGTTCGTGGTGCGATATTCACAAGCCAATGGCGATTCACCTGAGTTACACACTTGATTGTTAGCAAAATTGCTATCGAGAATCGTGCGCGTGGTGTAGCCATTCCCTGCTGCTAAAGATGTATTATTGAATGAATTATTATCGCGTGCTTGCGCCGAGAAAAAACTCACTGTCGGACGTAGATAATCGAAATCCCCGAGGTTGTATACACCAAAGCCAAATGGTCCGAAGGCTTGTTCATCAACCGTGATGCTATCCCCAATTTTTGAGAATACATTGGCGCGTCGTCCAAGTTCTTGCCCTGTTGCAAAGATGTTGACTGCACTTGCCCCTAATGTGAAGTACGGCGCATCCCCTGCTGGTACAGCAACAGTGACTGCTGTATCCGTTGTCACGCTATCATCCGTAGTCGGAACTGTGCTGTTGATGTTACTCGCAGATGACGATGGTAAGGATGAAACACTCACATTGAGGTCAAGCAAACTCGCAAAAATCCAGCCTGTCGCACCATCCAATTGCACTTGAATCCATGTTGATGAGGCATTGCGTGCTATGACACCAACTTGTGTTCCGCGTGGTAATTCTGCAATAATCGCTGCACGGGTGCTGGCAGATGCTCGCACATTGGCTGCCACTACATTGACTGTCCCAATCGCACCATCAACAGGCGCAGGTGCTGGAGCAGATGTTGTGGTGGTTGTCGTCGTAGTTGATGTTGTGCTAGCTGGTGTTTCAGCATTCACGACTGGAATATCGGCACGTGCGACACGTAAATCGACAAAACTGGCTGCGACCCATCCTGTCACCGCACCGTCAATTGTGGTGATTTGATACCAACGGTTGCTTGCATTGCGTCCGATGACGTTAATTGGGGCATTGCCAGCCACTTCGCCCACAATATCGGCACGCCCTGATGGGGCTGAACGAATATTTAAACTTTCTGCCATATCAATGACATTCGCATTGCCATCTTGGGCAACGACGAACAATCCTGTTATGAAAAGACATATCACTGCTAAGACAATATGACGTAAACGTGGCACATCTATCTCCTAAAAATCACTACCCGAGAAATTTCAGCGCGTATTATAACGAGCAATGTGACGATTACTAGATGTATCATGCGTCATAAGGACATATCATCGGTATGTCGTAGGACTTTAGTATCAAAGACAATGCTCAAATGGGTAAAATCGTGCTAAAATAACGATATATAACCATAGTACACATCAACTCAATACAGACTATGACGCAGACAACCTTTGAACCCTACACCACGGGTGGCACAGATGCCTCTGATGGATTAAACAACGAACAAGTTAACTATACAATTGAAACAGGTAAAGCACGGGTGCTTCGCCTGTTGTTGATTACCCTTTTCTTTGTCGCGCTGATGAGTTTGATTATTTTCGGTTTGATTCCCTATGTGGAGATGCTCAATCAACCGACTGCTCCTCCTTTGCCTTCAGCGATTCATACGTAATATATTTCTCAGGTGATTGCTCCTGCAACAGCACGTCCAGCAGTGCGACCAGAGAAGATACAGCCACCCAAGAATGTGCCTTCAAGTGCGGCGTAACCGTGCATTCCGCCACCACCAAAACCAGCGACTTCACCAGCCGCGTATAAGCCTTGCACAGGATTACCATCTGTGCCCAGCACTTGCCCATCAAGATTAGTCTGTAAGCCTCCGAGTGTTTTGCGTGTGAGCAAATTCAATTTGACTGCAATCAGAGGACCTGCGCTAGTATCTAGTAGGCGATGCAATTTAGCGGTACGTATCAACTTATCACCGATGTAGTTCTGTGAGCCACGAATCGCCACAATCTGCATATCTTTACTGAATTTATTGTGGAGTTCGTTATCACGCGCTTTAATTTCGTCTTGAATGTGCTTGAACTCTAATAATGGCTCTTCTGTGAGGGCGTTCATGCCTCGTACTAGCGCATCCAAATTATCTGCAATCACGAAATCTTTACCTTGCTGTTTGAAGCGTTCCACAGGTGGAGGTGCGCCTGGTAAGACACGCTTAGCGACCTGCGCCCAACTCTTGCCTGTGAGGTCAGGATTTTGCTCTGACCCAGAGAGCGCAAATTCTTTTTCAATGATTTTTTGCGTCAGGATAAACCAGCTATAGTCGTAGCCTGTTAAGGAAATGTGCTTCAAGCTAGCGCGATTATCAAAGCCTGGGAATAATGGTACAGGGAGGCGGTTGCCTTCTGCATCGAACCACATCGACGATGGACCTGGCAAGATACGAATGCCGTGCTTTGTCCAGATGGGAGCATAATTTTCGATGCCTTCAGTGTAATGCCACATGCGGTCACGGTTGATGATATTCCCTCCAACCGATTCAGTGATGGCTAACATGCGCCCGTCGACGTAGTCAGGCACGCCATAGAGCATCTTCTTCGGAGGGTTACCCATATCGCTCGCCCAATTTTTACGAATGAGGTCGAGATTACCGCCAATACCTCCTGATGTGACCATCACAGCTTGTGCCGTAAAACTAAAATCGCTGATAGCTGTTCGTGAACTCTTTGCACCGCGCTCCACTGATGAAGGTTCAAGTACCTCACCACTAACACCTGTGACGATACCACCATCGGTCAGCACCTCATTGACGCGATGCCGAAATTTGAAAGTGACCAAGCCACGACTTTCGCCTTCTCGGACACGACTGATGAAGGGTTCAAGGATGCCTGGACCTGTGCCCCATACAATGTGAAAGCGTGGCACAGAGTTACCGTGCCCGATTGCGCCATAGCCTCCACGTTCTGCCCACCCAACAATCGGAAAAAATGTCATGCCTTGATTGGTGAGCCATTCACGTTTTTCGCCTGATGCAAATTCGACATATTTTTCTGCCCACAAGCACGGATAATGGTCGTCATCACGGTCAAATTTTGCTGTGCCGAGCCAATCTTGCCATGCGAGTTCATGACTATCTTTGATACCGAGTCGCCGTTGCTCAGGGGAATCGACGAGCATCAAGCCACCAAATGACCAGAAGGCTTGTCCACCAAGACTTTGCTCTGGTTCTTGGTCGAGAATCAGCACCTTTTTACCTGCAGCCACTAGCTCAGTCGCCGCGACTAAACCAGCTAGCCCTGCCCCGACAATAATCACATCTGCTTGTGTTGTCATAAAAAATCCTCAAAAAATAATTTTCTGTTGATGAGGCTATTGTACCGAATCATGACAGACACTAGCAATTGACCTATCGACAGGTGTTTGCCCTACGTGACTATTATTTTGCAGTACACTGGATAAAAGTCAGACATCGAAAGACAAAGGAACGTTCATGAAACGATTGTTGATTACGATACTTTTATGTTTCTGTCTTGGTATCTCACAAGCCCAAGAGAGTGAAACAATTCTCTTTATGCGTGATTATGATGGCACTTATGTCACACTCCATCAACTTGACCTCAATACGATGGAAACATCACTAACTCTACCTGAAAACTTCAATGGACGGGTTCTCGCACGGCAAATCAGCACATCATTAGATAGTCCCGTGATTGCGTTTTTGGCTCTCAGCGATGGTGATGATGGCAATCATGACTTATGGACACTAGATATATCAACAGGTGATTTGACTTTACATAAAACATGCTTGTGTGAGTCGGTTTCGCTTAATCATGATGCGACATGGCTAGCTTTTGAAGAGACAATAGACCCTGAGCAAACACGTCCTCAAATTGCTGTACTCAATACAGCAACGGGTGAGGAAATCATCGTAGAAGAAAGTGGTGATGCGCCTCTCAGAACGCCTTGGGGTGGAACAGCAAGTATTCAATGGATACCGAACGATACTCGTCTCATCTTTGATACCGAAGAAGCACGCGATGAGGATACTTACACGGTGATTAAAACCTATGACATTGAAACAGAGACAGTCACAATATTAGCCGAGTGTAAAAATAGAATCTGTCCCCTGATTCCTGCGCCAAATGGTGAAATTGCTTATACTTTCGACGCACAGCTAGAGGATGTGACTCTGATTGACCTTGAGACGGTTACGATAGAAAGCCCTATTTTTGATAGTCGCCTAGAACGACACGAGGGCTATGACTTGCGCGGACAAGGTTTCATCGATTGGCATCCGAACAGCGAGCAATTTTTGATGATAGAGACATGGGCATTACCTGATGAATTTCAGCAATCAGTTACCGATGTCACGCTCTACGATGTGGATGGCAATGCTGATGTGATTATTAACTATGACATCACGGTTTCACTGACCGAGATGCAACTGAATTCGGATGGTTCTTTACTTTTGTATCGCTTAGAAAATCGCGAAGAATTTGATATTACACTGCTTGTGCTGAATATCGAAACAGGTGAACAGACGATACTGCCGATTGATGACTATCTACCGCAATGGCTTGGAAGATAATAATGACGGACAAAGCCAAACGCAAAGGCAATCCACGCCGACGAGTATTGTTTAATCTACTAATGATGAGTGTTCTACTCATTGCTACAGTGAGTGCGAGTTGGTATCTATTACAATCATCGCCTGAGCGAATTGTATACATAGCAGAAGACGAAAATGGGTATGAAAACATTTTTATAGTCAATCTTAATGGTACGAATAATCCTAAGCAATTAACCTACCATGACCAGCCAGTTCGTATGTTACATGCTTCTCCACACCAAAGCACAATCATCTACACCACATCTGATCGTATGTTGTGGTCAATGAATGCCAATACAGGTGAAGCTCACTCTCATGGTGAGTGCAATTGTGGTACTTTTCAAATTAGCCCTTCAGGAGAATGGTTAGCATACGAAATAGGTACAAGGACAGAATTTGAAGGAGAAGTCAGCTATCATGTTTTGTTGAGGATTCAAAACCTAAAAACAGGTCATGTTCGCACTGTTGAGGAATTTGAATTTGTCAGTTCCAGTTGGTCAGGTAGACCATATTATTGGGTGGATGGTAATCTACTTGCTTATACTAACTATCCAATTGATGGCATTGAACAAATCTCTGTTTATGATGTTGAACGCGAAATTGTAATAGAAGAAACGGCTTTCTCGACAGATTATCATCTGCTATTATACCGTAATTTCCAAGCATATAATCCAAGGTGGACAATTTATAAACCAACATTCTATTCTGAAATGTTGATAGCATCCTCAGTAGATACGGATATTAATATTGCCATACCACAAAATACTATTGAAAGAAGCGCACAAGACGTAACTCATAGGGATATGATTTGGCATCCAACAATAGAAGACCAGTTTATAACAATCGATAGTTGGTATTCGAGAGAATCGCAACAACGCGAGTACAATTTGGTACTGTATAAACTTGAAGACCAAAGTTCAACAATTCTCAGTTCAATTTCTCAACCTTCAGAAATTTGGCGAATAAGTTTCAATTCTGATGGGACAAAACTAATGTGGCAATTATGGAATAACAACACATCTGAAATTCAGTATTTTGTTCGTGACATGACAACAGGAACGATACAATCTATACCAATTGAGGGATACTATCCCATGTGGGTCGGAGGATAGCGATGACAGACAAAGCCAAGCGCAAAGGCAATCCACGCCGACGAGTATTTTTGAAACTACTAATGATGATTGTTGTACTTGTTGCTATAGTGGGTGCGAGTTGGTATCTTCTGCAACCATCGCCTGAGCGAATTGTTTATCTAGCACCAGATGAAAATGGATATTTCAATATTTTTGCTCAACCCATCAATACACCCAATGAAATTCAACAGTTAACGCATTGGCAAGGTGAATTGGACTTGCAGTCTTTGCAAGTATCAAGTTACAGCCCGTTTGTTGTATACCGACTTTATAGAGATAGAGATACGATTACTAATGAAATCTGGTTGTTGAATACCCAGACAGGGAAGCAAGAGAAAATTACAGACTGTAATTGCTCAACGGTCACAATTAATCATGACGCTAGTTGGATTGCTATATTTGAATCACGAACAGTTGAGGAAACCACAAATTCACCATTCAATCATGCGCGTTTTATAGTGGCTCGAAATCTAAAGACTGGAGAAGAGCGCATCATACATCAGGGAACTTGGTCACATTTTCCACAGCGTAGTGAAACACAATTAACTTGGCTTGGAGAAACAAATCAACTATTTTTCTGGGGTATTCTGAATGATGATATCGAAGCAAATCTATTCGTATACGATTTACAAACTGATTTGCTCAATGGTCTCGGAACATGGACTAGCTATTATCATTCACCACAAATATCGCCTGATGGAGAATTTGTTTTACAACATCAAGATGACTTCGATACTAGGTAGTGTTGACATTTCATCTTAGCCAAATCAGAGTGCCTGTGAAATAGAGAAAGCCGAGAAAAGAAGAATCGAGTTTCTCAAATCGAGAAAAGATACGACGAAAATGCTTGATTTTATTGATAAAACACTC
>JBCCSC010000098.1:0-10270 GCA_039200705.1 Chloroflexota bacterium
ATGTATTGAACCTATGGCACGAGACACGAGTAAATCCAGCGCTCGGGGGGCCTAAAATCGATCCAAGCTAGGGGGCTGGTTGTTCCAAATAGACTCAACACATAGCTACCCCCTAGTAACAAAGGCTTAGTCGGCATTTTCCATGTCGAGCAGTTGCTTTTTACGCTCTAAGCCAAAGGCATAGCCTGTGAGTTTCCCTGAGCTACTCACCACACGATGGCACGGAATAACAAGCGGGACAGGATTTTTGTTACAAGCATTTCCGACTGCACGCGCAGCTTTTGGTTTGCCGATTGCCTTTGCAATCTCACCATAGGATCGTGTTTCACCATATGGAATCCGCTTGAGTTCATCGAGAACCCGTTGTTGGAAGGCTGTCACACGAATATCGAGTGGCAAATCAAGATGGGGTTGCCATCCTCGTAAATAATCAAGAATCATCTGCATTGCATTGGCGAGATAGTCTTTATCCTCATAGATATAAGCTGCAGGAAATTCTTTGTTTAATTGTGCTAGCAAGGCTTCGTCATCTTCGCCCATTTCTACTGCACAGACACCACGCGCTGTCATCGCTACCAATAAACGCCCTAATGGGCTTTTGCGAATAGCATAAGCAATCGTGATGTCGTCCGCGCCACTTTGATAATCAGTAGGGGTCATCCCCATCACTTGATTGGCTCGTTCGTAGACACGGCTACTGGATGAATATCCTGCATCTAAGGCTGCATTGGTCACTGTTTCGCCTGATTTGAGCGATTGCTTGAAAACACGAATTCGTTGTGCATCGGCATATTGGCGTGGTGTGATACCAACCACTTGCTTGAAGGTACGTTGCAAATGAAAAGGACTCCAATAGGCAACATCACTCAAGTCATCTAAAGTCAGCGATTGGTCGAGGTTCTCAGCAATGTGGTCGCAGATAGTCTGCACACGCTGTGCTTGCTCATCTTGTGGATGAATGGTTTGTGGTGTGCATCGTTTACAGGCACGATAGCCATGTGCTTCAGCAACAGCAGGAATCGCATAAAAATCGACATTTTTGCGCTTAGGTAAACGTGCTGAACAAGACGGACGGCAGTAAATGCCTGTCGTTTTAACAGCGACGACAAATTGTCCATCGTATTCTGCATCTTTATCGACGACTGCTTGCCAACAGGTGCTTGCATCAGGTGTGTTCATCGGACGTGTCCTCTCTATCAACCTTATCACCTTATGATACAAGTTGGCAGTTCGCTTGTCGCACGATTTCTTGCGCCCTTATTCATCAAATGTTTTGTCTTTCGGGATTTGGTTTCTGCCAAGATACAGTAGAAGCGGTGTAATCACACCACTGAAAGCAATCAGCAAGCGCACAAGTATTGATTGCACATCATCATCAAACACTTGTCGGAAACCTTTAGGCTGAATTTCAATGGTGATGGTCTTCGCATCGGTATCATCATGAGTGACCGATAAAATCTGCGAGTGTGTATCGTACTCGCACGCACAACCATCGAATTGAATGTCAAAACCATCAGGATATTGTAGTTTAGGTAGATAGATGAGCGTCGGCTGCTCAATATCGTGATTTGGCTGATAACAAAATGTAAAAATGCCTGTTAGCATATCAAACTGCATTTCAAGAGGTGTACCAGCTATCGCTTTTGCATAAGGGCGTACTAAGGCGATGAGACCACGTCCACCACTGTTAATATCGGTTGGGTCGTCTTGTTGGTCATAACTGAAAATCGAGAGGTCTTCTAAGTTCCACATATCACCATATTCGTTGGTATTATCAGGCGAATAATTCCAGATGGTGTAATTGAGCATATTTTTTTCGAGAGCATACATATTGTCGTCAATAGCACGAATAACTTCATTCCAGTGGTCTTCTTTCCAACCCTCACTGTTATCCAAATTATATGGGATGCCGACCTCGCCAATCACAGTGGGCACACCGTGAAAACTACTCTGAGCAATGTCCATGTGCCAGCGCAGATTCTTGGCAAAGCTCTCGCGTTTTTCTTCGCGTCCGAAGACAGGTTTGCTCTCGACAGCATCCAAGCCCAACCACGCATAATATTTGCGTCCCATCAATAAAATGAAAGGATACCAATGTGGGGCATAGACAATGTTTTGTTCGGTAGCAACTTGTGCATCCCACTGTGGCACGTATTGTCGTCCGACAGCATCAAATTGGACAAAACTCATCGTATTCGGGACAGTCTCGTGTAGGATACGGGAGGCTTTGGTGATGAAAGGTTTCATGAAATCACGCTCAAAGGACACACGCCTGCCATACACACGTTGGAAGTAATTCGGCTGGAGCAACATCGGATTACCATTATCGTCATAATCCCAGACACCATTGGCTTTCCAAATCGGTTCAACACCTTCTGCCCATACGCTTTTGCCTTCTGGGTCAATCAATCGCGTGCCTTGCCGACGCATCCCAAACGAATTGAGATTCCAGAACTCAATCTCTTGCGGAATCCCTGCACCGAGAAGCATCGCTTGATACGGTGTTGGCATAGACGATGTTTTCAGTTCCCATGTCAATTCCGCGACATGCTCATAAGCGATGAAGCCTTTAGAGGGTTCATTCATGAAGTCGTAGCCAATGACGTGTGGTTTATCTTTGAGCTGTTGCGCCACTTGGGTCATCGCGCCGAAATAATGCCGTTGCAAATAATCTTGTGCGGACTCCCCTTCTATAGTGGTATTTGGAGCAAAGGCATTACCAGCATAAAACAGTGTAAACATGGTTGCTGAAGCAAGATTGGTATAATTGCTCGCCCATGACATCGGCTTGTAGTCTTTACCTTCAAACTGATGTAAGACGGCTGCGCGTGTCGGATAAAAATTTTCCATCACCATACCGACTTTTTCAAATGTCCAGCCTGGTGCGCCGTCACCACCCGAAAAACGACTCCATACATCTTGGTGAAAATCAATGAAAACAGTCATATCGTATTCAGCCGCTTTGTCGATGACTGCTACCACATAATCGAGATAGTCATCGTCGTATTGTTGTGGTCCTGCGTGTTCAATCGCTTCCCATGTCACCAGAAAGCGCAGAAAATCTAAGCCCCAATGTTTCAAACGTCCAAAATGTTCATCAGCTTCTTCTAATGGAAAAGGTCGTCCGACAAAGCTCACATCGCGATGGTTATAGAATCCATCCATCAAATGCGTTGACCCATCAGGCGTGACAGGTACTTTTGTCGTCCCTGATAGATTGACACCGCGTAAGATGCGTGTGCGTCCGTGTTCATCTTTGAAATAAATGCCTTCTTTGGTGATGGGCATAGAAGCTGTGTCCTTTGTTGGATTGCGATTGCCGATACTATTTAGTATATGGATTAATGTAATCTTTGCGTTAACGGGTGTAAGAGAAAGTAAATCGCTCTGACGCTAAGGCGTGATTAAATCAGTCCTACAGCTTATCGCTCTATAGCTTCACCAAACGCAAGCCAACATCGTTATAGTGCATGTTGGGCAGGCGAATATTACGACTATGAACCGTAGCGAACATCTCATAATTGAGGTATGAACCACCACACAACACAGAAGATGCGACGATGTCATCATCGACTAAATTGCTGTCGATATAACACCATTCCCAGACGTTACCAGCACAATCGAAGACACCATAGGGACTTGCCCCTTGTGGATAACGGTCAACAGGGGTCGTGCGTCCAATGCGTTCACTAGTGTTAGCATAGTCAGGTTGCCAACGATTGCCCCAAGGGAATTTATCATCTGTATCGCCTTGAGCGGCACGTTGCCATTGATAATCCAGTGGTGGTGCGACTTCATAAGCTAATTTTGTCGATAACCATGCACTGTAATTAATGGCATCAAACCACGAGATACCGACTACAGGTTGCGCCAGATGATTGAATTGAGCATCGTTCCAATACGGAGGGGCTGGATTGCCATCGGCAACATAGGGCGCATATTGTCGATTTGTGATTGGATATTTGCTGATTGAGAAGCTATCAAGGGTCAGTGTGATTTCGGTATTTCGAGCTAAGTAGCCCTTGCCATCCCCTATCAATGTGACCTGACCTGAAGGAATCGTAAGCCACTCGAATAAATCAGGCGAAAATTCGAGATGTTCAGTGCGGTCGGTGGTTGGCTTAAAGATAAGGTCTTTCAATGAAGGTTCTTTGTTCGATGATTTGTCCGTCATGGACAGTGTCCTCTAGTGTGTTGGTCAGTGAATTTGCCCCACTTATGATTATGGCGTGAGACCACAAAATGGGCTAGCGACAGATGAGCTATTTTCATGAGGTGTTTAGGGAAAGATGCTACGGTATCAGCATAAAACAAGGAGAGACAATCACATGCAAAAACCAATGGTGGTTATCGTCGGCAATCCTGCTTGGCTATCACAAGCCACTGAACAACTAGAAGAAGCATACACTGTGCATCATCAGCATGGATTTGATGGTTACATGAACACACTGATAGAATCATTAGCTGGCATGATTCTAGTCGATAGCAACGACCCTGATTGGGTGACATGGGTCAGTACCCCTAAAGCCAGCCCTGCTACGCGGCGGATTCCAGTTATTTTAGTCAGCGATGATGACGATATTCGCGCGAATGCCTCTGTGCAAGGGGCGGATAGTGCCATTACACTGGATGAACTCCGTACAAATTTACGCCAGTTAGTTGATGCCTCAGCACGTCTCCCTGACACTGAACGCCTCGAACAGCTTGCTTGTGATTGTGAACAAGCCTTGCCCGACCTTGCCCAACAAGGGGTCGCCAAATTCAATGCAGGGGAATATTACAAACAGCACGATTTATTTGAAGAACTCTGGATGGCAACCGATGCGCCTGTACGCGATTTGTATCGGGCGATTTTGCAAGTGGGAGTCGCTTACTTCCAGATTGAACAGGGTAATTATCGTGGTGCACTCAAGATGCTCCAGCGCAGTGTGCAATGGCTGGTGATATTACCTGATAGCTGTCAGGGAGTTGATGTAGCGCAATTACGCAAGGATAGCTTCCGTGTCCGTGCTGAATTAGAACGCTTAGGCGAAGAGCGCATCAATGACTTTGATAAGTCGCTCTTGAAAGATGTGGTATATCAGCCAAATCATTGACTATCAAGCGTGGGTCAAAATGTCAGATTATCATGAGTCTTATCTAGGACAATTGCGACAATTAATCGGTAAAAAGAAAATATTTGCTATTGGAGCGCGTGCCATCATCACAAATGATAAAGGGCATGTTTTATTGGTACAGCGTAGCGATAATCAGCAATGGGTGATGCCCGCAGGCTCAGTTGAGCTAGAAGAATCTATCTTAGATACATGTAAGCGAGAAGTTTGGGAAGAAACAGGTTTGATTGTGCATGAAGCAACACTGATTGCGATATACTCTGACCCATCATATTCATTTGTTACGGCTTATGGTGATCCATATCAGATGTTATCTTTTGTTTTCCGAGTCGATTCATGGTCAGGTGAACTATTAAATACTACGGATGAAACACTAGCTGCTAAATTCTTTGCCCTAGACGCTTTGCCAGATAATATACCATCGATCTATGAGGAAACTTTAGACGATTTAAAAAATTCAACGGAACAGTTATCCTCAAGTGATTATGAACTAAAACCCTAACATATATTATGGTGAGTCAGGAGCTTGTGCCGTCGCGGTCAAAATGAATTCTACAGTCGGCATAATCTCGGCATCGGATGTCGCTGTTGCCACAGCAGACTGTGTCGCAGCAACTGCTGTCAGCACTCGTGGATCACCTACAACGTTATCTGACGGTTCAACAAGATTATCTGCGCTACCAAAGAGTATTTCTACAGTCTCTGTCACTGTATTGCCATTGGCATCACACAATTGTACGTAGATTACTTTTTCACCTTGTGGGGGACTTAATGTGTATTCGTAATTTTTTCGGTATGTCTCCCATTCAGCCGACTGACTCGCATTTGTAGGACAAGAGAGTGCTGTCGAATCTTCTGAGATACGCACAAATTCAATTTCCCCTCGCAATATGTAAGCATTCAAATTACGAGCAATCACATAATTAGGAACATGTATCAGAACTCTTTCACTCTCAGTAGATGTGATTACATCATTGGATTCGATTTCCGTAATAGAAACGGGAAAAACATCAGGCTGAGACGCAAAGACTAACACGTAATAATGCCGTTCATTTGCCTCGTTGAATTGGTAAGAAATACCGACTTCACGGAAACGGTCAAAGAAGATAGGCAAATCACCAATGATATTCTGAAGCATCTGTTGGCTTTCCAGCCCTGCCTCTGTATCGTTATTTTGATTCCAATAATTAATGGCATCGGCTGGCGGAATTCTCAAAATCAATGAAACAACATCAACCTCATAAAATCCGTTGTATGATTGATAACCCAGTTGCTCTAATAGCTGGGATATGTTTGTCCCATCAGATAGCGAGAGTGTATCACCACGATCTAAGAGATTACGCTGAAACACATCATCCATGAGGATTTGTGTGGCTTCGTTCAAAAGCTCATTCGATGTGAGTGGTGCACGATTTTCCGCACGGCGCAGTGCATTCATTGAATTCAGAATGATTGTCTGTTCTGTGTTGAGGGTAACGGCAGTAACATTCAAAATGAAAAAAGCAGATAATACTAAACCACTAAGAAAAACTTTAAGTGTCAATTTCATGAGTTAGTCACTCCAGTTCAGGCTTCCCTAAAATGAGAACAACATATTCGAGTCCCGTCACAGGGTTACTATTCATAGAAACACCAATTTCCTGATAGTAGCTGTGGACATCCGCAACCCCTCTACGCTCTAGTATCGCAATGAGATCCCCTAATGTGATGGTGGTATCTTCTTCCAAAGTTTCAACAAAAATTCCGACATCACCAATGTACCCACGCTCGCTTGCTACATTAAGAATTTCTGTCTCCCCTTCAAACAAATGTTCACGAATCGAAGGTAATTCAGAGGCGGATATATTGTATAGATAACTTACTTGTTCATCTGCAAGGGTGCTGAGGATGGCGTTGTTTGCCAGCAATTGGAGCGACGGGTCTTGGCTCATTCGCCAGTCATTGAGTAAATCGACAATATTGCTCCCATCAAGTTCTAATAGCGTGATAGGTGTCACGGATATTGTCGATACAGAGGGCGCAGGTGTGGATGTTGCCTGTGTCACCCCTGTAGTTGGTGTAGGCTCAGGCGTGACTGTATCACTTAAAGTATTAACGGCAAACAAAATCCCCACAAGCAAAACGGCAAAAATGCTCACACCAAACAGCCATGTAGGCACTCGTTGGCGTGGGGTAATCGAATCATCAGAAGTTACTGCAGGTGGATTCTCTATCGCCTCACGGTATACTTCATCATCTTCAACATCAACAGGTGGGATTCTGACTGTGGTTGTCACATCCCGACCTTTGCCTTCACTAGCGGGTGTATGCTTCATTAAGGCTTCAAGAAACTGTTCATCAGGTAATTGATTGCCACGAACATCATGATATTGTGTACGCACGAAGATTAACCAATTGGGTGTCTCGATACTGCCATCCAACCAGAGTGGATAGATCGGCTTATTATATTTGAGTGCGAGTGTAACTTCTCTCTGTACCCAGCTTGACGCATCTGACTCAGGCGTCATCACGATTATCATAGACGAGCAAGCACGAATCGATAGCACGATAGATTGCCACCAGTCCTCGCTACTGCGAAGGTTACGATCATCAATCCATACGTCGAAGCCATTATCACGCAACATCTTGACCAAACGTCGCACATAGACAACATCTTTTTTACTGTAACTAATAAAAACGTGCGACATTTGAAACCTTATTAGCAAAAAATATACAAATATAACGTATGTAAGCTATGTAAGACCATTATACTTTGCTGACCTACGTCCCGCAATACAAGTTGTGCCCAGCACTAACAATTTTGGTTCGTATTCGGTTTGATGTTGAACCTTAGCATAGCCTAATCGTCAGGTTGAGCATTATGTGATGTGTTACACTATAAGTGGAAATCATATCCGTTACAAATATTTAGGGAAAAACTGAGAGATGCGGAAGTTCATACTCGTCGTGGTGATGCTGTGCATGACAGCGTTAGCTGTTGTCACGAGCCTCGCCCAAGATGCCTCACCAACTGATAATGACCCAACCATCAATGACGATGCCAATGCCTGTTTTGCTGGTGGTGTTCTCGAAGGACGTTGCAATGATGACCTTGATGGCGATGGTGTCATCACAGATGTCGAAACCAATTGGGCTTGGAACTGTGGTTGGTACTTAATCCGTTATAACAATGGCATGTACAATCGTGATGATGTGCCTATCACTTGTCAGATTATGCTTCCGCCAGAAATTGAATCAGAGATTGTGGTTGTAGAGCCCGTGGAATTTGCGTTTCGTTCACTGTGTGGCAGTTTTGGCATTATTGATAGTGTTGTAACAGATGCCGACCCTGTCGATACGGATGCAGATCGCCTCAGTGATAAGACCGAAATTGACTGCTATAGAACTGACCCCAACAATCCTGATACCGATGCTGATGGTTTAACAGATGGCGAGGAAGTCCTTGACTTTGGCACCGACCCGCTTGACCGTGATTCTGATGGTGATGGAACAATTGACGGACGTGACGCTCATCCACTTGACCCGACACGCTCATAACTTAGTTTTGATGGTATGTTCTCATAATGGCATCCCATCGTAAAGTCAATTTACGGGACTTTGGTATCATTGGTGCTTAATTTAATTTGTAATATTCTGTGGGTGTCTGCAAATTATCAGGGATACAGAATGATGAAATTAAGCACTATCACGAAATTTGCATTGCTGTTGTTGCTCGGTTCGTTCCTTGTCATCACACCCTCAACAGAGTCTGTGGATGCACAAGGGTCACTCTTGCTTGAATTTTTGCCGATTAACCCCGATACGAATCTGGAATACGAACGCGATAATTATAGCATTGTCGATACGGCAGCAACGAATGGTCGTATCAACTTTGTTGGTCAATCGCTTTTAGGCTTAGACCTCTCAGATTATCGTGCGACTATTACGGTTACAGGACCGAATGGCTTCTATTCACAACGCACAGAACGCTTTTTACCATTTGCTGCTTTTGGTGACCGCAATGGGAATTATTTTAGTCGTGTTCTGGAACCAGGCACTTATAACCTCACTGCCTTCTTATGTTTTGAAGATGTATGCTATGACGACTTAATCTCCTACGGGACATTTACTGTCATCAATAGCAGTCAATAAGCTGAAACCTATCTCAACCGCAACACTTGAGGATGTCTATCGTAGGCATCCTTTTTGTCTTCATCTGTAAGACCCCTTACTATACGCCCCTCTAGGAATTGATGCGCCTCACACAAGAATTATAAGCAAAGGACACATCCATCATGAAAATTGAGTCTGTCAATGTTTCTCTGCCGAGAACTATCGAAATCAACGGCAATCGTGTCGAGACAGGCATCTTCAAAGAACCTGTGAGCGAACGCCGTATGATTCGCAAATTGAATATCGATGGCGATGGTCAAGCAGATTTGCAAGCACATGGCGGCATCTACAAGGCAATCTATGCCTATCCCCATGAGCATTACAGCACATGGCAGTCAGAACTAGAGCGTGATGATTTTGTCTTTGGGCAATTCGGCGAAAACTTGACCACCACTGGCTTACTCGAAGATGAGGTGTACGTCGGCAATGTTTATCGCATGGGGGATGCTTTGCTCCAAGTGACGCAACCGCGTGTGCCATGCTTCAAACTAGGGATTCGTATGAACGACTCTAAAATTGTCAAAAAATTCATGAAAGCACAACGAACAGGCTTTTATCTGCGTGTGCTGGAAGAAGGCGAAATTGGTGCAGGTGATACAATTACTCTCGAAAAAAGTGACCCTCATCAGATGACCGTGCGCGACATCAATCATTTACTGTATTTTGACCCTGACCCCGACCTTGCTCAGAAAGCGATTCAAATTGAGAGTTTGTCACCTGGTTGGGTCGGTAGTTTTGAAAAAATGCTGGATTAAACTTTATGTCTGTTGAATGTACGTGGCAAATCAAAAGGACATCGCGTTGGATGTCCTCGTGAAAATTGTGTGGAACTAATAGAAGCGTGAATTGCCGTTATCGTTGCCACCAGGCAATGAATTGAGAAATTCTTCGTTGGTGTTATAGACACGGAAGGATTCGAGCAATTGTTCGGTTGCACCGACTTCTTGCGATTCATGATTTTCTGCCAGTTTGCCCCACATACGACGCATGGTGAAAACACGCGG
>JBCCSC010000099.1:0-9795 GCA_039200705.1 Chloroflexota bacterium
GTGTAATTCAACAGCGGTATCAATGTGAGTATCTAACTCAGAATTTGATTGAATATGATTAATCTTCTTGTACTGCATTTTACACTCCCATGAATTTATGTTTATTTGTAATTTTAAAAATGCTTGGTCATAGACGACTCATATTTAGCCGATACAATGCAACTATCTCAAATAATAAATCAAATAGGATATTTATATGTTAAAAGAACTTGATGTGAGCCAAGATGCCAAATGGAAACAACGTTTCCGTGCATCGACCATTGGTTGGACACAAATTGCTACCCAAAACCCAGATCGAGGTTTGGTCTGCACCAATCGTGATGGGATTTATCAATTGTATGCGTGGGATGTGCCATCAGGTGAATTGACACGCCTCACACATCATAGCGCAGGGGTTGTCTTTGGTAGTATTTCTGCGGATGGCGAATGGATCTATTATCTTGATGACGCAGAAGGCAATGAACTCGGTCATTTTGTGCGGATACCGTTTGCTGGTGGTGAGTTCCAAGATTTAACACCTGACATGCCAGATTATGCCTCATGGTATATCACAGAATCGCACAGTGGTAATTTGGTTGGCTTAACGGCGGCTGCCCGTGAATGGGGCTTTCGTATTTATGTCATCAATCCAGCAGGGGAGATTGTTTTCACTTACGAAAATGAAAATCAAGCCGTCGGTCCGAATCTCTCGCACGATGGCACAATCGCCGTGATTGCCACCAACGAACGCTCAGGCTCACTGGATATGTCGCTGGAAGCCTACGACATCGCCACAGGCAAGCAACTCGGCGAACTCTACGATGAAGGTGCAAGCATTGACCCCATCGGCTTTGTGCCACAAGCGGATAACGAGTGGTATCTCGCTAAGACCAGTAAAACAGGTTTTGGTCGTCCGCTACTGTGGCATCAACGCACAGGCGAACGTCGTGACCTCAAATTAGAAAGTGTCGCAGGTGATGTGCAGCCGTGGGATTGGACAGAAGACGGACGTTACTTGCTCCTGCGCGAGATTCATCAAGCACAGTATCAATTGTATTTGTATGATCTAGAAGATAACCAACTTATCAAACTTGAGCATCCATCAGGCAGTTATAATAGTGGCTACTTTGTCGGTAACGACACGATCTTTGTCAATGTCACGGATTCATTGCAACCGAATCGCCTTGTGAAAATGGATATGACAGGCAATGTTCTTGAAACTGTGTTGTCTAGTGGAGATGCACCTGAAGCTGCTCAATGGCAATCCGTGACATTCGCTGGCGCAGAAGGCGATACCATACAAGCATGGTTAGTCATACCCGAAGGCGATGCACCCTATCCGACAATCGTCCACACACACGGTGGACCAACGGCTGTGATGACCGATAGTTACAGTCCAGCGATACAATCATGGGTTGACCATGGTTTTGCTGTTTTCAGCATCAATTATCATGGGAGTACAACCTTCGGCAAGCCTTTCCAAAAATCAATTGAAGGCAACCTTGGTGAACTAGAGGTGCTAGATATTGAAGCAGGTGTTCAGTGGTTGTTAGATAACAACATCGCACATCCTGAGATGATTCTCAAAACGGGTGGCTCATACGGTGGTTATTTGACGCTCATGGCACTCGGTAAAGCACCTTCATTGTGGGCAGGTGGCATGGCAGATGTGGCTATTGCCGATTGGACACTCATGTACGAAGACCAAGCTGAAACCTTGCGCTCTTATCAAAAATCACTCTTCGGGGGCGCACCTGAAGAAATGCCTGAGCAAATGGCAAAATCATCACCCATCACCTATGTCGAAGCTATAAAAGCACCAATTCATATTCTCCAAGGCGAAAATGACACGCGCTGTCCATCACGACAGATGCACGCCTACGAAGACAAAATGAAAGCGCATAATAAGCATCTGGAAATCGTGTGGTTCAATGCAGGGCATGGTTCACGTGCGATGGGACAATCCATTGAGCATCAAGAACTGAAGTTGCGCTTTGCCTATCGCGTGTTGGGATGAGAAATTTACTACAGCTTAGTCGAAAAGGAAAAATATGAACGCTAATACTATTAGCCAAATTAGATCGAAATTACGGACTGTCGCACTGATAGCAGCGATTATATTTATGGTGGTCTTCGGTGGGATAGTGGCATATGGCGAACTAACAGGCGCACCAGCACGCTTTGATGCAAATTTGCTCTGCACGGATTATGGCTGTGATGCAGATACACTATTTGATAACTATAGAGAAGATTTAACAGTATGTCGTGATGAAACAGATAGTTATAATGATGCGCCTCAATCATTTGCAACTTGTTTGGATAGACGTGGTGTAATGTATCGTAGTTAAACAATTGGTGCTTCTAAATCACTTACCAATTGCTCTCGATTTACGTGGGATTATCTGTACAATGAACGCTAATCAAATCATAAAAATGCGATAACATTATGGAAAATCCCACGACCAATCAACAGCATCCTGACCCACCGTATTCTTGGCTGGATGCGGTGATTATGCTAGCCAATGCACCAACACTAGCAACTCTCCAACGCATCCTTGATGATGACACTATGACTGCACAACGTGCTTATCTATGGGTGGCGATTGCGGGTGCAATATTTGGGATTGCCTTAGCAATTTACTATCCGCCAACGATTTTACCCTCAGCATTATGGGTTGGTGTGCCAGCATTCGCAGTGGAAATCAGCAATTATCAACCGCCTGTATGGGCAATCGTCCTAATAGGTATCTTGGTCGGAAGCATTAACAGCGTCATCGGCTATATGGGGCAAACATGGCTCTTGCAACGGGTTGGCATGATGATGGGTGCAGACAATAGCTACGAGACTATTGCGATTTTACGGGGCATCATTTACCCAATTTTGTTGGGTGTCCGTGCCTTGATTTTGATTATCGTGGGCTACAACACTGTTCCTGCAAATATCTTACTTTTTGTGACAATTATGCTGGATTTTCTGGCGACAGCCTTCATTTTGCGTGTCGGAGGCAAACTCTCACTACAGCAGAGTATGCTCGTCGTGATGGGTATGAATCTCGGCATTTTCGTGGGGATTGTGCTCTTCACGTCAACAGGGGCGTTCTCATGATAATTGGGATTCATCACGCTAATATCAGCATCCCATCAGGGCAAGAGGATCTAGCACGTCAATTTTATGGAGATGTCTTAGGCTTGCAAGAAATCGAAAAGCCTGATGCGCTCAAAGCTAACGGTGGACTCTGGTTTCGCCTTGCTAATATTGATTTACACATCGGCACACAAGATAACATTGACCGTTCGACACTCAAGATGCACCTTGCATATCAAGTCGATGACCTCACGCTATGGCGCACTAAATTAGAGACGGTTGGCATTACGATTAAAGAAAACACAGCTATTCCAGATTTTGACCGTTTTGAGATTCGTGACCCCTTCGGCAATCGGATAGAGTTTGTGCAACTCAGATAGGAATAGCACCAGATGTCTGAGCAACCGTTTTTGTCACGTCCGCATCTAAGCTATAAAAAGAGCTTCATTCGAGCCACGCACGAATTTGAAAAAGAGGGTCGTCGTCCGCCTTGGAGTTTCACTGCGCTTAACAATCATTTCGATGAATATGTCGATACCGTTCTCGAACATGCCGACCAACCACTCCCTGGCTTTGTCCCTCAGACAACCTATTGGCTGATTGTCGCTGGACAATACACTGGCACAATTGATATTCGCCATCATCTCACATCAGCATTGCAGAAATTTGGTGGGCATATCGGCTATCAAATTCGTCCGAGTATGCGTCAAAAAGGCTATGGCACATTGCAACTCAAACTCTGTTTGCCAATTGTGTGGCAGATGGGTATTGAGCGTGTGCTGATTACCTGTGATGATGACAACATCGGTAGTCAGAAAATCATTGAAGCTAATGGTGGTGTGCTACAAGATAAAGTCGATAATGGGCGTGCCTCACTAACGCGACGTTATTGGGTCGAAAAACCAAGTTCCTGATACACATTTTTCTCAAAATCATACGAACCCCCAAACATTCGGGGGTTTTTGTGTTTTGGCATATTATATGATGAAGATAGTTCATCTAGTCAGGAAGTCATCCATCATGAGAAAACACAAGCGAGTCAGTACCTATAAACCTAGATTGCCAATGCGTGCCTTTGTGCTAGCAATGGGATTAATCGTTGCAGGGATTCATGTTTTTATTCTGCGTCAATTCATGGGGACAGGCGAAGTTCCGTTATTCTTCTTTCCATTGATTTTGATGATTGATGCCTTCTTGCTGTGGTGGAGCATCATTTTCACCACACAATCTCAGGTAACACTTTATGATGATGGTATCGAACTCCAGCGTGGTGGAAGCAAACTGTTTACGACATGGGATAATGTAAGCCATATGGGGATTCAACGACGTGGGCGTAATCGTGTTAGTGGCTTGTATCTACACGATAAAGTTCAGCCTGAAACCAAAGGAATTGCAGATAAATTATTCTTTGGACGTGGGACTAAATTTTTGGACATTGGTCGTTATGTGCGGATGCCAATGACATGGCGTATCATCAACAACGAAGTTGACCAAGAAAAATTACTGCGAACAGATTTCGGTAAAGAATTACACGAACTCGCCCCTCATCTCTTTGAGGATGATGACGAATGGAAACCAAAAAATCGCCTACGCGATGATTACTCAGATGACGAACAGTTATACTGGGATGACGATAGTCAAATGAGTGAGCAAAAATATGGATAAGCGTAAACGTAAATATCCAATTGAATATCGTGTGAGTGGGTGCTGGCGACTATTATACTTATCTATATTGCCTATTATGATGTATATCTATTTCATTATTATTGGGATATGGGCAATAAGTATATTAAGTATGATTATTGATATTGTAGCACCATGGAACATGATACTCTCTTTGATGCTAGCTTTTATTCCATATGTAGTAATTTCATCTTTTTGGCAACACCTTGATATGATTTTTCGTAATAAATTGCTTGTGACTGACGAGGGCATATGGCTCACACAGACTCATAGATATTTCTTCTCGTGGCAATCACTAGAGGAACTGGGTTACCATCCTAAAAGTAAATTTGCTAAACAGGTTGATTGGGGTATCCGAGCCGTTGGCGCGAACCATATTCACTATAGTCCTATTGGACGATTTCTCCTCAACGGACGCAATTGTGATAAATTTATTCCGCTTTATTATTTCGTTGAGATACCAATATCACCTTTTTGGTTATGGCAAAGACCTGATGTTGAAAAGTTCCGCGAAACTGAGTTCGGACAGATATTATATGACCATGCGCCTCATCTCTTTGAAGATGACGACGAATGGAAGCCGAAAAATCGCCTGCGTGATGATTACATAGATGATGAACAACCCTACTGGGATGACGATGGTCAACTAAGTGATAAGCAGTATGGATAAGCGTAAACGTAAATATCCGATTGTGTTTCGTGCTACTCGCTCTAAAAAAATTGTCTACTCATTTCTCTTGGTAGTGTGGGGAAGTGTGTTTCTGACTTTTCTAAATGCATGGTATCTAGTATTGCTTTCTGTTTTAAGTGGTGGAGTCTCGGTCTGGATTATTGCGGGATTTCTACTTCTATCATTATTTGTGTTTGTCTTGTTGGCAAATTTGTATCCTTTCATCAATCTGATTTCTCGTAGTAAGCTAATTGTCACTGACAAGGGAATTGAACTCATCCATAATCATAGGTACTTTTTCTCTTGGCAAGCAATGACTCAACTTGCTTATCACCCTAAAGCTAAAAAAGTTAATTTTGCTGAATGGGGAATTCAAGCTGTAGGGGCACGAGAAATTACACACAGCCTGATAGGTCACTTGCTGATAGGTGGATATAGCCACGATAAATTCATTCCACTTGGATACTTTGTTGAGATACCGATGTCAGGTTGTGTCTGGTCATCACCTGATATTGAAAAATTCCGCGAAACTGAATTCGGACAAATTTTGTGCGACCATGCGCCACATCTCTTTGAAGATGTCGAGAAACCAAAGAAACACTAAAGTATCTCGTTCTTAATATCAGCGACTAAAGTTAGCTCAGAATTAAAAGTGAGCTTTAGCTCCCGACATTTATAGCCTGATTGCTTTAGCATCAGGCGACATGATAAAATGACATGAGTTCACCAATGCGAGTGTAAACATGCCAAAACGCAAACGCAAGCAAAAACCAAAACGTAAATCCGACCCTGTGGTGATGGTTCAGCAGGTGAGTGGCTGTCTGCGAGCATTATTCCGCGTGATTGCCTTATTTGTCTTGTGGATTTGCTTAATTGGTATTGGTGTGCTGATATATCTGACGATGCTCTTCCCTGCCTTTGACCCCACCGTATGGATTGCTATCACAGGTTTATTTGCGTATCTCAGTAGCTATTTTGCTTTTGGAGGAAATGATGAAGGCGAGGATGAAAAACCTAAAAACGAGGATTTGAACGATGACTAAGCGTAAGCGAAAACGCGATGACGAAAATGCTGGTATCAGTTGTGGTAATTTTGCGATTCGTTTCTTAGCTGGTGTCCTTGCGATTCTCTTCGGGGGTCTCAGTTTTTTGATTGTCTTAAGTGGTGAAACTGAGCTAGCTGAACTAATTGCTGTTCTGGGTTTCTTGGCATTTGTATGTGCTTACATTGCCTTGAACCCCTCTAAGAAGCAGATGCACGTTACCGATGCTCCACCAATTAAAGAAAAACGACCTTATCAAGAAGATAAATCGACATCATTTTCTTATGAAGTTTCGAGGCTTGTTCGTGTATTACTTGTGGGAGCAAGTGGTTTCATCTTTTTTACATCGGTATTAGGCTTATTGTTTTGGGTATTTCTGTCGATAACTCAGCCTAGTTACCAAATGATTGAAATTATTCTGATGCACTTTGTCGCATTGACTATCTCTGGTGCTATTTTGTTCACCGTCAAGATAAAGCCTCCCTCTAAGTCTAAGAACATCCGTGATGAATTAGATGATGACAGACGTAAAAATGATGGAGACTAAGTTTCTTAAAATCCTTCGACTGAAGTAGCTCTGTTGCAAAGTTCAAGTTGCCTTTCATCAATGGAGATTATAGACGATGGCTTTGATGCCAATTTCGCGTCGTTGTCGCATGAAGCGACGCGAGCGGATTGAAGCCCCACTTTTGCGCTTGATGACAGATATAACCGTTTCAATGAGCCATCGTCGCCCCATCACCCCATCCAAACGCGCCATATTGGTTAAGTCTGCTCGTTGTTTACGATCCTGTCGTCTGATAACTTTATACCGACCTAGTTTGGGTGTAATGAAATCCGTTGGCAGTGCTTGATCACCATCAAAGCCTCGATCGCCTAGCAAAGCATACTCTCGTCGTCCCACAAGCTGTCCATAGCGGTGTATGCGTTGTCGAAGTCGATTCAGAAAACGGACATCCGCCCCTTGTGGTCCAATCCCTTCGCACCATGTCACAATATATTGTGTGTCGAGGTCAACAGCATAAAAGCCTTGCCAAAAATGCTTCATGCGCTGTCCCGTTCTGGTGAGATAATAGTGGCTCGCTTGTGTCAGGATGTAACCTGTGGCATCCACTGCTACCCATGTCAATTCCATATTCAACTTTTGCATCAGCCAATGATTGAGTTGCTTTAAATCGCTCTGTCTTAGTCGCTGAAATGCACGACACAGGGTGCTATGATCTGGTACTTCACTCAATCCAAGTGCTTGACACACCTTGTCACTTGCCAATAGCCATTCTTCCAAATCGCGATAGCTCAGATTCAGATAAAACCCTAATAAACAAGCTGCAACTAACTGCGGTTGGGTATATCTCTTCTGGCTATTTCGATGACTATATTTGTCTAACGTTGCCTCACCCATCTTCAATGCAAGATGAGCGAATCTGACATAACGACTTACTTTTTTCTTTTTCATCACTCTGATTTAACATATCTACACCAACCTTGCAACACAGCTACTTGAGTCGGGAGCGATGCGTTATTTTAATATGATGATGCTCAAAATATGGTACACTCTGCAATCAAATACTGATTCAATTAAACACACATTTTAGGAGTATTTTTATGGCAGAGTACGAGACCATTATTGTAGAAATTCCCGTCGAAAAAGTTGGCTTGATTCGTCTCAATCGCCCCAAAGCCCTTAACGCTCTCAATAATCAACTCATGTCCGAATTGCACGATGCACTCAGTAATTTTGATAACGATCCAGACATCAGTTGTATTGTCATCACAGGTAATGAACGTGCCTTCGCAGCAGGGGCAGACATCAAAGAGATGGCTGGCTTGACTTATGTCGATCAACTCAAGAGTAGTGCTGTTAGTGATAACTTCAATTTTAGTCGCTATAAAAAACCGATTATCGCAGCAGTCAGTGGCTATGCCCTCGGTGGTGGCTGTGAGATGTCGATGGCGTGCGATATGATTGTTGCTAGTGAAACGGCTGTTTTCGGACAACCCGAAATCAATCTTGGTATTTTACCAGGGGGCGGTGGCACACAGCGTATGACCCGTGCGCTCGGTAAAGCTCTCGCAATGGAAGTGATGCTGACTGACCGCAAACTATCGGCTGAAGAAGCTCTGAACTATGGTTTAGTCAATCGTGTCGTTGCGCCTGAAGTTTACCTCGATGAAGCCCTCAAACTCGCAAGTAAAGTCGCGTCAATGTCGCAAATAGCGATTCAATTAACCAAAGATGCTATCAATCAAGCCTACGAAGGTACACTGACAGAAGGCTTAGTTATGGAAAAGAAGAATTTCTTGCTAGCATTTGGTACAGAAGATAAGCAAGAGGGCATGGAAGCCTTCGTCGAAAAGCGCAAACCTCAATGGAAAAATAAGTAATTATCTCGCCAATGTATTTAGGGGACAGTTTGATAGTCCCCTAGCATTTTATCTATTCCTCAGTTTCAGCAGGTCCTAATTCAATCATGCGGTCACGATAATAGGCTTGTAAATCAGGGTCAGACTCAATCCACATCGCTGACTGCAAATCTTCACGCGCTGCTTCAATATCATCCAATTCCAGATACACATCGGCACGCTCTTCATAGACAAATGGCAAGCCACCGTTTGCTTCAATAGTTAAATCGTAGTAAGCAAGCGCATCATCATCTCGGTCACTATCCACAAGGATACGTGCTGCTTCCAGATAAGCATCGGCTTGCGGGCTAAACTGAATGAAACGATGGAAAGCATCTTCTTCTGCGAGGATTTCCAGTTGTTCAATGGCTTCATCTGGTTCACCATCTTGCCAATAGGCGAGATAGGCTTGTACAAAACGGGCTGCGTTGGTATCAGGATTCACCTCTTCACCCTCATTCGGTGATGGGAATGCTAACGATGCGTTTACCCACTCCTGTGCCGCCTCAAATTCGCCAGCGTGATAAGCAATAAATGCCATATGAGCAAATATTTCGGCGTTATTGGCTGTTGATGCAATATCTAATTCCAGTAAATATTCGTAAGCAGTAGTTGCATTGTCACTGAAAATCAGAGATTCCATTAAGTACCACACAGCTTGATACCAGAAATATGTTTCTTGCTCTGTATACCGCACATAACTTTCCCAATAGGGGATGGCACGGTCTAGGTCACTGTTTGCAGATAAAAATTCGCCCATACTGTAGATATAGCTTGCGCCACTTGCGCCTAATTCTTCCGCGCGGAAGTAATGCTCTGCTTCAGTATCCCAGTTGCTCAAACGCGCCAATCGCCAGATGATATGCGGATTATCAGCTTCAATATCATGAGCCATTTCAAGGGCCTCTAAAGCATTCTCGCCTGCATTGTCA
>JBCCSC010000100.1:0-9741 GCA_039200705.1 Chloroflexota bacterium
CTTCAAACTTGACATGTTTAAATCATTCTTTTCGCATGTAATTAACCGCTATTTAAGCACGACATTGAGAACTTGGGCTAGTTTTACATGTATGTTGTCTTTACCCCAAGATGGTCTGGATCAACCTCTCAAACCTTTTCAAGCAACCATTTGACTTATTTTAAATAATCTAATTTTGCTTATGTACATTTTCTGTTCCGTTGTTCCCATTTTCCCAACACGCCATCTCAAGAATGCGGTGAGGTTCACCAGAATCGGCTATAGCGACAATAACTTCAACAGTTTGGTCAGGGTCTATTTTACTTTCTACCAACAATTGATTGAACGCCGTCAGAGCAAGTTTGTAATCGGCAAATCCCCAACCTGCATTCAACTGCCAGACGAAAGTAGGTACTTCATTTGTAACCTTGCGAACATTAATCAGATTCATCTTTATACCTCTCAACAATAAAGCAGTTCCAATTATAAACAGTGATAAACATTAAGAATAATTAATATCTTCTGATAGAAATACAAGAACAGAAATGTGTCAACCAACGACTTATTCTCTACCATGAAGTAAGCGTGATGAGCCTTACATCTATGACCATGTTGAGACTGTCACGATGTTGGTGCAAGTCTATGAATCAGGATAAACTTGAAAGTACATTTACACTTAACCCGTCATGATAATCGATACCCAAGATTTGTAGGGCGTTCCATGTTACTGTCCAAATTTTACTTCATGCTCCCAGAAAACTTAGTCCATGCAAAGATCCCTAGAGCCAATCATAATAGCAAATTGACGCTCATTGTTGCCCCTGCTGGCTTTGGCAAATCAACACTGGCAATGCAAATCATCAGTGAACAGCCGCAGCGCGCTGCCTGGTTATCGCTGGATGAACACGATAATGATCTGAGTCTGTTTGTCTCGTATGTGATCAATGCTCTTCAACAGGTTAACGCGAGTATTGGTCAAGATGCCCTAAATGCCTTACAGTCAGATGATGTACCTATGCCTGAAACACTCGCGACCCTACTGACCAACAGCATGGTAGCACTTCGCAAAAAGATCATGCTTGTGTTGGATGATTATCACCTGATCCACAACGCAGATGTTCTGTCATTCATGGAACGCACTATTACTTATGCGACACCTAATCTAAATGTCGTCATCACCTCCCGACATGATCCACAGATGCCAGCACGCTGGCGTGCCAATGGTTGGATTCATGACATCCGTGCTGATGATCTACGTTTCTCGCCTCAGATGGCAAGCACTTATTTGAATACACATCTTAACTTGAACCTAGCAGCCTCCGAGATAGACACACTTATGCAACGCACAGAAGGCTGGATCAGCGGACTCCATCTGGCTGGGCTAGCACTCCGTTCAACAACCGATCGGAGCGGATTTGTCGCTCAATTTGGGGGTAGCCAACGTTTTGTCATTGATTACTTGATGGAAGAAGTCTTGCAACAACAATCGGATGACCTACAAGACTTCATGAGGCAGACCGCAATCTTGGCACGGATGAATGCCGATTTGTGTGCTGCGGTTGTCAACCAGAATGACTGCGCTCAACTGCTGGAGCATCTGTACACCCAAAACTTATTTCTTGTATCACTTGGTGATGGCTGGTTTCGCTATCACCACCTGTTTGCTGATGTATTAGTTCTTTCACTTTCTGCTGAAGAAAAGGCGACTTTGCATCATCGGGCTGGCAACTGGTTTCAGGATGTAGGACTGCTTGAAGAAGCTGTGACACACTACCTTGCAGCCAATGATGTTATAGCAGCCGTAAACTGTGTGGCTGATTTTGCACTGCCTGCCATCGGTCAGGGTGATCATCTACGTCTCAAGCATCTGCTCTCTTTGCTACCGACGACTAGCCAAGCTTTGCATCCAGCATTACAGGTTGCACAGAGCTGGTTTTACGCGCACGCGCATCAACTGGACGCCGCACATGCCGCACTAGATCAGATCACAACCCAAGACGAGGTCGTGCAAGCGTGGATGGAGACGATTCACGCGCTCATTGCTCATTCGCGGGGCAACATGGATGCCATTCTGCCACACATTGCGACAGCACGACAACACGCACAACCACCAGACCTGATAGGGCTGTATGACTGGCTCAGTGGTGTTGCGTTGTGGGAACAGGGACAGTCTCTACAGGCGATTGACCATGTTCATGCTGCTCTTCGCAACCCAAGTGTCTACAACGATCCATTTGGATATAGCGGCATCAACTTCTTTCTATCAGATTATCTCAACCAGATGGGACGACGGCAGGAGGCATTAGCCATCTGTGAACGCTTGATGGCTGACCTTGTTGATGCAGATGATAACCTCATGGCGCACGCTGCACCGATGGTTGGACAAGCCGGGATCTTGTACTACGAAGCAGATAATCTGGAGACTGCTGCGTATCTACTGAAGACCAACATCCATCTTAGTGAACCCATGAAACTCACACAAGGATTGGTGCTGGGACGCTTGTATCTTGCTTTGATCGATTATGCTCGTGACCATAAAGAGGATGCCTACCGCACGCTGCATGATGCCCGCCATATTGCGACGCGCACAGGATCGTCTCCGTTTACATTAGCGGTTGATGCTGTCGAAAATGGCTTGTATCTACGCGATGGCAACGTTGAACGGGTGACCAACTGGCTCACTCAGTTACCACTCACCCATCCTCGCCTACCCTTCATCGTACACCTAACCGCAGTGCGTGGCTGGGTGTATACAGAGGATGCCCGTGCTTTGTCTGCTATTGAGATACTCGAAACAAAAGCACGACAAGCAGGGCGCGAGCGCCATCTCATCTCTCTATTGATCCTCAAAGCATTACACTATGACCATTACACCCAGCATGAAGATCCGCTTGAAACCCTACGGGAAGCGGTGAAACTAGCCGCTATGGGGGATTATTCCCGTGCGTTTCTGGATGAACCCCCAAGGCTATTAGCACTCCTTACACAGGTTCGGGATGCTGCCCCGACTTTCGTTGATAAGCTCTTGCCGAACGAAGCAAAGCCTATCGACATCGCACAATCTATGGTCGATCCGCTGACCGAACGGGAGTTGGATGTGATCAAATTGGCAGCACTGGGTTACTCGAACCGCGAGATAGCCGCCAAACTCTTCGTGGCTGTCAGCACCGTGAAAACACATATCAAACATGCATTCAGCAAACTGGATGCCAATGGTAGCCGCACCCGCGCTATTGCACATGCCCGTCAATTGGGGCTTCTCCACGACATCTAATCTCCTCCCGTGGGGGGACGACACACCACCCACCTTTTGGCGATACTGAAAGCAGATCACGCACGTTGAGAGGTTTCAGTATGGTTACCCAATCAACCTATTACATCATTGTCGTCCAAGGACATTTGGGAACACTTTTTCAAAACGCCTTTGCTCACATGGCGTGCCTCTCTCGACCTGATGGCACAACGCGCATGACAGGGTATTTGCCTGATCAGGCGGCGGTCTTTGGCATTCTAAACACAATTGAACGATTGGGTTTGACGCTCGTCTCGATCCAGGCACAAGAACAATCAGTTTAGTTACCATTTCACAAAACACACAAGAAATACACAAATGAGGAGCAAACATGATGTGGCACTGCCATATCCCTAAAGAAAAACGCACACGTCAACCCGATTGTACGTTCCCTCTGCTGGTTATCACATGGGCTGAGCATAGGCGATTGACACTACCTATCTGGTGTCTGTTCTGGCTCATCGGACCTCTGTTCTGGTGGGGAATTACTGCCCTTCAAGTGGGTCTCGTCAGCCTACTGATTGCGCTCATTCTTGGTGTACGTGTCCATCTGGATGACGACATCAAACCAAAAGCCAAACGCGAGCATGACGTATCGTCATAACCCTCTCAAATAACGGCTCACAATGGGTGAAACCAGCACCCCAAAGCAAACATTTGGTGAACGAAAAATCATTCAAGGAGACAAAGACCTATGTTTACTCATCGTTTCTTAGGCACATTAGATGCCTATTGGCAGACTAGTACCACATCGCAGCGTATTTTATTCATCACTGGCACCATACTCATGGTGTGGATGCTGGCACATGGTATGGCAATGTTCGTGTTAGATAGCCCATTGGACGGTCCTGTATCTCTCCGCAAGGCGATGACCTTTGCTGAGACAGGGTGGCTGATGTGTTGGGCAACGGGTTTTGTGTTGCCCTATTTGCAAACACGTCGCTGGCAACGCTGGGTCATCATAATGGGGGTACTGCAATTTGCTATTGTAGAGACTTTCTTAGTCTCGTTACAAGCATGGCGTGGTGTCCCCAGCCACTATAACTTTGCTACCCCGTTCGATTCGGTCGTATTCTCAGTGATGGGTATCGGGGCATTGCTCTATCTTGTCGGGATGATTGTTTTGCTGGTCACGCTATTTGGCACGAACACGTTGCCCCCCAGTCTGCGACTGGCATTTCGTAGTGGCACGGTTCTGATGATTATCGGTGGATTGAGTGGCTACTTTATGATGATGAATCTGGGCAGTTTGTATCAGGGTGATACAGCCCAAACGCTGGCAACGATTACCAGTGGTGAGATTATCGGGGCTTATCAGGGCACAGCTGAAGGCGCGACAGGCGGCAACATTCTCATTATCCATGCGCTTGGTGTCCATGGCTTGTCTCTCGCCCCCCTTGCAGCCTGGCTCCTCACTTACACCTCACTCACAGATCGACGCCAACAGCACATTACCGCATTGGTGGTCTGGGGATTGTTCGGACTCATCACCGTCCTCACTATTCAGATGTTGCAACTCCGTCCTCTGGTGATGCCAGGTCTGATGCTGGGCGGGTTTATCGCTGTCTCTCTGGCTGTGTTGGGACTCGGGTATGTGCTCACCGCTTGGTATACCCTCCGAGCATGGCAAGCACCCACAACCTGACCTCATCCCATGGGAGGACGACAGGCTCCTTGCATCTCCGCAATACTATAAACATTGAGACCAATAACTGAACGATGATACTCTGAGAGGATACGATTTATGACAAAACCTATTGCACTGGTCACAGGCGCATCTACCGGGTTTGGCAAGTTAATCGCCGAACAACTTGTTCAAGTAGGCTACACCGTCTATGGAACCAGCCGTCGCGCACAACCGAATACCCCATCTGGTATCAGGATGTGTCAGTTGGAACTCACCGCTGCAGAGACCATTCAAATGTGTATCCAGCGTATTGTTGCTGAAGCTGGGCAAATTGACCTGCTGGTGAATAACGCGGGTCGCTTTCACGAAGGGTTGTTGGAAGAAACGCCAGTCGAAGAAGTTGAGTTGCTCTTCCAGACCAATTTCTTCGGTTTAGTGCGGGTCAACAACGCAGTTCTGCCCATCATGCGTCAGCAAAAGCGCGGCAGAATTATTCTCATGGGATCGCTGGCGGGACTGGTTGGGGTCAGTGGCATGGGCTATACCAGCGCTGTCAAGCACGCGCTGGAGGGTTACGCTGAGACCCTCTACACCGAAGTCAAAGAGCTGGGGATTCAGGTCACCATCATCGAACCCAGCTACTTCAAAACAGAGATCTATGACCGTTGGATCTTCATGGAGCGTGACACAATCCCTGATTATGACATCCTCCGTGAACGGGTCATGCAAGCACTACTTGAGGCACATGAGAGCAGTGATGATCCAACCAAGGTGGCTCAGTTAGTGACCGAGGTTGCCACAGCCTCAAAACCCCGTTTACGCTATCCCATCGGACCAGGGGCGAACTTGTTTTGGCGACTCAAACGCTATCTACCAGAAGCCTTCTTCTTGCGGGGTCTCCGTTCGAGAGTTACAGAGTGAGTACCGTACGGTGCAATGTCGTGGCTGGTCATACATATGTCAGTTGAGTTAGCTTAGCAATGAATACTCACAATAGCTATTTCACAAAAGCACACAATGACAGGAGTATCGAATGACCTTGCTACGCTTGCACAAATTTTGGATGCTTGTTATCTTTCTAGGGATTGCGAGTCTAGTCATCGCGCAAACCCCTATGCCACCCGTTACTCATGAATTCTCACCCGGGGCTACATCTACACCAAATCCCCACTATCTTGCCTCTGAATATTACCCGGTAGTGGTAGCACGTCACCTCATCGAGAGAGGTGAAATAATCACCCGCGATAATCTGAGTGTAGTACAAATGCGTGGTGACTTGATACAAGACCTCCTGAGTAATCCACGAAATTCACTCATGACAAATCTAGATGAGATTGTCGGTCAGTCTGCACAGTGCCGCCTGACAAGCTTTCAGCCAATCTACCTGCACATGATAGACAATTCGTTAGCTGATCCAATGACCATAGGTTGTGGCACAATCCCACGCCAGATACCACTGACCCAATTCAGGACAATTGGGATACCATTAGCCATCGGACAGACTGGAAGGCTGTTCGTGGAAGTGCCAATCGGAGATGAGGTGCTGATGTTGCCCGTGGTCAATGAAACTGAGATTGTGGCGCTTGACGATGCACAGGTCACAGTGCGCGTGCGAGACAATTCAACCACAGCTTCTATCATCGGACTCGTTTTGGAAAATGGGGGAGTACTCACACTCAGTTGGTATCCTCCAAACGAGATCTCTTACTTTGAGGCATTCGACTCTTGATGCCTAGTTTGTGACAATCGAAAAGAAATAAATGGTTACCATAGCCGACCATGTCCATCTATTGTGTTGATGGACATGGCATATGCACCTCAAATGGAGCAGTTAGCACACATGAGGATCTGATGTTGACGTGTCGGATGCACGCCACTAGCACTACAAGACACAGCATGAAAGCTGTGCCGAATGTGAGTACTCGAGAATCGTGTAAACGATTCTAAGTTAGGGGGCGTTAACCGATGTTTCCCCAAATCCTGCAGTTCTAAAGTTATTGTTGATCTCATTCGAGGTTAGTCTAATTGCTTACAATGCTTACTGCTTTCCATGTTGTCGAGTGAGCATTGCAAATCGAACAGATAAGGCAACAGCAATAGGCAACAAACCAACGCCGTATCCAATCCAAACGCCATTTGGTCCGAAATTCCATACAAATCCAAATATATACGCGGCTGGTAGTGCCACTAACTGTTTCGTTTCAGAGCAAGTCCCTTTGTTCTCTTACTCAATTTGTGGCAGATAACAATAGATTCGTGTTGAGGTTCATCCAACTCGGAGTAGTGAGTCAAACGCCGTGGAATTGATCTCAGAAAAAATAGTAAATCAGAAACATACACATTCTCACTAGTCTCAGATCTAAGCAAGAGGTCATTGCCCAGTTTACAGTATGAACCGCGCCGTGTATGAGCAAAACCGCATGAGCACCGAAAATTCCCGAAAACATGATATTTACCCTTCTTTAATCCAAATATTATGGATACTTCGTTTTAGAAATTTAGGGCATTGAGGATTGAAGTAGTGCCATGGTCCCTCGAAAAATGGCAATTTATCCAGTTCTACAGCTGTTTTGAAGAATTCCGCTATATCGATACCTAAAAAATTTAGTATCAGCGATTGGCAACGTACGTCCTTCATTGTAAGTCATATCTTGATTGTTGTTGGATTGTGGTCGATCGCATACTACGAGTATCGAACAAAGGAGATTGTTCATCACAACTCCGTTATTTCCCTTGATGATGACATGTCAGATCAACGGCTAAAATCAATTCTAACTAGCCGTCATTTTCATAGGTTTAACAGTAATTAGGGTAAGTTGTTGTTTCCTAAACAATGTATTGTAGTAGTGCACATTCAGAATTAATGAAGGAAACCCAAAATGAAACACCATCATGTATGCATTATCACAAGTGACGCTAAAAAACTTATGGCATGGTATGAAGACAAATTTGGCTTCGAGATTATCAGGACATGGACTGTTGATTTAATGCCAGGGTTGAATCTTAACTATATCGCTCGGGATGGCGTTCAGATTGAGATCATTGGTGACATTCCAAAGCCAGACGCTACAGAAGAAAAAGGGAATCCACTGGAAAATATCACAAACGGATATAATCACTTTGCCATATCGGTTGAAGATATTGAAGCCACCTTGAAAGACCTCGAACAAAAAGATGTAGAGAGTCTTATTCCTGTGCAACAAATACCCCAAGCAGGTATAATTGCAGCAATCATACAGGATCTTGATGGTAATCTTATTGAACTGATACAAGCACTTGACTAATTGAGGTACATGTGAAGTCTTAGTCATTGTGAGATTCTTTGGTGCAAGCATTGGCTCGCACCAACTTCTAACTGAATAAATATCTTGGAGAGCTTCAGAGCTTCTAGTAGCTTTGCATCATATGTCAAAAACAATCCACATCAATTCTGTAAGCCAATTACACCAGTTGACTAACCTACCGAAACCAAGACATCCAAAGGTCAGCGTGGTAAAGCAATCAGAATTGAGAAATCTATCTGATCTTGTTGGTATGAAAATTGTGACTGACCTCTACCTTGTTATCGTCAAAAAAGGTGGTTGTGATGGGTTTGTGTATGGACGCAGTTCATATGATTTCGAAGAAGGCACGATCAACTTTTTCGCCCCTGGTCAGGTTGTGCAGATTAACGGAAATCTAGATGATGAGACTGAACATAAAGAAAGCTGGAAATTAGCCTTTCACCCCGATTTGATCAGAAAATCTGAATTAGCCAATCTTATTGATCATTTTTCATTTTTTGATTACGACCTAACAGAAGGTCTTCATCTTTCCGAAGACGAGAAAAATACTATCGAAGAAATTTTAGATCGAATTGTTAAAGAGTCTCATCAATTGATAGACAACCACAGTCAACGATTGATCATTGCAAACATACAACTGTTATTAGAATACTGCTTGCGATTTTATGATCGTCAATTCTATATGCGATCAAATATAAACTCCGATATTGTGGCAAGATTTGAGAAATTGCTTAAGGAGTATTTTAAGACTGGCAAGGTGTATGATTTGGGAGTTCCATCGGTAGGTTACTGTGCTTCACAATTAAATCTGTCCCCCAATTATTTTAGCGATTTGCTCAAGAAAGAGACAGGAAAATCTGCCCAGGAACACATTCATTCATTTATCATTGAAAGAGCAAAATATAGACTTTTAAGTTCTTCTGATTCGATAAGTGAAATTGGGTATGCTTTGGGATTTACATATTCTTCGAATTTCAGCAACTTATTCAAAGCAAAGACAGGCATGAGTCCTAGAAAATTCAGAAATTCGAGCTAAATAACAAATGCTCAATAATGGGAGGTAGCCATCCCACTTTTAGATCTAATGTTTTTACACCAAGTGCCTGTATTGAAGATGCTCCGTTTACAAACAGTAAAAAGTTGAGAAGTATGTCCAAAAGTGAACATTTTTGAAAGTCATGTTATAGAATTACAGATGCTTACCATAAAATAGAATATTAGTTCTAATTTGTGGTATAATTTAGAACGAAATCAATATAAAAGGACTAAATAATGGGCAAAGTCATTTTAGATATGTCGATGTCATTAGATGGTTTTATCGCCAAGCGCAACGGTGATGATGGTGGATTGAATCATTGGGTTTTTAGTGGCAATCATAATGTTGAAGCGGGTGGTATGACTTTTGGGCTTACTTCTGAAAAAAGTGCCAACGTCTTCCGTGAATTTGTTCAGAAGGCAGGTGCGTTCGTTGTTGGAAGACGTACATTTGAAGCAGGTGGCGCAGGCGCGAGTTTTCAACTCCCGACGTTTGTACTAACGCGCACGATGCAAAAAAGTGA
>JBCCSC010000101.1:0-9485 GCA_039200705.1 Chloroflexota bacterium
ACGAACCCCATGAAGTTGTATTTGCATACGATGATGGTAGAAATTTTCTTCATTACCCTCAGTGGCAAGTAGATAAATGAAAATGTTTCTCAGATATACTCATGGCGCAAATCCATATAATTCTAATCAACTTGAATAAAGTAGCTTAGAACTTGAACTCAAGTTACCAAAAAAAGCCCTCGACAGAGGTCAAGAACTGATAATTGTATTCAGTTATCGATAATGTACTTAGCTAATGCCACAAGTTGTAGCTGGCACAATCTTGATTGAAGAAGGCTACCCTATGAAAACGATGGCACAACTCGCACGCATGGGACACAGCATCCGTGCTATTAGTGGACGTGGGCGCGGTGTCTTCGGGCGTGGACACATCATCCTACGCAATAACGAGACAGGTGTACTCTTCGGTGGCGCAGAACCTCGCTCCGATGGTCAGGTGGCGGGGTATTAGTCTGAATGTTGCCTTTAACTCAAGTTAAAGGCTTGTCAGTTGCGTTCAATAAATTGAACTAGTGATTATTGTTCTTATCATAGGTTGATTTTTGAGTAGGTGGTATAAAGAAGTAGACCTAGTTGACTTTAGTCAACGCAAGGGAGTAGCTTGGAACTTGAGTTCCAAGCACAACCTAATCATCAGGAACTTGTTCAAGATACGGTTCAAGTGTGCCTTGCTCATGATGCTGTTTTTGCTTGTCGATATAACGGGTCACAAAAGGCAATCTTTTCTTGCCAAAGCTATGGATGCTGTAACTTTTTTGCCAGTAGAAACGTGTTTCTAAGTGAGGAAACTCTTTATTGACGATACGCGATGAAACTGCTTTCACTTGCCGAACCCATTCGTATAACGCAACTGTCTGAGAAATTTCTACGGCAATGTGAATGTGGTCGGAAACTGCATTAATCGCATGGATAGGACTCTTGAACTGTTTCGATTTTGCTCGAATGACATCAAATATGAGAGGTTCAATTTGCTCAGTGATTAATGGTAAACGATACTTTGTCGCCCAAACAACATGATAGTAAACAACAATAAATGCCATAGAATATGTCCTCAAATGCCTTTAACTCAAGTGAAAGGCTCGTCAGTTGCGTTCAATAAATTGAACTAATGATTATTATTTCTATGATAGGTTGATTTTTGAGTAGCTGGTATTAAAGAAGTGACGCTAGTTGACTTTAGTCAACGCAAAGGAGTAGCTTGGAACTTGAGTTCCAAGCCACACGGTGTCATCTTATGTTTAGCTAATGCCACAAGTTGTCGCTGGCAGAATCAAAGTGTAGAATTTCGCTGGGTCGTTGACTTCAGGACCCATAATCTGCAATTCATTACTGCTCAAGGCATAGAGTTGATTGCCCTCAGCATCGGATGCAATGAGTTGATGTTGTCCTGTACTGACAGCTAAAGCGAGTGCATCGAGCATGTCTGTTTGTGTGGTACGAATCACAAGGATACCTTCTTTTGTGCGGTCATCCACACCAATTTCGTTGACATCGAAAATATCCAAGCCACCGAAAATATTGCAATAACTCACGAGTGGTGTTGCAGCATCAACAGTTTCGTTGCGTCCATCACAGAAGCTGACCAATAATTCTGCGACTAAGGCTTCAAATTCGATCCATGTGTAGATTTTGTTGCCAAGCGTGACGCTATCATCCGTAGGGTTGAGGTCGTTAATGCTTGCAAATTGCCCAATGATGTCGCCCGACCCCGTGTTGTGGCAAATTGCGCCTTGGAATTCGAGAACATCAAAACCATCGCCACCACTAATCAAACCCGTGACAGTTCCTTGAATAATGACATGGTCATCACCATCGCCTGCACTTAGTTCAGAACGAATGGTGCCGTTGTTGACAATGGTATCATCGCCGTCACCACCGAAGACATCATCATCGACGAAACCATTATTGATAATCACATCATTGCCACTATCACCACGTAGGTCATCATTCACAATCCCATTGTTGATAATGACATCATCACCATTATCACCCTCTATATCATCATCAACGATGCCATTATTGATGAGGGTATCATTGCCATTGTCGCCACGCATTTCGTCGTCAACTGTACCATTGTTGATGAGGGTATCATTACCACTATCACCATGCATATCATCATCGACAAAGCCATTATTGATGAGGAGGTCGTTGTCATTGCCACCGAGCATTTCATCGTCAACTGTGCCATTATTGATGAGGGTATCATCACCGTCATCGCCACGCATATCGTCACCAATTACGCTGTTGTTGATGAGGGTATCATTACCATTATCCCCGTGCATATCATCATCGATAAAATCATTGTTAATGAGCGTGTCGTCGCCATCGCCACCAAAGATTTCACCATTGAATGATCCTTGGTTGATAATCAAATCATTGCCATCACTACCGTTCACATTACCGTTGGTTGTGCCAGAACAGACAACCACATCATTGTTCGGTGTAAAAGCTGGCAGACAATCCGCACTAGCGACTGTTGCCACCGATAGAACGATACCCATTACGATGAGTCCTGCTAATAGAAAACGTTTCATTATGTTGCTCCTGTATAATTGTTATCAGACATTACAACATAACGGAGTCTTCTAGTTATTCGGATGACTTTGGGTAATTAAAAAGTTGTAAAAGTCCAGAACGGTGCATCTGATGATATTTCTTCGGAGCTTAAATTTTCGTTTATTTATGCGGTTTCCGCAGGTGCAAAGAACACAATAATCTGCAAGTCTTCTTCGATGCTATGAAAGCGATGCTCAATGTGTTTTGGCACATAGAGTGTTGACCCTGCTTCGACATCAACATCTTGTCCATCATAGAAGAATTTGCCCTTACCACTGATGACATAATACATTTCATCTTCATTGTGCGGTTGTTGAGGGTCAGTGCCCCCTGCGGGCAAAATATATAAGCCAGCACTCATACTCGGCACGCGCAAAAATTCATGATAGAGCTTGCCTTCTTGAGTGTGTGCGTTGAGTAAATCAGTCAATGGAAAATTGAATTTCACAGTCATGGTTATCTCCTGTGTATAAGCAGTAGTTTGACTGTAATGTGACAGCATCTGGCTAGCTATCACCAGAATAGACCATTGTCTGAAATGTGAAGAGGATGACATACCAAACACCCCCATCATCAGATAGGGGCGTTTAGCTATCGGGGAAGCCTGTTTCCAAGTGATTATGGGGGTAATCCTACTTGGATACTTTCACTCTAGCACGATTGTACGCACCATACCTGACGCACAACCTACGCTAGCCCTACGCTTACAAAAAACTAAATAATGCTATTAAATTTTGATAGACAACACAAAATTCGCAACTCTGTCGCGCTTGTCTAATACTATAGACGTTCTTGATGATGCTATCGTTCCATCTTGTGTTGCTATGGTTGCAACGGTATCGCATAAACTCCAAAGTGATTCGCAATCGGACGCTCTCGAAATGGAATCCGTGTGTGGATAGCTGAATTTAGCAAACGAGGCTGATTGTTATCGCCTTCAATCACTAAAGATGTTGAACCACCGCCATCTAAATTGAGCGCGATATAGCCACCTTGCGCGATGATAATCTCAGCTAATTCTGGCATGGTCGCCCCATGACTGTAATTGTGTTGACGACCATCGACTACAATCAGCATCAGCGTATCTCCTGCTTGATTCAACGCAATCGCTGTGCGCGGATGACGATTATTCAAGAACGCACTATCACCCTCAATAGCATACTGACCTACTTCAACGACCAGCACATTGCCACTGATAGCAGTCATGATAGGCAAATTAGGCGAAGCAAACGTCGCTTGATTATCAGCCGTGATATATAGTGTTTCACTATACTCAGGTGCATAACCTGATGCGACGATTTCGCCCTCATTGATGGTGAGTCCACGCGCATTAACGCCCTCACCTGTGCGTGGATAATAATTAAATGGAGAATACGAATACCATGGGTCGAAAAAATCACCATTAATCGCTACTTGTAGATTGAACTCATCCAAGGAAGCAGATGTTGTCCGTGCACCATAATCAAAGTTGGGAATGTCATCCGCAGGAGTCGTGAAAAAACGAATCTCAGGATGGTTTAAATCAACGCGGATAATATGTGTGATGCGTGGCACATCTGCTTCGACAAGGCGTGTATAAGTCACACCATCAAATAACGGTTGATTGATGACTTCTGTGGGCAAAGGACGATTAAAATACCAAAATATGATTCTCAGCACCACCATCAAGATAAGGGCAACACTGCTGATAACAAATCGCTTGACCATAGCCACCACTCACATCACGGACAATTTGTAATGACAGTATCACTACAGATAATGTGTCTAGCCAGTAATATCACCCAGCGTAGGGAACTCGCCTAAGATAACAAAAAATCCCCTCTACACAGTCGAAGGGGATTGATAGAACTATAAAATATTGACTTGGGTATCTAACTGCCTAAATTCACCACATCCACACTGAATGGCAAGCGTGGTGCAAACTTGACCTCAATCACAAAAATCGGAATCGGACTCAGCCAACTTTGATCCCAATTGTTAACATACAAGCGATTGTTAGCACTATCATAGGCGACATCACTACTGCCCCGATAATTTCCTGCGATGATTGTATAGGCGTCTGCGCCGTCAATGCGCCAGATTTCGTTAGCGTCCAAGGCTGCCACATAGACTGTACCATCATCTGCAATATCGACCCCATTGAAGAATGGTGCATCCACTGAGGAATCCATCAGCGTGAAAATTGTCTGACGTGCTGTTTCAGGATTTTCGGCACTGACAGGTATTTCGTACACTGTTATCTGATTCGCATCTGTGACTAAAAGTGTGTCATTGAGTGGGTTGTATGCTAATCCTGAAATGAGGTAGGTTTCGTTAGGAGCTGACCACCAGATGGATGTCTCTGTGCCATTAATCCGCAAAATTTGACCACCGCCAATATCACTGATATAAACACGTCCACTCGTATCAACAGCAATATCATTAGGGTTACTGATAAGGCTACTATCACCCTCAAAGATGAGTTCTAAATCACCATCAAGCGGTAATCGCCAGACCTTTGCACCACTTGCGGTGAGTGCTTCGACATGGTCAAGGATGTACAGCGTGCCATCACTTGCAACATCCAAGCCAATCACTGACCCAATCAAACTGCGCGTATCAGGGAGTTCGGCAATCGTCCCTGCTGGGTTAACACGCCAAACAGTGCCATGCGCGAAACTGCCTGTATAGAGTGTGCCATCTTCGCTACTGGTAACGGCTGCTGGATAGGCTTCGTCATCTGTGAAAACTGCAAACTCTTCGGCAGATGTTCCTTCTGCGACACCAATTGGCATCAAACGCGGGAAATTCGCTACGTTGGCGTAATACAAGCCACCTGTAATCCCAACAATGACACCGACAATTAAAATAATAAAGACGAAAAAAGCGGTCAAGCGAATCGGCAGTGATTGCCGACTCAAATACATGATCAACCCACTTTGATCGTCTGCTTGTTGTTGGCTCATGTGCCACCTCACATCTATTTACGACTTAGTTGTGAATTATGGCACAAAAGGATAAATATTAGCTTAGTCTATCAGTGTGAAATCGCTAAGTGATAGATGCTGACCGTCTGTTGATGTGAAAGCTAGAGTCGCACCTGTGCCTGATTGTTGCTGTGAGACCCCTGTCAAATGATAACGCCCTGTGTCGTAAGTCATAATCTCGCCATTGTAGCGCACAACAAGACGAGCTTTATGAGGGAAAATTGCATAATACATACTGTTCTGTGCGCCGACAGAGCTAGGGTCACCTAATTCCTCTGACCACCAACGGGTGACTTGTAGTGTTTGTGTGGATGTTGTCGCAAAAACAGGTGATCTGCGTTGGCGATAAGCGACTGCTAAATCATCACACACGGCGGTTACCCGTGCTTTGAGTGGTGCGTTGAAGGCATCACCAATCATGGTCATGCCATTTTGCCATTGCCCCATACCACCCAATTCAGGATGATTAAATTGTGCTTGTGTACCGTTGCCTTGTTGAATCGCTTCTGCGAGGTGGGCAACTGCTTCTGTGCTGAGATTGTGCTTGCTTGCAAGTTTTTCAATCATGGAAGTCCCCTTCTGAATCATAGTGGCAAAACGATAGCACAATCCATATTATTTCTACAGTCAATAAGTTGTTAACATTCGTGCAAAATAATGAAAATCATTGGAACTTCATTGGATAGATTTATGATGAAGTTGGAATTATTCATAATCGAGGACACATCATGCGACCATTAGCCTTATTGTGCTTGCTGTTGCTGATAATTACCCCTGTTGACGCACAAGAAGATTTTCAAACAATCTTTGGGGGCTATGATGGCACATTTGTTATCTATGATGTCCACGCTGATGTGATGACTATCTATAATCTTGACCGTGCCTTGCAACGATTTTCACCCTATTCAACGTATAAAGTCCCCCACGCAACAATTGCCTTAGCATCAGGACTTGCACCAGGTGATACTTATCGCATCATCTATGATGAACAAGCACATCCGTGCACACTTGGCATGGAACAATTTTGGTCACGCGATTTATGGACACAAGACCACACACTGCGCTCGTCATTGCAATTTTCGATTGTTTGGTATTATCGGGAATTGGCTGGTCAAATTGGTCAAGATACCATGCAAAATTATCTCAATCAGTTTGATTATGGCAATCGTGATATTAGCACTTGGCTAGGTAACGAGACTGTTCCTGCGTTTTGGCTTGGTGGCAGTCTCAAGATTAGTGCCATTGAACAAGTTGAATGGTGGCGTGCTTTGTATCAGCGTGATTTAGGCATAGCAGATGATGTCACGGATACGGTACTTGATATGGCATTACTCTACGAAGCCGATAGCTATCGCCTCTATGGGAAAACAGGCACACGCGCCGATGACCTCGCGCTGGCATGGTTTGTTGGTATTATTGAGCAAGATGATGATGCCTATATCTTTGCCTTGAATGTCGAAGCATCCCCAACTGTACGCAGTGACTTACTCCGTGCTATATTAGTCTCACAAGGCTACATGCCCGATGACAGTCCACTATTTTTGACCGATACAGAAAGATGAGTTATGCGTCGTTTTTTGATTATGTGCGGTAATGTACTCAGCCAAATACTTGCCCTCTTTACGTCCCTCACGGCTGAAGAGATTCGTGCTAATTTTGATGCACATCTCAACGATGCCATGCAAGCAGGGCGAGACGCTGCTGCTAATAAACGTGCTGAACTCGAACAAGAAATCAAAGAAAACGCCCAACCCTCAGCTTAATCGAACAAGTTGCGTCATTCGTCAGTGTGCGTCATGATAGATGGCGACTATGTGCTGTTATCATGAAAAGCGTAAACGACTCTTATGCGACGTATCATTTTTTTAGTGTTATTTTTAGTTGGTTGTGGACCAACGGCTGAACAACTTGCCTCTCTGCCGACTCGTGCCCCCTTGCCCGAAGAAGTGCGTCCGCTATTATTCTGGCAGACAGAATCAGGCAATCTCACAGGCGTTGACGATATTAATTATTGGCAATTTGCAGGAACGGCTGGCGATAATATCTTCATTCGTACTATTCGCTCAGGCTCGGATGTGCGTCTTATTTTGCGACAAGGCGCAAATACCGTCATTGATGTGACCAATGAACTCAATGTGATTTTGCCAGCCAGCGATACCTATCGCCTCGAAGTGATTGCCCTCAGTGGTGCAAGTGCTTATGATATTGGTTTAGGCTATGGTGACCGCCCTAACCCAAATGATACGACCTCCACACCACTCCCTGCAACAGTCGGTGTGCCAACACCAACGCCACCCTTCAGCAGTCTCGGTGAGTTTATTACGCAACTTGATACATCGCGTGATTTCACTGAATTATTGACATCCACATCGCCACAACACGTTTACACGATTCAAGGAATAGCAGGACAAGTCATTAACTTTGAACTGTACCGCATTGCAGGCACATTCGACCCCGTGCTACGTTTTTATGATGCCGATGGCAATTTACTAGCAATGGATGACGACAGCCTCGGCAATCGTAATGCTCGTTTGCTCAATATTCTTCTCCCGCAAGATGGACTATACACCGTACAAGTCGATGGTAAAGATTTATTTGGCGATTACACCCTCATTTATGTCGATGAAGCGATTGAGATTGTGCCTGACCCACTACCCACAGTTGCTTCAACAGAAGTTGCGAGCTACGCCACGCCGATGTTGCGCTTTGCCTCCCCTGACCAACGCCTCGAAGACCATGTGCCAACGATTAATTCAATTGTGCGTGAAGGTGACTTCCAACGATTTTCATTTTTTGCTGAAGCAGGTGAGCGTATCAGCCTTGTTGTTGAACCACTGGATGGCTCACAATTTATCCCACAATTTGAAGTTTTCGACCCTGATGGCGCACAGATTGCACTCGCAAGTGGTGTTGATGTGAATGCTGATGAGGGTGCAGCGATTGCTAACGGCGTGATTATTGGGCAAACAGGAGCGCATATTATCATTATCACAGGAGAATCTAATACCATCGGACAATTTCTTGTTTCCTTTGGACGTGGTTCAACAGTCCGTGATGTTTATCAGGGTGTCCCACCCAGCAATGAGCAGATTGTCGGCATTTTTGAGCAAGTGGGGTCACGTCATGTATGGCAATTACCACTTAATCCGAATGATGTCATTTCAGTTGCAGTAAGTCCGAATGACCCACTGTTAGACCCTGTTATCGAATTGGTGACAGCCGATGGTGATGTGGTTTATGCTGATGACGACGGAGGCATTGATAACGCTGCTTTACTCCAACTAGCAGAAATTACCGTACCAGCGACCTATTTATTGCGTATCTACGATGAAACGGGCACAAACAAAGGCAGTTATACGGTTTTGTGGAATTATGTCACACTCGCACCGACACCCACGCCGATTCCATCGCTGACGAATTTACTAGTGATTGATGATGTGGTGACAGAGGGACAATATCAATTTTATGCGTTTCAAGGGCAAGCAGGACAACGAGTGCGGATTGAGGCTATCGCTGATGGTGAGACTGCACTTGACCCAGTAATTGCTATCTTGAATCCAAGAGGCGATATAATCTTGGAGGCGGATGATAGCCCGAACTCACTCAATCCATCAACATTCTTGACCTTGCCAGAAGATGGTACATATCAAGTGCGGGTTAATGGCTATCTCAGTGGGGGCGACTTCATACTGACAGTGGCACAAGTCTATGATTAGATATTGTGCCGTTTGAGTTGTTCAATGAGTTCTTGTAAATCGCGTAATTCCATCTTCATTGAGCGCACCATCGCTTGTTGCTCCGAAGATGTTTGATTTTCTAAATAGCTCATGCCCAATGCCAAAGTATTGAGTCGATTGTTTATCGCGTGACTGATGACGCGTTTACTTTCATCAATGCTAACTGCTACCATTAAATACTCTCCTAGATGTGTCTTAGGATACTTTTCGTTGTCAAATTAATTAT
>JBCCSC010000102.1:0-8145 GCA_039200705.1 Chloroflexota bacterium
CAAGTAAATGATCCACCGCTAAAAGCGGTGGCTTTTAACATTGCGCCTAGAAGGCGCTCTCATATCGGTTCTACTTAATTGAACAATCTCTTTTGATGAGCTTCTTGATGCTTATCTCTTGCTTCTTGCCATCTCACATATTTTCACACTTTGTCCTCATCTAGTCCTACATGCTGACACAGTAGCTGCGCGACCAGAACTTGCCTCCCGATAAGCGGTTCTTCACTTCGGGATAGTTTTGGAATACGCGAACTGCCAGCTTACCTTTCAAATAGCCCATCACTCTTGACACACTATGTTTCGGCGCAATTGACAACACCACATGCACATGATCCACTTGCACTTTCGCTTCGATGACTTCTACATGTTCTTTCTGCCCGCACAATCGGTATATCTCTCGATATACATACGCTCCAAGATCACCTCTTAATATTCGATACCGATATTTTGGACAGAATATGACGTGATACTTACATTGATACAGAGTATGTGTTAGCTTCTTAAACTCACGAGGCATGATAAATCTCCTCTAAGTTCGCACCTTCTAGGATGGTTTATCATACTCGTTTTCAACTTACGGTCTAACCTCTGTTTCTTCCACTACCAGAGGTAGTGGTTTTTTACGTCTAATAAAACCGCAAAGAATGCACGCATAAGCAGAATCAGATTTGCTAGATAAAGTGGAGATTTTATGCGTTGCACGACCTGAAGCAGTGTTACCCCCACAAACTGATCGCGGTTACTCGCAATAAACAAGAAGTCGAGAAAGCGATGGGCAAGTCGATCAATGATATTGGGCTTTTTGTCTGTAACTGAGGGATAGCGCATATCCTCACCTGTGGCGAGTAGCCACGAGATGAGCACTGTCCAGAATAATCGTTTCTGAAAAGTTTTTGCTGAAAAGTCTATATCGCTGTGCTTGGACAGATATTCCTTTAATCGTTTCGCACTCATAGCTGCAACCATCATGCCCTAACCATAAATTGGATTGAATGCACAATACGCATTCCCCAACACGAAATAATTGTCAGGATACGATAGCATCTTATGATAAGGTCTTAATCTATTAGCCGCCCGATAACCATAAATAGGACTAACAGACTCTAATCTCTGAATGAGTTGCCGGATAATGGATTGGTTGAGCAAGGTAGCAAAGTCTGCAAATCCCTCTTCGTCTGTTGGCGGGTAATCTTTATTAACGCCAACAAGCGTGATAACAGCTTTCTGATTCTCAACGACACTGACTGCTGCACCACGGTAGAAATTTTCATGCGGTTGTTAATCCTTGCACCTCATGACGATATTTGAAGCATACATTGGCTATTTGATGAATACGTTCACGGATTATGGTTTCGAGATGATGCCGCGACACCCCAACTGAGGTAACATGTGCATCCACGTGTGGCACATATCCTCTAGATAACTAGACCTGTATATCCTGTGTCCAACGCACTGTGACAGCCCCTGTGTTTTTGAGATCCCGTGATATACTCGGCAGTAATTCTTCAATGATCTGTAAGCCTTTTGCCTGTAGAGAATGAATGTGATTCTCTTGTGGAACACCCTGAGATGGTGTCCCCGTTCAATGACTGTCACATCATCAAAGTATTGGCTACAAACAACGGCGCATACGAGACCACAAAATTCCCCACCAATAATGATGACCTTTTTCTGTTTGTTATCGTTTTTCATATTCAGGAAAATTGAACCCTCAGAATATCATTAATTGTCTCGCTATACGGTTTTCGTGCCGCGCGGATTTTTGTGAGTTGTTTACCTAAATCTGGATCGATATCACCAAGGTAATTAACAGTGTCCGTGATGGATATAAACGAACGGCGAATTTCGAGTTCAAGTCGCTCATAGGTCGGTATCCAGACTTGTTCGTAGTTGTAGGCATGCTGTAGGTCAATTTTGCGCTCAATCGAAAGTCGAATCCATCGCAGTCTCAGATACAAGACTAGCTTTTCAAAGTAGAAAATATAGCGAGTATATTCGGGTGGAAGCATCACTCTTGCCTGTGCTGCAAGGGCTAGCACAAGGTAAAAGCATTGTGCGACGACAACACTCGGTGTGTATGTCACATAAGTACTTGTACTCGCCTTATACATTGCGTCTCCAAGAAAGATCAGAGCAGATAGCGAACTCGCCAACAGTTCAAGTATCCACCAATAGTAGTGTGCCCGATTGAGTGGTGCGACTTCTTCTTTCAAGATCGTCTTCGTGATATCCGCGATTAAAAATGAGGCAATCAAGGTTGGTGGGATGATTAGCAGGGTCATCCAAATCTGGAATTTCTCGCAAGGATATTGATCGTGGAAGATGAAATCAATAAGGATGATAATCACAGTACAGATTACCAGAAAGGGCTTCATACGCTTGTTTATACTGAATTGGGTATGTTTATCGATAGCGTGATAATAGAAGAATACGACCAGCATCAAGCTGACAATCGCACGTAATGAGGAAAGCGAGAACGGCAAAAACTCGAGATGCTGTTGAAGCAGGTACTCCAATTCATAATTATAGATAAAAATACCAATACCAACACCAAGCGTCATCGACCATAAGTCACGTACAGCAGGAATGTCAAAGTGACCTGCACGATATGTCGACACCGTTTTTAGTACAAATGTCATCATCCAAATAAGAAAGAATCCGAGCACCAGACATCCTAGAGGTGTCATTCTTCCACCTTTCGGGACTTGTTAAGGGCAAAGCGACCATAAAATGGTGGAACGCCCCAGTCATAATTCTCTTGTTCTAGTGTCAATTCATACAACCGCTGTGCCTTCGCTACATGCTGTGTGACGAGGTAGGCAAATTATTCTGCCTCACGTTCCTCAGCCTTTAATTCAGGTGTCATATGGGCATACGAACGAAGCCGTGAGAAGCGCATCATGAGATTCCTGAGTTCATCATGGGAATCGATAATATCGACTGAATTTAGGTGATTCAGCAAAAAGTGTCCGATTTCATGGATTTTATTGTGTAAAATAGAAATAGGATGGTCGTCTGCGTTGACAAAAATGTAATCATAAACATGTTGTTGCACTGAAACACAATAACCGCCAAACGCTAACCTAGGCATTTCAATGATCGTAATAGGACGACCATGTTGTTCGATGACGTGTGTTAGGAAATGCCCGAAATCAAAATTTTCCAGTCATATTGAATACTACTGACCGTATGTTGTACCTTTTTTCGATCCATTCGATTTTCTCAAAATAAATACAACCGACTTAAATTGTGATCCAAAACTTCAATATGTCTAAGAGTGAAGAGTGCCGTAATAAAAATTGTAATACTGTATCTATGTTATCATATTCTGCTATGCACAAAAAACCATAGCGATATGGGACTAATAATGGTTATTCAGACCCGAAAAAATCAGGTAAAGGCGGTTCTTCATCACCCTTTTTCAAAGCCTTTTCACGAGCAAAGACCCACTGCAGCAGCTCTTTGACCTGATACAAAGCTTGATTAGAGATATTCAAGCCTTTCGGATTACGAAAGCACACAGATGGTAGTTCAGACTGCCCATCGCCGGGTGCTTCTTCGGCATGAATGGCTGTAATCATCTTCATCGCATCAACCTTGTTGGTACAATCCAAGTACGCGAGTGGCATCGCAAAGAAATCCATAAGCATGACAAGATTGTCATAGGTCGGATTTTCGTGCGACCCACGCCGATAATGTCCCAACTGGTTCACCGAAATTCCTGTCTGACGTGAAATCTCGGATAATGAATATTTATCCCCATGCTCATCAGGAATGTTGTCGATGAGTAAATTCAACAGAACCGAAAATGACAATCTTGCCATAGGATGCACTCTGCCTGTCTTGACACAATTCAAGTATAACATATAATGCAATATATGTGATTATATATTGATTAACACACAATAGTGTATGATTATGCACCTAATTGTACAGGTAAATGTGGTGTAGACAAACCGAATATCCACATTTGATCACAGAAGTTACACGTTATCTCCTAAAAATTGATGGTAAGACTAGCAGGAACTGAATATGACGATACAGATTTTTTGCACCGATGTTTCACGCTGGGATATTTTTCTCCCGACTTCGACCTCATTTTCTGCCCTTTCTTCTCTGATCCATACACAAATTATAGAGGCTGCCACCCCCATCAGTGATCTGTATATTTACGTTGGTACCAGCTACCAGATTCAGGGGCTTGAGCTAGTTGAGAACTTTGAGATTTTGCTAGCCCATTCGCCAATTGACCGAGTTCATATTGTTGTGGATGAGGCGCATCCGCAATTTGAGAAAATTGACCGTGTGGTTCGTTTCATGCGCGATGTGTACGCTTACAATGTCTGCATCGAAATGGCGCACATGCAAATCATTCACAGCACAGTGGATGACAAATAAACTGTCAATATAGCTTACTCAATAGATTTCTATTTTGCGGGTGTCGATGTAAACGACTCCGTATGGCGACAGTGCGGATAATTGGCACAACCGACAAACTTCTCGCTGCTGTCACGTCGTGAGCGCACACAGAGTTAGGATCCACATTCAGGACATTTGCGACCCACCAGTATGGGTGCAGCTTGCTTGATGTCTCTGGAATACTTGCAGTGTGGATAGCGATTGCACCCCAGAAACCTGCCCTTACGCGATGATTTAATGTCAATCTGTCCCTTAGCATAGACCGGACAGGTCTCCCCTGTCAGTTGCGGTTCAGCACGCTGTGGTGCGACATGTTGCCATGGCTGGATAAGTGGTTCAAATTTATCCCAGAATAGTCCTAGAAATTTGCGTGTATCGAGATCACCGAGAGCAATCTTGTCAAGCGCATCTTCCATGGTCTTTGTGAAATCGTAATTCATAATCAGCGCAAAGTGCTCATCCAGAAAGCCACTGACCCGCCGACCGAGTGCTGTTGGCATCAGGTGACGTTTCTTGAGGGTGACATATTTCCGGTGGCGAATGGTCGAGATCATCAGGCTATAGGTTGAGGGTCGCCCGACTCCCAGTTTTTCAAGTGAATGGACGAGAGAGGCTTCGCTGTAGGTGTTGGGTGGCTTCGTGATATGCCGTTCCGATTCAAAAGCGAGGACGCGACAGGTCATATCTTGCATGACAGGTGGCAAGGGGCTTGTATCATCAGATGTTTCAGCATCCTCTTGTGACACATCGTCACCATAGTCATAGACGCGCAAGAATCCATCAAAGGTCAGAATCGAACGACGTGCCATGAAGAGCGCCTGCCCGCCCCCGACATAGATGGTGGTGCGTTCGTAACGGGCATCGACCATCTGGCTAGCGACAAAGCGTTGCCAGATTATGCGATACAACTTTCCTGAGTAGTCATCCTTATCCTGTAAATCCGTTATCGAGATATCGGTGGGACGAATACACTCATGAGCTTCCTGCGAACCCGATTTGGCACGATAGACCCGCTGTTGCTCCGGTGCATAGAGTTCGCCGAATGTGTCCTGAATAAAAGTGGTTGCCATCTGCCCTGCTTCATCACTGACCGCCGGGCTATCGGTTCGCATGTAGGTGATATAGCCTGCTTCATATAAGGATTGGGCAATCGACATCGTTTTGTCAGGGCTTATTTTCAGATGAGTCGAGGCTGCCTGTTGCAGGGTGCTGGTGGTGAAGGGGGCTGGCGGTTTGCGATTGCGATCTGTCACCTCCACCTTATGGATCTTGAAGAGCGTATCTTGTAATTGGTTAATAGCGGATTGCGCGGCTGCTTCGGTGGTGAAAGTCTCGGTTGTCCACTGTTGTCCCTGCCAGATAATCAGTTTCGCATCAAACTCCCCTTCTGGCACAGCAAATGTCCCCGTAATGCTCCAGTAGGCGCATGGTGTAAAGGCATCAATTTCGCGCTGGCGTTCCACCACGAGCTTGAGTGCCACACTCTGTACTCGCCCCGCAGATAGACCGCTTTCATTGAGTCCACGCCAGAGTGCTGGCGACACCTTATACCCCACCAGACGGTCTAAGATACGTCGTGCTTCCTGTGCGGCAACCAGATCCATATTGATTTGACGCGGGGCATCGAAGGCGCGTTGGACGGCAGTCTTTGTAATCTCGTTGAAGGTCACGCGATAGACAGGGACATTGGGACGGGTGACCTGTACCACATGCCAGGCAATCGACTCCCCTTCTCGATCAGGATCGGCTGCGAGGTAAACCGCATCAGCATCGGCGACTTGCTTGCCCAGCATCTTAATTGTGCGTGACTTGCCCTTGCCTGTGACATAGGTCGGGCGGAAGCCATTGCCAACATCAACTCCCAGATCTTTTGCAGGTAGATCACGAATGTGTCCCAGCGATGCCACGACCTTGAACTGACCCCCGCCGTAAATTTGAGATAGCAAGCCGGTCAATTTCTTCTTTTTGGCTGAGGACTCGATAATGACTAATTTCATAATACTATGCTCTCGGTTAACCTGAAAAATCATCTTGTGGATTGTTAGGTGGTCTACCAATGCGCCCCGGTTCACGTCCTTCTTCACGGGCTTTCTGCGCGCGTTCCTGCCTGCGAGCTTCTAGTAATGCGTCCTGCGTGCAATATTTGCGATTGGGATGCCCCATGAAGGGTGTATTGCCACAATAGGGACAATCCGGACAGGCACAAACTGTCTCGACCAGCGGCACATCGCGTTCATAAGATTGTATATTTTGCTTGAGTACCTCACCAGCAGATTTATTCTGGTCATCATTTTTATCTTTCATCATACGCTCTACCCTGCGATGGTGTGAAACCCTCCTGCATCTTGCAAAACTCTCTGTCAATTCTGTGTAGTAGATGGTGGTTCAAATAATTGGAACTGGATCGTGTAGTCCGTTTCAGCTACTGCACCATCGGGTAATACCGCGGTCACGCGCATCAAATACCCACCCGATAAGGCAACAGGCTCGGAGAATGTTGTTCCTTCAACAAACACAACCATCAAATCATCTGTGGTTTGTGTGGTCGAGAACATGAGGGTCACTGTGCCTGCTGTTTCACATAGGCTTGTTCCTGCACAGCGTGTGTCATCGCTCACAGACTCTAACCGCAGGTCATAGTCATCGACCATGACACTTTCTCCCACGCGTATTTCAAGCACAGCTCCTTCATTGAGCGTGACGATAGTGGCAATCAAACCTGGTGCGATGAGGAAGGTGAAGAGACCACCACCTAACAGTAGTAGACCGAGACAACCGCAGGTCAACCGCAGTACGCGTGGAAAGCGATATTCAGGCAAATAAGATCGCCATTGTCCCGTTGATATCACGTCCATCGCCCTCAATCTCCAAACAAGCTCTTGCGCCCGCTCAGATCAATACGCTTGCGCTTTTTCTCAGAATGACCTGGATCAGGTTCTGCGAGATTCAGATACCAATCCTCACTATCTCCAGTTGTTTCAACACCTAGCAAACGTGCCGAGACGGCTTCCCAATTCATTATGACCGCCCCATGAAAACTAGACCAGACTTGCGCCGCGTTAACGACCATCGCGGTGGCATAGCCATCCAGCGCATCGTTGAACCGTTCTGCGGCTTTGCGGAGATAGCTGCGGTCATCATATTGCACGCGCATCAATTCGCGCCGTTCATAGCCACCATCCACCCGTTGCCGTACAAAATCGAGGACAAAATCATTTTCATCATCGAAAGCAGGTGCGGCACGGAAGAAAAAGCGAATGCCCGGTACAGGCTCACGCGCTGGCAGGTCAAAATCAACAAGATCGGATGGAATCGGCAAGCCAAAGCGTTCTAGCAATGCCAGTTCATCTGAATCGACAACCGGTGGTAGCGATTCTTCAATCTGACGCACCTCATTCGGGCGAACACCGGCTTCACTTAAGGTCTTCTGCAGTTGTTTCTTCTTCATGACCAGCAAGACATGCCACTGGAAAAAGCTCTTGCGACTCTGTTCTTGCATTTGGAGCATGTCTGCCATCGGGTATCCCTTACTTTAACTGTTTTACTTACAATTAATCCTGATAAGTTATGAACTGCCGAAGCGTTGCATCTCGCCCATACTTGGCAAAAACTGCAAATAGTAGATGCCTTTGTCCTGTATATCGAGGATAAAATGACCGCGTCGCAGGCTTGCAATCGTCTCCAGATGCTGTTCAGTCATGTGCTGGAACGCCACATGCTCACGGA
>JBCCSC010000103.1:0-7817 GCA_039200705.1 Chloroflexota bacterium
ACTGAAATGAGGGTGTGGTGACAGATTGCACCATAGAAAATACGATCTGTTGCAGAATTGCATCACTGAAATGAGGGTGTGGTGACAGATTGCACCATAGAAAATACGATCTGTTGCAGAATTGCATCACTGAAATGAGGGTGTGGTGACAGATTGCACCATAGAAAATACGATCTGTTGCAGAATTGTATCACTGAAATGAGGGTGTGGTGACAGATTGCACCATAGAAAATACGATCTGTTGCAGAATTACACCACTGAAGTGAGCAAGCGAGGGACTATTTTATGTACAGGGTCAAATAAATACAGTACAATTAATTCATCAACACACCTCTATAAAAATTAAAAAAGGTAGATGATGAGCAAAAAAGATAAGCGTCAGCAAGTGAGTCTAAGCGAAGATGAAGTGAAGCAACTGGACAGTCTTCGCGCTCAGAAAGGACATGGTAGTCGCTCTGAGACATTACGCTATTGCTTCTTACAAGTGGTCGATAATGAAGGCGATGCGATTGGCTCACGTCGTCATTTCAGTAAGACAATGAATAGACGTTTAGATGAGCTGAGTCAGCAAACGGCAATGTACCATGAAGCGATGTTCATTGCGCTAACAGAATTGTTTTCAGTGTTGTTGGTGCTACTGAATGATGGGAAAGCCAGTGAAGCCACTGATCCTGAGAAAATGCGAGTACAACTGATTGAGAAAGCCTTCTCTGAAATGACCAAAGTGATGAGCATGTTTAAGACTCTCAATCTAAATCGAGTGAAGCGCGAAGTGGCATTGAAGAAAGCACGACGACAACAACATCAGCAGAAAACTAGTGTTACAAGTGAGGTAGATCATCAAGCAGAGTAGGACGGAAGGATGGCTGTCAGTTTTTAATGAGCACAGGGATTGTAAGAGCATATGGCGATCAATAAGCGAGCGATGGTGGCTAATCAAAAGTTCATCTATAAGAAAGAAGGTGAACATTTGTCGGGCAAGTTGAAATACTTTCAACATCGCAACGACCGCGATACACACGTCAGACAAATTGACGAGTACGGTAATCCGATCAGGCGTTGGATTGACCATGGCTTGGGGAGCAATCATCGTGCCATTGCTCAGAATTGTACCGCACTAGCCACTACAGGACTGACAAATGATGTCGGTGCGCGAACATTGGTCTTATCGCCCCAAGTGGAATTCATGCAAGCGATTCCTGTCGAGCGCCGCGACGAGATTATGGAAGAATTGACAGAAGCAACTGTTGATAAGTGGTTTGAAGCCATGAATCTGCCTACAACTGAATATGCTTATGTAGTGCATAAGGGAGAGGTCAAAAATGAGCGTCCTGAAGAGGTTAAGCAAGAGCATCGCGAATTTGTGCATAGTCATGTGGTCTTAGCAGCCACCGTTCCCGGACTGATGGAAGACCGCGATGATTATAAGGTCTATAAAGAACAACTTGAACAATTGCACCAAGTCAGTGCAGAAGAAATGGAACGGATCTGGACGCGTGAATTAGGTGTCGAACGCGTGCAAGAACTCAATCAAGACTTGGAGGAGCTGATAGAGCAGTTGCAAGCGATAGATGAGGCGCGTGAACAAGCAGCGGTTGAACTAGCAAGTCCAAGTGAACCTGAATTAGATGAGTTGATGTTAGAGCTGTATCAATCGATCGAGATGACACCCCCCCAAGACTTATTAGAGCGTGTGTATGACACTCGTGAAGAGGAAGTTGCTCTTGATCCCGTGGCAGGTTTACGGGCATTAGGCTTTGAGATTGCAGATGATGAAATTGACTACCTGCAAGAGATGCGTGAATTGGGCTTTGAGATTGCAGATGATCCGATTGAACAAGATATGAATGAGGACATTCTACAAATGGCACGCGACTTAGGCTTTGATATTCCAGAGGACGATGTTGAGCTAATCGTCGAGCAAAACTTTGATCTGCTCGATGCTTACCGTGACTTGGGTTTTGTCTTCCCTGAAGATAATGTGAGTCAGACGCAGGATATGGACACTATTCTCCAAGACCTAGCAGACTTGGGCTTTGATATTCCGCGTGACTTTGACATTGAGCCTGCAATGGATGATGCAGACTTAGACACTGATATTGATATGACAATGGATTAAAGGAGCAAAACACAATGATTTATTTTATTTTTCACGAAATGCGTGGGCTTGCCCTGTGGTTAGCCATTGGGGGAGGGATTGGTGCAGTCATTTTCATGTTTGCCTTCTTGCTGACTGCAGGCGCGAGTATCCGAACGAGTGCAGCAGGTGGTAAACCGACACAGTTAGCATCGAGCTTTCGCTTGTTGATGATTGTCTGCACCAGCATCGCAGTTGTTAGTCTTGCAAGTGTCCTCATCGGTGAGCCAGCCATTCAGCGTGCGCGTCCTGATCAAGAGACATTGAACCCGATCTTACAATTCTTGATTGGTCCTGACACGATTGATAGCAGGAAGGCACTGCAATTTGCACTGATTACATTTTTAGCGACCTTCGCCATCAATATGGTTATGATCTCGCAGACCGCGCAGGGCAGTCCGCTTCGTATCTTCTTAGATCGTTTTCGGGGTATCAAGCGCGTGCAAGACTCGCATGGTTCATCGCACTTTGCCACCGCCCAAGAATTTCGACGCTTCCGCAAATCACAATCCTCAGGAGTGAATTTCTACGGCAGATTTATGGGCGATAAGACGGGTGCACGCTCTTACACTTATCTGGGTGACCAATTCTCCCTCAGTGATGAAGATGCTGCCCGTGGGATCATCACGATAGGGAATCCGGGTAGTGGTAAATCATCGAGTGTGATTCTACCAATCGTCTACGATTCAATGCGCCTAAGACAAAATTTGATTATCACCGATCCGCAACTGGAGCTACGTGACAAAGTGATTCGCTATGCAGGGGTAACAGGACATCGGGTGATTATTCACGACCCAACCTCTGCTCATTTACCGCGCTATAACTTGGCGGAAGGGATTAAGACAGTTAGCCAGGCGCAATCAGTCTCCGATGTCCTGATTCCTAAAGACTCAGGGGGCAGTGATGGGTTCTGGACAAAGAGTGCCCAGAACCTGTTGGCGGCGTGTTTATTGCGCTACGATAATGTAGGTGAAATTTACAATGATTTCAGTGATTCCAAGCGCATGGCAAAACGACTGGGTGAAATTGTGGATGATGCCCAACGTTTAGCAGGCTCATTCATCAATTCAGTATCGGATGGTGATGGCAAGTTTGCTACCAATGTCATTGCTACACTTTCAACATCGCTTGCAGGTTGGGCAGATGAGGCGATTCGTAGCAGTACTGAAACATCTGACTTTGATGCACGACTGATGGTCAATGGTGAGAAACCCACCATTCTGATACTAGCCTGTCCAGGCAATCAGCGGCGGGTGATTGCTCCTTACCTCGGTGCAGTGTTGACTAAGATGTTACTCGACCTCGATAGCATTGGTGAACGTACAGAAGATGGGCAACTGCCAATTCCTATCAAATTCATCTTAGAGGAGTTTCCTGCCTTGGGCGATTTATCTTCAGTCGTAGAATTTGCTAACCTTGTGCGTAAGCGTCGGATCAGTTTTGTGTTAGCGTGTCAGACGATGGGGCAGTTGGAGAATATCTATGGACGCAATGGCTCAGAGACGTTGCTGGCGGGGATGGCATTCCAGATTATCTTCGGGGGCTGTGATCAAAAGACAGCGAAATACTACTCGGATGCTGCAGGGTCGGGTACAAATAAGAAGACCAATGAAGATGGACGCACCAATGAGCGTCAACGGAAATTACTAACACCCGATGAGATTATCCGACCACCAGAAGGAAATTGCACGATCTTTGGACGTTATGTGACAGCAGAATATGCGACTTATGTGATTGTCTTATCACGACTGACACGAATTTATGAGCGTAAGGATGTTGCCACAGAAGTGGCGAAGGTCAGCAAGAAACAAGCGATGCGTCGAGTGATGCCACGTCGTGAGAAGCGTAAGAATGAAGATTTAGCTGAAGAAAACCTCCGTGACGAAATTATTGCCTTGCCCAAAGATAAACCTGAGCCAGATAAAGTTGAAACGGTAGCTGATGAAGAAATACAAGTGCCACTGGCAAAGCCTAAGCCCAAACGACCTGTTGTGGTTGAACCGATTGGCGAGATTGTCTAATTAAAGGAATATGTAATGGCATTGAACCGCAGTGATTTAATTATTGAAATTGCAAAACGAACAAAGACCACCTCACAGCAACTGACACGTCGTGAGGTTGAGCATGTGATTGATATCATGCTGGATATTTTTGAAGACCAACTGACGCAACCCGACGGGGGTATCCGATTAGGCGAATTGGGGTTGTTGGGTGTTCAGGAGCGACGCTTAGGCCCGAGCAAAGCGCAAGGCACATTGATTCATCCCAATACAGGCGAGAAAATTAAGTCCCCATCACGGATACAACATCGCATCAACTTTTCACCAACACGTCGCCTGCGGGAGAAACTCAAACAGCGTATACCATTGTTCAAATATGAGGGCTGATTACACTTTAAGAACAGTTTGAGATGGGTAGGGAAATGCTAGGAGTACAGGACATCTTAACTACCTATTTAGACTGCTAAGATTTTTTGTCGTAACCCTTATTATCAACTACATAATCCTAACTACATACTAAGATACAAAAGAAGCCTAACTGAACAAGTTAGGCTCACTTGATATATCTAATATAGAATCAGAAAAGTCTACACCTTCGACGTTAGTCTAACCCTAAAGGGCTTTACAGGACGTAGTATACCACCCATTTTAATCGCAGGATTACCATCAACAACGTCAACTACATAACGCGATAACAACATAGAAACAATAATTTTTGCCTCTGTCAAAGCAAAGTCAAAGCCAAGATATTTTCTTTGACCCGTAGAAAACGGCAAAAACGCACCAGATGGGAAATCATTTCGCACAAAACGCGTCGGATCAAATTTATCTGGATTTTCCCAGTACTCACCATTTCTATGCAGCCCAAACGTATACAACAGAATATTCGTACCTGCTGAAATCGATATACCCTGAAATTCATCATCACAAAGTGTGTATCTCGCTGTTAAGGGAGCAGCAGGAGCTATCCGAAGAACTTCATTTACAAAATTACCAATCGTAGCCATTCCTGTAGATAAATCCGTAGGCGTAGGGTGGAGCACACACTCATTCAAGAAAGCACCATACAAGTCAGACTGCTGAGCATTGCGTTCCATCTCCGGCAAGTACTTTCCGAATAACCATGACAAAGTGGTTGCTAACGTTTCATATCCAGCCATAAATATAGCAATAAGTTCACTAAGAAGCTGTTCTCTATTTATTCTTGGTTGATCATCATCATCATCTGATGCCAGCAACAGCATTTCTACCAAACTCAAGTTAGTTGGATCGATGCCACAATATTGAGCACCAATATCTACTCTATCTACCAAAGAAGAAATTATGCTACGAAAAACCTGCGCCTGTTGCGAGAACCGACGTTTTCCAGGTATCAGTAACCATGGGAATATTGAACCCATAATATAAGAAAGTCCCTCCACATTATCGGTTATATAATCTGCTGCATCCTGCATTTTTGAATAGAGTGCTTCCGATACAAACTCATCACGAAGCATAGTCCCCAAAATTATTCTCAACGTTATCGCAGACAATTCATCATCTAAATTGAAAGTGGTCCCGTAGTCAGCATACTGATCCCACTTATGCAGATATTTATCAACTATTTTAACCATCTGTTCTATCATTGATGTAACTGCACGCCGATGAAAAAAAGGACTTATCAACTTACGTTGAGCAGACCAAAAACTGCCAGACGACACAACAAGATTTTCACTACCAACCGTCATCCTGAATCCGTCATATACCAAATTTGGCTTACCATAATTTGATACATTATCACACAAAATATAACCCATCCAATCAGGGTCAGATACTATCCAAGCAGACAACGGTCCAAAGGAGACTTTAACCGGACTCGCATACAAGGAAACCTCAGTTAATGTAGCTTCCAGACCTAATGACCTAACTTTAGGTATCAATCCCAAACCCCACGTAGATGGGTAAGTTACTAAATTCTCCATTACTCGACCCATTATTCTTCCCCAATCGGTGTTATTGGGAACTCAGTTCAGGAATTTACTTGATTCAGCTGAATCATATCTCTAAAATTTCCTGTAATTTCACCAGAAAAGTTAGACCATTCGTTTGGCTTCCCTAATTGAAATCCAATTGTCTCCTTCGGATACAGCGTCGCTCTCATTTCTCTATTGATCATCGTAATATCGTTCAATAATGAGACTGAGAAACGTCGCAAGAAAATTGACAGAATCACTTTAATCTCAATGGTAGCAAAATATTCACCAATACAAGCACGCGAACCCAGGGAATATGGTAAATACGTATAAGGTTCAACTTTTAAACCATCCCAACGAGCGGGACTAAATAGGAGAGGATCATCCCAAATATCAGCATTTCTGTGAGTATGGTATGGTGAGATTGTTATATGAGTTCCCTCGTTAAATTCTTCACCATCAATCTCGAAATTAGTGGCTGCAATCCTTTCCAAATTAGGAACTGCAGGAAATAGACGCATCCCTTCCTTTATAAACCAATCAAGATATTTTAGCTTATCTAACGAGCTAAAACTTAAAGGCTCATTTCCAAAGGCATCTTCAACATCTTCAAACGCTAATTTAGCTTTATCTGGATGTATAGACAACAGAATCATAAGCCAATATAAAGTAGAACGTGTTGTTTCGTACCCGGCGAAAAACAACAAAACAACATGACCAATCAAATCATCATTTGACATATCTGTATGTTTCATCAAAGTCGCTAATATACCGGGATTATCTTCCCTTTGTTGGATTTGGTTTATGACAGACTGTGTTTCTTTGTATAAACTGGCAGATTTAGACAGAAGGGGAAAATAATATCCAGATGAAAGGAAACTCAATGGATTCGTGAGAAGTTGTAGCCAATCAACGACATTTACTGCTAAGTTATGATCGCTACTATCTGTTTTCGTTCCGAATAGAGTGCGGAATATTATTTCAAACGTCAAATTAGTCAGTGCATCCTTCAAGGGACCTTGATATCCATGGTCAAAAGAGTCAAAGACTTCGTTAGTCACTTCCACCATTGTATCAAAATACTTCTCGACAGAACGTCGAGCGAAATGCGGTAACATAGCAGATCTATGTTCTTTGTGAGTATCACCATTCTGAAATACTAACCCAGTCAGAAGTTTTTCAAGGTAACTATTAGAAGGACCACTAGGAGCAACCCCATTTATAAACTTTTTAGGGTGTCTTAAAATCAGTTGATTGTACTCATATCCCTTTAAGTAAACAGCATTTTTCTTCCATCTGATGACATTCTGCGAATATTGTTCTAAATCAGATGTAAAAGTTATACCATCGAGACGAAATTGAACATTCCGAGTCATGTCACTCAAAAATGTTGGTTTTGGGTACTGGGCCACAATGTTCTCCTTTAAGTTTTATTCACTAAAAAAAATATGTTTCTTTTAGTAAAAATAGAGTATCATTCTATTAGATAAAAATCAATCAACAGTTGTATTGATAAATTTTAGATAATAAATTGCAAGAATGTGAAAAGTAACCGATAGGATAATTTAGAGAACATGTTTTATTGGAGAACGCTACTATTTGAGCAACTTGGGTAGTCTTTACAAACATCTGGTTTTCGTTTTTATCAAAAAACAAAACCTTAAGAGTTGTAAATGATGATAGTAGGATAATATATAAATGATATGTTGGAGAAAAAATGAAATACTA
>JBCCSC010000104.1:0-7815 GCA_039200705.1 Chloroflexota bacterium
CACGCTTCTTCGTCTTTGCCTACATAAGCATTCGGCTCTTCTAATAAGAACGCTCGAATTTTCGTCCATTGGTCGTCGCTTAGTCTCACATCTGTCATGAGACTATTTTACTCGTTTTACTCAAATGTCAACAGAACCTAGTTTAGCGAGCATACATTGATTATTGTCATGGTCATGTGGCATGATTTCGTCAATTACTCAATACAGAACGAGATACCTACATGACCCAAGCCATTAGTGTGCGTCCGATTAGTAACAAATCAGAGTTTAACCAATTTTTTCGCTTCCCATGGGAACTCTATAAAGATAATCCACATTGGGTGCCGATGTTGCTCTCAATGCGTCGTGATTTGCTCGATAAGAAAAAAAATCCTGCATGGGATTACATGGAAGGGCAATATTTTGGTGCATGGCGTGGTGAGCATCTCGTTGGCACAATTACTGCACTGATTAATCATCGCCATAACGAAATTTGGGATGAACGCATTGGGTGGTTCGGCACATTTGAATGCTATGAAGACCAAGCTATTGCATCAGGCTTATTAGATATTGCGAGCGAATGGGTGCAGTCGCGTGGGTACAATCTCATACGAGGACCTCAGAGTTTTACAACCCATCAAGAGACAGGCTTATTAGTTGATGGATTCACACAACCTGTCATCGAAATGCCCTACAATCCACCATATTATCAAACTCTAGTTGAAAATGCTGGCTTCACCAAAGCGATGGATATTGTCAGCATGTATTTTCATCGTGATATGGAAGCCAGCACAGGCTTAGGCACACGCCTCAAAAAACTCGCTGATTTTGCCTCTAAACGCTATAAGGTCACCATTCGCAAACTTGACCCCAAACGGCGCGACCAAGAGTTTCGTCTGTTCCGTGATTTATATAACGAAGCATGGGATAAAAATTGGGGATTTGTCCCGATGACTGACCGTGAACTCCAAGACTTAGTCGATAATCTTGGGATGCTAGTTGAACCAGAGATGGCATTTTTTGCTGAGGTGGATGGCGAGGCAGTTGGTTTCTCACTTGCTGTGCCTGATTTCAACGAGATGCTCAAGCGGGCTTGTCCCCGTCCGAAAATGCCAGAATTGCTGACACTGCTACAAGTTGGTTGGCACTGGAAAATCGCCAAAACCACGCGCGGAACACGCTTACCCCTGATGGGTGTCAAAGAAGGTTATCGTAATATGGGCATTCATACTGCATTGCTTAGTGCCACTTACGAAAATATGCCTGACCAATACACCCATATCGATTGTGGCTGGGTACTTGAGACCAATCCACTACACGATATGAGTCTCAGACTTGGTGCGAAGCCCTATAAAACTCATCGTTACTACCAAAAACAACTATGATGTTGAAGTCCCCTCTACGCAGTGGAGGGGATTCAGGGGAGGATAAAATGCTATCTACTTAGCCCCCAACAGCATCAATCACTGCTTGTAGCCCATCTTCGGCAGTCTGCTCCAATGTCAGAATTGTTGCAAACTGTGTCTGAATTGTGCGCCCGACAACACCGATATTGCTATCTGTTAGTGGCAGGATGCCATTCTCAATCAATTCAAGATAAAAGGCAACATCCTCTGGATTTGATAAATTCTGTGTGATGCTCCGTTCGCGCGATGGCAGTAATCCCAATTCTTGAGCAACCTCAGCATGACGCTCTGGCGCAAGTAAATACTCAATATAATCAATGGCAATTTCTTGCTCACGTGGATTTTCGGCAATCATGACCCACATCCATCCACTAAGGAACGTGCTTATATCACCTGATGCTGTTGGAATTGGGGCAATAGCAATGACACTATCTTCGTCATCGTCATTTGGTTGCTCATTGAGTAGTGTTAAATATTGCGTTGATGTCATCACAGCACTGTCAATATCACCAGCAACAAAGTTCGGGAAATATCCCGTGACTGTGTTGAAATTGAGAATTTCGCCACTCAGTAAGCCTATATCCACAGTCGCTTGATAATAAGTGAAAATATCACTGACTGCACCCTCATCGAAAGTCATCACTGCATCCGATGTGTTCTCGTCACTTACACTCACATATTGCAAGGCAACGACATCGTTCAAACTACTAGTACGACCTGCTGGAAAAATAATCCCTTGTCCGCGTTCGAGTACACCATCAAATGACCAATCCTCATAATTGACATTCTCTTGTGGACGATATACAACATGCTGTAACTCCAAAAAGTAAGGAATACCGTATAGCTCATCCTCTATTTGTCCTAAGGATAGTGCATTGTTGAGGTCAAGCTGTACAGATGATGGAAATCCTTCTAATGAGCGTAGATAACCATTGGCTCTGGCTGTTAATAAATCTTGCCGACGAATCAATGTCAAGGTGGGGAGTGCGCCTTGTGCTGCATTGGATGCTGAGCGCAAGGTAGACATAATGCTCCCTGTTTGTCCGCCTGTAGGCTTTAAGCGGTGGTCAAATGTTAGGTTGGCATGTTGTGCAGCGAAGGCATCTGCTTGGAGCAATAAAGCAGGGTGAATGTCACTATCGTTGATGCGTGCGATGCTATCAGGCCACCAGATGGCCAGCGTAATCGGTGGGTCAGGTGTTTCTGTAACTTCGGCATTATTATCCTGTGCGATGACAATACCTTGTAAACACAAGAGCAATACCAAACCCCAAATGGCAAGCACACGCATGTAAATTACTCCTCAACTTGAGACAATCATCATTTAATTGTACGCATCCAACGAATAAAAGGGCAGGGTTATCCTTGTGTGCTAATCAGCGTATGAATCCGATACAGCATATCCAATGTTGCCAGATTACGCATCACATACCCATACTGTAAATTCTCGGCATTGAAAGTTGCTGTACCTGTCATTCCGTAGGGCGAGGAGGATAGATGCACATTATCGGTAGTCAAACCATAATTCGGCAAAGATGAGGTGTAGTCATACAATGCAATGATTGGAATCGCTCGTTCATTGGCTAGATGATGCAAGCCTCGATTGTATTCAATTACACGCTCAGGCACATCAGGGCGCATCGGAATCGTTGTCACCACAGGGATGATGCCTAATTCTGCTGTAAAATGCACAACTGTTTCCATATCTTGCAAAATAGCCTCAGTCGGTCTAAAGCCTACATCGTTTGTGCCAAGCATGATAATCGCAATTGATGGTCGTACCAGCCGATACTCACACACCAGTGGCATTTCATTCGGTTCACAATAGCGTTGGTCACGCCGATTTGGGTCGAGTACGTGATCACTTCGCCAACCTTCACGCGCTGCCACCGACTCGTTGATAAACGAATTGCCAATGTGTGCATTATCTGCACCATAATAGGTGATAATCTCTTGTAGATAAGCATAATGAGCGAGGTCGTATCGTCCCACACCAAAGGGATACAAAAAATTGCGCGAGACCGTGATGCTATCACCGACTTTAGAAAAAACAGTCGCACGATTGCCGAATGCTTGTCCTTCTCGATAAATTGCTAAAATATGCCGACTGACATCGCTTGGCAACCAAGTCGCATTATCAATCGCAGGAGTTGGTGTTGCTTGAGGAGTCGTATTGTCTTGTGCGATTGCTGGTGTACCGAGCAAAAACAAAAAGAGACTAAGGCTAACCAATAATGATACTCGTGAGCGAAATAAGCAATAAACTACGGTTTGTTGTAGGGGAGGGTCGCTGTGCCCTCCCAATGATTGTTGATTATGTAAATTACAACAACTCACAATATAGTCGCCTAATTTCAGTCCGCTTGTAGCAATTGCAACAATTCATCTAGGACAATCAACCCCGTTAAATTATGTAAGCCATGCCCTGTTGTAAAACCACGTTCCTCGCGCCAATCGTGAGCATAAAAAATGCTCAGATGGATATTATCATGTGTTAGTCCATTAGAGGGTAAGGTACTTGCAATGAGGTCAAAATCCCACAATGGTACTTGATACTGCTCTGCAATGTCACGGATGATACCATTGACAGGATTTTCCTCACCATCAAAACGGTCAGCTTTTGTACCCAAAATCGGAATCACACCTTGCTCTATGCAATAACGCACGATGTTCTCATAATATTCTGCTGTGGTGTCAGGTCGTCCTCGGTCATTGGTCCCCAAGCGAATGATAATCACACTCGGATTATGCAGGCGAAATTCACATGCCAGCAGATGCTCACCAGCATCACAAATTTCAGGTGCCCACATCGGGTCAAAGACTGACCACGTATGCAACCCCCGAATCACACCGACACTATCGTGTCCGAACGAGCCAGCATAATGATCTATTGTGCGTTGTAGATAATCATACTCGCCCAGATGATAATCTTCTTCATCAAAGCGATAGAAAAAATGAGGTGCTTCTATCGTGCTATCGCCGATGCGTGTAAAAGCATTCGGATTGCGCCCCATCATCTGACCGCGTGCAAAAATGGCTTGCACGCGCTGTTGGACACTTGCTGGAAAATCAATGAATGAAGCATACGGTAAGTCGTTGACACTATTGGGTGGGAGCATCGCCTGTGCTGTTGCAATTCGGCTAATGGCATATGACCCTTCTCGGCTGAGATCAACGGTTGGTGCGGGCGAGGGTACAGTCGTCGGAATAGGGATTAATAGCACTTGTCCTACCATCAGCGTTTGCGACTGAAACATGCCATTCGCTGTCAGTAAGTCATCAACTGTAACATCATAACGATTGGCAATTGTCGTCAGTGTATCGCCTTGCACAATGGTATAATCTACGCCTTGCCCAAATACGACTTGTGGTACAGTCGTTTCTGTAAAATCTGATGCTGAGTTCGTTTCGGATGTTGCTGTTGCTTGTGTTGGAATCATCCCTGTGAAGCGCGTTGCTGTCACAGATGGAGTCATACTCGGTGTGGATGATGGTGTCGTTGTCGCTTGTCGAAAAAGTGGTTCTACCAATTGTTGTACGATAACTTCTGTTGGAATCGGTGCTACAGTCGATGTCTCAGGGATAGCAGTTGCACGACCACAAGCTGAAAGTATCATCATGAAAATGATACTCCATCTACTGAGATGCCTGTTTGCTAGATTACCCATACCCTAAAAACAATTCTATAACAACAAGTCTTGTTAGTTATCCCCTATAATCAGTATCTTCGCAAGCGCAATCCATAAATCAATGGGATACCCAATCGCCCTGTGGTAATTTTTCACCTGCACGGATTGCCACAGATAAACGATTTTCTGCAGGTGTAATCGGGCATGACCAATGGTCACCGTAGGCACAATAAGGATTATAGGCTTGGTTGAAGTCAATGCGGAATGTGTTATCTTCCAGTTGCACAGGTTCAAGATAACGCCCAGCAGGGTAGGTTTCGTCACCAGCTAAACTATCCACAAATGGCAAGAAGAAATGCTCAGGAGGCATCTTAAAGATAGTCAATCTAGCTTCCTCACCACCAACAGTGAACGTGAACTCACCCCATCGCAAATACCAGCGTGTTTCGCCTGTGGTGGTTTGTACTTGAACATTTTCTGGTTTCTCAAATGGCGTGACATCCACGACTAAATTGAGTTTCGGCATTGGAATAAAATACGTTAATCCTGAAAATGCCTCTTTTTGTACAGTGGGTAAGGGTGATTGTGGATGCTTCTTGAAGAATTCATCTTTCTTAGCCCGTAATTCAATCAGACGTTGTGCGTTCATAAATTAATCCTTTGTCTCAAAAGCATCCGTCAATGTATCAAGCAATGTCCTGGTATCATGCACAGTTGTGATGAGTCGCATATCGCGCTCACTGATATAGCCTACCTGCAACATGCTATCAATCATTGCATCCCAGAATGTTCCATACAATATTAATGGTTTCACAGGATAATCACCCAAGCGCATTCCTTGCCAGACCTCAATCAGTTCTTGGGCTGTGCCCAGACCACCAGGCATCACCACATGGGCATCAGCAGTTTTTACGAGATGCAGAATCCGCTCATGCAAGGTTTCATAGCGAATTTCTTCTGTTACCCATTGATTGACTCGTGACTCGCCGATATATTCTAATTCTGCAACCGTAATGCCTTGTACCGCACCACTAGCGTCACTTGCACCTTGGCTTGCAGCAGCCATCACACCATCATAACCGCCTGTCATGGTAACGTATCCTGCTTCAGCAAGAGCTTGTCCAACATCATAACTTTGTTGATAGACATCCGTGTTGGGTTTCACTCGTGCGCTACCAAAAACTGCGACAATCTTTGTCATATTTCTATAGTCCTTAGATGAATATTCAGTCAAAAATCATATCTTGAATTACGTAACCAATCTTAATGCTAATCAGGTCTAAGTATCGATTAGACTGTTAGTAAGATAATCTAATCAACTTAAATGGAACTTCACAGGCTTGTGATACGTTATAGATAGCAGAACATGTTCAACACACACTGCAAGGATAAACTCATGCAAGATAAATTGGTTGTTAGTGAACAAAAACTAAAACAATTTCTAGCATTAATCGAAAAAGCAACTTGCAAGACAGATATTGAAGAACAATTGAACTTACTCTATCGCCTTGCACCAGAAATTAAAACATCCCACAGCAAACTTGCCACAGGATGTTAGGCTCAAGCGGAGAGGGAGGGATTCGAACCCTCGGTACTTCTCAGTACACTCGTTTTCGAGACGAGCACAATCGGCCACTCTGTCACCTCTCCGAACAAGCGAATAGTTTACATGACTCAGTGGCTAAAATGAACACTCAGTTTAAAAAGACGCTACCCATCAGATAATGTCTTTTCAGTGTCTATGACTTGGTATTGCTGTACCGTGTCGTCACTTTTGTGTGGTCAATGACCAGAACTTCATCATGGCGCGTATCTTCAACTTTGTATGTGGGTGATGACCCCACTACATTGATTTCGATTGTTTCACCATCAATTTCAGTGATGTCAGGGTCATAATAACGAGCGCGAACAATCCCTGTCCGAAAACCCCCCGTGCTAGAATCCGTCCATTGCACTTTAGTGCCGACATCATACCCTTGAATCTTCATTGGATAATGCCTTCATACATATAACTGTAATTCACTGTAGTTTGACATGATACCATAAGAATTATCCAAGAGCATTATATGAGATACATACAATCTCTCGAAAATGCTAAGTTTCGTAGGGGAGGGTCACTGTGCCCTCCCGTTGCTGGCGATGTTCTACACCCGCTCGACCTTCGTAATCCGAAACATCGATGGGCTACGGTCACGGAACGCCCCCGTCGTCAATTCACGCAAACATTCCCGTTTGGCATCCTCAACATCTTCGGCGTAAATCGTCTTGCGCCCTCTGTAAAAACCAATGCCTGGTGCGGGAATCGATTGCCAATGAACAATGAACTTATCCAATCGCTTACCCATCATGCACCCCCTCATCACGTAGGGACGAGGCATGCCTCGTCTGCGGAGGCACATCTTCTACCCACAACGTCCGCGAAGAATGACAATCCTCACACGTCCCCATCACCAACCAGGGTAGACCAAGACGTAAGGGGGGTTGCCGATAAATCGACGACGACGGCACACTGTGCTCTGCACCACAAGCGGCGCAGTTGTATCGCCATTCAGGAATTGCTATACTTTGTTCTGACACTGCGTACTCCTTTGTATGTAGTTGTTAAGGTTTAGAGACTACCTGTGCAGGTCGGCAAACTAGTCACAGGTGGTCTCTGTATGTAAATGCGTTGCACTAATCATATAACACAACCCCTATTTATGTCAATCCATTTACATAAAATGTCTGTTTATATCAGGTTACAATCTTGTTATTCATATAGAATGTAATACTGAAATCGGTTGACAGATGAAGCGCGTTGC
>JBCCSC010000105.1:0-6796 GCA_039200705.1 Chloroflexota bacterium
CCTAGCATCGCATGTGTCGGAGGCAAATCGTCAGTTTAGTGCAGTTACGAGAGCTTCTCGGATTGTGCCGAGGCGGTCTAGCATCGCTTGTTGCCCTTGCGAGGCAATTACATCACTGACAGCGTCAACTGCTTCTAGTAAATCACCATCGAAATTACTGATGTTCTCGTCAATGATAGTTTGCATCGTTGTATCATCTTCTGCGCCGAGTAACTGGTTGATGAGCAGTAATTCAGGTGACATTTGTGATTGTAAAATCGTGATAGCAACTTCGTATATCTGGCGTAACTTGGCTGCGGATTGAATATCTTGGCGACGTTCTGCTTCTTGGATGTTGGCTTGCAACAAACCCATGAAATTATCATCAATTGCGACAGCATTCTCGTGCATGATTTGTTCATAGTCGTTGCTATTGAGCAAGACTTGCAAGAATTGCAATTTCTGTTGCAGGAGCATCTGTGATTGCTGGTCAACTTGTTCGGTATATTCACGAATTGCATCACGCATATTTTCGAGTGTGGCGCGTTGGTCAGCAGGGGCTTGGTTGATATAATCTGACAATTGCATGAAGAAATCATAATCGAAGACAGGACGTACTAGACCAACAAGTGCTTGTAATTTAGCTTCATCATCGGCATAGCCAATCGCAATTTCCATGAAGTCTGCGCGGGTGGCATTTTCGTCTAGGTGGTCAAGGTCGGCTGCGACTTCACGGACTGTTTCTTCTTGAGCTAATTGTTGTTGTTCTAGTTGTTGCCCATATGTTGATTGTTCTAGCAAAATTTCCTGAATGGTTGCCAGATGCCCTACTGCTTGTTCTTGACCTGTTTGCATCATGCGTTGTGCCATGAGAGTAATGGTCTGGAAGACAGCGACATCAATTTGGTCGTCATTTTCTTTGATGAGGGTGACGAGTGCTTCTTCACTTTCGGATTCAAACATCTTTTGCACGAGTTCGACTCGTTTTTCTTGCTCTGCCATCATTTCGGGCGTGACACCATCAGCTTCTAGGATTTGTTCGATTAGCCCTTTGAGTGTCAATGCACGTTTGGGGTTGAACATATAAGAGCGGAAGTCTTCTTTGGGGATGGATGCGCTGAGTTCGTTCATCAATTGCCCAACCATTTGCTCTTCATTGATACCTTGCTTCATCGCTACATCCATCGGGACAAAAGCGATGAGTAATTCTTTACTGGCATCGTGATACAGCAAAGGCGATGAAATTGAATTAATCTGCCCGCAATTTTGGCATTGGAACTGGTTAATTTGCCCACTGAGGAGTGCATTTTTGCCATTGGGGTCGCGTTGTACGTCAATGACGCGACGCATGGCTACAGTGTTAGGTGCTCCGCAATTAGAACACTGCAAGGTTGCTTGTCTAGGTTGTGTCATGGTGTCTCCGAAATTTGTATGTTTTAATCTCTTGGTAGTGTGAAATAGAAGGTTGCGCCTTGTCCGATGTGGCTTTTGACATTGATTGTGCCGCCGTGTGCGTCAATAATCGCTTTCACGAGGTATAAGCCCAAGCCTGTGCCTTTAGTCTTGGTTGTTAGGGTACTTTCGACACGGAAGAAGCGTTCAAAAATACGACTTTGGTCTTTTTCTAAAATCCCTGCTCCTTCATCGCGGACAAAGAGCGTCGCTGTTTTCTCGTTGAAGCGTCCACCGATAGTTATCTTGCCACCATTGGGTGAATACTTAATGGCATTAGTGACCAGATTATCCATCACTTGGCGCAATAAGCGTCCATCTCCAGGGACGACTGGGAAATCATCAGGGAAGCTGAGGTCAAATTTATGATTGCTCGTCTGTGTGCTGAGGCGTTCAATTGAGGCTTGGGCAATCATCACCAAATTAGCATCTGCCAGTGTGATATTGACATCACGCTCTGCTTGAATTTTGCTGGCTGTCAGTAAATCTTCGATGAGTTCAGTGAGGCGGTCTGCTTCGTCTTCAATGACTTCGAGGCTACCACGAACCGTGTTCAAATCCCAATGAGCATCCTCGCGCGTGAGCGTACTGGCGTAACCTTTGATGAGAGCAACAGGTGTACGTAGTTCGTGCGATACAGTTGAGATGAAGACATTTTGCATCTCTTGAGCACGACGGAAATTGGTAATATCACGGACATTAGCGATAATGCTGGCAATTTCACCGTCACTACTCACCAGTGGTGCATAGGTGATACCAATACTGATAGTCATGCCATCACGCCGTTCTAAGTCCCCTTCGACATAGAATGTGTCGGATGATTTGCCATCGAGGGTGATTTTAGGCCAGCCTGATTGGAGCGCATCGTAAATATCATCTTGCTCGATTTTTGACCACTTAATGACTTCGTTTTGGGGCAAGCCGACAGCGTTTGTAGTATGCCAGCCTGTCATCGCTTCAAATGAGCGGTTAATCTGTAGAATCTCTAGGTTAGCATCCAAAATCATGACCCCATCACCACTACTATCGAGAATAGCAGAGAGGCGTTGGCGTTCTTGGTTGATGCTTTCGTAGAGTTGTGCGTTATGGACAGCAATCGCGGCTTGGTCAGCGAAACTATGCAGAATTTGCATATCGTCACGGGTGACATCGGCTTGATAGGAGCGAAATACGATGAGCAAGCCCAAGGGACGCTTATCAAATACGAGAGGCATTGCCACGGCTTGACGCAAGCCATCTTGTAGATTTTCTGCCATTTCCGCTAATTGAGCATTGAGATAGCCGTAATCCATGCCCCGTTGATAGACGGATTCCATAATTTCAGCAAGTTGAGCATTGATGATAGGCACTTCTTCACTATCAATCCCCGTAAAAGCACGAATGGTAAATTCGCCTACTTCGCTATTATGGAGTGCGACTAAGCCAACACGCGCTGCTGTCATCACGACGGACGCATGAAGGACACGCTTCAACACTTCGGTCAGGTCAAGGCGTGCTGTAATTGCACGAGAAATTTCGAGTAGAAAGTCACGTTGTCTTACTGGGTAATCAGGTAAACTTAACATGCAGTAATTGTAGCACGCTCTCCGTTAGATTTGGATATAACACTATAGTCTATTAATTAGTGTTATCTAGGACTGTATTGAGCTTTTTCTTGTTGCCTTTTGTGAGCACAAGTGTCGCTGCCCCTAGGATGCTGACATCCTCGCTGATTTTACTTGGAACGATTGGTGTATCTTTCCAGTAATCATCATCAATGGTGTGTGCTTTGACAGCAGTACGAACTTCATCGAACCACATATCGCCAATGTAACTGACACCCCCACCGATTACGACAACATCAGGGTTAAAAATATGCAACAGATTGACCACACCTAAGCCGACGATTTTGCCACCGCGCTTGACAATTTCGATTGCCATTGGGTCGCCTTGATTGGCAGCATCACTTATCATTTTGCCATCAAGGGTATCTAAATCGCCATCGGATAGCTCAGTCAATAATGTTTCTTCGCCGTTTTCCATCCGTTGACGCGCTTGACGAGCAAGTGCAGGACCTGCTGCTTCGAGTTCTAGGGTCGATACTTTATCGCCTTCAACAAGCATTGTCATATGTCCGACTTCATTGCCAATGCCTGTTTTGCCCAAAATCAAGCGACCATCGTTGATGACACCACCACCGATGCCTGTGCTAACGGTGATGTAAATGACATGCCGATAACCTTGTGCTGAGCCAACTGCAACTTCGGCGAGGGCTGCGACATTGGCATCGTTCCCCAAATAAACAGGCACATCAAATTCATCATTGATAATCTGGCTGAGTGGAACATCACGCCATCCTGGAAGATTTGGAGGCGCAACCACAACACCTGTTTCTGGATTGCAAGGTCCTGGTACAGAAATACCAATTCCTTTGAGGGTGCTTTTATCCTCTGGCATCACTTGGGCGATAATATCTTTAATGCGCTGGAGGGTTGCCTCTAAACCTTCGCTGGCTTTTGTAAGTGTTTCAGTGCGTTCGATGAAGTTGAGATTTTTATCGAGGCGACCTGCTCGTAGGCGCGTCCCGCCTAAATCAATACCGATGACCACATCCGACATACATGACCTTTCCGCGTAGCATTTTCTGGATTCATAGTATGACTATACCGCAGATTGTGTGCAAATTTAATCGTTTGTCTGGTAGCTTCATTTGTTGAACACCTGTGCGATACATGCTAAAATAGAAGTCTATTTGATAGATTTCCCCAACAAGTATTAGGACAGTATTTTATGGCAAAAGTAACCCCTGCGCGTCGGCAGTATCTTGATATTAAGGCGCAGTATCCCGATTGTATTTTATTATTCCGCATGGGCGATTTTTACGAAATGTTTGACCAAGATGCCGAGATTGCTGCCCGCGAACTTGATATTACTTTGACCAGTCGATCATTCAGTAAAAAAAGTGGCAAAGAAATTCCGATGGCTGGTGTGCCTCATCATGCAATTGATAGTTATATCCACACTTTAATCGAAAAAGGCTATCATGTTGCAGTCTGTGACCAAGTGAGTGAACCGACAGGGCGCGGTATTGTTGACCGTGAAGTCGTGCGTGTTGTCACCCCTGGGACATTGACTGAGCCTGAATTGTTAGAGGGTGACAAACCCAACTACTTGATGAGTATCGTACCGATTGGTGATGTTGCTATTGGGGAGTGGTCGAAAGCAGGGCTGGCTTATGTCGATATTTCGACAGGGCAATTTGAGACAACACAATTTGAAGGCGATAATGCTGGCATTGCTGTGTTGGAAGAACTCTCTCGTTTGCAACCGCGCGAAGTTATTATGCCTGAGTCGTGGGTAGAGACAGGTGTCACACTCCCTGAAGGTATGCACCTAACTTCCGTGCAGGATTGGACAACGGAATATAGCGGTGCAAACCAGCTACTTCGTGAGCATTTTGGTGTGAGTACCCTTGATGGATATGGGCTGGTCAATATGCCGATTGCAATTTGTGCGGCTGGGGCAGCTTTGCAATATCTGCGCGTGACACAGAAGAATTCACTCGCGCAACTGACGAGTATTCGCCCCTACTCTACAACTAGTTTTATGGTGCTCGACCAATTCACACGGCGTAATCTGGAACTGACACAGACGATTCGGAGTGGTAAAGCGCGAGGCAGTGTGTTGGGTGTAGTCGATAGATGCGTGACTGCGATGGGGTCACGGCTATTACGGACATGGATGTTACAGCCCTTGCTTGACATTAAGCGACTCAATGCGCGTTTGGATGCAGTTGAATCTCTGACACGAGATGAAGCCTTACGCCTTGAATTGCGCGAAAATTTGCGTCATGTTTCAGATATTGAACGTTTGGTCAATCGCTTGTTAATAGGGAAAGCCTATCCGCGCGATTTAATTGGCTTGCGTGATAGTTTAGCGGTGCTACCCAATCTATTGAATTTAATTGCTGATATTCCTGAATTAGATGCCCTCGCGGAACGACTTGACCCCTGTCATGATGTCTATCAACTGATTTGTGAAGCGATTACAGATGAACCCCCTGCAACACTCAACAATTTAGGGATTGTACGCCCTGAATTTTCTGATAATTTACAGAAAGTGTTGGAATCATCGGCAACAGCACGCGAGTGGATTAAAAATCTTGAACCTACAGAACGCCGTCGCACAGGGATTCCGACGATTAAAGTGAGTTTTAACAAAGTATTTGGCTACTATATTGAAGTCACGAAAGCTCATACTGATAAAGTGCCCGACGATTACATTCGTAAGCAAACGTTGGTCAATGCCGAACGTTACATCACACCTGAGTTGAAAGAATACGAGACGCTCGTCCTCAATGCAGAAGAAGAGTTGCTTGAGATTGAACGGCGTGTTTATCAAGAGATGTGTGAGGAATTATCACAATTTGGCAGTCAGTTATTGAAAACGGCGAAATCGATTGCCCATTTGGACGTATTTTTATCCTTAGCGACAGTCGCTATGATGGAAGGCTATATTCGTCCGACACTCACAGAAAATACGGATCTCAATATCAAGAGTGGTCGCCATCCTGTGGTCGAAAAATTGTTGCAAGATAGCACACGCTACGTCCCGAATGATAGTTTGCTGACAGATGATAGTAAAATTCACATCATCACAGGTCCGAATATGTCGGGTAAATCAACTTATATTCGGCAAGTTGCGATTATTACATTGATGGCACAAATTGGCAGTTTTGTCCCTGCGGATGAAGCTGAGATAGGCTTAGTAGACCGCATCTTCGCACGCATCGGTGCACAAGACGAAATTCATGCAGGGCAGAGTACCTTCATGGTCGAGATGGTCGAAACAGCACGCTTGTTATCAGGGAGTTCGCCACGCTCCTTGCTAATTTTAGATGAAATTGGGCGCGGTACATCCACTTATGATGGTTTAGCGATTGCGCGATCTGTGATTGAGTACATTCACAATAATCCACGTTTGAATTGTCGGACATTATTTGCGACGCATTATCACGAATTGACCGAATTACCGAATATTCTGCCTCGTACAAGTAATTACAGTGTGAGTGTAGCCGAACAGGGAGATGATATTGTCTTCTTGCATAAGGTGATACAAGGTGGTGCTGACCAAAGTTACGGGGTACATGTGGCACAATTGGCAGGGATGCCTCGTCCTGTGGTGGAACGGGCACGAGAACTCTTGGCACAATTGGAAGAAGAAGGAAGCGATTTTACACTTAAAATCCCTCAAGCAGATAATAATTCTACTCAGATGAGTTTCTTTGAAGCACCAAAAGAGAATCCAGCCATTGAGGTACTGAAAGCCATTGAGGTTGACAATTTGAGTCCGTTAGAAGCGTTGACAAAACTCTATGAGTTAAAGC
>JBCCSC010000106.1:0-6006 GCA_039200705.1 Chloroflexota bacterium
TCGGGAACTTCTGGAATATCGGGCCATGACCTCGAGTAGATTCCCACCGAGTTAGGCATGGCATAGGAATTGACCAAAATTGCGAGCCCATAAGGATTGGACCCAAAAATATCTACATCTAGGTGGCGCATGATGTTAATAGTTGCGATACTCGCAGATCCAAACGTCGCATGCGTAATTGGGATTTTACGACCATATTCAAACTGTGTGTAATTTCTTATCATGTAAATGAACTGGTTCGCCCTTTCCAATCGAATTCTCCCTCTTTCAGTGAGCCCTCCGTCTAAGGGGCCATCTCGTAACCAAGCTGCTGGGATATCTTCATTTCCAAAGCAGAATGTCAAGAGATTTGGCTCGAGGACAACTTCATCAATCATTCCAGTTAGAATCGTCCAGTAAAGCTGACATTCCTTCGATTGCACTTGATCTTCAATTCGCACATTTTCTAGTTTTAGTTGTTGGCGTTTGGTCTTTAGAGATTTACTAATAACTAACAACCAATAACTCAATAGGAAAACAACTAAGGGTGCAAACCGTCCACTGACTGATATGAGACTTATATTCAAGAATTAGCCAAATAAACAGTGAGTGAAACCTATGGCGCGAGACTTTTACGACGTACTCGGAGTCAATAAAAACGCGAGCGACGACGACATCAAAAAAGCCTTTCGCAAACAAGCGAAGAAATATCATCCTGATGCGAATCCGAATGACCCTAGCGCAGAAGACCGCTTCAAAGAGGTCAATGAAGCCTATGATACGCTCAGTGACCCGCAAAAACGTCAGCAGTACGATATGTTTGGCAGTGCAGGAGCGCAGGGCTTCCCTGGTGGTGCAGGACAATATTATCAACAGGGTAATGTCAATGTTGGCGATCTTGAAGATATTATTGGTTCAATTTTTGGCGGTGGCTTCCGCAGAGGAGGCGCAACAGGCGCAAACTTTACAGGGCAAGCCAATCCCTTCTCACAAAGTGCGCGTCCACAACGTGGTCAAAATATCGAACAACCGATTACGATTTCATTAGCAGAAGCCTACAGTGGTACACAGCGTCTTATTAGCAAAGAGGGTCGAGAATTACGGATTAATATTCCAGCAGGAGCAGACAATGGCACAAAGGTGCGTCTCTCAGGTGAAGGGCATTTAGGTGCAGGCGGACAAGCAGGTGATTTGTTCCTTGTCGTGACAGTTGATGAGACATCCTCACCTTTCACACGTGATGGTGATGATTTGACAATTGAATTTGAAGTGGATGCCTTCACGGCGATGCTCGGTGGTAAGGCTAAAATCCCAACGATGGATGGCACTGTAACGTTGACGATTCCAGCAGGAACACAATCAGGGCGTAAGTTCCGCCTATCTGGCAAAGGAATGCCGAATCTCAAGAAAAAGAAGCAATCAGGAGATTTATATGCTCGTGCTTTGATTACTATCCCAGAGCAACTCAACGATGAGCAACGAAATCTAATTCAACAATTGCGTGATAGTTTCTGATAACAGATAATGTTAGGAGTATGATAAGATAGTATGTCATACTGGTCGGGTAGATTTAATGTTACCTGAGCCTATTTGAACATTCTGTGTGTGGGAGTCAACCCAATAATGCCCTATCGCGCAATCATCATTGCTTTTTCATTGTTACTTATCACAGCTTGCACGACTGACCCACCTGATACAGTCGGTGTTTTGAGTACCCCGATATCGGATTTACCTGTCAATCTCAGGTCGGACGCAAGTGATACAGACTTACCAACCCCTGTGCCCGATTCCCTCATTCAACAAGCAGATGCTGAATATACTCTGCTCGCCAATATATACGAGCGTGCAACTGTTAGCGTCGTCAATATTGAAGCTGACTTACCAGGAGGCACACCACAAAATCCAAATGTCAGTCGTGGCTCTGGTTTCATATACGATACGACAGGGCATATCATCACCAATACGCATGTCATCACTAATGCTCAAACGATTCGTGTGACTTTTAACGATGGTTATGTGGTCGAAGCTGATTTAGTGGGTTCGGATACGTACAGTGATCTTGCTATTTTGCATGTGACGGTCAGCGACCCATCACGCTTAATCCCACTGACACTCATGGCAGATTCAGACCTTGTACGTGTCGGCGAACGCGCGATTGCTATTGGCAATCCTTTCGGCTTAAGTGGGTCAATGGCACTCGGCATTATCAGTGGTCTAGGACGTAATCTACGTTCTGCTGAATTATTAGATGAAAATGCTCCGATTGGCTTCCCAAATCCTTCTATCATTCAAACAGATGCACCTGTCAACCCAGGTAATAGTGGCGGACCATTGCTCAACTCTAGTGGCGAAGTCATTGGGGTTACTACAGCCATTCGCTCCGATAGTGGTGTGTTCCAAGGGGTAGGCTTTGCTGTGCCAGCCAATACTGTGCGTCGCATCGTGCCTGACCTCATTGCGGATGGACGTGCTAGCTATGCGTGGTTGGGCATCACTGTCCAGCCCGAAGATAATGGCTACAATGTGGCAGGACTTGCCGAACCCCTGAATTTGCCTGTCAACCAAGGTGTGCTTCTGCGTGGTGTAACCATCGGTGGTCCTGCTGACGAAGCAGGCTTGCGTGGTGGAACCCAAACGGCTCAAGTACGTGGACAAACCGTCTGTATTGGTGGCGACATCATCGTGGCAGTTAATGGCAACTACATTGCATCAATGGATGAATTGATGTCATATCTGATTGTCAACACACGCCCCAATGACCGCATCAATTTGTTGATTGTACGGGGACAAGAAACCTTTGAAGTTTCAGCAATCTTGCGTGAACGTCCATCATCAGATAACACGATTAGAGATTGTGCGGGCTAGAGCATGTATAAAATTCGGGATTGGCTTTATATCAGCAATTATCCTACTGCCAAAGTTCCGCAAACGCTCAAACAATATGGCATTCAAGCGATGATACAACTCTATCAACCGATTCAAGTCGAGGGGATAGAGTCCAAGTTTGTTCGGATGCTGGATGGTATTCCAATCATGCCATCCTACCTTCAAGAGAGCATCACTTTTATCCGCGAGCAAAACCGCAAAAAACATCGTCTTCTGTCCACTTGTGGGGCAGGGATTAGTCGCTCTGTGACGATGGCAATTGTTGCCCTCAAAGAAGTTGAAGGTCTAACAATGTTTGAAGCTTACCACAGCATCTATCAATATCACCCAACCGCTATGCCTGACCATGTTCATTGGCAATCAGTGGCAAACTACTACGGCGAAGATGCAGATTTCTGGACGGTTTGGGCAGATATATCACTACTAGATAACAATTAACGCTGCAATCGACTCGGCGTGTTATCATAGGTCTAACAACTGAAAGATGAATCGGGGCATCTGATGTACGAAATTCGTGATTGGCTTTATATTGGCAAATTTTCGCAAACACGCAATCTATCCATGCTGAAACAAGTTGGCATTACGGCGATGTTGCAATTAGCAGACTATATTCCCCAACCTGATATGCCTATCCTCTATCTTGATGTGACCGATGGCGAATCAGTGCCTCACGACTTAATTGCCGAAGGTGTGCAATTTGTACGTGAGCAAAAACAAGCTAGCAAGCGTATTCTAGTCGCATGTGGGGCGGGGATTAGTCGTTCAGCCTTATTTGTTGTTGCGACCCTGATGGAAGATGAAAATCGCACATTATTTGATGCTTATCACGAGGTTTATAGCATGTATCGAGGTGCAGAACCACATCCTGAACTCGTGATGTCACTGTCGTCGTATCACGGTACAGAGCTTGATTTGCTTGAAGCATGGGAAGCACTCCACGATGTTCGTAGACAAGTTGATACATCCCATTAAATGCGAACGCCCGCAGGGTATCAGCCTACGGGCGCGGCGTTTAGTTTGAGGACCCAACCCACATAAGGTTACTCCTCAGAGGAAGTAGGTTGGACTTAAAGGGTTGAACCCCCATTATAGCCTAACATTTATGACCACCTCCTTTGTCTACGTTTACAATTAGATAGAATATATCACGTAAAAAAGCTGTTGTCAAGTAATTCATCAAACTCTTATGACCTATTGTGGTCTTTAGCGTAATTCAATGATATAGTGCTTGTGAAATTGTTCATTAGTGAGTTATGAATAGCATGGCATCGTATACCAAAAAATCAGCATCCGAATGGACATGGCAAAAAGGTTCACGCCATCATAGTGTGCGCTACTTTGAATCCACCAATAAATTAATCTGGTCTGGTTGGGCAGATACCAGCAACGGACCTGTTTTTGAGGAAGGTTTTACACAATCTGTCGAAAACTTTCTACAAGACGGTGTACCGCATCTGAATCCACCAGCCGACTTACTCGCAGATTTAGAGACAGCCTTGCAAGAAAATACAACAAAACAATCATCGGGTCTGTTTGCTTGGTTCAAGCGAGGCAAATGATGACATTATCCCCTATTTTAAATCGTCGCCGTTGGAAATTGCACGCTCACAATCAATCGATTGTGGTCAAATATGGTGTGCGTGAACGGTTTGTTCATCCCTTGATGAAAGCCTATATCTGGGCACTATATTTACCAGATTATCCTAGCGCGAGTATCGAAATCCGTATTGGTGATAAGTACAAGCCTGATGTTGTCGCTTATGATGATAAACCTGCGGTCTACGAAGCCAATCCACAGCCCTTATTCTGGGGAGAAGCAGGGCGCACAGGTAAAGATAAAATTCAGTCGATTGTCAAACGCTTTCCTGATACGCACTTTGCCATGAGCAAATGGAATACACGTCTTGAACCCTATATAGACTTGGTCAGCGAAGCACTCGAAGGCGTTAAACGCTCTGCTCCTTTCGACATTATTAGTTTCCCAGAAGAGAGCAAACACTGTGTTGATGCTAATGGCAATATCACCATCACCTTTGATGATGTATCGTGGGTACGCCTATGAGATAACAATCCCGAAGTCAGCAAAATCTTGTTGGATAGCATCACGTACACTGTCATTCGGCGTTATATCAAGAACATCCTTTGCTAATTTAATTGCTAGCTCATCATAGCCACGCTCGTGCAAGATACATGCATAAGCACTATGGTCAATCACATTAGTAGCATTATCAACTTTGCTTTGCTCATACCACTCGATAAAAGCATCTTTATCATGATTAGAAAATAACAGGTGCAATTGTTCTAATGGTTGCTTATAACGTTTAACATAATCAGCATTAAGCTGTGTAGCGAGTTCTTCTGTTAATCGCAAATCACTCAAGACTGTTTTATCACGCTTCTTAGCAAGTGCAACTTGTACTTCGGAAAGACGAGCATAATACATGGCACGGGCATAAGTCTGGCGTGCGTCGGATGTGAGATTGATCCTGTTTACAGCTTCATAAAATGCATCTATGTGTAATTGAACGTCATCCCACGAACCTTTTCTCATCAGATTTCCAGCAATGTTGAGATATGCATTCATCAGATAAATAGGAGCTTGTTTGAGGGTCTCGCTAACTCTAATAATTTCTTGGTAACTACTCACTGCTCCGTCGTAATCATGTGCTAGCATCTTAACACCACCTGTTGTACTGAGAGTGCGAATCAGTAGGTCAGTATTTTCAGCATCTTTGGCACATATTTGCGCCTGATTGAGGTGATCTAAAATATCTTCTTGATTATCGCCGTGATAGACATGGTAAATTGCAAGCACATTATGCGTTTCACCTTCATACAATAACATTTGATGCTTTTGTGCTTTGGCTAAATGTTGGTCTAATTTGGTCTTTATTTCTGTGACTGTTTCTGCATCTACTTTTGAAACTTTGTGCAATTCCTCATTGAGTTTTCTGACCATTCCGATAAACACATTTTCCATTGGTTTCAGTTGCATAGCATTAATCCTAGGTTCTGTTGACATTTGAGTAAAACGAGTAAAATAGTCTCATGACAGATGTGAGACTAAGCGACGACCAATGGACGAAAATTCGAGCGTTCTTATTAGAAGAGCCGAATGCTTATGTAGGCAAAGACGAAGAA
>JBCCSC010000107.1:0-5493 GCA_039200705.1 Chloroflexota bacterium
ACGTGAGTATGAAATGAAAACATCAGTCATCCATGTCTATCCAATCAAAACAATGTGTGAAATTTATGTTTTGTAATGCCTAATAGATTCTAGCATAGACTGATTAACATGCATAATACTATGTAAATTATCTTAATTAGTTAGCCTAGCAGGTCTAGCCGATAATCAAAAAAGATATGTATTTACACGTAGTAAAATTATACACCGAGTTGTTGCAATCGCATCAAGAAGAAATCCCAACCGCCTTCGTGTTCTTGCATGGATGACCGTCCTGCTTCATCGTCAGTGAAGGGACTCTCGGTGAGTGTCAGTTGTGTCCCGTCGCCATCAACCGAAAGCTCAAACTGTGTCGTTGTTGGCTTGTCTTCAACTGATTGGTACGCAAATTGACTCGGCGCATTATCGACAGTCACTTTTGCATCAAAGCCTACGGTACCCCCATCTTGTTGATTCCAAGCAAACGTGATGGTATCGCCATTACGACTAGTTGTATCCGCAAACCATTTTTGTAGATATTCTGCTTGGCTTATCCATTGATAAACTTGTTCGGGGGATGCTTTTATGGTGATAGTGCGTGTAATTTCTAACATCATGCCTCCTAGATTGATATTATGTGCTAACAACAGCATAGTATAGAACTTTTGTTCTTGTCAATCATTTGATAAATCCTTGCTATAATCAACCCAATTCACGCAACTAAAACGGATATGCACTCATGACAATCCAAGAATCACTGATTGGTACATGGCGATTAATCTCTCAAGAAACAGAATTGGCTGATGGCTCACGAGAATTTGCGCGTGGCGAAAATCCTGATGGCATCTTGATGTATGATGCACTTGGTAATATGTCGGTGCATTTGGTGCGTAGTGATGACCCTCTGATTTTGCATACTGATTTAACCCAATTCGATACCGCGATGGGGCAGTATCATGGCTATTTTGGCACATACGAAATTGACGAAACTGAGCAAATTGTCTATCACAACATCGTTGGCTCAGCTTTTCCGCTCTATCGTGGTACACGTCAGGTCAGGCACTTTCGGTTGGAGGGTAATCGTCTCTATCTTTCATCAGGGGCAACCATTGCAGGGGATGATACCAAACGATTCCTCATCTGGGAAAAACTAGAGACTCCTTATCCACAAACACCATCAGAAGACAAACTGTGATAGATATTACAAAATTCAAACACTATCTCGCACAGATGTTAATAGTCCTTTGTTAGAATCCGACTATACTATAGGTAAACGATTTCGTTACATCTCAAACACCCTCAATAAAGATAAAGCATACGAATAGGCTATAGATTTATTGCTACAGGTTGTTAGGATGAATAGTAGGAACACTTTCACGAATAGTCAGGTAAATTCGGATAAAAGATTATGGTTTCTTTGCCTCGTATAATGACAGTAGACCCAACAGGGAACATCCCAGCACAAATCCGAGCAGCTTTTGAATTGATGGATCGCCTCGTGGTGCAGATTGATGTGCCAGGTCCAACAGAAGCACTCGAAGAATTACAACGTGGTGGCATTGATGCCGTCATTGCAGCGTGGAATCTGGGTGATGGCACACAAGGGTGGGAACTTGCTGCCAAACTCCGCCAAGTGGATGACAATGTCAGTATCATGCTCTTGGGCGATTATAAAGATACCGACCTTGATGACGAAATGCGCGAACAATCGCCTTTTGTCTATCTCAAACGCCCCTTTGATATTCCACAATTGATTAATGTCCTCAAAGCTGCCATTGATGGTGGAGATATTTTTGCAGCCGTCAATGCGCCAACAACTAGTAGCGGCACAAAGGTTGACTTGGGACCTGTCCCTGCGATTAATGCGGATAAAGTTGATGAAGTTATGCAAGGGGTGATGTACGACCTCAACCCAATTGCAGCGATGGTCACGACGCGTGATGGTGCAGTTGTCACAGGACGTACCGAACTCGGTGATGCTGATTATGAGCACATGGCTCGCTTAGTCGGAACAAGTGCCGAAATGAACATCAACATGCGTGATGTCATCGGTGGTAATCTGCAAACCTTGCAATTATACGATGGCTCGGATTTCGATATTTTTGTGCTCTCAGTGGGTTTACACCACTTTCTTGTCTTAGTCTTTGATGGTAAAGATGGTGCATCACAAATCGGTGCTGTCCGACGCTATGGTAGCAAACATGCTGAAAATCTGATTGCTATCATGGGACCTGCTGCCTTCCTTGTGCAACGTCGAGAAGTACAAGATGAACCTGAACAAGTGGTTCGTCGCTCAGACCGTTCAGCGAAATACAGTACACAAGAAGTGCAACAACCTGAACTTGCACGCGCTGACCTCGGCAATAGTAATGGGGCTACCACACAAGAAGAAGATGCGCCTGTAATCCAATCAGCAATGCCTCAACTTGATGCAATCGCTGATGATGACTTCGATTTGGATTCACTCTTTGGTGGGGATTTAGACGATGCTAGTGCGGATGATTTATTCAGCCTTGATGCCCTCGAAAGCCTTGATCTCAACGAGAAGAAAAAGGGTACAGCAAGCATGGAAGATGCTATCAACCTCGGCATCCTCGATGGTGATATGTAATTAGTCATTCTACTAACAGCATTCATGCTTCAATCTAACTATCATCGTAAGGGAGGGTTTCAAACCCTCCCTTACACATATTCTCGTGCATCTATAAATCTCAAAGACTACTAAAACAAAAAAGACAGTATGATTATCACACTGTCTTTTGAAGTTTAATGTTATATGACCTTATCGGCGGATAAATTTCAAAATAGCCAATAAGATGACTGCGCCAAAGGTTGCAGTGACGGTACTTTCAATATTGAAGCCCGTAATCGTTGTACCTGCGCCACTACCAATATCGAAGAAACTAACAACGAAGCCACCGATAAAAGCACCGACGATACCCACGACAATGTCCATCAAGAGACCTTGGGATTTGTTGGTTTTCATAATCATGCTTGCTAACCAACCCGCAACACCACCAACAATGAGCCATGCGAACATATGAGCCACTCCTGTATCCTAAATATCCGTTACATTTATTATAACGGAAGAAAAAATATTTTGCATCATCCAATAGGCTATCCGAATGGATAGTTATTAAGTCTTAATAGAACTACTCATTAGGGCGGGTTTTTTGAGTAAAACGATCCAATTTGAAAAATGTTGTCGATTTTGACATCGTTTATTCGTCATTATTATAGAGCGAGTGCTCAATAAACTGTAAATCAATTGGAGGCAATGATTATGAAATACGTTTTACTCATTTATGTTGACGAAGCAGTGATCAAGGGTTTATCGGAAGAAGACCGCGCTGCGTACTTCCAACAATGGGGCGAGTACGAAGGGCATGTGCAAGCAACTGGGATGAAAACAGGGGGTGAGCCTCTGCAACCGATTGGTACAGCCACCAGTGTTCGTGTACGCGATGAAGAGAATCTGATTACAGATGGTCCATTCGCAGAGACCAAAGAACAACTCGCTGGATTCTATGTGCTGGAATGTGAGAATTTAGACCAAGCATTGGAGTATGCTGCAAAAATGCCTGATGCGAAATACGGCACAATCGAAGTCCGTCCTGTTTTTCAGAAGTATTAGCGATAAGCGAGTTTGCTGTGCAAGATGACATCGCAGAAATTTTCAAGAACGCATCAGGACGAGTAATTGCGTCACTATACGCTCAAATACAAGATTTCGAGTTAATCGAGGATGCTGTCCAGGATGCTTTTGTGATTGCTATTACACAATGGCAAGAGACAAGCATTCCCGAAAATCCGAGTGCTTGGATTAGTGTGGTTGCTCGTCGGAAAGCATTAGACAAAATTCGACGAAATCAGACTTATGTACGTAAGCTCGAAAAATTACATGATCTCAGTGTGATGACTTATACAGATGACGAGTTTTCGCTCAATCCAATCACAGATGAACGTCTGAAATTGATGTTTATGTGTTGTCACCCTGCACTTGCTAAAGAGGCACAAGTTGCATTGACCTTGCGAACCTTTGGGGGCTTGAGTACGGAGGATATTGCGAAGGCTTTCCTTGTGCCTGTTCCTACAATGGCGCAACGTCTTGTGCGTGCTAAACGCAAAATCCGTGATGCTGGGATTCCATTTCGTATACCTGAGCCTAAGAGTATTGCTAGCCGAGTTGATGCAATTCTGGCGGTGATGTATCTCATCTATAACGCTGGCTATACAGCGCATACAGGCAATCAACTAATGCGCCAAGATGTAAGTGCAGAAGCGATTCGCCTGACACGCCTCTTATATAATCTGTTGCACCGCGAAAAAATAGACTTTGCTATTCCAGAAGTGATGGGTCTATTGGCATTGATGTTACTCAATGATAGTCGTGCCCCTGCACGCATTGATGCACAAGGCAACCTCATCCCTTTAGAGGAACAAAATCGCATGTTGTGGCATCAAGATAAAATCCGCGAAGGTCAACAACTTCTTGAACAAGCCCTACAGATGAAACAAACGGGCGTGTATCAGCTACAGGCAATCATCAGCGCACTACATGCAGAAGCTACCCATTCTGAGGATACAGATTGGGAGCAAATCAGTGTTGTCTACAGTTTGCTGGAACAGATGATGCCATCGCCTGTGGTTCAGTTAAATCGGATTGTAGCAGTTGCGATGACAAAAGGCGCAGAACAAGGTCTTGCTCTCTTAGATAAATTAGAAAATGACAGTAAACTTGCACACTATTACCTCTTTCATGCCACCTGTGCCGACCTCCATCGGCGACTACATAACTGGCAAAGAGCAATCACATATTATCAACAAGCCATTGAATTTTGCACCAATGATGCTGAACGTCGCTATTTAAACAACCGTTTAGCTGAGATGCAAACTTATCTATCGCCCTGACAATTGGAGTAATTATACTATGGTCATTCAAGCAAAAAACGACAGTTCGCTTTTTAGCAAATCATGCACAGTCAGTGCAGACATCAAAGCCTCTCCTGAGACAATTTGGGAATTGATGACCAATGCCTCACAGATACCGCGTTGGAACTCAACTGTAATGAGCCTTAGCGGTGAGATTGTCTTGGGGAACACTATTGAACTCGTCTCGACATTAGACCCAAATCGTACTTTTAAACTCAAAGTGACCACACTCGATAAGCCATATCTGATGATTTGGGAAGATGGCTTTGCACCCATGTTTAAAGGGGTTCGGAGATATCAACTAACATCTAAAGGCACGGTAACACAATTTACAATGACGGAGGTATTCAGTGGTTTGATGTTACCGATGATAGTTGGTTCACTCCCTGATTTTAGAGCAAATTTTGAGCAATTTGTCAAAGACCTCAAGCAAGAAGCCGAGTGATGAATACTGTATTTGAGGATGCTTGCATCATTAGCATCCTCGTGTGTCAAAAAATGAACTCGATTAATTGTACCAAAGGCAATACACCCTAAGATATTTTGCGGACATTGGCAATTTTCATCACACTGTCTTAAAGTTGG
>JBCCSC010000108.1:0-3984 GCA_039200705.1 Chloroflexota bacterium
CGCACAGGGATGGTCAGCGCGCGTGGATGGCTATCGCAACCTTATTCTGGAGCGATTGTAAACCTATTTATATTATTTTTAGCACATCAAAATTTTGATTTATAGTAATTTTCAGTAGTTTCTTTGGATGAAATTTTGGGCATGGCATGATGAGGTCATCAGATTAATTTATTTAGGAGATGGTTTCTCATGGAACAAGCATATCAACTTGAAAAAGATCAAAGTCCAATTGAAAAATTCTTTGGCTGGGTACTGAATATGGCAATCGGTTATGGTGTGCCCTTGATGATTTTTGCCTTTGGTGCAATTTATGTGTGGGCTGAAATATCGCGCGATATGAATGTCGGTGTGCGGAGTTTAGCTGCTGCCCTCTTGCCATTGACGATTGCGTTCAGTGTTCGCAAATCCGACCTCGGTAGTAGTGCATCGAAAATGCTCAATAGTAATGGTTTAATTTCCTTTGTTTTTGCTTTTGTGTTTGCGATGGCGACAGCTGGTGCTGGCATGTATATGCGTCAATATGATAATGTGATTCCACTAGGTGAATTAGCATTTTCAGCGACTTTGAGCTTGATGGTCTTCGGGGATTATGAGCGTTCACAGAGTGACTTATCATTGATGCACATTGGGGCTGTCTGTGGTTTCTTGACTTACATCGTGGTCTTTGGGATTAGTATCTGACACCTCCATATATACAAAGCAACAATATCGCAAACCAACGGGACGCACAGGTGCGTCCCCTACGAAAACCTTTATCTGTATGGATCACGTAGATTACACAAAAAGTCAATTATCCACTTTGTAGCGTCCTTCAACCAAGTCATATTCATCTTCCCGTAACCAGTCCCAAGCATCATTGTATGTCGTAAACACTTGGATAACTTGATAATCTACTTGTGGGTCAAGAATTTCAAATTTATCACTTGAAGTGGTTTTCAACATTAAAACGTATTCCAGAGAGGCACTATCTATCCAGATTTCAATAAATTTGGAGTTCATTATGCTGTGACGACAATTGCAAAAATAGTTGTTAGAACAATCGTGATTGCCATCAGAAATTCTACAAACATACTGGCAAGGACAACCCAAAAGGCTGTTTCTCCTCTATCGAAGGCGTGTTCATGGTCACCTGTGCGAACAAAATTGAGCAGGAACACTGCCAACATCCCCCCAAGAAAATTACCGATAATTGGAACAGGCGTGCCGAGTATCATCCCAATAAAGAAAGCGACTAACTCCATACAAGAGACTTTGCGCCCTTTTAGTCCGATGAGAGGCATCCAAAGTTGTGAGGTGATGCCAATAATCATGACTACAGTAATAATCAACATTGCCCACCACGGCAAACGCTCAAAGGTCGTAAATGCACCAAAAATCATGGCAATTGTCCACTCTAATGTGGTGACAGGAACAGAGGGGAGCAAAATCAAGAATAATGCGCCAATCATCGAAATGACTGTTAAGCCGATGAGTAGTGTTTGTGAAAGGTCAAAGGGCATAGGTCATCCTCAGCATGTTGATTGTTCATTTAGTATACGGGATTCAATGCAGAGTGGTATCATAAGATTATGAATAATAATTCACCGTGAGGGTCAGTTTGATGCCAGTTGATGCGATTTCATTGGAAGTCTTCAAGAATTTATTTGCGAGTGTTGCCGAAGAAATGGGCGTGACACTCCAACGGGCAAGTTTTAGCCCTAATATTCGGGAGCGTTTGGATTTTAGTTGTGCTGTCTTTGACTCTGATGCGCGAATGGTCGCACAAGCAGCGCATATTCCTGTGCATTTAGGAAGTATGCCTGCCTCTGTTGCTCATGCAATTGCTGAATTTGAAGACATCAATCAAGGTGATGTGATTGTACTGAACGACCCCTATCGTGGAGGAACACATCTGCCTGATATTACGATGGTATCGCCTGTTTTTGCTGGTAATGGTATCGCATTTTACATTGCCAGCCGTGCTCATCATGCTGATGTTGGGGGAATGTCGCCTGGGTCATTGCCACTGAGCACAGAGTTGTATCAAGAGGGCATTATTATTCCGCCTGTGAAGCTCAAGCTGAGTGGTTGGATAAACGATGGTGTCATGAAAATGATTATTGCCAATACACGTAATCCAGAAGAACGCATCGGAGACATTGAGGCGCAACTGGCAGCGCATCGTGTTGGTGAGCGTCGCATGGTGGATTTGATGGTCAATCACGGTGTAGAAACAGCATGGGAACATGCCGATGCTCTCATGAATTATTCGCTACAGATGACAGAAGCCATTATCGACAATATTCCTGACGGCGATTATACCTTTCAGGATGCGCTTGAAGGCGACGGACAAACTGAAGCTGAGATTCCAATTGTAGCGACAGTCAGCGTTCGTGGTAAGCAAATGACTGTTAATTTTGAAGGTAGCGCGCCACAGGTACTCGGCAATGTCAATGCAGTAACAGCGATTGTGCGGAGTGCGACGTGGTATTGTGTGCGTCTACTCGCAGAAGATGATGTCCCTGTTAACGATGGATGCTTTGCGCCTGTCACGGTGATTACGCCCGAAGGCTCGGTTCTGAATCCATACTTCCCTGCTGCGGTGGCGGTCGGCAATACAGAAACTGGACAGCGTGTAGTAGATACCGTTCTCGGTGCATTGGCACAAGCCCTGCCTGATGTTATCCCTGCGGCATCACAAGGCTCGATGAATAATTTTACGGTTGGGGGATTTCGTCAAGGGCGACAATTCGTCTACTATGAAACCATCGGAGGCGGACATGGTGCATCTGCTTATGGTGATGGCTTATCTGGGCGACAAAGCCACATGACCAATACGATGAACACACCAATCGAATCACTTGAAATGACGTATCCCATACGTGTATTGCGTTATAGTTTGCGTGATGGCAGTGGTGGTGATGGTCAGAATAAGGGTGGCGATGGCATTGTGCGCGAATACGAATTTTTGACCCCTGCGACGATTACAATCAATAGTGAGCGTCGTCAGCGTGCGCCTTATGGTTTACAAGGCGGTGATGCTGGTGCAGTCGGTAAAAATACGCTCCAACGCAAAGATAATGATACTGAGACCATTAGAGGTAAGTACACAAACAGTATCGAATCTGGTGACCGTATTATTATTGAAACCCCTGGTGGTGGTGGTTGGGGAAAAGATAGGTCTAAAGATAAGTAAAAAAGGATTCTAATCCCACCTACCGTAGTTTCTAAGCAATTTGGCACATAGAGCATTTCAGCAGTTCAGATTGCAACTTCCTCAGCGACAAAAAGCACCTTTATTCTAATCAGGAGGACATGAAATCCTCCTGCACAGAAATTGCCCTTTTTGACACGATTCTAAAAACAAAACTGTCTCCACAATCTAGTACCACAAAAAATTTATTAATTCTTCGCGATCCATCCAGATAATCTAATGTAATCATCTGTAAGAATTGTTTCAACTAGAATTTCCTTTGTTTCTATATCTAAAATAATCAAGCTACTTTCTATATTCAGAATAGTTGTCGAGAGATATTTTCCATCTGGAGAAATTTGAATGGGAGATGGTGTGGTATCTACGGTTATGTAATGATTGAGGCGATCATCTTCGACACTAACTCCTATTAAATCCCATCCAGAGTCTCTACTAGGTTGCCAAAATATTACTTCTTCTTGTATTTCGTTGTATGTCAGATGTGATATAAAATTACAACTTTCACACGTAAACTCATGTAAGGTGAGTAGTTTATCTTCCTCAATATCATAAATAATGAGGTTTTGTGTTTGATACTCTCCTTCATATGTGAGAAACGCGATCTTAGTTTCATTTAGCCATATAGGTCTACTGCGTTGGGGTATGAACCACCATTCAATAGGATTTTCAAATGATTGAAGCAATCGAGCATAACTGTTTAAAGTCCAAATATATAATTCTACTATTGATGAATCTCTATCAACATTATCTGAGATTATTAGTGGCGTAGCTATGATTCTAGGATCTAATCC
>JBCCSC010000109.1:0-2995 GCA_039200705.1 Chloroflexota bacterium
CTGGTGAATATATTTGTATGAATGTTATAGAAATTTGTATAAATCTTCTTTCCACTTGATTGGCTCAGAATAGGTCACAAGGGTATGGTTTTGTAAAGAACTATATTCCATCCCTACATGATTTATGATATAAAGAAACGTGTAACTGACAATAAAACCATACAAATAATATAATGGTGAGAGTAACTAAAAGCACAGATGGCATATTGGCTTTGTAGCACGACGCTGGGTTGTGGAATGCACGTTTCCTTGACTCAATAAAGATCGACACTCGAATAAAGACTATGAGCATTGGAGGGTATCATTTGTTTTGCTTCTGCCCATACAATGCTCAACACTTTTATGTCTGATTTTTGGATGGTCTCTCATGAACTACACATGCAAAAAGCAAGCTGTTGATATTATTTGCCCTTTGGGCGTAGTTTGACCGCCGTACCGTAGACGAGTAACTCGGCGGCGGATGCCATCAAGTCGGATGTCTCGAAGCGAATCGCGATGACCGCATCCGCACCTAGAACTTCGGCATCTTCTAACATACGCTCAAGTGCTTGCTCACGCGCATCCGTCATCAAAGTTGTATAGCTTTCAATCTCGCCTCCGACAATCGTCTTGAAGGATGCCATAATATCACGCCCGACATGGCGTGTACGAACTGTATTCCCACGTACTAATCCCACAACTTGTACAACATCAAATCCTGGTACAGCTTCAGTTGTTGTCGTTAAAATACGCCCCATAAAATACACTCCTCATATGCGAATTAGTCTTACCCTCATTATACAGAGAATGTGCAAAAATGTGCTGATAATGAACTGTATCACACTATAAACTTGGATTATCAAAATCACCAATACCCTAGTGATTATTACAGTGCTATGGTGTTTGTGTTGAGTCAGGTGGCATCACCATATTGACGTTGTTTCCTCTCTATATTGTTATCGGTTGAACAGATTCAGCAGAAGCTATCATCACGAACAATAGACGGTTAAGGGAAGCAGAATTAAACTTGCTAAGATAGCCTTGAAAAAACTTTAGTGGTGGACACGCTATTTTGACGTGCCCTCATTTTTTACCTTATATGGTCATCAATCCTGCAACACACTATGCTTGATGATGCGATTAATCTCATTACGAAAGAAGCCCGTGAGTTCTGCTAGCGTGCTATGATTGACAGGTCCACCATCTTTTTCACTGAGGTTATAGGGGCTACCAATGACGAAGATATTTTCGTCATTGAAATCGTTGGCTGGTCCTGTGTAATTCATACTACCCCCAACAACGACGCTATCGTCTACGATGAATAATTTGTGATGCAACTTACCGAGTTTGCCTTGGAACATTGGGTCTTTGTCGTCGGGATAATAAAATTGAATCCCTGCCCGTTGTAGCCATTCACGGGCTGACCACTTTTGATTGGCTTGTTTACTTTCTAACACTCCCCGAATTGTGACCCCTGCGCGATTGACCATCACCATTGCATCATCAATAGCCGATGACCCACTAAAAGTGAAAATAGCGAAGTCAATACGGTGTGAGGCTTTCAACATTTGCTTGACCATCTCTAATTCGGGTACATTATCAGGCGAAAATAGAATCCGCACAGGCACCCCACCAACATTATGCACTCTTGGCTTGGTGCTACCGCGTGTGTTATCCCCCTGACCAAATAAGCCTTTGCGAATCTGATTAAATTCTTGATTGTACTGATAGGCGATGCTCTTATCATGGAAAATGACCACATGATTCAAATTTTTATTCGTACCTGTTACGGTGAAATTGGTTGAGCCTGTCAGAACCGCAGGAGGTGGATTCGTGTCTTTGGTGGTGTAATCACGGATGATAAATTTTTGATGGAAAATATTAGGATTGTAATCGGCTTTAACATCAATACCATTGCGGAGCAACGCTGCGAAAATTTCACGATTAATTGCATGATTGTTATCAGATGATTCGCGCCATTGTACTGCCCATCGGTCTTCATCACCCTCATAGCTTTCACCCAGCATATCCTTGAGGCTCTCACGCTCAGCAATCAGATAATCTTGCTCCAAGAACATCTGCACACGCACACCACGCCACTTAGCATCAATGATAGCTTGCGCGATTGCCATGCTGTCCAGTTCCTGCACCGCAATTTTGAGCGTTTTCTGTGCACCATTGATAAAATCAATGATGACATCGCCCAAATCGTCAGGCGCACCGAGTTGTTTCGGACCACAATAGGCTTCGATTAAGCCTTCTGCAAAAAATCGTCGTTTATTATCGGGATGTAAGCTGATACGGTCGTCGGCTGTCTCTTGTCCACCAGATGGTGTGCCTGAGTCAATTCTCAATTCTGACATAGCTGTGTTCCTTAATTGAACTAACTGTGCGAAAGTGTAACTTTAGCGTACTGTCTGATGTGCCATTGAACAATTAAGGTGTTTGATAGTCGCTGGTCGTTAGTTTTTGGTAACTGGTTTTGGAAATAATCGGTATCTTAGGACATCCGTTTTTCATATGACATAGAGTGAAATTCTGAAAGTTCTTAGACACCTTGTAGGGTGGGATCGGCGTATCCCACAGCTTAAAACGCGGACGCATACGCTGATGCGTCTCTACACATATCTACTTATTTTCGACAACTCACTCAATAACGTCTCATCAATTCAAACACTGTGCCGTGAGAACAATCTCAGTTCCTTCACCGTTGTTTGCTTCACTCAACTCATACCGATGATTCCATGTTGGAGGCGCATCTTCGCCTAATATCTGTGCCCGACGTGCCTCATTGAGCACATCATCAACTATTTCTTGATACCAAGCCTGAATAGTATCTAGTGACTCAGGACTGCTATAAGTCAGTTGGAGTTCACCGAAGCCAATATAGTTAAAACGACTGGCTTGGGTATTGCTCAAAGTCGCATCAGGATAAACAGGTAAGCGATTATAAAAATTATTGACGCATGGCACACTCAGAGTAGCGAGGCAGGTCACGACCATCACAATCACCCCC